>JAFWMH010000055.1 GCA_017510785.1 Atopobiaceae bacterium | reverse complement strand
GCTCTGCTCTGCTCTGCTCTGCTCTGAGGAGCGTGACGCCGTTCCGCATGCCTGTCAACCCCCTCCCATGGCATCTCGCCCCGCCCGCGGCGGGCGGACCTCCTTCCAACCAGACACAGTAGAAATAGCACACCTGAGCATGACCCCGACACACGAAACGGCAGATGCCACGGGGCGCCACGCCGAGCGGCCCGCCGTGGAGCGGTCGGGGCGCCACGGGCATCAGTTTAGACGTACGTTAGAATCAACATTTTTTCGCACTTAACGAGCATTCCTGAAGTGCGAAAAAATCTTGATTTGTATACTTATGTAATAGTCTTCTCAGTGATAAAAGCGCAGGTCAGAGCGTCGTACGACTTATGATATGTAATCTCTTATCAACATTTTTTCGCACTTAACGAGTATTTCTTAAGCGTGAAAGAATGTTGATTCCATCTTCTTGTGTACTACGCAAAGCACCAAGCGTCGACTCTTTGGCACCTGACGATTGGCACTCGCGAGGCACGATTTCGAGGAACAACGCCCCTTCCGTACCGAGGATTGTGGACACATAGTTTTGAACGCCCTCGCAAAACCGAGCTCGCGCGCCAAGGCACGCATGAGATAACGTCACATGCCGCCAGCTGAAACACATTGAGGAATGAGGGTGCTGCAGAAATCATGGGAACGCGCCCACCGGCCGGGGCTCTGCGAAACGCCCGAAAACTTCGTGTCCATCAGCTCTTGAACCCAAGTACTCAGAACGCGGGTATGACCAACGAGCACGGGTGCGACAACAGGCAGCGGCCGCCGGCCAACGGACCACGGGCCACGGCTAACGGGCCACGGCCAGGATAGCACCAATCGCCAGCACGGGAGCCGCGGGCTTCGGCGGGCGGGACGCGGGGACGTTGGCGTGACAACACCCTACGTCCCCGTTGCCACGCCCATTCGGCGGCTCCCAAGAGCACGACATCCCGCGGCCAACCCTACATAAGCTTGGTTTCCTCCATCTTTTCCTCTATCCACTCGTTAACGGGAACGAAGGGCTTGCGCAGCAGCAACCCCAGCGCCAGCGCCGGTATGAGGAACAAAACGAGTATGCTCATCTCCACAAGCCAGTCGTTGTTGTACGTGCCAAACATCGCAGCGCGGAAGGCGTTCTCGGAGTGAACGAAGGGAAGGAACGGATACGCTTTTTGGAAGATCGGCGGAAGCATTTGCACGGGGAAGGTTCCGCCAGATCCCGCCACCTGCAACACCATAATGAACACGGCAATCGCCTTGCCGACATCGCCAAACGACGTGGCCAGAGCATAAATAATGTTAATGAACACCGTGGACGCAAGATACCCCGTGAGCATAAAGAGCGCGGGGTTATCGCATTGTGCGCGCAGAATGTACATGTCGCCCAGCAGCAAAATCGTCGCCTGCAGCGCACCCACCAACAGGAAGAAGGCGAGTCGGCCAAGGTATGCGTGCCGCGGAGAAGCGCCCGTCTCTTCCTCCGTCTTCTTGGATATGCCCACGTATATAACAAGACCCATGAGCGTGCCGCCCACCCACAAGGCCATCGTCGTATAAAACGGTGTCATGGCAGAGCCGTTGTTCTCTACGGCAAAGAACGCCTCACGGTCGAGCTCAACGGGCGCGGCCAAAAAACTCACGAGCGCCGCCGTATCGCCACCCATAATGGTTCGCACGAGGTCCATGTCGCCCGACGAAAGCGCTCCGGTAAGTCTGTCGCGAAGCCCCTGGAGTTTGTCGGTAGCGTCGGAAAGCTTCTTGGCAGCAGCGTCCAGCGAATCCTCCAACTTTTTGAGATCGTCGCTTGTCTCCGTTATAGTGGACGAAAGCTCCTCCGATCCCGTCTTGAGAGAGTTCGAAATATCAGTTGCCTTGGCAGCAGCACCATCAATGGTGTTGGCTATATCGTCGAGCGAGCCGCTCAGGTTGTCGTTGTAGCTCGAACGCACGGACTCGATGGCGTCCTGCGCCGAAGACGCGAGGTCCTGCAGTTGCGCGCGGCCCGACTCCGCATCGGTTTTGGTGGTTTGTATGTCCCCAGTGGTTTTGTCTACAGTGTCGATGAGTTCGTTAAGATACCCAATGGCGTTGTCGGCCCTCGTGAGCGTATCGGAGATATCGGCTTCCACGCTCAGCACCACCGAAAGGTCGCCGAAGCTCGCCTCACGCGACGCCACTTCCCCGTTGAGATTCGCGAGTTTGTCGCGGAAGTCAACGAGTTCGTCCCTGCGTGACTTTGCAATATCGTTCGCGCGTCCGAGGGCGTCGATAAGCTCATCGGTTTTGTCGCCGGCGACGGAAAAGGCGTCGTCAATCGCAGCCTTAACGTCCTCCACGGAATCCTTGCCCGCGTCAATTGAGGAGCTAGCTGCATCCTTCGCGCGCGACGCCACCCCGTCGAGCGTGCGCACGCCATCGGCTGCATCCGATAACGAGCCGGCAACGTTGAGCGACCCGAAGCTGTTGCCAAGGACCGCGGCCGACGAGCTCATAACACTTCGAATCGACGACACGACGTCTTTGTAGGCATCGATGTCGGCCGATGACTGCTCGAGCGCCGTGAGCGCGCCATCGAGCGACCTTCGCAGGCCCTCGCCAATCGCGCCGACGCCGTCTTTGTTCGTGAGGCTCGACACCTCGTCGAACAGATCGGTTGCGACTTGGGTAACCGCTTCGGTAAAGCCCTCGTTCACCATGGTTTGCACGGACCCCGACGCCTTGCCCGTCACGATTGAAGCAATGGCGTTGCGCTTCTCGTTAACGTAGTACTCGAGCTGGGGATGTTCGGGCGTCTTGGTAAGCACACTTAAAAGGTTAGCAGAGAAATTCTTGGGGATGACAACGGCCGCATAATACTTGCCCGAACGCACGCCGTCGATGGCCTCGTCCTCTTCGGTAACAACGTATCCGATTTTTGTGCTTCCCGTAAGCGAGGTGACCACCCGCTCGCCCACGTTTATGTGGAAGGGCAGGATACTTCCCTCAACGCCTTCGTCGGAATTGGCAAGTGCGACCTTGACCTGCCCCGAATTGCCGTAGGGGTCCCAGCCGCCCGCGATGTTGAACCAGGCGTAGAACGAGGGCATGATGGCGAGGCCCATGATTATGAGCAGCGCGATGGCGTTGCGATGTACCTGCGAGATGTCGTGTTTTAGGATGGCAAAGATCTTTTTCATCGCTCATCACCTTCCTCGGAGGAGTTTGGCTCGGTCGGTACAGATGGGTTGGTCGTTTCGTTCGGCTCGGGCGGCTGGGCCGCCTCGGATGGCTCGTTCGCCGCGCCTGCCTCGCCAGTCGCACCCGCCGCGCCAGTCTCGGTCGTCTCGGCCGCCTCACCCGCCTCGTTCGCCGCGCCTGCATTTGTCTCATCCGCTTCGGCCTCGCCGCGCTCGTCGGCCTGCTCGATGCGCTGCGCCACACGCTGGTGCACCTTGCCAATCACGCTCTTGGCCCGCCGCTTGCGCCGCCTCTCGATAATCGCGTCGATGGAGGCATACGGCATGAGCTCGTCGCGCAAGGTCTTCGTAAAGACCTCCTCAAGCTCCTCGGGCGAAAGCTCGGTGAGCACGCGCTTGCGAATAATGCGATCGTGGAAGTACTCGACCACAATGATGTATATGTAAATCGCTATGAGCGCCAAAGCCAAACCCGCAATGAGCGGCAGCTTGTCGTCGATTGCGAGGGCTAGCACGAAGAGCGCGGCCGGAATAACCATGAGCGCCACCACGCCCCGCGCCAAAAGCGTAGGATAGGCGGCCTCGAAGGCAGCGCTGCGCTCCTCAAATATCTCGCGATATTCCTGCGGGTCGTGCATTGCCTTAACGACGGTAGCCAGGCGGAAACGGTCGTCCTCGATGGGCACGACCTCGCTCACCATGAGGTGGTCGGTCTCGCGCAAGCGGCGATCAAATAGCGAGTTGATGTTAACCAGGTGGCTCCGCGCGGTAACGCCTACCAAAATGGAAGGCAGCACGAACAGGAGCAGCATAAACAGGTTGTATGCCAAGTTGGTGCCATAAAGGCCGGCGATGGCCTCGCGCATGGCGTTGTTCGAGTACGTGAACGGCAGCCAAGGACCAATGGCTTGGAAGAACGGCGGCATCATCTCGATGGGATACATGCCCGCAGAGCCCGGAACCTGCAAAATAATGAGCGTAAAGGCAATGGCCTTGCCCAAATGCTTAAACGCCACCGAAAGAGCAAAAACCACGTTAACGAAAGCAAACGAGGCGACGATTGCGCTTACATAAAACAATACCGGATAATCGCACTGAATGCCCAAAAGCAGGTCGCCCGTGCAGCATACGACGGCGCATAGGGCGGCCAACAGTACGAAGAGCAACCAGCGACCAAAGTAGGCCTGCCACGGACGCACCTTGCCCACTCCCTCGTCGTCCACTTCCAGCTTGAAAACGGCAACGAGCGCGATGCAGCCAACCCACAAGGCAACGCTCGTAAAGAACGGCGCGACGCCGGTCCCGTAGTTTGCCACGGGATACAAGCGATTCTCACTCACGGCAACGGGCGCCGAAAGGAACTCTTTTACGCCCGCGGGATTGGTAGTGGCCATGCCCTTAAGTACTGTCCACGTGTCGGAAGTGCGAATGACCTCCAACTCCCTCGTGAGCTCGTCTACGGAAGCCATGAGACCACCTAACGAGGCGCGAGTCGAAGCAAGCGCGCCGTTAGTCTGCTCAAGCGTGTTCTTGAGCTGCGTCGCAACATCCACCGTTTGCGAAACAACCGGGTCGACAAGCCGAGCGGCTGTTTCAAGCTGCTTGGCAACTCCAACGAACGAATCGAGCGCTGCGTCCACCTCGTTAAGGTCGGTGCCTATAGCCTCCGTCTGCGCATTTTGCAGCGCCTTTGTTGCGTCTTGCACTTTGTTGTCGACGTTTTTGGAGAATCCCCGCACCTCTTCGGCCGCCGCCTCGAGCCTGCTCGCGATGCCCCTCAGCTCATCCAACTTGTCGGATTGCGAGTTCGAGATGTTTACAAGAACGTCACGCTCTTCGCTCAGCTGCTGCTCCAGCAGGGTTTTTGTATCTGCTGCACCAGAATCGCCCTGTGGGTCGAGAGACTGCACTACGGTAAGAGTTTCGGTTACCTTCGTCGTAAGGGCTTCGTTATCGGTAAGATCGCGCTCCAGCTTTGTGATTGCAGCGTTTACCTGAGATTGCGCATAGCCTATGTCACCCGCGAGCGACGAGATGTCGTAGGTGCCCTGCGACGCGAGCGACGAGATGGTTGAGGACCCGCTGCCCATCGCGTTTGAAATATCGACCATAAGGTTGCGCGCGTTGGTGCGCGTTTGGTCGAAGCCGTTCAATGCGTCGCCTATTGCGTTGCCCGCCTCCGTGCCCTTTCCTTGCAAGCCTTTGAGTTTGTCTGACGCATCCCCAAGCGAAGTCTGCGCGTTTTCAAGTTTTTGAGAAAGGCCGTCGAGCTGACCGTCCACGTTCTCGAGCGCCGTATGAGCCTCGTTTAGCGCGGTGGCAATGCTTTCGGCAGCCTCGTCAACCCCTACGGTGAGTTTATCGGCAAGGCTTCCGAGCTTTTCGGCTATTACCTCGCCCGCCACGGCAACGAACTGTTCGTCGATGGTCGTCTCCACCGTTGACGCGCCGGTATCGGTAACCTTGGGAGCAATGGCATTGACCTTCTCGTTGGCGTAGTACTTGAGGTGAGCCTTGTTCGTTTTGCCCTCCATCACGCCCGTGAGGTTTTTCGTGAAGTCCGCAGGGATCACGATGGCTGCATAGCAGTTGCCCAGCTTAACGTTTTCGAGCGCTTCGTCCTCGGATTTGGGGAATGTCCAGCCAATCTTGTCGTTATCGGCAAGCTGCTCGATGAGCATGTCGCCAACGCAAATGCTGCCCATTTCGGCCATCGTCACCGGCTTGTCTTCGCTTACGACGGCAACGGGGATGGTGCTCGTGTTTTCGTAGGGGTCCCAGTTGGAGGCAATGTTGAGCCATGCGTACAAACATGGCACGATGGCGACGCCCAGCGCAATGGCCAACGCAATGGGATTGCGCAGCAACCTGAGCAGATCGCGTTTGAATATTGCGATTGATTTTTTCAAGCGGCATCACCTTTTTCAATGGGTCCTTCTGGGTGGTCGTTCGCGCGTCGTTCGTTCGGAGCGGGTCGTTCTCGCGGTTGCTCGTGCGGTCGTTCTCGCGGGTCTTTTGGCGGGTCGTCCCGGGTGGTCGTTCTGGGCGGGACTTCTCGTGGCTGTTCTCGCGGTCGCACTCGGCAGATCCCTCTAGGCGGGTCCTTATCTATGGATTACAACGTTTTTTGCCTCGATTCGTTTGAACAACTCGCTCGCCTTACATTCTTTTTCCGACTGCACCCGCAAGGGGGCTATCGGCACCGATTACCTCAATGACGTCGACGGGTTCGTCAGTGCGAACGGCGGCCTCGCGAACCTCGTTGGGTATGGCAACTTCCGCCGGATCGACCTTGCCGTAGTCGTCAAGCGTTGCGGACACATCGATGCCCGTGCGCACTACAACGTTGTTTGTCTCTGCGCCTTTGAAGGTAAGCATTGCCCTGCTGTCGATAGACCGCATCAAACAGTCTTCCGTAAACCCAACGCGAACCTTGTCTTTGCCAACCGCGTCGAGTATGCCTTGCTCGTTTAGCCCACCGAGCTCGGCAGAACCGGCCGTTATGTCGAACGTCGTCTCGAGCACCTTTGCGGTTGGCACTGTGAGCTCGTAGGCAACCTTGTCGTCGGAGTCCTTCGCGATTACCGTAAGCTCGGAAGCCGAAAGCAGTTCGGTGATAGTACGAATGTCGATTTTTGACGTCATGTCGATTTTCCAGAGCTTCCACGTGGTCGCGTCGCCATTGGGCGTGCCGATGTAGCAGTTGAGCGCGTCGTCGAGCAACTCGGCATAGAACTCCATCGTGTAGTTGCGCGTATCGAGGGCAGAGAGGTCCACCTCGATGGTTCCGTGCGCCGTGTTGTTTGCCGCGCGCAGGTGCGTCGTTGTGGGAACGGTCGCACGCACGCCCAGCGCGTTTACGTTCATGCCCACGTTAACCTCTGCGCTAAAGTTGTCGACGTCCTCGTTGGCCACGTACCGAACCAGTAGCTCCTCCGTAGTTGCCGGTACGCCAAGCCCGGAACAACCCCAAAGCCCGACGACAAGCACGAACGCGAGAAGAACCATTGCGGCTCGTTTGATTCGTCTCACGACTTCCCGTCCTTCTCTCATTGCCAGATGTTTTGCAAATGCAGGTTCGATTATAGGACAATAACGCGGCGCTGATTCGCATCCACAGCACACAGCCCAGACGCGTGACCTCGGCATCGTCCTCGATCTCGGGGCGCTCCGCAATCACCACGTCACCGAGAACCGCGTACCAGCCCGAATCGATTGTGGCACCGCTCATGGCCTCGGTTACGGGGGTGTACCCCTCGCACATCTGCGTCCCGCCGTTCTCGTCCACATACCAGCTCATTGACGCCATCAATTCGCACGGCTTAATCTGCCGCAGAGAGTCGATTTCGCATTCTCGAGTGCGCCGTTCTACAGCTAGACCGTCTCCTCCCAGAGGACCTTGTCGCCGACGGAGACGCGCCTGAGGCCAGACTCCTTCCCCTTGTTGAAGTTGAAGGAGAGCATGTAGCCGACGTCGAGGCCGAAGTGGTCGAGGTAGCCCCTCAGCTGCCGCTCGCCCTCCTCGTTGTAGCGCGGGCCCCGCCAGATCTTGAGCTCCACGACGAACTGCTCGCCCGCGTAGTCCACCACGACGTCGGTGCGCGTCTGGTCGCGGGTCTGCGCCTCTATGTAGTAGTTCCCGGTGCCGTTGATTATGGGCTTGAGGAAGAGCAGGAACTGCCTGCGCCCGTCGAACTCGCCGAAGTGGTCGCCCTCCTCGATGGGACCCCACACGCGCCCGTACGCCTCGCGGAAGCCCTCGAGCACCGCACGCATGTCGAGCCGACCGCCGCGCACGTAGCGGCTGCGCCCGAGGTCGCCGGCGCTGTAAGCGCGGCTGCCCGCAATCGCGTCCTCGAGGATGAAGAGGTCGTAGAGGCGCGTCTCGAAGACGCGGTTGGCCACCCGCACGGAGTTGTCGGGGCCCCTGCGGATGAAGCCGTACGACATGAGCTGTGCGAGGCCGTCGTGGTCGGCGCTGTAGGGGAGCCGCTCGCCGTCCATGAGCACCGAGCGCAGGAGCGACTTGAGGCCAGGGTACACCTCCAGCTTGCCGGACAGGGACTCGAAGAGCGTGTTGCTCTCGACGAGCAGCGCCTTCACCGCCGCGTCCAGCCCCTCGCGGTCCCAACCTAGGCCTCGCTCGTCCGCGAGCTGGCACACCCGGCTCACGAGGAAGGGGTAGCCGCCGGTCCAGGCCACTATCTCCGCCGCGACGGCCGCGACGTCCATGCCCGTGGCGTGATCGGCCTCGTAGCCGGCGAGCATGCCCGCGACGTCGGTCCCGTCGAACGACATCACCACGTCGAAGTCGGCCGCTATGTTCCAGGGGCTGTTGGGCCTGGCCTGGTCCTCGGGGCGAATCTTCGCCTTGAGGTGCTTCACGTCGGTAACGCCAGCCAGCACGACGGACTTGAACGCCGGGTAGGAGGGCCGCTTCCTGTGCCTGAGGTAGCCTTGGCGCAGCTGGGCCAGGAAGTCCAGGAACACCTGGTTGTTCGTCGCGCTGTCAACCTCGTCCACGATGAGGACGACGGGGCGAACGCTCTGTTCGCACCAGTCACATATCACGTCGAACAGGTCGCCCATCACCCATTCGGTCGCCCTGTCGCGCGAGATCTCGCGCATGCGGCCCGCGACGTCTGCGGGGACCTCCGCCTGCGTGCGCAGCACGACCCGGCAGAACGCCCTCACGAACGCCGGCTCCGACGCGAAGTCGGCATGCGAGAGCGCCTGGAAGTCGAGGCTCGCCACCTCGTAGTCAGCCGCGAGCGCGTCCTCGAGCGCCGCGAGCGCCGTTGTCTTGCCGTACTGCCTCGCGCGGTTGATGCAGAAGTAGTCGCCGACGTCCACCATGGCGCGCATCTGCTCGACGCGCCCCGAGATGTCCACCATGTAGTGCATGGTCGGCACGCAAAGACCCGTGGTGTTGAACTTCCTCATCGCTCTCCCCCTCCGTCCGTCTACCACCATCATACACTCCGCGAGCCCTGCGTGACAAAAACGCGCGGCACGCGCCTGAATCCCGTTGGGCACGAGATTGCGCGCATTTGGCGACCGAACCCGACTGGAGGCCCGACTCGCAATGCCGCGCGGAGGCCCCTCCTCCACGAGGAGTTGATACGTTTCCACAAGCTTGACTTAGGACGTACGAACGAGACGCGCGCCAGGAATGGGCCAGAAGTGGCGCATTTGGCCCCCATTGTTCAGCATGGGTGTCGTTTGGGACGTTTGGCCGTGGTTTTTGTCTGCCAAATGGCACGTTTGACACCCATTGTTCAGCTTGGGTGCCGTTTGGGAACGTTTGGCCGGCGAACCCGGGGGCCAAACGGCCTGTTTGGCCCCCATTGCAAAATGGCACACTAACTTATCACAGAGTCAGCCTATTGCAAGCTTATGCTCCACGGACCATCCGATTTCACGGCAAGTAAGGTGTGGGACTCTTTCCACGCAACCGTCTCATCGTACGGCCCCTCCACCTCTGCAAGAACCCGCGAATCGCCCTCCATGCCCGCCGCACTCACGCCAAACACGCCCGGGCCGTCGTGGACTATGCGCAACTCGCGAACAGACCGCTCGTCGAAGTACGTCACATAATCCCCTTCGTACGTCTTGCCGCTTTCCAGCGGCTCCATGCCGGTTAGCGGGCTGAACGTAATGCTCCACTCTCCGTCCGCCGTAACGTCTAGCTTGCGCGACATAAAAGTAGTATATGTATCGCACAGGCTGGTGACAAACCCATGGTAGGGGCCCGAACGCTCGACGATCGCATGGTGCTCGTCGTCTATATCGTTATAGAGGCGCAAAACGAAGCTGCCCGTACCACGATACGACACTTCCATCAGGCAGGGAAACGCCATGCCGGTGTTCATCGTCCCCACAGGGATATCAACGCGCTTGCTCCCCGTTCCCTCCACACTGTGGGGCTGGAACTCGCCGAAAGATTCCAGCAACGTGCGCACCGAGCCATCGTCGGTCTGCGCGCCGTCGCCAGCCGTCTCGCCGTCGCCAGCCGACTCCCAACACCTGTTGTCGTTGGGGGCAGAGCCGTCGCCGACCGTCTCGCCGTCGCCAGCCGTCTCGCCGTCGCCAGTCGACTCCCGATGCCCGCTCTCGTCGGCGGCGGAGCCATCACCATGGAGATTTGCCCCGCCCTCGCGCCCGGCCGACGAACCCTCGTGGCCGGCTGAACCGTTCACGTTCGCATGGCCGGCAGCCTCGCCCTCGCGGCCGGCAGCCTCGCCCTCGCGGCCGGCAGCCCCGCCCTCGCGGCCGGCCGACCCATCCACAAGAAAAACCGGTGCATCTTCAATGCCGCCAAGCGAGTTCAGCACACAATACATTTCCTGTTGTACTGTTCGAGTGTAATTATCAGCTCCACACAGGCACACAACGCAATACGCGTCATGACCGGACATAAACACTTCAAAGAATCCGTATGAGCGCCTCGGCGGGGTGGTGTCGCCATCCTTATGCACGGCATAGCGCAGCCAAACCGCCTCCCCCATAACACCCCGCGCGGGCACCTCGTCCTCCGGCACCACGGAGCGATATTTCTTGAGAATCTGCTCCGCAGCGTCTTGCGCGGAAGAGCACGTAAGGCACTTGTCTTCATAACGTGCAACAGTGCAAAGCCCTTCCCAGTCCGAGTTTTCGAAGCTGACGTCCCCGCCATCCGTCCACGCGTCCTCCTCCCACGACACGGGCACGCATAACACAAGTTCGCCATAAATCTCAACCGTCTTGGTTTCGTCGTCATCACCGAAGCGCGTCTTCTCGTCCTGCTCGGAATACGAACGCACCTCCTCGGCCGCCGATCGCCGCTGTTCCTCCGCAATTTCCAATGTCCGGAGTGCTTGCCACTCCATTTCATGGCGGGCCACGACCCGAATGCTCCAACCAAAGGCGCAAATGAGCAGGCCGGCAATTAGGCGATACGCGGCGTTTCGGTTCATGGGACGCTCCGAATCCAAGTTGCTCGTAGGGTGTCCAGCGCGCCATGCCGAAAACAGCCAGACAAAAGGATGTGCTCTGCGCGCGTCGCGTTGTTGAGACGACGCGCAAAGGAGTGCTGGACGCGCTTCGAACGTTGCAGCCGCTCGTCAGCGGCGCGAAATGCCACCGCTGCTAGTACGACGGTTGTAACTCTGTACACATGCCGCATGCCGAGGCCTTCGACTGGTAGTTTCTTCGCGGCAGCCGTGTTTAAGCGTCGGTCAGGGAACTTTGGCAGAATGCTGTCGCGCATTTGCATGCGTGCTTTTGGCGCGTCTGCGTCCGCCACGAGTCCCTCCCTTGCTTGGCCTTCGCGCTGTTGCAATACTACCATCATTCAAGCAAAAGAGAACACCCTTGGACGCCACATAAACGATGAGCGTATTCCGCCTAATCGCACTATTCTGCAGCAAAACGCGCATCGCTAGGGGCCCGTCTCGCAGCTGGGCGCCTCACGCGGCGTCGCGCCTCGCGGAACCTCACTGCGTCGCCCGCTGGGCCTCGCGGGACCACACACGAGGCAACTCGGGCCTCCAATGTCTCTCGCGAGCGCCCACATATAAAAGTTTGTGGGCACGTAGTTTTGAACTGTCGTACAAAACCCCAGTTCACGAGCATTTATCCATAAATATGGAAACATTACGTGCCCACTGTGTAAAATATACAGTGGGCACGTAATGTTTCATGGTTTATGCCCAAGCGCCGTTCATCTGGCCTTTTAACGAGTGGTCAAAAGTTCGTGCCCGCTATTTTTTATGTCGCGGGAGGGACGACCTAACGAAGAGTCCAGGTTCTGATGGCCGAGACGCTTTCCGGTACCTATTTTTATATTTCGGGGCTGCGACCCACGGCAGGACACCGACGTTTGAGGCCGCAGAGCATCCCGGAAAGCGTAATACGGCGAAATCAGACGAAAAACCACTTGGCACGCTTGGCACAGCCAGCGCGCCAATGCAACATCACCGATTCATACGCATGGCGAGTTTGCGAGCAACCGAGCGTGGGACGAGGCGCGAGCCGAAGGCCATCGCTTTGGTAAAGGCGCTCTGCAAACACACTGCTTTGCCTTTCTTCATTGCCTCGCATCCTTCGCGCGCCACGCCCGCCGCACTCGCCGCGTGTCGAAACATTGCGGAGCCCGATCCCATGGATGCCGACGCCTCAAAACCGGTAGCCGTAGGTCCCGGGCACAGCGCCGTCACCGTAGCGCCAGTATCTGCAAGCTCCTCAAAGAGCGCCTCGGAAAAGCTGAGCACAAACGCCTTGGTGGCGTAGTAAATCGACATATAGGGACCTGCAGAAAACGCAGCCACCGAAGAGAGGTTCAACACCATACCGCATCCGCGCTCCACCATATGCGGCACGAGCAAACGCGTAAGTTGCATCATGGCGACGACGTTCACCTGCACCATGTTACGCTGTCGGGACCAGTCCGCCTCGTGGAACGCACCCGAATCGCCGAAGCCCGCGTTGTTCACCAGCGCGTCGATACGCAGATCCCGCCCCAACACGTAATCGTACACATCGAGCGCGGCGTCCTCGCGCGCAAGATCGCAGGGGAACGTTTGCACTTCGATGCCATGTGCTGCCTCGAGTTCCTCCTTAAGGACCTGCAGTTTGTTCTCGTTGCGGGCAACAAGCAAAAGGTCGAAGTCTTTCTGTGCTAACACACGAGCGATTTCTGCTCCAAGTCCGCCCGATGCGCCCGTCACAAGTGCGCAAGGCCGCTTGCCAACGATGGCCTCCCCGCGCAATGGCTTGCCGACGGCTGAGGATGCGTAACGTTTCTCGCTCATCGTGGCCAGCTACAGCTCGATGACGTGCGGCTCTACGTCGGGATCGTGGTTGGCAAGCGACTCAACGCACAGCGGGTCGAGACTTTGGTCGCGAATCCAAGCGAGGGATGCTTTCTGTTGTTCCTTGTCGGCCGCAATGCCCGAGGTTATTTGCTCCTGCCAGCTCTTCGCCGCATAACCTCCATCGCTGAAGAGCAGGACGAAGCGCCCGTCGTCGGCAACGACCTTCACGGCGAACAGACCGTCGGCGTGACCGGGTATGTTAACAAGCTGAATTGAACCGTCGCCAAGAAAATCGTAGGACTTGCCAAACGGACCCTTGTCGTCATTCCACTCGAACTCGTCAAGCTCCACCATGTTCCACCAAGCCTTGTTATAGCGAACCTTGTTGGTGAGCTTGCTCGCAAACCGCACCTCATCGGCCGCGACCACAAAGCGCTTAGCATCCTTCACTTGCGCGATGCCATTGGCGTGGTCGCAGTCAAGATGCGTGAGAAGAACCGCGTCGATGTCGCTTGTCTTAATGCCCATGGCAGCCAACTGCTCGTCCACACACTCGCCAAGCGGCACCTGGCCTTGGTTGACTTCGTAAAGCACGAGCGAGCCGAGCGATTTTATCTGCGCCTTTTTATTGAACTCGCCTTCGGGACTCATTGCTCGCGCCCACCCGGTGTCTACGAGGAAGATGCCCTTCGGATGTTCGATAAGATAAACAGAGACGGGCAGCCACAGCCGGTTTTTGCGCGGCTGAAAAATGCCTGACGCCTTGATGGCGTTGCAATGGTCCCCGCCAAAGGGCAGGTCGGGCGCGGCGCACACGGCGCCGGTGTGCAGGACGTGAATTTTGATGTTCGACATAAGGACTCCTCTCGTTGGGCTTCGCGTGTTGCCTAGAACCATTCAAGCCGATACGATCGTCCGCGAACACTACACAGACAACAAAAGTGTTCGGAGTTAGGCCGTTCGGACTTTCGTACGCATGGCGTGTCGGCCCGACAAGGAGAAGACAGGCTAAGTGGGTCCGTTGGCACACATGATGCGGGTTGTGTGCTGAGATGGCCGTTTAACAGGCTAAGCCAGCCCTAAGTGGGTCCCCTGACACACATTACGAGGTTGTGTACTGTTGGGGCCGTTTAGCGCTTATGGGCTGAGCCAAGCGGGTCTCCCAGCACACAAGACACTGCCACGCACCGCAAAACCCACCCGCCAACCCGTCTTGGGGAAGAACTCGTCACACCCATTGGAAGCGCTTGCCACGCCCATCGGTGGTGTTCTCCACATTCGTCGTAAGCGCTCCGTCACGTCTGCCGCAAGTACGCCGAATTGACGCCGTATGGACGCCGGCCACACCCGTCGGAAGTACCCCAAACATGCCGTTTTTTAGTGCTGGCTCGTGCTAGAATGCTTGATACTTGTGACCATTCTGCATGAAGGGCGCAGACTATTGCTACAACAACACATATGTAGATCGGAGCGTAAAGATGGCAGACAAAAAGCAGAGCCTGAGCATCGAGGACGTGGATGACGTCGCAGGCGGCACGGTTACGGTTTCGGTAGACAAGACCAAGCTGCGCAAGATTGCAATCGATGCAAAGCATAACGGCAAAACACTCGACTGGGTCTTGCAATACTGCAACACCGAAGAGGAGCGCGAGTTCGTGCGCTTCGTCTGGAACGGCCTTTCGTAACCGCAGCCTCTCATACGTGCGGGCGAGTCTCCCTTCGCTCGAAGGCGCGTCGGCACCCGGGACAGCCCCTCGCATACGCGGGCGAGTCTCCCCTCGCGCGAAAACGCATCGCGCCTGGGAGAGTTAGTGCGGACGGTCGATGGCGCACCGGCGGTCTGGGACGGCACCCCACATGCGCGCAGGCGAACATGGTCTCCAGCAAAAAAGCGCGGGCCCACAGGAATCAACCGATTCCTGTGGGCCCGCACGTTATGAGCGCATTAGTCCGTTGAAGAGCCCGCCATTGCGTACCAAACCTTTTTGCAAATTAGCCGTATTTCTCTTCAAGATACTTGTTGTACTCGTCCCATGCTTGGGTGGCCTCTGCATTTTCAGGGTTATCATAGTATGTCGCAAAGAGATCGCAGAGATTCGAGTACCCTTCGTCCGTTAGCTGACTAACTCTAAAGCCGCCGCCGACATTCTCGAGATCTTTTTGAGTTAGCGCCTGACCTTTCATAGAGATGACTCCTTTCGACGATGCCTTCTTTGCCGCTTGTCTACGGTTGACTACTTTGTACTATGCCCCACATTTGGCTGAGGATTTCACTCTTGTGTGGAAGCTTATGTGAAGGCTTGTGTGGAAACACAGGCGAACAATTCCGCGACCATCGTCTTTTAGACATCCACCAACAAAACGGCTAAGCGAGTGCCCATTCGGAACGTGCCGTACCACGGCCCTCGCGCAAACGGTTGTTCGTATCGACGCACTCGACCGCACGACGGTCTTGGTCCGCCGCCCTCGCGCGGGCCAACGTCAGGTTGCAAGGCCCGTCACTCTGCACCTAGTGGAAACGGCAGCGCGAGAATTTCGGCCCGCGCTGGTCGAAGCGGTGCCATCGTTCGGCGCCGTCGTTTGAAGCTCGCTTAGCAACTCACCGAGAACGGCAACACAGGAATCTCAACACCGTTGTAGAGGTTGATTCGGTACCAGTTGTTTTGGGCGAAGCGCACCTCGAGCGGTTCGGCCGTCGCCTCTTCGGGCGCAAGAACAAGACGATCGCCCCGAATGCCCGCATGGAACGGCACGGATACGCCATCGCGCAGTACTTCAAGCGCATTGACCTCTGCGCCCGCAAGCACAAGACCACCCTCGGCATGATCGAACTGCAGAATAATCCAAGGCCCTTTTCGCTCCACGCCAACGCAACGCGGGGCATCTGCCGGCACGGGCATCCCAAGCAGATGGCGCATCGCAAGGAGAGAGAGCCGCTCGCCCACGGGTTTTTTCTCCTTGGGGTGAATGTCGCGCTTGTTGCCCATGTCGCCAATCGAACAAAGCCACACTCGTTCGTCCTCATCGGCCACCTTTTGCTGACCGGCACGAATTGTGGGCCAGTCACGCGCATCCATGCTCATACCTTCCCACCGGCCAAGGCCAGGCAGCTGAACCACAAGGAAGGGAAGGTCATCGCACTGCCAGGCCTCACGCCAGTCTGCAATAATGGTGCGCAGTGCCTCGGCGTATCGCGCTTGGGCGCCGTCGTCCTCGTCGTCGCTCTCGCCCTGATACCACAGCACGCCGCGCGTAGAGAAACCCGCAATGGGCAGCACCATGTAGGTGAAAAGAGCGCCCGGGGCATGTTTGGTGGGTGTTAACATGCCGGGTTTTATCTGCGCGTCGATCACAGCCGCAGCGTCCCCGGTCGCGGCCGCCATGAAGACCTGACCCTCTTCTTCCGTTCGAACCTGTGGCAGGAAGAACTCGTTCCACGCAGACCACTCGGCAAGGCCCTTGTTATTCGCCATGACGTTGAGGCGTCCGTTCGCCAGCAGCTCCTCGTACGGAAGCCCCTGAAGCTGCGCCTCGAAGGCTGCGACCTGTTCGGGCTGCACAGCACGCGCGTGCTCGGGCTTCATCCAAGCAGACGACTTCGTGCCACCGTAGTTGCATCCCACTATGCCCACAGGCACGTCGAGGACCATCTCGAGGCCGCGCGCGAAGTAGTAGCCCACTGCCGAGAAATACTCAAGGTCTTCAGACGTGGCTTTGCGCCATACGCCAACCTTGGAGTAGTCGAAGTCGTCCGTCTGATGCGGATACGAGCATTTCGGCTGATCGTAAAACCGAATGCGCGCGTTGTTGCACGTGGGACGGAACTCCTCCATGTCCTGGTCGTATCGCATCCAAAACTCCATATTGGACTGTCCGGCAGCAACGAACACCTCGCCTACGGCGACGTCGGAAAGGGCCACGCGATCGTCGCCCGTGCGCACCTCGAGCGTTTCGGCATCCGATGCGTGCAGCGGCGCAAGCGTGCATGACCACGCGCCGTTTTTGTTTGCGACACACGAGGCCGATTGACCCTGAACACACACCTCAACGCGGGCGCCTGGGTTTGCTGTGCCCCAAACGCGAACAGGCAGCTCGCGTTGAAGAATCATGCCGCTAGTAAATATTGGTGCGAGTACAACGCTCATTGCAGGTCCTTTCTTGGCTCGTGCGGGCGGTTCCGCATTTCGAACGTCACTGCTCCCGTGGTGAACTCCTCCCTCGCGGATGACTTCGCCCTCGTGAACGGTCCATCCTTGCTCACCATCCTTGCGAACGTCTCTCCGCGCAGACGGTTCCGGCTTTGCGGAGGGGCCCGGCTTTGCAAACACGTTCATAGTATCAGGGGAATATGCGCTGGACTCTTGTCAACGAAAAACTGCCGACTTGGAGCGAGTGACATGGGCATCGGCTGCGCTGCGTCGGATACAATGGCCATGTGAATCAAAGGACCACGGAAGTGAATGACGAAGTGCACGGCATTCCACACGAGAGGAAAACACATGGGAATGAAAGTCGCGCGAGCATACGAGGCGACCATTGCCGGACTCGTGTCGTTTACATACTCGGGAGCCTTCCACGAGATGGACGAATCCAAGAGTCACGCTGCATCCGACATCGTAAGCAAGCGACAATTCGCAATACAAGACAAGAGTCACCGCATCGTCGTTTCGGTAACCTGGAACGAAGCGGGGCGTTTCATCGGCAAATTCGCAACCGCGCGCGACACCAACCACGGACTTGAAAAGCATATGCGCAAGACACTGCGAAACGAAAGGTACACCTTCCAAGGTCACTACGAGCGTAAGGTTGCAGGACAAATAGCCACTTGCTTTAGCTACACACACGAAGTGGCAGGCAAGCTGCAGATGTGCGACGTCGTAACTATCAAATGTGGTCGCACATTCCTGAACTTCTGCTGCAACTTCGATTCCGGAACCGAAGAGCGCGCTCGCCGAGTCTTTGACGACATCCTCGAGTCCGTAGAGGAAGTTTGATCAAAAACATTTCTCCCGCAGAATCCAGCAGGACATGCAAACTCCCCCTGTCACACCGACGGAGCAGTCTCGGATTCCAAAACGCCGAGGCCAAGCGGCCGGAAACGCCGCCAAGAAGACCATCGCTCCCTCGCCCGAGCATCAGCCGGCTTCGGGTTCCGTTGAGCCGCGCTACGAGAAAAGGCACACCGCGACAAGCGATGTGCCTTTGCAAAACATCCGTGAGCCCGTGGCCCGTTGCCTGAACCCGTGGTCCGTTGCCCGAGCCCGTGGCCCGTTGCCTAGAAGTCCACAGCCTTGTCGTTGTACACGCAGTCGAGCAGACGCTCCATCTCGGCGGGCGTCGGCTGGCGCGGGTTGGAGCCAGTGCAGGCGTCGGCGATGGCGTTGACGGCGACCTCGGGGGCTTTCTCGAAGAATTCCTTCTCGTCGATAATCGACTCGTCGGACTTCACGCCGCCCTGACCGTAGTTCTTGATGCCCTGCGGGATGTCGATCTTGTCGTTGATGTCGCGAATCATCTGCACGAGGGCGGCCACGAGCTCCTCCTCGGTCTCGCCGGCGAGGTGGAAGACCTCCTTGGCAATGTAGGCATAGCGGCTGCGCGCGCGGTCGTCCTTGGCGTTGAACTGGATGACCTTGCCCAGGTACATGGCGTTGGCGCACCCGTGGATGATGTGGCCGCCGCTAAAGGCCGCGCCGGTCTTGTGAGCCATGGAGTGCACGATGCCCAGTAGGCCGCTCGAGAAGGCGATGCCAGCGATGCACTGAGCGTCGTGCATGTGGCGGCGAGCCTCCTTGTCGCCGGTGTAGCTCTTGGGCAGCCACTCGACGATCTCGCGCATGGCGTAGAGTGCGTTGGCGTCGGTGTAGGGGCTGGCCGCCGTGGAGACGTAGGCCTCGATGGCGTGCGTGAGCGCGTCCATACCGGTGTGCGCGCAGAGCTTGGCGGGCATGGTGTAGGTGATCTCGGGGTCGACGATGGCGACGTCGGGCGTAATCTCGAAGTCGGCGATAGGATACTTAATGCCCTGCTCGTAGTTGGTAATAATCGAGAATGCCGTCACCTCAGTCGCGGTGCCGCTCGTAGAGCTGATGGCGCAGAACTTGGCCTTGGTGCGCAGCTTGGGCAGACCGAACACAACGCACATGTCCTCAAAGGTGGTCTCGGGATACTCGTACTTGATCCACATGGCCTTGGCCGCGTCGATGGGCGAGCCACCGCCGATGGCGACGATCCAGTCGGGCTTGAACTCCGCCATGGCCTCGGCGCCCTTCATGACGGTCTCCACGCTGGGGTCCGACTCGACGCCCTCAAAGAGCGCGACTTCCATGCCGGCGGCCTTGAGGTCGTCCTCGAGCTCGCCGAGGAAGCCGCCACGGCGCATGCTCGAGCCGCCCGAAACGATCATGGCACGGCTGCCCTTGAAGTTCTTCACCTCGTGACGGGCGCCCTCGCCGAAGTACAGGTCACGCGGATTCGTAAAACGTCCCATGTTTTATCCTTTCTCGGATTCAAGCCGTTTACATCGTTGCAACATCCTACTCCAACGGCGCCAAAATATAGCGCTCGTGTAGTGGCAACCAAAAATGTTCACCAGCCTGACAGGTGGCGAGGTCTGCCGTAAAGGAGCAGATAAAACCCCACGCACACCAGCCACTAGCGAATCGTCAACCTGGGGAGGCAACCCGAAAGGAGCGGCCACGCGTCACGGTTGACGCTTCGCGCACTCTTCCGCATGCGGACAACAAGAGCAGCCTCCTTTGGCACGCGTGCGTCGCATGAGCCATATTGCCAAGGCCACCAACGCAATAATCGCGGCAACAACCACGACATCCCCAGTGTTCATCGCAACATCGCCTTCCTCCTACGTCACATCAATGGCCGGGCCATGAGCCGAACAGCGGACGACGCAAACTGTACCACAGCAAGCATACCCACTGCCACGCGCACGGCTCGGCCGGCCGCCTTCCGGTCGGCCGTTCGCCTGCCAGCCGCCTGTTACCAACTGCGCTCGCCACAGATAGCGGGCAAGGCAGCGCGCGGGCCGTCGGACGGGGGCATCGGGCGCGACGCGCGAGCGGCATAGCCAAGGCCTTCCCGTCGCGTCTTACCGAATGGCGCTTGTCAACATCGACCCGATTTGGTGTAACATTGAAATAAGTTTTGTCAACAACCTAGAAGGGAATCCCATGCCATACGCACCCGACTACTTCGGTCACAACACCCCCAAGCTCGGTTTTGGCATGATGCGCCTGCCAAAGCTCGCCGACGGCTCCATGGACATGCCGCAGATTTGCGATATGGTTGACGAGTTTATGGGCGCCGGCCTCACCTACTTCGACACGGCCTATGTGTATGACGAGGGCGACTCCGAAATCGCCACGCGCAAGGCGCTCGTGGAGCGATATCCGCGCGACAGCTTCACCGTTACTACCAAGGCAAACGCCTGGCTGGGCAACCCCACGGCCGAGCAAACAAAAGCCCAGCTCAAGACGTCAATGGAACGCTTGGGCGTCGACTACCTCGACTATTATCTTTTGCACGCCGTGCAAGACAACAATAACCAAACATACGACGACTATGGCCTGTGGGACTGGATACGTGGCCTCAAGCGCGACGGTATTATCCGCCGCTGGGGATTCTCGTTCCACGCCGGTCCCGACCGCTTGGAGCGCTTGCTTACCGCGCATCCCGACATCGACTTTATTCAGTTACAAGTAAACTATGCCGACATGGAAGAACCCGCGGTGCAATCGCGGGCCAACATGGAGGTTGCCGAGGCGCACGGCGTTCCGTTCACCGTGATGGAGCCCGTCAAGGGTGGCATGCTTGCCAAGCCACCGCGCAAGGTGCGCAAGGTGTTCGACGCGACGGGGACCGGCCTTTCGTACGCAAGCTGGGCCATCCGCTTCGTTGCCAGCATGCCGGGTATTATCACTGTGCTTTCGGGGATGTCGACCTTGGAGCAAGTGCAAGACAACGTGAGTTACATGCGCGACTTCAAGCCGCTTTCGGCCGAGGAGCAGGCCGTGATTGCCGCCGCGCAGGCCGAGCTGGCCAAGATTAACTACATTGAGTGCACCGGCTGCCATTACTGCTGCGACGGATGTCCCATGCAAATCCCCATCCCCGACTTCTTTAAGGCCATGAATCGCAAGCTGCAGTTCGAGAACGAGGCCGACGCCAAGCGTCGCTACGAGAGCGCTTGCGAGCAGGCCGGCGTTACGGCAGCCGACTGCATCCAATGCGGCCAATGCGAGGATGCTTGTCCGCAGAGGCTGCCCATCATTTCGCACCTCGAACAAATCGACGACGAGCTGGGTGAGGAAGAGTAAAAGTCGGCATCAGGATGCGTGCTGTGTGCCGACGGCGCCACTTAGCGGGAGAGGTATTCTCTTATGATGAGCCGCCACACCCCTATTGCATATGGATACTTGCAAGAGGCAGAACAATGAAGCAGAAGACATTTCGATATGCATGGCACCATACAGTCGCGTTGCAGAACCTCGCGTCCACGGCGCTCGTCCTGTTCGTGATTCTAGGTATGGCGCTCTCGGGGTGTGGCGTTGCGCCAACCGAGGCCCCTTCGTCGTCGGAGTCACCCGAATCGAACGCAATCAACGAGCTCGCAGGCGAATACACAACCAAACAGGTACCCATATTTCGCAAGGAGCTCACCGACGAGCAGGCAACACTGCGGTTTTACGACGACATGCCAAACGTTGCCTATATTAACGTCGCAGACTTCTACCAAATCTTGATGCCGCAGGGCACCATGGACGTCAATATGCAGGAAGATGGCACGTGGCTGTTAACGAGTCACACGGGAGCCGACCCGACCACCGCCATGGAATTCGGCACAGGCGGCACGGCGGTAGTCGACCCGGCTGCGGGAACGATCTCGTCACCCAACTTAGCAGCATTCGCAAACAGCATGTCACTCACGCAGGACGGAATGGACAACGTTTACATCGATGGCATCGGCGTTATGCGCGTGGGGAGCGTGGAATACAACAAGCCCGCCGAGACAGTCACCATCGACCTCGCGAAGTATGGCATCGTCGCGCGTGGCGATGACGACGGAGTATGGCTACCCGTGCACACGCTCACCACATTCTTCACCAACCTCCGCTACGACTACGTCATGTACAACGGCGAAAAGCTGTACGTGGACAACGAAAACGACATGCGTCCTCTAGCAGAGCGCGACCCGGGTTTCGGCGACGCCTTCTTTGCGCAGGACGAGCGTCCCGACGACGCGATTGCATTTGACTACGCCCAGTTTTGTTTTGTCTTCGACAATTTTTACGGAAAGCCGGCTCACGCGTCGGAAGTACTCAACACGCAGGGCCTCGACGCCTATCTCCAGAGCCTAGGCGAGGACGGCAAGGCCATAAAGAACGCGCTTTTGTCTAAGGACTATGCCATGTACCTGCATGGATGCGACGGTCTGCATAGCGTTCTTAATGTGGACGAGCACACGGTCATCGATGTTATTGGCAGTTCCGGCCTAAGCAAGAGCGAAGCACATAAGGACCTGTACGAGCGGTACAAGGCGCTTGGAGAGGATGCCGACGACCCAATCAACAAGCTCATCGCAAAGCGTAAGGCAAGCATTCTGCAAGAGGATGCCATCCAGCTTTCGTGCAAAAAGCTTTCGCACGAGGCGTTTGGGGACAATACCTACGTTAAAAAAGGCGACACGGCGGTAATTGTGCTCGACTCGTTTAACGGCATCGACACTCAGGGTTGGAAGGACTTTTACGCTGGAAAGGGAAAGCGTCCTTCGGGCTCAAAGATCATCGACGACGAAACATCGCCCTACAAAGGCAGTGTTGACTCCATCGGCATTTTCCTCGACGGGCTCGAGAAGGCGAAGGCGGACCCCGAGGTAAAAAACGTCATCGTCGACGTGAGCAAGAACGATGGCGGATCGGATGACGTAGTGATATTCGCAACAAGCCTCATGGCCAAACGCGAGCACGAGCGCTTCGTGAACTTACTTACGGGCCAAACGATTACTGAGCGCTTTGACGTGGACAGTAACTTGGACGGCAAGTTTAACGAGAAGGACGCGCTGGTAGACAACTCCGACCTCCACTTTGCCGTGCTTACGAGCGGCTTCAGCTTCTCGTGTGCCAGCCTGTTCCCCTCCATTCTTAAGGACGCGGGCATTCCCATAATTGGCGAGCAATCCCGCGGTGGCAGCTGCAGCGTGCAAAAGCAGGTGACGGGCAGCGGTTTGGTTTACACCCACTCGTCATGGCTCTCGCGCATTATGAATGATGCGGGCGAGGACATAGACAAGGGCGTTCCGGTGGACGTCGATTTGCTTAAGCGCGCAGGTTCGACGAAGGAGCTGCGCGAGGTGGAGTTTGAGGGGAAGCATTTGGAGGCGGAAGTCCACGATTACTCTAGCTTCTTTGATATGGACAACCTGTCGCAGGTAATGAACGAGATTTACGGGACTGATCGCGAGGGCAACGAGGGCTGATGTGGGGCGTAAGCTAGTCACGGGACGTAGGCCAATCCCACAGGTTGCATGCTAAAATGGGCACCGAGTGTTCACAAAATCCCAAGGGAGTTGTCATGTACACAAAAAAGCACATCCCAACAGCCGGCCGATTGCTGGCAGTCGCACTGACCCTCGCACTCGGCATGCCCATGGTCGCATGCTCGCAGGAAGCTCAAAGCAGCGCCGTCAAAGAGCAAACGGCCACGGACCCCGCATCAATCCAGGCTCCCTCGCCCACCGCCGAAATCGACGATGTCACTTCCGTTTCGTATTTGGGGCCTGCGGGCACGTATACCGAAGAAGCAGCAAAACTCTTCTTCGGCGACAATGACGAACTTCTTGCGCAAGAGAGTGTCGCGGACGCACTCGCGCTCGTGGAGGAAGGGAAGGCGAGCTATGCCGTCATCCCGCAGGAAAACACCATCGGTGGCCCCGTTACAGATTATATTGACGCCTTGATCGATGCCAAGGGAGTACACGTTGTGGGTGAGGTGGTGCTCCCCATCCGCCAAACCCTCATGGGCATACCCGGCACTAACCTTTCCAAAGTTAAGACTGTCTACTCACACAAGCAGGGTCTGGCCCAGAGCGCCGCATGGTTGGACAAGAACCTGCCGGACGCCGAGCGCATCGAGGCCGCAAGCACGGCCGCAGCCGCGCAGAGCGTCGCCGAGGGAAAAGACGAGTCGGCGGTCGCGATTGCAGCACCCGGTGCAGCTGGACTCTACGACCTCGAGGTCCTGCAGGAGAATGTGTCGCAATCCGATACAAACACGACCCGGTTCTATGTGATCTCCCAAAAGGAAAACGAACTCGAGGGATACGACCGCGCCGTGTTTGTGGCCAACCTCGACGCCAACGAGCTGCCTGACGTGCTTGCTGAGGCATGCGACGGCGACACTGAGCTCGTGTGCGTGCACGACAGGCCCGAAAAGTCGGCTCTCGGCACGTACCGTTACGTTATTGAGCTCGTTCGCGAAGAAGGCTTCACTGACGAGGAGATCGGGCGACTGGAGGGCATCGACCAGCTCACCTACCTCGGTAAATACGGCTGCATCGACGGGTAGGCTTCATTGACGGGCAGGCCGCAACGGCGGGTCGGCCAATGGTTGTTCTAACAAAGGTTTTTCTGACAACCATAATAGCCTGTGCAAGATGCCGAGACAATTCCCCGCAACACGCCCGAACAAGAAAGCGCCCCGTCGTGGGGCGCCTATTTTACCTGGTAGGGCATACCGCGAAAGAGTCGAACTCGGGGCGTGCGGAAGTCGGTGCGTGATTAGGTGTGAGCTCTGAGATTGAATTCACCTTACCGATAAAGACCCCCGATGGTGACCAGATGCCACTCAGGCATGCCCTCGGCCTTCTCGATAGTGCCCTTCGACAGGGCGTGCTTTGAGAAGAGATAGAAGGATTTGGGCTCGTACCCCCTAACGAGTGCCGCGCGGCGCTCGAGCTCGCGCATCGCCTCGGTCTCGTCGAACGACTCACGATACTTGCACTCCCCCACAAGCATCTCCCTGTTCTGGGTGTTTGCAGCCACAACGTCTATGTCCGTCGTCGTCCGCCTGCCGGGGTCCGAACCCCACCACGAGCCGAAGACGTCAACCCTCAAGGGGAGCCGCCCCTCGATGGCCTGAGTCAGGAGCCACTCGCGGCAGACCCGCTCGAAACGCAGACCAAGGTAGGCATCGAGGTCACCATCGCTTATGGCAGCGAGGGCGAGCGCGCCGGCACCGTCCTCGACCTGCGTGACCCTCGGCATGACGAAGCGGTACCAGAAAGCAAACGCCGCCTCCCGGATGCGATATATTCCTCGTTTGCTGCGCTCCATGCTCTCG
>JAFWMH010000054.1 GCA_017510785.1 Atopobiaceae bacterium | reverse complement strand
TTCTTTCGATTACCGACCTCGCGCCCTACGAGGTCATCTTCTCGGCGGGCCTTCTTTCGATTACCGACCTCGCGCCCTACGAGGTCATCTAACTTCATTATACCCACTTTCCCTAAGATATGCTCCCCAAGATGCCTCATAGTCGCAGATGCATGCAGGTTGCGACGGCCAGCGCGCCGCAGGTTGCGACGGCCAGCGCGTAGGCGCAGGGCGGAGCCGTGGCTCATGTCGGGGGCGGGCCGTTGTCGGGGCCGTCCCGAGGGAAAAACCTGACGAGAGCGCGACCCGTTCAAATGGGGGGCTTCCCAGGTCGATATCCCGTCAGATTCCGCTCAATCTTGGGTGCCAAACGGGCCATCTGGCGGACAAAAGCGAGGGAAGTCGCCGCGCCGGAATCTGTCGGAATGTCGACTTGTGCAAACCTTTCAGTTGCACAAGTCGCGTTTTCGACCGGATTTTCTCTCCCACGCCCCCCGCGGCGCTCTTTCCTGGGTGCAATCTGTCGTAATATCGACCTGTGCAAACCTTTAAGTTGCACAAGTCGCATTTCCAACAGACTTTTTCTCCCGACTCTCGCGGCGGCTCGGCAATCGCGCGGGTCGCGGTTCCGCTTGGCGTTGCCGCGGCGACAAGCGGAACTAACGGTGTCCAGAAGTAGATATTGCCCGTCGATCATGAAGCATCTTGGGGAGCATTTCCTAAGGTATTGCGTGGAAAGGTGAGCGGATTCGCTTTGCTTGTTGCGACTCGCATTTCGCTATTTGACACATGCACACGTACTCGTTGACCCGCACGCTCTTCTATAATGGGACTCGCGGAGAGCTGAGGTGCCTATCCTCTTTAAGATTAATTTGGTGAGTGCACATGCTAGAATTACCTGTAAAACCCGGGCGGGAGGAGCTAACGTGCGCGAGGAATACATAAGCCTGGCGGCTGGTGTCGAGGCGACGGGTGAGTTTGAGGATCGGCGTAGCAGGTTCATTGCACAGCTCGTACATGTGGAAGGCGAGCGCGAGGCGCAAGAGTTCATCGAAAAGGTGCGCGCGCGACACCACGATGCGCGGCACAACGTTCCCGCATGGATTCTCTCGGATGGGCGCGAGCGGTGTTCCGACGACGGCGAACCTTCGCAAACGAGCGGGCGTCCTACGCTCGACGTGCTGCGTGGTGCGAACTTAGCAAACGTATGCTGCGTGGTAACGCGCTATTTTGGCGGCACGCTCTTGGGCCCGGGGGGACTCAAACGTGCGTACACGGCTGCCACGCAAGAGGCTGTGCGTGCGGCGGAGCACGATGGGATGTTCGTGCATATGGCCCTAGCGACGCGCGTTACGTGCGTGGTTTCCTATGCCGCCTATGGCAAGGTCGAGCGGCTCGTGCGCGACTGCGGCGGCAACATAAAAGATACGATCTTTGCCGAAGACGTGCAGATAACCGCATCCTTTAGGGCGGGAACGGAATCTCGCTTTGTGGATGCCATGCGCGAGCTCAATGCGGGTGAGGACGTGTGCGTGCTAGGCGAGCCGACGTTTAGCGAGCTATAAGTATGTGTGGCTGTTGAGGAGAAGCGGCTAGAGCGAAGCCGGCATAAGTGAGGCAGGAAGGTCCCGTCAGCGGGTGTAATGCGGGAGGAGACAAAACTGTGGAATTCGAGTTGTCTGCGGGTGAATTCGAGTTGTCTGCCGGTGCGCTGCAGGTAATTGAAGCCCTCGAAGAGGCGGGGTACGAAGCATGGGTTGTGGGAGGCTGGGTGCGTGACGCGCTGCGTGGCCTTCCTGGACACGATGTGGACGTTACGACCGATGCTCCATGGCGGGAGAGCGCGCGTATTCTTCGGGCCGCCGGCTGCGAAGTGCTCGAGACGGGTGTTGCGCACGGAACCATAACCGCGTTGGCGGTGGGGGAGCCCATCGAGGTTACAACGTATCGCGTGGAAGGAACCTATTCCGACCATCGCCATCCCGACGAGGTCCGCTTCGTGAGCGACGTGCGCGAGGACCTTGCTCGTCGCGACCTCACAATTAACGCGATGGCGTGGCATCCTGTTCGCGGGCTGCTCGACCCGTTTGGTGGGCACGAGGATTTGTCGCGTGGCGTCATCCGTGCGGTGGGCGACCCATGGCGACGATTCGAAGAGGACGTACTGCGCATTCTTCGGGCCGTGCGGTTTTCTCTGCGGCTTGGGTTCGTTATAGAGAAAAACACTCAGGAAGCGCTCGTTGGCCGCGTGGACGGACTCAAGCACGTTGCGAGCGAGCGTATTGGCAAAGAGATTGATGCCATCGTGCGCATGGGGAAGGCGGGTCGTGCGTTGCTCGACCAACCCGAGGTCATGTGTGCAATAATACCCGAGCTTGCCGTGGCACGAGGATTCAACCAACACAGCGTGTACCATGTGTACGACGTATACGAGCACATCGCACATGTGTGCTGCGCCGTGCAAGCATTTACGGCAGGTATGGCGACGCCTGCACTTCAGTGGGCCGCCTTTTTGCACGATGTGGCAAAGCCCGCGACCTACAGCGAGGATGTGGAGGGTCATGGGCACTTCTTTGGCCACCCAATTGAAGGTGCGCGGATGGCCGAAAGCATTATGCGACGGCTTGCGATACCGAGCGATGTAACCAGCGCCGCATGCGCGCTCATACGCTGGCATGACGAGCGGATGCCGGCAACGTTGGCTTCCGTGCGCAAGATGCTCGAGCGCCTGTCGAGCGTATGTCCGGGGCGCGAAACGCAGCTATGCTTTGAACTCTTCAATTTGCGGCGTGCGGATGCGGTTTCGAAGTGTGACTCGGCGGCAAGCTGGGCAAGCGCACTTGACGACTATAGCGCGCTCTTGCGTGCCGAAGTGGCGCGGGGCCCGGTGTTTTCCGTTCGGCAGCTGGCCATTCACGGCGGTGACGTCATTCGCAAGTGTGGCGTTGTGCCCGGGCCTGCCGTGGGCATGCAGCTCGAAATGGCGCTTCGTGCGGTTATGGCCGACGAGCTGCCCAACGAGCGTGCCGTTCTTTTGGAGTGGCTGCGCGCATGACGGTGGCTATGCCAAAAAGGCAGGTCGCAAGGAGTTCCTGGCTTCTCCATTGCGACCTGCCTGTCGTACTACATTCAGTAGTACACGAGTAAAGCGTGGCTACTCGTTCGCCTAGATCAGTGTGTAAATGTCGGTGTAGGTGATGTCGTCGAAGCTATCGGCGAGGTTCTTGCAGCACACCTTGCCGTCGTAGCAGTTGACGCCCGAGGCAATAACCGAGCTCTCGCCCACGGCAGCCTCAAGACCCTTGCTGGCAATCTCCAGGCCGTAACGCAGCGTGGCGTTGGTGAGTGCGATGGTGGAGGTGCGTGCAACGGCACCCGGCATGTTGCCTACGCAGTAGTGCACCACGCCGTCCTCGACGAAGATGGGGTCGTCGTGCATCGTAACACGTGAGGTCTCACCGCAGCCGCCTTGGTCGATGGCAACGTCCACGAACACCGCGCCGGGCTTCATCTCGGGCAGGTATGCCTTCTTGAAGAGCTTGGGAGTGGATCCGCCGGGAACAAGCACGGCACCAATCACGAGGTCGGCCTCCATAACGGCTCGCTCGATGTTCGCGTCGTTGGAGACGAGCGTTTGTACACGGGAACCAAACATGTCGTCAAGCTGCTCGAGGCGCTTGAGGCTGATGTCGAGCACGGTAACGTTGGCGCCCATGCCAACGGCGATCTTGCATGCATTGGTTCCTACCGTACCACCGCCGAGCACGACGACGTTGGCCTTGGGTGTGCCCGGAACGCCGGCAAGCAGCACGCCGCGACCACCGTAGGTCTTCTCGAGGTATTTGGCGCCCTCCTGTACGGCCAGACGGCCTGCAATTTGGCTCATGGGAGCGAGCAGCGGAAGGCTGTTATCTGTTTCGGTAAGGGTTTCGTAGGCAACCGCCTTTACCTTGCCGGCGAGAAGGGCGTCCATTTGCTCGCGATCGGCGGCGAGGTGCAAATAGGTGTACAGGATGAGCCCCTCGCGGAACAGAGGGTACTCCTCGGGCAGGGGCTCCTTTACCTTAACCATCATGTCGACGAGTTGCCAAATCTCGGAAGGATCCTCGAGCAGGCTTGCGCCAGCCGCCACATACTCCTCGTCTGCAAAGCCGGAGCCAACGCCCGCGCCCATTTCAATGTACACGTGATGGCCTGCGGCAACGTAGCTCTTAACGTTGTCGGGTGTGAGACCCACGCGATACTCGTTGTTCTTGATCTCTTTGACGCAGCCGATTTTCATTGCTATTCTCCTCAAGCTTGACGGCACGAACTTCATTACTATAACGATGTCACCTAGTCCAATGCGGACTAGGTGACAAAATTGTTACTTAGCCAAGTTTTCCCGGAGCTTGCCTCGCTGGCGTGAATGACTAGATGCGGCCCTCTGCCAGCTCGTTGACGTAGGACTCGTCGGCGAGGTACGGCTCGGGCTCGCCCTCCCAAATGACGGCGCCATTCACAATGACTTTGGCAAGGCCGCTAATCATGGGGCATACGGCGTCGAACGAGGGACGAGAGCTGTGGTGGTAGTCGGAGATGAAGGTTGTGGAGCAAAGCCGACGAATGGTGGGGAGGTCGCGACTGTTGGAGTGAATGATGGGCACGAGGTCGATGCCTACTTCATAGCGGTCTTCGCCCGTATCGGCCTCCTCCACGAACGTCGCCAGACGCGAATGGGTATACTCTTGCGTCATGTCGTCCTTGGTATCGAATGCTTCCACCTGACCATCGTTATAGACGAGCAGTACGTTCATGGTAACTCCAATCATTTGCCGTTGAGCGCGAGGCCATTCCTGCGCTAAGGTAGATTATACTGTGTTGCGGTTGGTACGAACAGGTATTGTTGAATAACGTGGGCGAAGGGAAGGGCCATGTTTTGCAGTAAATGCGGTCACCAGGTTATGGATGGCGATATGTTCTGCCGCGCATGCGGAAATCCCTTGCCTGCTCGTGCGATGGCGTACGAGCGCGAAACAGGAAACGCGCGTTCATACCCGCCCACCCCAGCCGAGCTGCCCGCTCAGCCTGCGCCGCCCGCTCAGCCTGCGATGCCCGCTGCGCCACGAAAGCCTCGGCGCGGATGGGTTACCTTGGCTCTTGCCGCCGTTTTGTCGGTGGCCATACTTGCGTGGCAGCTCGGCGGCGCGATTATCTCGATGCTCACAACGCTCGACATGGATCTGTGCGTCACGCTTACCGGTGCGCTCGGCGCTGCCACGGGCGTCCTTATACTCGGCGGAAAAAGCCTGTTTCGCTTCGACCGTGCGGCATTTGTCGTTGCGTGGAAAAAAGGCTGGTGGGTTGTTGCTGTGAGCGTGCTCCTCATGCTGTGGGAGATTACCAATACTGTGGTTTCGGGCGAGCCCATTGCGGAAGATGGCTGGCCGCTGAGGTTCATCGCCATTCTTTTGCTTTGTGTGGGCGTGGGCTATTACGAGGAGTCGCTGTTCCGTGGCTTGGTGCTCGGGGGCTTGCTGGACGCCTTTGGAGGCAAGAAAGCGGGCATCGTAGCAAGTGTGGTGCTGAGCTCGGTCGTGTTTGGCGTCATGCACATTGTGGGTAGCGAGCTCGACCCAAAAGAACCGCTCAGTTTGATGCAGGCGTTCCTTAAAACGCTGCAAACAGGCACGTACGGATTCTTCTTGGCGGCACTCGTAACAAAGACGGGCGATTTGCATGGTGCCATTGTGCTTCACGCGCTTGACGACTTTTTCCTTATGGTGCCAACAAGCGTGCTCTACAGTCAACCCGTCGAAACGGAGTACGTTACGACGGGCGAGAGTGCGCTTCCAACCATCATGCTGTATGTGGTGATTATCCTCTTGTATTTGCCAATCGTGTGGCAAGGCGTGCGCTTGCTTGGACAAGTGCATGCGCCCAATCACGGTGCGCTGCACGAAGGGCCAGAGGAGACAATAGCATCCTAGAGTCTCGCCGCAAAATTAAGGTACTCGATGAGCGAGAGGTCGCGATACGTGGACTCTTCGGGTCCCGCCTCCGTTATGTTGTGCCACGTGCGGTCGGCGGTTTGGTAGCCTGAGGCGGAAAGCGATGGTATGTGCTGGCGAATGGCGAGTTGCGCGGCCTGAAACTCACTAAGAGGTGCTCCAATGAGGTCGAGCGTTTGTGCCGCAAGCAAGTCGATGCTTGTTTCGTCGGCAGTGCCCGACTGCGTAGTGCCTGCCACGTCATAGTTGGCCCATACGACGTAGTCGGTGCTAAAGGCGCGACGGGCATGCACGTCGTCGGGCTCGTCAGTGTACCAATAGTCGTTGTACGACATCGAAATCGAGGGCTGGTGATCGCCAAAGAACACAAGGACGACTGGTCTCTTGAGCTTGCGCAGCTTCCCAATAAACTCTTTGAGGTCGTCGTCCGACTTCGCGGCGCAGCCAAGGAACTCGTTGAGTCGTTCGGGCGTCTCCTCGCCTACGTAGTCCTTTGGCTGGTAGTCGAAGCGATACGCATCGGGCAGATTGTTTTGGTCGTACGAACCATGGTTGGCCATTGTGACGTCGAACAAGAACTGAGGGCGCGTGTCCGATTCGAGCCTCTCGAGGATAAAATCGTAGGTTGCGGCGTCGCTTACGCCGCTGTGGAATACCTCACAGTGCGGCTCGTTCGGCGTGACCTTATCTACTTCGCAATTCGGCTTGCCGCCAAAGTCCTCGATGGAAATGAACTCGTCGAAGCCCATTTCGGGATACACGCGATCCCGTTTCCAGTTTGAGGGATAGTTGGGATGGATGGCAACGCTGTGATAGCCAACTGCGGAAAGATGCGCGGGCAGGGCGTCGATGTTTGCGAGGTCGTAGATGGAGTAGGGATACTTGCCCGCACCAATGAAGCACATTGAGTTGCCCGTGAGGAATTCGAACTCGGTATTACACGTGCCGGCGCCATGGACGGACACGTTGAGCGGACCTTTTGCAAGAGCGTCATTAAAGCCGGTTTGGAAGAACGCGGGGCCTGGATAGTTGGCGTGCATGCCTTCGTATTTGGACAAGTCGCAAAAGGACTCGTTCATGATGGCGACAATGCAGGGCTTGAGTTCGTCGAACTGCTTGGCAGACGCTGTGCGCCGCTTGCTCTTTGTGGAGGTCTGTCTCCACGAAGCTGCGTAGGAAGCTTCGAGGTCGTGTGCCTTCTCGTCGGTGTAGTCGGACGGCTTGCGAATGGGCATGTCTTGCGCCACGGCAATGAAGCAGGGGAAAAAACCCTGTTCCTGGTAACGGTCAATTGAGTACCAGTAGTTCATTTCCACGCCGAGATGCCGCATGTAGTTGGGGCCGAAAACGAGTGCGCATAACGCAACGGCCGAGGCTAAGGCTGTACCAAGATTAATGACGAACTTGTGGGCGGTTTGTGTGGGACGCATGGACGGCGGCATAACAAGCGAGAGCAAACACACGGCGAGGGCCAGGCTCAGAATGCCGTAGACCGTTTGCGCCTTGAGGGAAAAGACGTATTCGTTCGTGACTGCTGCTGCCGTATCGAGCACGAGCAAATCGGTGGGAAGAATCGCGGCGTTTTTGAAGCGTCGCACATAGTGTTGGGCGAAGCCGGTGATTGCGAAGAACGCTACGGCGGGAATGCAGGCAACGGCATGACGTTGGCCCGCAAAAAAGCATAGTGCGAGCAGGGCGGAGCACAAGAGGTACTCCAGCCATGCGTAGCGTACGCCGCCGAGCAGGAGCAGGTTATTGTACGGCGTCTCGATGAGCAACATGCAAGCAAACGGGATAACCGCCATGAGTCCGAGGCTCAGCTTGCGTTGCCAGTCAGGCGCTTGTGTTGTAAGCCATGACCAAACATCCTGACGTTTGAGCGAGAGCACGGCACATCCGCTGAGCAGTGGCGTGGCAACAAGAATGGCAATGGTGGTTTGAATGGGATCCTCGATTAATCCCATGAGACTTGCGCCTGCAAGCAGTGCCAACAGCAGCGTGGGAAATGCTGCCCATGCCACGCCTCCAGGGGTGAGGTGTTGTGTACGAGCGAACCGCACGATGGCCGCGATGCCGAGCAGGGGAATAAGGGCAATTGCCTGAAGCACGGTAATCGTCTTTCTAGCGGGAATTGAGTGGCATTAGTGTAACAGAATACAGCTCACAGCCCTGCGAGCGAGAGGGGGGCAGGAAGAGTTTTGTGCGACAAACCATACCTGCCCTCCTCAACCTCTAAGAACCGACTACTTGCCGGGGATCATGCGGGCGCGGAACACGCCGGGGATGGCGGCCATTTGTGCGATTACCGAGTCGTTCCAAGGGCCACTCGTCTCGAGAAGCGTCGTAGCGACGTCGCCGCGACGCTTGTTGGCCATGTTCTCAATGTTGAGATTGGCGTCCGAAAGGATTTGCGAGAAGCGGCCAATCATGTTGGGAACGTTCTTGTGGAGCACGACGATGCGCTCGTCCGTTTCGATGGGGCCAAGATCCACGTTGCCAAAGTTCACGGAGTTGGTGATGTTGCCCTCATAAAGATACGAGCGGAGCTCCGAAATTGCCATGGCGGCGCAGTTGTCCTCGGCCTCTACGGTGGAGGCGCCGAGGTGTGACGTTACGATGGCGTTCTTCATGTGCGTGGTAACGGGATTGGCGAAGTCGGTTACGTAGCGTGCCACATGGCCAGAGGCTAGTGCGTCGGCCATTGCCAGCTCGTCGACGAGAACATCTCGTGCGAAGTTGAGCACGACAACACCGCTCTTCATTTGGGCGATTTGGTCGTGGCCAATCATGTGGCGCGTCGCGTCGTTTGCGGGTACGTGTATGGTAATGAAGTCCGCCTGCGCGTAGATGTCTCCCACGTTGCGAACGGCGTGAACGTGGCGGTCGAGGCTCCAGGCGTACTTCACGGAGAGGTAGGGGTCGTAGCCGAGCACGTGCATGCCGAGGCTGCGCCCGGCGTTTGCCACCATGGCGCCAATGGCACCGAGCCCGATGACGCCAAGCGTCTTGCCCGCGATTTCGGTGCCACCGAACTGCGATTTTGCCTTTTCGGCGGCCGTGGCGATGTTCTCGTCGTCGGCGTTGGCAACAACCCATGCGGCGCTGCCAAGAATGTCGCGCGAGGCGAGGAGCATCCCGGCGATTACCATCTCCTTCACGCCGTTGGCGTTCGCCCCGGGCGTGTTGAATACTACGATGCCCTGCTCGGTGCAGCGGTCGATGGGGATGTTGTTGACGCCGGCACCCGCGCGAGCGATGGCGAGCAAATCCTTCGGGAGTTCCTCGTTATGCATGTTTGCGCTGCGCACTACGACGGCCTCGGCATCGGCGAGGTCCTTGGCGGGCGAAAAGTTACCATAGAGCTGGTCGACGCCTGCCTGGGAAATGCGGTTCATGCAATGGGCCTTGTACATGGTGTTCCTTTCGCGTGTGACCCTGTACGAGAGGTGTTATTTGCGGATGGCGCGGGCTCGAATGACGCCATCGATGGCGGCTATTTGGGCCACCTGCTCGTCGGTAAGCTGACCACCAAGATCAAGCAGCGCGTAGGCGATTTCGCCGCGGCTCTTGTCCGTCATGTTCTCAATGTTGATATTTGCCTCCGAAACGGCAGACGTAATGCGACCGATGAGGCCGGGTATGTTCTTGTGGAACACGGCAAGACGCATCGGGCCGGTAAGGGGGCCGAAGCTGGTGGACTCGAAGTTCACGGAGTTGTCGATGTTGCCGTTCTCGATGTAGTCTCGCACTTCGTTGGCAGCCATAATGGCGCAGTTGTCCTCGGCTTCCTTCGTTGAGGCGCCAAGATGCGGTGTGACGATGGCGTGCGGCATTTGCGTGGAATTCGTGTTGGCGAAATCCGTCATGTAGCGTGCAACGTGACCTTCGCGCAGGGCCTCCGCCATGGCGCGCTCGTCAACCAAAACGTCGCGCGCATAGTTCAGAACCACTACGTCGTCCTTCATGGCGGCGATGGCGTCACGGCTGATGATTCCACGCGTCGCGTTGGTGGCGGGAACGTGAATCGTGATGTAGTCGGCGTTGGCCCAAATCTCCTTGAGGTCGCTGATGTGCCGGACGTGGCGGTCGAGGCTCCAGGCGTACTTCACCGAGAGGTAGGGGTCGTAGCCGAGCACGTGCATGCCGAGGCTGCGCCCTGCGTTTGCCACCATGGCGCCAATGGCACCGAGCCCGATGACGCCAAGCGTCTTGCCCGCGAGTTCCGTGCCGGCATAGCGATTCTTGGCCTTTTCGGCCAACGTGGCGACTTGCGGGTCGTCGGCATGGCGCTGAACCCAGGAAATGCCACCGGTGATGTCGCGAGCGGCGAGCAGCATTCCCGCAATTACGAGCTCCTTCACGCCGTTGGCATTCGCGCCGGGTGTGTTGAATACAACGATGCCCTTCTCGGCGCATGCCTCGAGCGGAATGTTGTTTACGCCAGCACCCGCTCGAGCGATGGCGAGCAGGTTGGGCGAGAATTCCATCTCGTGCAGGTTGGTGCTGCGCACCATAATGGCGTCGGCAGCGTTTGCGTCGTCGGTAAGCTCAAAACCCTTGCCGAGTGCGTCGGTACCGACTTTGGCGATATTGTTTATGCAATGGACCTTGTACACGTTGCCTCCTTGGGCCTCGTTTGCAAAACATGCAGCATTCTAGCAGGATGGCGACGCACTCCGTACAAATCGCATGCTTTTTCACTGATGGAACACCTCTTGACGCATTTTGCCCCCATAACACCTTTGGTAGGCTCTCGTCAACCCTTTCTCCGCAAACGAACAACCAAAGATTGGGGGTTTGCAAACGGCTGGGATAGGGTATTATATCCGTCGTGGCAACGCAGCCACGGGTATCGCGCGCAAGCGCAGCGTTAATTGTCCTGCGGGACAAAGAAAGAAAGGCACGACATGGCTCAGGGTACGGTTAAGTGGTTCAACGGCGACAAGGGCTACGGCTTCATCTCTCGTGAGGGTGGCGACGACCTGTTTGTTCACTTTAGCGAGATTCAGATGGATGGCTACAAGACGCTCGACGAGGGCCAGGCAGTGGAGTTCGACATCACCACTGGTCAGAACGGCAAGCTTCAGGCTTCCAACGTCCGCAAGATCTAGTCTGCGACTCACATAACTTAGGCGACTCGGGACGGCACTTCGGTGCCGTCTCTTTTGTGTGAACAAACTCCCAGAGGCGTGCCTCATTGCAATGGTATGTCGAGCCAATCGTCGAGCCAGAGGTCGGAGGCGGTACGAAGCTCGTCTACGGGCTGTGTTGGGTCGCTTGAGTTTACGCCGCAGGTGCGCATGCCAACGCTGCGAGCCGAGCGCACGGCCACCACGATATCCTCGAACACTATGCAATCGCTGGGGGCGGCATCAATACGGCGGGCAGCTTCGAGGTAAATGTCGGGCTCGTCCTTTCCCTTGCCTACCTCCGCACCGTACACGCAGGTGTCGAATAGCTCGCTGGGGTTCATGTTGCGCATTGATGTGACGACGGCCACGTCGTTGGTGGTGGCAAGAGCGCACGGAATGCCCATCTGGCGCAGCGCGCGTATGTATTGTTCGGCTCCGTCACGCAGCATTACGGTGCGGCGATACATCTCGCGCCCGAGGTCGTTCCATTCGTCGCACACTTCTTGTACCGTCTCGTTGAGGCCGAACAAGTCGATGGTGTATTGGGCGCCTTTTGCGAATCCGAGGGCGGCTAGCGCGTCTCCGTAGCCTGTGGGGTAGGGTAGGCCGCGTCGCTCAAGGAAGATGTGGTCGACTTTGTGCCAAATGTGCGCGGTGTTCGCGAGCGTCCCGTCGAAATCGAAGATTGCTGCCTTTCCCTCGAATGGCCACAGGCCTTTAGCAGCTGCCATACCTCTCCTTCCAACCTCATGTGTGGATTCTGCGTGGCGAGAGTGTACCATGTAGAGTGCGACGGGGACGTCCCCGTATGCAATGTACGTGAGAGGAGCAAACATGGAAGAGCTGTTGGCCGACGCACATGCTTTTGTGCAGGAGGTTTGGGACGATGTGGAACGCGACATCGATGCGTTGGTGCAAGTGGAAAGCGTCGAGGATGTAACGCGCGCGGCGGAGGGGGCCCCGTTTGGCCCAGGTCCTCGTGAGGCGCTCGAGCGGACCTTGGCGGTTGGTGCGCGTCTCGGGTTGGCATGTGCCAACTGCGACGGATACGTGGGCGTGGCGGATGTGCCGGGTGCGGACGACCAGTACATTGCCACCATTGCTCATGCGGACATAGTGCCTGTGGGCGCGGGCTGGAACTTCGACCCGCTTCGCGTAACAAGCCAAGATGGGTATCTCATTGGACGCGGCGTGCTAGACGACAAGGGGCCGCTCGTGCTTTCGCTCTATGCCGCCAGTTTCGTTGCGAGCCGCGCTCGACGCAAAGGCGTCACGCCATGCCATACGCTGCGCTGCATCGTGGGCACCAACGAGGAGACGGGCATGGCCGACGTCGACTACTACCTCGAGCACTTTCCGCAACCGCTCTTCTGCTTTACGCCCGATGCCGAATTCCCGGCAATATGCGGGGAGAAGGGCCGTGTGTTCGCGGAGGTCTTAAGCGCCCCCGCAAATGTAGCTGAGGCGCGTATCGTTAGGCTTGAGGGGGGAGAGGCCTCCAACGCGATTACCGGCATTGCCTCCGCACTCGTTGTGGCCACGGCGGAGGAAGTGGCGCCCATTGCGGGTGATGCCATAAGAGCGGAAGAGTCCGGCAGTGACGAATGGGGGCGTCCGCTCGTACGTTTGGTGGCAACAGGCAAGGGCGGGCATGCGGCGATGCCCGAGGACGCGCACAGCGCGGTTGGTGTTTTGTGTGAGGCGTTGCTAAGCGCAGGCATTTGCACGGAGGACGAGCGAGCGTTCCTGGAGCTTGAGGGCCGCGTGTTCGCCAATAGCAGTGGGTCGGAGCTGGGTATTGACGCAACCGATCCTTTGTTCAAGCCTCTTACGTGTGCAGGCACGATGGTCCGCACGCAGGTGGAGGACGGCTCGCGAGTGCTGGTACAGGGCCTCGACATTCGGTATCCTCCGTCGATTGCGGCAGACGAGCTGGAAAAGCGCCTTGAGCGTGTTGCTAGCGCCCACTGCTGCAACGCATACGTGCGCGAGAGCTCGGTACCGTTCCTTACCGATCCCGATTCGCCCGAGGTGCGCACGTTGCTCGGGGCGTATTCTGACGTGACGGGTCGTAAGGCCAAGGCGTTCACTATAGGCGGTGGTACGTACGCACGTCATTTCAATCGAGCCGTAGCGTTTGGTCCGGTGGATTTGGCATACGAAGCCATCCCTTCCTGGATTGGTCCGGAGCATGGTCCCGACGAGGGCGTTTCGCGCGAATCGTTGCAGCTTGCGCTCGAAGTGTATGCCGTGGCACTTGCGCGCCTACTGGGCGTGTAGGCAATGGTGTTATTCGTCCGGCTCTCGTTCGAGCGAGTTGCGAATGCCATGAATTACGTCGTCGCCAGTGAATAGCTCAAGGATGCGCATGAGGTCGCGTGCAACGGGAAAAACCTCGGCATCGATGGACGCGGCCGCGCAGTCGAACAGCAAAAAGGAGATGCGCGCCGTCGGCGCAAGGGGGATTTCGTACATGCTCAAAACTCGCTCGAGCTCCGATGCCTCGAGTGGCTCCGAGAGGGAAGGGTCGGTTCCTGCCAGCGCATGCCATTCGGCAAGCACGATGGGCACGAACATGGGAGAAATGCCTGCGGCAAGCTGGTAGCAGGCCAAGCACGCTTTGTGGCGTCCGAGTTGCCATTGCATGGAGGCCATGCGATAGTAAGCCAACGCAATGCCCTGTGGGTCGTGTGCGAGCTCCAGCATCTCGGCTATGGTGTGTGCAGCTTCCTCAATGATGCCGGCAGCCTCTTGGCATGCGACTACGCAGAGCGTGGCAGGTATGGAAAGAGGGGCAACCTCATGCGCGCGCCGGGCGTGCCATAGCGCCCGCTCGGCGTCGTTTGGCTGCGCGATCTCCTTTTCGTGAGAACGGGCGAGTAGGAGGGCCGAGAATAATAGATGAGCAATAACGTATGCGTCGGGTACCAGCACGACGCAACGGGCATCTCGAGCATTAAGACGGTTGTAAAGCGCTCGCTGGGCAAACGAATCGAAGGAACGGTATGCGATGCTCGGTGTGTCGTCATACGTGCCAGCTTGGTCTACGGTGCGAAGGGCGTTCTCGAGGCGCGTGAATGCCTCCTCCGGCCGATGATGCTGCAAATCCTTCTGCGCGCGCTCTACCGCGCGTGTGAATGGGTCGCCCGATACGAGCTCCTCCTCGAGGGCCTCTAGGTTGTCGAGTGCTAGTGTTCCGCTTACCAATTTGGCGGCAACCCGTTCGGCGGCGCTCCACACATCAACGTCGGATGTCTTGCGTGCTGCGTCGAGCACCGATCGTACGCATTGCTCGGTGGCGTGAGCACCGTCCTCTTGCGTGAAGCCGCGTATTGCGTCCTCGGCAACAAGTGTCCTAAGCAACTCTTCGTGAATAATCAGGCCACTTACGCGTTGAGTGCCAAGCGAAAGGGCGGCAGAAGGCGGAAGCGACCGTTCGCTCAATTGCCAAAGGTCGTGGCGCAGTGGCGGGCAAAAGCGCTCGTCCTCAAGATAAAACCCTTGGTCGACGGCTTGAAGCACCTCGTTCTCAACGTTGATGGTCGCTCCGAGCAAGCGGAGTTGCTCGAGGGGCTGGTCGATGGCGTCCATGCGCACGTGCGAGAACAGACGCCGTTCGAAGCGTGCCCAGTACAAGCAGGTGCGGGAGGAGGGCGTGGTTTTGATGCCCGCTATCCATACCCTGCGTATGCGGTCGGAGGCGCGAAAGGCGCAGTTCGCAAGAAGAATAGCCATGCGAGCTGCATAGTTGGACGCCATGCGATTGCGCGTGTGGCTCGTGGTCGGTACGATGCCCAATCCATCGGTAAACATGGTGCGAGGAAACGCTCTCGCTGGTGTTACCGCAACCTCTATGGCCACATCGCCACCCGCGACGTTCGTCCTGAAGTTTGCCGTGAGCCTATAGGGCACCTGCAGCGTTTCGATCGATTCCGAAAAAGAGCTTCGTACGGCCCATTCACCCCGGTCGGTGGGCCCAGCACCCGTTTGCCACGGCATCGCAAGATACGTCCAGTCGCTTGCGGTTACGTTTGACGCTTGGGCGCATATGGAGTTGGCATGTCGTTGCTCAAGCTTTACGAGGTCTTCCTCGCTTGCCAACAGCATGTCGTCGAAGTAGTCGTTGGCGAAGCGCGCGGCGTTAAGGGCGGCCTCTATCATCAGTATTTGAATATGATGGCCAAGTTGCACGTGCGGCGGCTCTCGCAGATAAAACCCGCCGCTGTGGTGAGGCACTGCAATGCTGATGTTCGGGGGGTCCTTCTCGTATTTCCAAGTGGCGACATGGGCTTCGCTGAGCCGTTGTGCCAAATAGCGCTCGAAAGGCGACGCATCGGTGCGCGTTGCCGTTTCCTCTGCGAAGTCGCATAAAAACTCGAGGGGGGACTTGCTAGTCAGAAGGTTGTAGGTGAATTGCGAAAAGGAAAACGGGGAAGTGCTGGTCTCGGTTTCGTGGCTGGGTTCGGCTTCTTGAGCTTGCTCCTCTTGCGTTTCGCCTTCGGATGTGGCTGGAGAGGAATCGCTGGCTTCCTCTTCGGGGAGGGGTGCGCCATCCTGTTCCGGAGAGTCCGCTTGGCTGGTGGGTGGCAAATCGGGCGCGGACGGTTCGTCCGGTACCCTGGGAACACGCGGGTAAGGAAAGAGAATGAGCACGATTGCCACACAGCCCAGTAGTACGCTCGCGGCAGCGACCGCTGCCGCTATGCTAAGTGCCATGCCTGCCACGACGGATGCTGCGAGAGCAACGCCGAGAGCTGCGATAATTCGCGAGCGCCTCGCGGGCATCATAGGTAATCCGCGTCGGTTGCGTACGTGTCGTCGTAGTACGAATCGTCGTAATACGTTGCATCGTCGTCGGTGTCGTACGTGCTCGTGGTAGAACCCGTGGAGTCATCGGAAGAGCTAGAGGTAGTCTCGGATGTGGTAGTGGTCGCCGAGGAAGCTGCGGAGGCCTTTGCGGCAGCGGCGATGTCGTCGGGATGTATTTCGCTGGGCCACACATTACCTTGGGGCATTGTTCCTGTGCCCGAACATACCTCCTCGGGTATGTCGCCTGCCGCACGCATGAGGTCGGAGATGGTTACGAACTTGTAGCCCTCCGCCTGAAGTCGTTCGATGATTTTGGGAAGCGCCGCCACATCCTGTGCGCCACCGCCGCCACCATCGTGCATGAGGATAATCGAGCCCGAGTGTATGTTGAGAAGCGAGTTGTTCACAATCGTGGTAATGGTTTCGGAATCGGTCATGCCGGTGTAGCGCCAGTCCTGCGAGTCGCCAGTCCAGCGCACCGAGGCGGTTATGGTGCCGCCGGAGGCAAGCCAGCTTCGCTCGGTAAAGTCGCCATAGGGCGGGCGAAGATGGGTGGTTGCCAAGCCGGTTACGTTTTGTATGACTTCGGCCGACGTGGCTATTTCGCGACGAATCGTATCGTTGTCGACTGCGGTGAGCTGGTTGTGTGCCATGGTGTGATTGCAGAGCTGATGCCCGCGCGCAAGTACTTCGCGTGCGATGTTCTGGTACGTTTGCGTGTTTTCGCCGAGGTTATAGAAGGTGGCCTTTACACCGTAGCGATCGAGGATATCGAGGTATTGCGGTGTGTTGACGTCGGATGGTCCGTCGTCGAAGGTGAGAGCGACGTACTTTGTGTCGCCCTCGATGAAGAGGTCGCGACATGTGATGATGCAGTCCTGCGGCTCGACGGTAACGACTTCGGCCGTCTCGCCCGAAACCTTGCCGGTACGGTACTGCTTTTCGCCCATGCGCGCCCATTGGGATACGTATTGCAGCGAGTATCCGCTGCCTTCCATGCGAAGATACGGCTCAAGTCTCTCCGTTTTGGAGTTGTACTCCTCAATGATGTCGTCTCCATCGGTAAACTCGATGGACTCCGTGCCCTCTATGCGGTATTCCTCGATTTCGTCGTGAGTAAACTGCTTGCCGTTTACCTTCGCGTTGAAGGCGTAACCCTGGTTAGCACGAATCACGTTGCCCGAAACAGTAACGTAGTTGCCGGGATTGATGCCGAGGTGCTCCTCGTGCGCGACGTCCTGCAAGCTCGATCCGATGCGAACCTCTGCCGGCTCGCCATTAATCGTGACGGGGACTGGCCTGTTTATCCAGTACAACAGTGCTAGTAGTACGATGATGGCACCAATGATGGCGGCAACCACGACGCCAATGCCCATCTTCTTGCGGCGTCGTATGGGCTGCTTCCTCGGTTTGCGACGCTTCGACCGGTTGGGATGAGCCTCCTGTTCTTCGCGCTCCTTGTTTTCGGCAGTGTAGCGCCGCGATGCGTCGCGTGCGGATTGCACCGTGCGGCTGCGTGGGCGCTCTCTGAGCTCTGAGTCCGGTAGTTCCCGCGGAGAAGTACTCAAGGGCGTTTTTATGCGATTCCCCTCGTCGTAGGGGTTGGTGGCTGCTGTGTTGTTTTCCATGTGCTCTCCTGCTAACGTGGGTTATGCAACTATAGCACTCTTGGCGCTACTAGAGGATGGTCGGGTGTTTGTGCCGTGTGGGGAGGTTGGGTATTTGCGAAGACTCTTGGAACAAATCGCGAAGTTTTCCGTGGTGGGCTTTCTTGCGTTCTTTATAGACTATGGCATGCTTATGCTGCTCTCGCAGGTGCTCGGTGTTGATGCGGTCCTCGCCGCCGGCATCTCGTTTGTGATTTCGGTTGTCTTCAACTATCTGGCATCGATGCGATTTGTGTTCACGCATCGCAGCGATCTTTCGCGTGGCCGCGAACTGGCTACTTTCGTGATGCTCTCGGTAATCGGACTTGGCATCAACGAGTGTCTCATGTGGCTTGGCGTAAGCCTTTTGGGGAGCGCGGCCATCGCAGTCACCGTAACTAAGGTATTTGCCACCGCGGTGGTCATGGTTTGGAATTTCGCTAGTCGCAAGCGATGGCTCGATGCGGCTGAGTGAGCCCTCTTGTCCGTGGCCCGGAGGGTGACGGCTCAAACAGTCCTCGTTCCTGCGGAACTGCGCGCGGCATCCCTGCCGGGCCACTTCCCGATTTTATAATCCTGCATGAGCGGCATAGCTAGTGGGTACGTCGTCCCTCGCGGATAATGTCGAAGAGAAGCCAGACGCCCATGATGAATGCCACGACGAATCCCACGAAGCCAAGCACGGGGACGCCGAACAAGAGCGGTTTTATCCCCGAATGATATATAACTGACGAGCCGATGAACAATCCCGCGATGACGATTCCCATGGTGAGGCGATCGATTGGATGCGCGAAGTCGGCAATTGGGTCGTCGGTGCCTGGCAAGTCCATGTTAACCCGTAGTTGGCCGCGGGTAAGCATATCCATGGCGAGCGATGCCTGGGAGGCGGCTTTGAGTAGCCCATGCGTCGCCATGCGCGATTCGCGCGCAAGGGACTTCGCTTCGTCTATGGCGATATCCGTAAAGCTCGTGTGGGCGCGAATGTGCTGCGAGAGGATATCGACGATGCTCTCGTTGGAGAGCAGCTCGTCCACCGTGCCCTCGAGCGTTACGAGCGAACGTGCGAGCATGGTTACGGAACTGGGCAGCTCAATGTTGCTGTGCCGCGCGAGGTTGACGATGGCGGTGAAGAACTGGGCGATATCGAGTTCCGAGAGGGCGGCCGTGCCGTACTCCTGCACTATGGCGTCAAGGTCGGCGAGAAGCTGCGCGTGATCGATGCTTGACGTGTTGGTCCCAATGGAGAAGCGCAGGAGCCCTTCCTTGAGTCGGGGCGTGTCGAGGTCTCCCACGGCAAACACCATTTGCGAAATCGCGTTGCGCTCATGCGCGGAAAGCCTGCCCATTATGCCGAGGTCGAGGTAGGCGATTTTGCCCTCGCTAATCACGATGTTGCCGGGATGCGGGTCGGCATGGAAAAAGCCGTCGTCGAGCATTTGGCTCCCGTAGTTATCGACGAGCTTCACGCCGATTTCGCCAAGATCGTAGCCCGCCTCCTTGAGCTCGCGCGTGTGTGAAATGCCGATGCCCTCGATGTATTCCATCACGACTACGTGTGCGGTGCATAGTCCCATAAAGGGCTTCGGACAAATGATGTACGGGCAGCTCTCGTTGTTGCGCGAGAACTCGTCGAGACTGCGAGCCTCTACGAGGAAGTCGGTTTCCTCGCGGAAGGATTGCCAAATCTCCTCTACGACGGACTGCACGTCGAGGAATTGGTCGTCGCCCACTATGCGCTTTGCGCGTCGGGCGAGAGAACGCATAATCGAAATGTCTTGCGCCATTATGCGACGCACGTTGGGGCGTTGTATTTTTATGGCAACATCCTCACCGGTAACGAGGCGTGCCTTGTGCACTTGAGCTACCGAGGCGGCGCCCAGAGGCACATCGTCGATTGCGTCGAAAATCTCTTCGATTGGGACGTCGTATTCGGCGCGAAGCGTTTGCAATACGACGTCGCGCGACATGGGCTCTACTTCGGTGCGAAGCTTGCTGAGCTCATCGCAAAACGACTGGGGAAGAATCTCCGAGCGCATGGAGAGAATTTGCCCCGCCTTAACGAACGTTGGCCCCAGTTCCTCGAACATGCGTCGCAGCGTTTGAGGTGTGAGACCATGCAGGATGTCGTACCGGCGCACGATGGAGAGCATCTGCCTCAGGCGAGCGACTCGAGCCTTGCGCGTGAATTCGTATTGGCCGGAACCGTAGAAACGACCGCCTAACAGGCCAATGGTTTCCTCGCGCGTGGGCTCTCCGCCCGTTACTTCCTTATACCACGCGCGCAGGCGAGTGGCCTCTCGATCGAGGTCCTCGCCTGCGCTCGCTTGTTCCGTGCGCCTTGCGGCGTCCTGCTGCTCGCTGGACACGCCTAGAGCTTACTCCGCGTCATCCGAGTCAGTTGCGGCTTCTTGGGCCTCGTCCGTATCGTCAGCCTCCTCGACCTCAACCTCTACCGTCGTGGCGCGACTGTCGATTTCGGCTGCGAAGTCGGCGACTTTTTGGGCGTACGCAGAGCGCTCTTCGGCGGTCATGCTTTCGAGGCGGGCGCGAAGGATGTTGTCTTGCGTGCTGGCTGCGGCCTTGGTTGCCTTGCGTGTGAGTTCCTCGTTGAGCGTTTTGCCCTGCTCGACGGTGAGCTCACCCTTCTTAACCAGCTCGTCAATAATTTGCTGTGATTTTTCCGCTCCCTTAGCGACGGCTCCGACGCCGACCAAGAAGAACTTGCGAACGCCTTCGCCCAAGTCGAATCCTGCCATGGTTGGCCCCTTTCATGAGGTGTTTGACACATGGTATAGTTTTACCCTAATTGGAGTCGCGCATGCATGCCTTTTTGTGGAAGTTCGGTAGGCGATGTGAACGCTGGTCCTAGGGACGTGCCTGTGGAACATTGGCGATACTTCTAGAAGATTGGGTTGATGGGTGTACCATGTGGCGGTATTCGTTCCTCCCATAAGGAGAGTAGCACATGCGTGTTCAACCCATTACCTGTTTGCGTCCTGCCCCCGATCGTGCGGCCGAGTTTGCGTCGTTGCCTTACGACGTGTTTACCGACGAAGAGGCTCGCGCGTACGTCGCGGAACACCCTACGTCGTTTTTGGCTATCGATCGGCCTGAGACGAGTTTCGAGCCCGGGCACGACCCCCATGCTCCCGAGGTATACAAGCGGGCACAGGAGATTCTGCGCGAGCGCCAGCTCGACGGTACGCTTGTGCGCGACGAGACGCCGTGCATGTATCTGTACGAGTTGACGACCGCCGACGGGCATCGGCAGACGGGCGTGCTGTGCGCGATTGCCGCCGACGACTACTTGGAGGGGTCCCTGCGCAAACACGAGCTCACGTTGGCACAAAAAGAGGCCGACCGCGTGAAGCACATTACGACTGTACGAGCGCAAACTGGCCCCGTGTTCGTGGCGTATCGCGACAGCGTTGCTATGGACGTCATTGTGAGGGCGGCTAAGCAAAGCGCCCCGCTCTACGATTTTGTTGCCGCCGATGGCGTGCACCAGCGGGTTTGGCGCATTGCGCGCGAGGTTGCGGTTGACGCCATCTCCGTAACGTTTGCCACGGTCGAAACGGCCTACATCGCCGATGGGCATCATCGTGCTGCGGCCGCGACGGCCATTTGCGAAGCCCGCCGGGCGGAGGGACGCGAGAACGATCCGGCCGAGGCGTTTTTGGCGGTGCTGTTCCCGGCGAGCCAGCTAAGGATCCTGCCGTACGACCGCATCATCGAGTTGCCCGCCGACTTCGACGAGGATTCGTTCGTGCGTGCGCTCAAGGATGCCGGTTTTGCGTGCGCTGAGCCGAGCGACGTGCCTGTGGTCCCCCAAAGCAAGGGAACGTTTGGCATGTACGTGCAAGGTACGTGGCGCGAGGTGACGTGGCTAGGCGGAGATGCTGCGGGCGAGCTCGACGTTGCGGTACTGCAGGAAAAGGTCCTCGCGCCCTTGCTTGGCATTGCCGACCCACGTACCGACGAGCGTGCTGCCTTTGTTGGTGGCGTTACGGCTGAGGAGCTGGAGCGTCGCGCGGGCAATCACGCCGTGGCCTTTGCGATGTATCCCACTTCTATGGACGAGCTCATGGCTGTTGCCGATGCAGGTGGCATTATGCCGCCCAAGTCAACTTGGTTCGACCCCAAGCTGCAAAGTGGTCTTGCCATTCGCCGCATCTGGTAAGGACCCTGTCCCTAAAGATGAGCCAAATGCCCTGCCAGTGGCCCGGAGGGCAAAGCTCAAACAGCTATCGGGCCTGCGGAACTGCGCGCGGCTGCTCCTCCGGGCCACTTTTCGGTTTTACGATTCTTTAGGGCGGGGTAGGACGAGTTCCTCCGCGCGCTGCAATCAGCGAGGATGCGAGGTGAGGTGCCAGCCATTGCAGTAGGTGCATCGATAACAGCTGAGACCTGTGATCCCACGTTCTTCGCATGCGGCAATGGCGATACGCGCGTCGAGGCCCGTCGGATAGCGATTCTTGGAACTGCACGCCTTGTGTTTGCGTGCAGTTTCCTTATGGGCGTTAAGACTGTTTTGGCGTCGCTCTTCGCGTGCGAATACGTCGTCGAGGCCGGAAAGTTGCGATTCAAAAGCTGCTCGTTGTTGGCGCAACGCCGAGCGTTTGTTGCTTGCCATACTCTTTCGCCTCACCAAACGCACAGCAGCATCATAACGCCGGGAATCCACGCCGTTACGATGCCTTCGAACACCTGAAGAGCTGGAACAAACGTGCCGAGTTTCTTGCCGAGCACGTCCTCCACAAAGGCGGTTGCCCAAAGAATTGCCCACAGGTACCAAATGCCAGCCCAGCGCACGTCGGCAACGATGCCTAGCGCCTCACTGCCAAGGAAGCCCTCAACGGTGCCGAACACTATGGCGTTTATTGCCACGAAGAGGCTAAACCATGCGAAAGGCAGGGGACTTTCGTTGGCCATGAGGTTGTTGAGCGCCACGAACAAATACGTGAACCCGAACAAGAGGCCCGTTCCCGCAGCGTAGTAGTTGCCCACCACGAGCGAGATCACGTTTATAACGATTGATAACCCACCTACGAAGAGGTTCATTACGGCTGCTGAGCGCTTGTCAACGTGTGCAAGTCCGCATAAGCCGTTATTTATGAGAACCGCTCCTACAAAGAGCAGGCATACTCCGAGCATCGATACCCTCCTGTGATGTGTCGAACCGTTGCGCGCATTGCCGGGATATGGGTATTGTCTCACATAGCGATGAGGAGTATGGGGTTGAACTGCAACTCGTCGTTATTATGCGGCCACTCGTTATGTGTCATAATTGACCATGCGTGAACGTCTATCGGTGTTTTCGTGAGATAAGCACAGAACGGAGAACAACATGTCGTTTGGTCCCATCATTCGTATTGCGTACCATGTGCCGGGTGTGGAGCGTCGGCGCCAAGTGGTGATTTCTGGCAATGGAGGCGCTACGGGTGGCAATGACGCGCGGGCGTTGGGAGTTACGGTGCGCGGCAACGAGGAAGTGCGTCGCGTAACGGTACATCCATCGGTGCCTGTGGTTATCGACGAGGTTGTGGCTACCATAAGGGTGGCACTTGAAGACGCCGACGCGATTTACCTCAACGGATACAATTCGTGGACCGATAGTGTGGAGAGGCCCATAATGGGTCGCATGTGGGGCCTTACGCGCGCACCTCGCTCGGTGATTGATGCGCATGCGCTTGATGGCAGCGGCGACTATCGTTTTGTGAGCGAGGATGCGCGTCCGGGGCATCAGCATGGATTCGGCTACTGTTACCTGCGCCAGGGCAATGAAGTGCTGCTCATCGGTTCTTTGAACGAGGATTCGGGCTTTACCGTGATTCGTGAGGATGCGGAGGCGGGAACGCTTGTGTTTGCCAAGGAACCGCCTGCACGCATGCTCGAGGCCGGAGAGAAATGCGAGGTGCTCGGGCTTGCCGTGACGGGCGGTACGTTGGAGAGCGCGATTGATCGTTGGCTCATGCTTGCGGGGATTCGGCCGCGGGAGGCGCGACCGATTCTTGGCTACTGTAGCTGGTATCGTCGCTATGAGGCCGTTGATGTCGAAACGCTGCGGCACGACTTGGATGGGGTTTCGCAGGTACTGGGGGAGCTAGACCTCACGGGGATGGATCCCGTGTTCCAAATCGACGACGGGTACGCCAAGGTGGGGGACTGGCTTGAGTGCGATAGGCAAAAGTTTCCCGATGGCGTGGCAGTTATGGCGCGTGAGGCGTCGGCGCGGGGATTGTTGCCGGGATTGTGGCTGGCACCCTTCGTGTGCGAACGTGAGTCTAAGCTCTTCGAGGAGCATCCCGAATGGATACTGCGTGACGAACATGGCGAGATGGTGGTTGCGGGGAACAATTGGAACGGATCGTTCGCGCTCGACGTCAACAACGAGGAGGTTCGTGAGTACGTGGCAGACGTGTTGCGTACGGTTACGCAGGAGTGGGGATTCGGCTTGCTTAAGCTTGATTTCCTCTATGCCGCCTGCATGGTAATCCACGATGGACTCAACCGCGGCGAGCAGATGGCAGATGCCCTCGACCTGTTGCGCGCAAGCGTCCCCGAAGGAACGAGGCTGCTCTTCTGCGGCGTGCCGCTTGTCTCTGCGTTCGGGAGATGCGAGTATTGTCGCGTGGGGCAAGACGTTGGTCTCGATTGGGACGGAAAGCCATATGCGCGCATGCTGCAGCGTGAGCGTGTGAGCACGAAGCTTTCCTTGGCAAACGCACGTGGGCGTGCGCATTTGGATGGGCGCGTGTTCCGCTGCGATCCAGACGTGCTCATCTTGCGTGAGGAGGGCGTAGCTCTTTCGGCGTCGCAACGCGTGGCGATGTTCGTAACCAATACAAGCACCGGAGGGGTGCTCCTTACCTCGGATGACATGGGGGCTTGGAACGAGGCGCAGCTCGAGAAGTACCGGGAGGCGGTTGAGCGCTTCCGCGCGTACAACGGATGCTGATTGCACCTGTCCACAAAGGCGTCGTTCCCCTTGTGCGTGGCCTGCTCCTAAAGAATAGTCAAGCGACACGTTCGTGGCCCGGAGGGTAAAGCTCAAACAGTCCACGTCTGGTGGAACTGCGCGCGGCAGCCCTGCCGGGCCGCTCCCGGTTCTTCCGGCTGCCCGCGGAGGCGTCATTCCCCCTGTGCGTGGCCCGGAGGGCGCCGTGCTCAAACAATCCTCGTTCCTGCGGAACTGCGCGCGGCTGCTCCTCCGGGCCACTCCCTGTTCGTTACTTCTTTACATACGCCCGAGAGGTCATTTGGTTGGCGCCACGGTAGTTGGCTGCAGGGGGATTGGCGCCCTTGGGCAGCACGACGATTTGAATGGCTTCCAATCGCTTGGACTGTCCGGCCGTGCCAGCAGAGGCGCCATTCTTCGCCCAACCCATCCAGCCATAGGACTGCGCGTGGACGCGGTAGTACACGTCGTATTTATTTGCCATCTCGCCAGTCAACTTGATTTGGATGGCCTCAAGACGTTTGGACTCTCCGGAGGTTCCGCTCATGCGACCTTCGCTTTTCCAAGATTTCTCCCAACCATAGCTCTGGATATGCGTCCTGTATTGGATTGAGCCAGAAACAGGCTTTTGGTTGAGGCGAATCCAAATGCCTTCGAGCCGCTTGGACTCGCCGGTCGTACCCGACTGTGCGCCATTTGCCTTGGACCATGCTGGTTCGTTGCCGTAGGTCTGGCGATGCACGTAGTATTGAACGCCTGGTGCGACGATCTTGAAGGTGACCTTTTTGGTTCCTGAGTAGGTGCCCTTGCCCGTTATGGTGATGGTTGCGGTGCCGCCCTTCACATTGTTGGACCACTTGAGCGTGTAATCGGTGCCTAGCTTTAGGGTGCGAGACCCTAGTTTCACCGTTGGCTTGGGTCGTATTTGCCTACCCGTGTAGGGCTTGTTTCCAATCTTGGACACACTGGCCTTTGCAAGGGAAAGTGCCTTGGTCGTCTTGACCTTGATGCTCCACGATTTTTTGCCAGGACTCGTCGCAGTGATGGTTGCCGTGCCGCCGGTGCCTCCGGCCTTCACCAGGCCCTTGTTCGAGACGGTGGCGATGGCGGTGTTGGAGCTCTTCCATGTAAAGGTTGAGGCGTCGGGCGTACAGTATGCTGCACTCCATCCGGGGTTTTGTATGCCAACCTCCAACTGGAAGGTTTCGCCGCTGTTCAATGGCAGGGGATTGCTCATAGTCCTATTGAGGTTGAAACCGCTGCCGTCAAGTGAGATAACGCTGTAGTTCACATTGGTTTGGTACGTTTTGTTTTGCACGCCGTCACCAGCATAGCTGTTCGTGCCAGCATCGTATCCAAATACCTGTACCCAGTAGGCGATTGACCCGGTTTGAAAACAGCCAACACCCATTGAGGTGAACCCTTTCCACAAGATGTTGGACCTATGATCCGGGCTGTTCATCCATTGGCTCATGATGGCTTCGGCGGAGCCGTATCCTGCCGCAATGTTCTCTGCGTACATTTTGCTTGAGAGGGAATCGCAGTTTGAACCGTCGGGCCGCTGGTGCGAGAAGTTAAGGGAGATTTCGGCCGCGCGGCGCATTGCGACCTCTTGCAACTCACGGTTCATATGAAGCGTTGAGCATCCCTGCGCCTTTCGCTCGTTGTTTGTGATGGTTAGGATTTGACGTGCGCTGGTATAGTCCGCCTTACCTGCGATGCGGTAGTTGTCGTCGTTTGCCGCCATGGCGTCCAAGCCCATTTGTTGCGAGTTCGCTGGCTTCGCTGGTGCTGTTGAGCCATTGGATGTAGTACTAGGTTCCGATGTGTTTTTCGCTTCGTCGGAAGTGATGGGGGAAGCTTTGGAATGCGGTGCTTGCTGGTTTTCGCTGGTTGCCGCTTGGGCTTCTTGCTCGGCATCGATACCCGCTTCGATGGCTTCTGCGTCCTCTGGCTTGGGTTCGGCTTGGAGCTCTTCTTCGGTTTTCTCGGCTCCCTCTTCGGACTGCGTCTCCTCGTTTGGAGGTTGGACGCGTTCCGTCGCTTGAACGGGAACTTCCTCCATGGAGGCTTCCGCGGCTTCATCGCTTGCAATAGTGGGCGCAGCTGAGTCGTCCACAATGGTCCAAGGCGCGCTTTCTGGTGCCAGGATTGAGAACTGGGCATCGTCCGCGAGAAGCCAGCGAGTGTCGTCGGCACTTTCGGCGCGTGCGGCATCGACGTGTTGCCATTGCCCCGCTATGTTCACAACGTTCCACGACGTTCCATCGTTGCCCAGCACCACTTGCGCTCCGAGGTTTTGCTCTTGCGCGAGCTGTACAAAAGCATGCGCTATGCCGGCCGATGTGCTCGGCTCTCCTGCCAAAGCTGCTTGAAGAGCGTCATCGGCATTTGCTTGGCTTCCCGTTGTGGGGACGTTTGCCAGTTGGGCAAAAATCTCCGACGCGAGCATTTCGTCCGTGTTGGCTTGCGAAGACGACGAGGTTTCGGAAGCAGATGCGACCTCTTCAGGCACCTCTTCAAAGGCCTCGCCCAACGCCGGTGCTGGCAGACTGCTCATCACGAGGCTGAGGCTGAGGCCAATGGCTACTATTGGGTGAGCTTTGCGCGTGCGTCTCGTCCTGTGCATGTTTGTCCCTTCGTTAATGCTCTTCCAAAAGTAACTTCGCCCGGAACTATGTTTCCGGGCGAAGGGTGCGCGCGCGATGTTCTAGTCGTCCATCACGATGGAGGTTATCACTGGCTGATTCTTGGGGTCAACGGCGCCGGTGCCTTCCTCCGCGGGCACCTCGGCAAGTTTATCAACCACATCCATGCCTTCGGTAACCTTGCCGAAGGCGGCATACTGGCCGTCGAGGTGGCTAGAGTCCTTGTGCACAATAAAGAATTGCGAGCTGCCCGAGTTGGGCTCGCCCGAGCGCGCCATGGAAATAACGCCGCGTTTGTGCTGAATGGCGTTTAAAATGCCGTTCTCGGAAAACTCACCCGTTATGTTGACGTCGGAGCCACCGGTGCCATCGCCGTTGGGATCGCCGCCTTGCACCATGAAGTCCTTAATGATGCGATGGAACGTAAGGCCATCGTAGAACTTCTCGTTAACGAGATGGGCAAAGTTGCTTACCGTAATCGGTGCGTTGCTGGCGTTGAGCTCCAGCTTGATGGAGCCAAAGTCCTTCACCTTTATGGTGGCGTGGTGCTTGCCCGTGCTATAGCCCTCGTCGTAGGGGGTAACCAGCACGCCGCCTACGATTTTGCCAGCTTCTTCCGTGGCGCTCTCGGCGCTTCCGTTCTCGGCGCTCTCGTTCGTTGCCGCCTCTTCGGTCGTGCTGGTTGAGGCATTGGTGCCGCCACATGCCACCAGCGAGAGTGAGGCGATGCCTGCGATGCCGAGAAACGAGCGTCGGCTCATGTTTGCCATGGTATATCTCCAATCGTTGCGTAAAGTGCGTCTATAATAGCGCTTCTTTTGGTTGGGCTGCTATTCGAGTTCGAAGGCCCCAGTGTAGAGCTGGTAGTAGGTGCCACGTGCGGCAATGAGTTCGTCGTGCGTACCACGCTCAATAATGTTGCCGTGGTCGAGCACGATGATGACGTCGGAGTTGCGCACGGTGGAGAGACGGTGGGCGATTACGAAGGTGGTGCGGCCTTCCATTAGCGCGTCCATGCCGCGGCTCACGATTTGCTCGGTGCGGGTGTCGATGGAGCTCGTTGCCTCGTCAAGAATCATGACGGGCGGGTCGGCGACGGCGGCGCGCGCAATGGAGAGAAGCTGTCGTTGGCCCTGGCTGAGGCTCTCGGCGTTGTCGGTGAGCATGGTGTCGTAGCCCTGGGGGAGACGGCGGATGAAGTCATGGGCGCCAACGAGCTTGGCGGCCTGCTTGCATTCCTCGTCAGTGGCATTGAGCCGGCCATAGCGGATGTTGTCCATTACGGTGCCGGTAAAGAGGTTGACGTCTTGCAAAACGATGCCGAGCGAGTGCCGCAGGGCGCTCTTCTTCATTTTGTTCACATTTATGCCGTCGTAGCGAATCTTGCCGTCGGCGATGTCGTAAAAGCGGTTGATGAGGTTCGTAATGGTTGTTTTGCCAGCTCCGGTAGCGCCCACGAAGGCGACCTTTTGGCCGGGGAAGGCGTCGAGCGTGATGTGGTGGAGCACAAGGTGGTCGGGCACATAGCCAAAGTCCACGTCATCGAGCACCACGTCACCCATCACGGGTACGTAATCCACTACGCCAGTTGCCTGATGCGGGTGCTTCCACGCCCATATGCCCGTGCGGTCGGTAAGCTCGAGCTCCTCCACCACATTTACCATGTCGTCGTCCATGCGTACGCGTACGAGGTCCACATAGCCCTCGTCCACCTCGGGCTCCTCTTCGAGCAGTTGGAATATGCGCTCGGCACCAGCGAGGCCCATTACCACGAAGTTGATTTGGTGCGAGATTTGGCCGATGGACCCGGCGAAGCGCTTCGTGAGGTTAAGGAACGGAATGACGATGTCGATGGAAAGGATCATGCCCGAAATGCATGGGTTGGGAATGCTGAGGCCGAGGAACAAACCACCGGCGAGTGCGACGACCACATACGAGATGTTGCCCAGGTTCATGAGGACGGGACCGAGCGTGTTGGAATAAATGTTGGCGCTCTTGGCCGCCTCAAAGAGCTCGTCGTTTACCGCGTCGAACTGCTCTTCCATTTCGCGTTCGTGGGTGAATACCTTAATCACCTTTTGGCCGTTCATGGCCTCCTCGGCAAAACCCTCGGCGCGACCAATGGCATGTTGCTGTGCAATAAAGTAATGTGCAGACTTGCCACCCATGTAGCGCGTAAGCCAGCCCATGAAGCACACCATCACCAGTACGACTGCGGAGAGCGGAATGGAGTACCACAACATGATGCCCGTGAGCGAGAGCATGGAGATGGCCATGGTGAGCAGGTTGGGGAATGCGACGCCAATGAGCTGTCGTAGCGCATCCACGTCGTTGGTGTAGTAGCTCATCACGTCACCGCGTTGGTTTTGGTCGAAGAAGCGCACCGGGAGGTCCTCCATGTGGTCGAACATCTTGTTGCGAATCTCCTTGAGGGTGCCCTGCGTGAGGAAGGCTCCAAGTTGCGTCTGCGCGATTTGGCATAGGAGCGCAATTGCATAAATGGTGACGAGCATAACGACGATGTGAGTGATTTCGGGAGCGGCGCTTGCCCAATCACCCGATTGCCAGGTGCGGGTGACGACGTCGATGGTCCGTTGCAGCACGATGCTGGGGAAGGTGGAGAGTACGGCTGCCGTCACCACGCACAGCATCATGAGGGTGAACTGTAGCGGATAAAAGCCAAACACCATGCGTAAGGTGGCACCTGCCACTTTGGTGGGATTCGTGGCGCGCCTGCCACGACTGCCCTTGCCGGGCACGCCTTGGTTTCGCTGTTGTCGCTTGTCGTGCTTAGCCATTGAGCTCACCTCCCTCCGAGTACGAGTCTTCCATGATTTGGAGCTCCGTCGTTGCGGCGCTGGGCTTGAAGTGTTTGCCGCGGCCTGTGCGAGAGGTGCGCATGGAATCGGGTGTCACGCCGCCGGCCGAGGCATGCGGGTGGACCTCGTCTTTTCCGAGCACGACTACGTCGGCCGGTTCGTGCGATTCCATGCCCTCGAGGGCTTGGTCGTGGCTTGCCTTGTTTTGCGTGAGGTACACCTCACGGTAGATTTCGGAGGTCTTGAGCAGCTCGTCGTGCGTGCCGATGGCGCTTATGCTGCCGCCGTCGAGCACGATGATGCGGTCGGCATCGGCCACGGAGCTCGTGCGCTGGGCAATGATGATTTTGGTCGTGTTGGGGATGAACTCACGGAAGCCCTGCTGGATGAGCTTGTCGGTGCGGGTGTCCACGGCGCTCGTCGAGTCGTCGAGGATGAGGATTTTGGGCTTCTTAAGGAGGGCGCGGGCTATGCACAGGCGTTGCTTTTGTCCGCCGGAAACGTTGGTGCCACCCTGCTCGATGTAGGTATCGTATTTCTCGGGCATGAGCTGGATGAACTCGTCGGCCTGGGCGAGCTTACAGGCGTGGACGAGCTCTTCGTCGGTTGCGTTTGCGTCGCCCCAGCGGAGGTTTTCCTTAATGGTGCCCGAAAAGAGCACGTTGCGTTGCAATACCACCGAAACCTCGTTGCGTAGCGTGTCGAGGTCGTAGTCGCGTACGTCGATGCCGCCTACGCGAACCGTGCCCTTAGTGGCATCGTAAAGACGACTGATGAGCTGAATGAGCGTGGACTTGGACGAGCCCGTGCCACCAATAATGCCGATTACCTCGCCCGAGCGAATGTGTAGGTCGATGTTGGAAAGGGCCACGCGGTCGGTGGATGCGTTGTAGCTAAAGCTCACGTCGTCGAAGTCGATGGAGCCATCGGCCACCTCGTACACTGGCTCGTCGGGATTCGCAAGGTCGGGCGTTTCGAGGAGCACCTCGCAAATGCGACGTGCGCTCTCTTCGCTTAGGGTAACGATGACGAAGATCATCGAGAGCATGTTGAGGCTCATGAGCATCGAGAAGCCATACGTGATGAGGGCGGACATTTGTCCTACCTGCATGTCGGCTCCGGCCGACGTAATTATGGCGCGGCTGCCGAAGAAGATAACGAAGGTATAGATAATATCTACTGCAAAGGTCATGGCTGGCTGGTTCCACGCCAGGATGCGCTCGGCGCCCCAAAAGTCGAAGAACAGCTCGCCGGATGCGCGCTCGAACTTCTCCTTTTCGTAATCCTGCCGCACGTAGCTCTTCACCACGCGGATGCCGCTGACGTTTTCCTCCACCGATTCGTTGAGGCGGTCGTACTTGCGGAAGATGCGACGGAAAATGGGCATAACGATGCGTGCGATGCCAAGAAGCGTCGCGCCGAGGAAAAACGATACGATTACGTAGAGAATTGCCATAGGTCCGCCCGAGACGAACGCCATGACGGCCGCGAACACAATCATGAGCGGCGAGCGAACGGCGGAGCGGATGAGTTGCATGTAGGCCATTTGCACGTTTTGCGTGTCGGTAGTGAGGCGTGTGACGAGTGAGTTCGTGGAGAAGCGGTCGATGTTCGAGAAGCTAAACCGCTGAATGGAGGCAAACATGTCGTGGCGGAGGTTTCGTGCGAGGCCGGTTGCGGCTACCGAGCAGGCGACGCCTGCGCGAATGCCGCAAAAGAGCGATACGAGTGCGAGTGCCGTAAGAATCGCACCGTAAATGCCAATGGTGCGCATCTCGGTGCCGTCCTGCATGTCGTTGATGAGTTGCGAGGTAATAAACGGTATGATGCATTCGATGATTACTTCGCCGGTTACGTACAAAGGCGCTCGAAGTGAGTCGGCCTTGTGTTCGCGGACGGACTTTCCTATGGTCGTGAATATCTCTCGCAACGAGAGCTGCGAAAGCGTAAGCTCTCCAGGTGCGCTCAATCGCACCACCTCCCCTAATACGAACAGTATTTTCCATCGTTTAGGTTGCGCTCCTTCGCGCCAAATGTCAAGCGTCGAGGCGACCTAATGCATATTGGTGCTAGGCTCAAGCTTTGTGCTAGCATTCATCTTTTGTAACCACAACAGAAAGGCGAGACATGTCAAACCGGTTTAGAAGATGCATCGCGACGGCTCTTGCGTTCGCGCTGTGCTTCGCCGGCGTCCCGACGGGCGCGATGGGCGAGGCGTGGGGACAGGAGTCTTCCGACATTAGCCAGGGAGGCGCGCAAGCACCTAGTTCGGGGGAGGCGTCGGGGGAACCCGAGGCCGCGGATGTCCCCGAGGTAGTGTATCGCACGCACGTCCTAGGTGGGGCGCCGTGGACAAGCGCAGACGAGGGCTGGAACACGGGTCTTTTTGCCGATGCGGTCGATGAGGTTGATGCCAGCGAGGATGCGCCCATCGACGTGCTGGAGGTGAAGACGACCACAGGAGAGGACAGCGTTGAGTACTGCCTGCTCGATGGTGGCTCCACGTGGCAGGCGACGTGGACCTCCTCTGGTGGGACGGCGGCCGTCGAGACTGGCGTATATGGAGTCAAGGCGCGCCTGAGCGAGAAGCTGGGGGCCGAATATGAGCTGTGGTATAGGAGTCGCGTCGTTGGCGGTGCATGGCTTGGGTGGGCCCATGCGGGAGAGCCGTCTGGCTCGGCGAATGCACCAATCGCGCAGATGCAGTTCGCGCTCTGTGCCCTCGGCGACGGTCCGTCTGCTGGCGAGGTATCGGACTCAGGGGACGTGCTTGCCGCCTTCGAGGAAGCTGATGTCGAAAGGGCCCCTCTGGAGAGCGCCTACGAAGAGGAAGGCGAGCAGGAGGATTCTGCCGACGAAACGGAACAGCTGGCCAATGCCGAGGCCGAAGCCACGGAAGCCGGCGAGGCGGGGGCAGATGAGCCCGAGGCCGTAGCGGCGAGCGAGGCCGGTGGCGAGACGGGGGCCAAGGTTGAGGCCGCGGCACGCGTGACGACAGATGCCACTGGGAAAGCGAAGGCCGTGAGTCGGCGTGAACCGACGGCGTCCGGCACGACTGGTGGGGTTGAGGCCATGGCCGGAAACCCCACCATTGAATACCGCACCCACGTTCAAACCTACGGCTGGCAAGGCTGGGTGAAGAACGGCGCCAAAGCCGGCACGAGCGGGGAGTCCAAGCGTCTTGAGGCCATGCGTATTCGGTTGAAGAATGCGAGCGGGTCGGTCGTGTACCAAACGCATGCGCAAACCTACGGATGGCTGGACGAGGTGAGCGACGGCGAGCTTTCCGGGACCAGCGGGGAATCCAAGCGACTGGAAGCCATAAAGATTTCCCTTCGGGGCGCCATAGCCAACACGCATGACGTATGGTACCGGTGCCACGTGCAAACCTACGGATGGCAGGGCTGGGTGAAGAACGGCGCCCTGGCAGGCACCTCCGGCCAGTCCAAGCGAGTTGAGGCACTCCAAATCCGTCTGGTGAAGAAGGGCGACCCCGCACCCTCGCCGCAAGCGGCGACCGGCGTTGAATACAGGACGCACGTGCAAACCTACGGCTGGCAGGACTGGGTTGCCAACGGCAGTACCGCAGGCACGAGCGGCGAGTCCAAGCGACTCGAGGCCATGTGCGTTCGACTGCAGGGCGTGGACGGTGGCGTTACCTATCGCACGCACGTGCAAACCTACGGGTGGCAGGACTGGCGCAGCAATGGTGAGCTCGCGGGTACGAGCGGCGAGTCCAAGCGACTCGAAGCGGTCCAAATCAAGCTGACAGGCGACGCTGCGAGCGCATACGACGTGTGGTACCGCTGCCATGTACAGCGATACGGCTGGATGGGTTGGGCGAAGAACGGCGCAAATGCGGGCAGCGAGGGTGGCGGCCTGCGCATGGAGGCGCTGCAAATCAAGTTGCTTCCCAAAGGGAATGCCGCGCCTGGCAGTACCAGCGACCCGTACGTCGTCATTAGGCAAAGTACTCTCGATGGAGTGGACATCTCGGGTTGGCAACAAGGGATAAACATCGCCAACACCGAAGGCGACTTCTTCATAATTAAGGCAACCGAGGGCGTCTCCTCGCCCGGCGTATCTGCCACGCGATACAATCCATGGTATAGGCAGTGGGCCAACGAGGTGCTCGCTGAAGGCCGCTTGCTAGGCTTTTATCACTACGCCAATGGGGGTGACGCGGTACAGGAAGCCGACGAGTTCTACGAAACGATTAAGGATTACAAAGGTCGCGCCATTGCCTGCCTCGACTGGGAGAAAGATGGCAATAGGCTCTTCGAGAGCGGCATGGATGTGGCTTGGTGCAAAACGTTCCTCGATCGCTTGCAGTCCCGCTTTGGTGGCACGCCTTTCCTGTACACCAGCAAGTTCTTTAGCTTTTACTACGATTGGTCTTCCGTTGCAGCGTCCTACCCGCTATGGGGTGCGGAGACCGATGGAACCGGAAAGCCAACATTCGGGTATTTGGATACACCTTGGCAGTCCACGTATACATGGGGCGCATGGGGCACCATGCCCACTATCCATCAGTATTCGGGTATGGGTGTACTCACACGTAACGGGGGCATGCGTTACTTCGACCTCGACAAATTCTACGGCAACCGTTCCGACTGGATGCGCTACGCAGGCGCGTAAGGCGCGGCATTTGCTGGTGGCGGGCAAAACGCCGGCCTCGTCGTTCGTTTGGGCGACGAGGCCGGCGTTCATTTGTGATTGCCTTATCCTACGATTGGCGCAAGTGTTAGCCAGCTTGAAGCTTTGCATTCACTTCGTTGGCGAGTCGGTCGAACTGGTAGGAGAGCCAAGGACCCGGGCAGTCGGTGGCTTGGAACCACTTGTGCATGGTGAGGAGCATATCCTCGCTTCCAAGGCCAGAGTAGTCGGCTCTGCCTCTGTACACAAGTCGGGTTTTGCCGTTGCGTTGGCAAAGATCGACGCAAAGATTAACCAAAGAGTTCCAGCACGCGTTTGTGAGCGACCCATCCGCGAGATTTGCGCACTCAATGGTGATTGCTCGATTGTCGTTAGCGCTGCTGCCACTTGTCCATGCGCGGTTGGCCTCGTCAACGTAGAGTCCAACGCGACCATCGGATCCGATGCCGTAGTTTGAAGACGCCTGCCGACTGACTGGTGCAAATACCATGCCAAGCCCTTCCACCGTGCCGTTACCTCCCATGTAATGAGGTGTAATGGTGTCGATGGGATGGTTTCGCGGACCGCTATGGTTGGGACTGTAGTGGGTATAGACCACCAAGGGGCTGTTGCTCGAGGCAACAAAGTTATTCATCGTGGAGCCGGGTGCCTCTCTTCCCTTTGGCACAAGCCTGATTTCCAGGGCCTCCATGCGCTTTGACTGGTTGGCCGTGCCGGACCGCTCCCCGTTCTTTGCCCAGCCTAACCAGCCGAACGTTTGAACATGAGTTCTGTACCATACGTCGAAGTAGTTCGACACCTCTCCGGTAAGGGCGATTTCGATGGCCTCGAGCCGCTTCGACTCTCCCGAGGTACCCGACATCGCGCCGTTCGAAACAAAGCGTTGCCAGCCATATGTTTGCACGTGGGTACGATACTGTATCCCTCCCGGTATTGTTTCGTCGCCAAGCTTGACCTCAAGCGCCTCGAGGCGTTTGGACTCGCCTTGCGTTCCGCTAAGAGCGCCGTTCTTTACCCAATCCATCCAGCCGTAGTGCTGCACATGCGTGTGATACGTTACTCCGGGGTTGGAAAGATGAGTAAGGGAAGTCGCAGAACCCTCCGAACTCGGAGCCGACGCCTTCTTTGGAACAATCTTGATTTGTATGGCCTCAAGACGCCACGAGAGTCCAGACGTGCCGGCTGTTTCGCCATCCTTGGCCCATGCCATCCATCCTACGCGTTGGGCATGGACGCGGTAATACACGGAGTACGTCTTTGCCATGTCTCCCGTAAGCTTAATCCGAATGGCCTCAAGGCGTTTGGATTGACCCTCCGTTCCGGACATAGCTCCCTGCTTTGCCCATGTTTGCCAGCCATCATATTGCACGTGGGTTGCGTATTCTATGCCTCCGGAAACGGGGAAATCGGAGGCAAGGTCAATCCAGATGGCCTCCAGGCGCTTGGACATGCCACTGGTGCCGGCCGTTTCTCCGTCCTTCTTGGTGTCCTGGGTGCCAATGGTCTGCACGTGAACGTGATACGAAACGCTCGGTGCAACAATTCTAAAGCTGGCCTGCTTTTCACCCTCATACGTGCCTTTTCCCAGTATCGTAACCTGAGCATTTCCAACGCGTGTGTTGTTGGCGTACTTAACGTCGTAGTCCGTACCCTGTTGGAGCTCTTTGCCCGAGAGCTTCACGGTGGGTGCGGGCTTTAGCGCTTCGCCCGTGTAGCCTTGGTCTGCGATCGATACGGTTGCCTTGGAAATATCGCTCTTCTGAGTCGACGCATCATCGGCCTGAGCGGCCACATTGCCACGGGCATTGCTCGCCGTGCGCTTCGTTTGTTCGTGGGCGGGTGCGGTCTTTTCGCGTTCGGTTGCCGCCTCTTCTTCGTTCGCCGCCTCCTCTTGGCTCTGTTCTGTGGCTTCCGCTTCCTCGGCGGATTCTTCCTCGTCTTTCTCTTCTTCTGTAGCGGCTTCGTTGGCTTCAAGCTCTTCAGGCGCATCGTCGAGCGCTTCTTCGGCGAGCTCTTCGGCCGTTTTTTCGGCCGGCTCTTCGGCGAGCTCTTCGGCCTTAGGTGCCTCGCTGCCATCCGCGAGTGTCCAAGAGGCAAGGCTGGGGTTCATCTCCAAAAGCTGAGCATCGGTAAGCAACAGCCAAGAGGCGTCCTCTGCGCTTGTGGCCGCCGCAGGATTCACGTGACGCCAGCCGTCTTGCGTTTCCACCATGCACCAGGAGCTGCCATCCGAACCGTTCACTTCAACAGCCGAGATGCCCACTTCTGTTGCTGCCAGCGTAAACGCATGCGCGACATGGGCCGCAGTAGTTGGCTCGCCATGTAGGGCGGCAATGGTCCCATCGACTTCGTCCATGTGTGCATCGGTTATGGGCACCTCTGCGAGAAGGGCGTACAACGAAGGTATCTTCTCCGTTTGGCTATCGCCGGAAATCTGTAAAGCGGCAGTTTCCACCGCCGAAGTCAGGCTTTCCAATTGCAATTGCTCCGCTTGAACAGCGCGGACTTCGTCTAGGGCCTCGGCAATCGCTGGTGCAGGCACTAATCCAAGTGTCAAGAGCACTGCGAGCAGAAAGCTCATCCCGGTCTTTCTCCATGCCTCCATAGCCTCGATTCTCCTTCTCTACGTATGCGAGCAGACTGACTTGCCAACACGATTACAAAGAAAGGATTATTGCATACTTGCATGCATAGCATCAATGTCATGCCGTTGGCGCGAGCTACCTGTTTACAATTCAGCCATGCAATAACAGCCGTACGCGTTCCTTACAGATTCGTTTGTGGCACAAGGGCGTGCAATTGCGTATCATATTAGCCATCTGTATGTCTGGAGGATGTATGGCAGCTATGAATGTTGGAATAGGCCTTGGGAAGAAAGCGCGCAAGCCAGCAAAGCGCAAATCGCTCGGCAAGCCCCACAAATTCGTGGGAATGGGCATAGGAACGAGCACGATTAAGCTCGTGTATCGTGCGGGTCACAGCGTTAAGGTTGTAACGGAGTCCCTGCCCGAGAACGTGGTGGACGAAAACGGCATTTCTGCCCCGCAAACGCTCGTCTCGATTCTTGCCGACATGCGCAAGCGCGAGAAGATTCATCAGCGCGACGTCGTAATGGCGCTGGGCGACTCGAGTGCGTTCTTTCGCCACGTAACGCTTCCGCCCATGAGCGATGCCGAGCTCAAGATTAACCTCCCTTATGAGTTTAGGGACTATATTGACGAGGATCCCGAGTCCTTCGTATACGACTATGCGGTGGATGACGTGCCGCTTAACGAGGAAGGGGAGCCGGAACGACTTGAGCTGTATGCCTCGGCGGCGAGTCGCGAACTCGTAGAGGAGCGCGCGCAAATCTTGCGCAAGGCGGGATTTCGTTTAAAGGTCCTCATTCCGGCGCAAATGGCCTACATGCGCCTTGCAACGCAGTATCAGGAACATAATCCCGAGGCAGAGGATATTTCCCAGGTTTTTATCGACATTGGCAACATGGCTGTGGCGGTTCATCTGTTGCATGGCAACAAGTTCAAGGCGTCGAAAATGATTGACTTTGGATGCCGCGACCTCGACATGACCATTGCGGACATAAAAGGCGTGGACCGTCACGTGGCGAGTACCTACAAGCAAACGAATTTCGAGGGGGTGCTCGACCTGCCCGAATGCGAGGCTGTGTACGATCGTCTTTGCTTCGAGATTAACAAAGTAATCAACTTCTATAGTTTTTCGAATGGCGAGGACGTCGAGTGCATGTATGTGCTCGGTGGGGGATCCGAGATTCCCCAGCTTATGGACGTCATGCGCAGGTCGTTCGATATTCCTCTGCACATGGCCAGCAAGGTGCTTCCGCCCGATATGGCAGGAGTGGCGGGTATCGATGCCGTTGCGCTAGCTGTGGCGGGCTTACTTGAGGGGGAGGCGATCGCACGTGGCGCTTGATTGGAACAAGGAGATAAGTCTTTCCACGATTCTCGATCTCGCTCGTCCTGGCAGGAAGAAGGGTGCCGGAAGCGGGAGCGTCCCCACCAAAACCACGATGAACCTCTACCAAGGGGAACAAAAGAGCGGGGACATGCGCAAGCATGTTCTTCTCGCCATTTTGGGCGTGGTTGTGGCGCTCGCGTTTGTGAAGTTTGGTGTGTTGGATCAGTTCGACAAGCTGGCTCGCAAGCAGGCGCAGCTCGCTGAGCAGCAAGCCTTGCTTGACGAGTTGGGCGGAGGAGTCGAGAACTACCAAGAGGTTTTTGAGCTCTACGAGGCGTACGTAAAGGAATATGGAACCGGCAAGAATGACGTTATTTCGGTGCTCGAGCTCGTCGAAAAGGATGTAATGCCTGCGGCGCATGTTACCGAGATTGTCCTCGCCGAAAACACGCTCACGCTCAATTTGGAAGGCGTGTCGCTGGAGACGGTGGGCGATTTGGCGAAGAAGCTGGAGAAGAACGACATGGTTGTGCGTACGAGCGTAACAAGTGCCAACACTAAGGCGGTTTCGTCGCAGGGGGGCGAGACGCAAACCTCGACGTCCACCATCGTTGTGGCCCTCGCAAGTCCTGCAACCGAGTCGGAGGAGTAGCGCCATGCTGACGTATTCGTTTTCGACCCGCGAAAAGGTTTTGATTGGCTTTTTGGGCATCGCGTTGCTTGTGGTTTTGTGGTATCGCTTTGTCTACATCGCCGTGCAAGACCAAATCACTGCCGCGGATTCACAAATCGCCGCGGCGCAAGATACCCTCACGTTGTACCAGGCCCGTTCAGCGAATCTCAGACAAATGCAGACTCTTGTGGAAGAATACGAGGAGAAGGGCGTTAAGCCAACGTTTATGCCCGAGTACGACAACACGAAGAGTCTTATGGCCTTTTTGAATGGCGTTATGAGCACGATGAAGAGCTACGATATGAAGTTTGAGGAACCGACGTTCTCGGAGGAGAATAAAACCGTCCATAGGTCGGGCACGATTAGCTTCGACGCTTCGACGTATGAGCAGGCGCGCGAGGCGGTGCAAAACATCGCGCGAGGTCCGTATCCCTGCCAGGTGGACGCGTTGTCGGTGGTGGAACAAAAGAACGCGAGCTCGAATGCGGGAGAGGGAGCTTCGACTACCTTTAGCACCACCTTGGAACTCACCTTCTTCGAAGCTCCTACGGAGGGTATGCTGCTTGCTGCGGAAGAGGCCGCGGCGGAGGGACAAGACCTCACGGCGCTTACGGAGTGGAACAAGTAGGTTTGGCGTAACGCCACACAAATAGTTGAGGTGCTATGGATACCCCGCACGAATGGCCGTGCGGGGCATCGTGCTCAAAATACGTTCGGCGGTTGGCGGGCGTGCCTATACCTCTGCCGTCCAGTCGGAGTCCCAACTCGTCGGAACGTGCATGCCAATCTCTTGCAGATACGCGGTCGCGATGTTGCGCGGGCTTTCCCACCAAAGCTTGAGAGAGTCGTCGAAAAGTTGCTCGCCGGTTTCAGACGCGAGTAAAGCGGCAAGCGCTTGCGTAGTATCGCAGCACGAGACAGTTGCGATGTCAACGGACGCCAGGGTGGCGCAAAGGCTCATAGAGAAATCGGTAAGTTCTCCGCTTAAAGCCATATTCTCTCACTCCCCACATGTGTGAGACAACTTAATGCCTGCTCCGAACGGAGGCATGCCTGGTCGCGGAGCCTGTTGGGTAGGAGCAGTCGCCTTCTAGGTGGAAGTAGTCGAAGCTTTCACGCACATAGGCCAGCGCACCAGACTCAAAGAGCAGCGTTGCGGCAGCGGATAAAGAGACATCCCACCTCAGGGAGGCAAGACGCACTATGCGGGCCTGCTAAAAAGTGCTTGCAATTCCTCGCTCATCTGAGTTCCTTCCTTCTTGTGCGGTGCCTTTATGGCACCGACAACAACGGAAAGTCAGGCATGTGCGTTATCGTCTCCCATTTCCTGCTCGAGCGGATTGTGCTAAAGTTTACTAACTCTTACGACGATGTACGAGGAGTCTACAAATGCATTCTAAACGTGGCATGAGGTATGAGTATACGAGTCTTTCGCGCAGAAGTGCGCTGATGCTTCTTTCGGTGGCGGGTATGCAGGCAATAGGCGCGCGTGTGGCACGAGCCGATGCTGCCGATGACCTTGTGAACGCGGAGGCGGAGCTGGCTGAGGCGCAGGCCGGGCTGAACGTTATTGCTGACGACTACGAAGCCCTATGCAAGCGCCAATCCGATACGCTCGATGCGCTGCATGACGTAAACATCCACATTGCAAAGATCCAGCGCAACGTGGAGGGCATCGCAAAGAGACTTACGAAGAAGCAGGGGGAGCTTTGCGTCAACGTTTCGGACGAATACAAAGTGGGTAAACGAGGCGTCGTGGACGTGCTTCTTGGCTCTACCTCCATAGAGGATTTTATTGAGAATCTGTATTACTACAACAAAGTGAGCGAAGGGCAGTTTGAGCTCATTCAAAGCGTGAAAGACGAGCGTGCGAGACTCGAGGATGAGCGCGACCGCTTGGGTAAGAAGCGCGACGAGCTCGAACGGGTGAGCCGGACGCAGGCTGATCAGCTCGAGGCCATGCGCGACAAGCAGTACGAGGCCGAGATACTCGTGGATGGACTCGACGAGGAAACCCTCAGCCTTGTGGATGAGCGCGAGGAAGGACTGCTGGCGGCTCAGCAGGAGGCGGCTAAGGCGCGCAAGGAGCGCGCACGCGCAAATCGTGGCAAAACGAGTTCGACCTCGTGGAGAGATGCTACGATTGCGGGTATGGCATCTTCTTCCGCGATGCCCGTGCAAAGCGCGAAGCGGAGTGCGTTTGCCGTGCCACGCGTGTCCCAGGCCGGAGCCATGGCTTATGAGTTCGAGGATGACTACGATTACGGCTATGAGGATGAGTATGGGTCGTACGCAGATTCCGATTGGTCGGAGGATGGAGAGCCAGACTCTGATTCCTGGACGGAGCCCGAACCCCAAACGGTGCCGGAAGGCGAACAAGATGCCATTCCCGAGGAGGTGCCCCAAGAGCCCTCTCCTAACGTGGGTTCAGCCGCGGCGGTTATCGCCGCATGCCAGAGCACGCCATCGCCGGGAGGCGGACTTTGCGCGGCGTGGTGCTCCAACGTGCTCATGAATGCGGGGTTCGACTTCGTGTCGGGCAATGCGAACGACATGTATGCCGAGTATTGCTACAGCACAGATTTAAGCGAGCTGCGTCCGGGGATGGCCGTGGCCGTTTCCACGCATCCACACACCACTGCGGGGCGCATATATGGTCATATTGGCATGTATATAGGCGATGGTACCGTTATGGATAACATCGGATACATTCGAACCATATCGCTGGAGGAGTGGATGTCGTACTACGGCGAAACGGTTCCAGTTCGTTGGGGTTGGCTTGGAGGCTACGTGCTGGAATAAGCATGTTTGCGGTATGCGAAGCTCGTGGAAGACGAGGAGGAGCGTGCAATGGAGCGGTCGGAATTGCGAACACTGCTTGAGGGGGTGGCACATGGTCGCATTACGCCCGACGAGGCCGTAGAGCGCTTGGGAACCGCTCCCTTTGCCGAACTGGGGTATGCGAAACCCGACCTGCACAGGGGTGTGCGTACGGGTGCTTCCGAGGTTGTGTATGGGGCAGGCAAGACTGCGGAGCAAATCGCAGGAATAGTGGTCGCGCTTATGCAGGGCGGGCAGCGGCGCGTTTTGGTGACGCGTGTAGATGCGCACAAAGCCCAGTCGGTGGGCGAGAGCCTTCTCCAAAATGCTAGTTTTCGTGATGTTCCGTATGCGTACTATGAGGCTGCACGCATTTTGGTAATAGGGGAGCATCCTCAACATGATGGCAACGGATTGGTAGTCGTTGCGTGCGCGGGCACGAGTGACCTGTACTGCGCGGAAGAGGCAGCACTCACTGCGGAGTTTATGGGAAGCAAGGTTGAGCGTGTGTACGATGTGGGAGTAGCGGGAATACATCGCTTGCTAGCCTATCAGGAGCTTTTCCAGCGTGCGAGCGTGGTGGTTGCCGTGGCCGGGATGGAGGGCGCGTTGGCTAGTGTAATCGGAGGGCTATGTGCTTGTCCGGTAATTGCTTGTCCCACAAGTGTAGGATACGGGGCTTCGTTTGGAGGCGTGGCAGCTCTGTTAGCCATGCTTAACTCGTGTTCGAGCGGTACGTCGGTTGTTAACATCGACAATGGCTTTGGGGCCGGGTATTCGGCGGCGCTTATTGATCATGCGCGTACATCGCGTTAGCAAAGGAGTTGAAATGGGACGCACATTGTATATGCAGTGCGAAAGCGGCATTAGTGGCGACATGGTTGTGGGGGCGTTGCTTGACGCCGGCGCGAGTGAGCAGGGGCTCCGCGATGCCCTTGCGTGCCTCGGACTTGAGGGCTATGAAGTGAAGATAACACACAAAACGGTGGGTGCTCTTGCCGTGTGCGACTTCGATGTGGTGCTCGATGCGGAGCACGAGAACCACGACCACGACATGGAGTGGCTCTATGGAAGCATCGATGATGAGGGCGATGACGGCCATGATCACCATCATCATGGGCACCACGAGCACGGGCACCACGAGCACGGGCATCACGAGCATCGCAACCTTGCCGATATCCGTGCAATCGTGGAAGCCGGTGGCCTTCCGAAAAACGTTACCGCTATGGCACTCAAGGTGTTTGGCATCATAGCCGAGGCGGAGGCAAAGGCCCATGGAACGACGCCCGACGAGGTGCACTTCCATGAGGTGGGTGCCGTGGACTCCATTGTGGATGTTGTTGCCGCTGCGTGGTGCTTGGACGATTTGGGCGTGGACGATGTGGTGATAACGGAACTTGCCGAAGGTGAGGGACATGTTCGTTGTGCCCATGGCGTGTTGCCGATTCCCGTGCCTGCTGTTGCCAATATTGTTGAGGCAAATGGGCTTGTGCTTAGGAAGGCTCATCGTGAGGGCGAGCTCGTAACGCCAACCGGTGCCGCAATCGCTGCAGCGTTTCGCTCGGCGGAAGCCCTGCCTGAGTCGTACCGGATTATTGCGACGGGACGGGGAAGCGGCAAACGTGCGTACAATCCACCGAGTATGGTGTACGTGATGCTGGTCGAAGACGCGCGGGCAGGTGCCGCCGTAGACGATGCGCCGCTTTGGAAGCTCGAAACGGAAGTTGACGATTGCACGGGCGAGGCCTTGGGATTTGTTATGGATCGCGTGTTCGAGATGGGCGCGCTCGAAGCCCACTATATTCCGGTGTTTATGAAGAAGGGTAGGCCGGGATACCAAATTGAGGTACTTTGTCACGAGGATGCCATAGCAGCCTTGGAGAGCGTGTTATTCGAGGATACGACGACCATCGGCGTGCGTCGATATCCTTTGCAACGCACGGTGCTCGAACGTACGGCAAGCGTGGTACATACGACGTACGGAAACGTGCGCGTGAAGGAGGTAACGTTGCCCGACGGTACGCAACGAGCGTATCCTGAGCACGAGTCCGTAGCTCACATTGCGAGGAAGAAAGACGTGGCATACCAAGAGGTTATGCGTGCGGCCGTGGGCGCTTGCGCATCGTGCCAGCTCAATACCAAATAGGTAAGAATCGTAACGCATGCGAGTGCAACGAATGTCCATAGGGCTGTGATGAGCAACTCGCGCAGTCGAGAATGCTGCGTGAGACTTGCCTTGCACCGTGGGCAAGCATCCGATGTTTCCGGCAGTTTGTATCCGCAATGCGTGCAGCGCATCATGCTCCTTGGTGAGGATGTGTACACATAAGATGGTAGCAGGTATTGGGATTGTTCGAACGAAGTTTTGAAAAAAAGGAGCGCAATGAGGGCAGGAGAAGAAGTCGAGCGTATACGGTACCGATTTGTTGGGAAGGTGCAGCATCGTGGGTTTCGGTATGCGTGCGTAATGTGCGCAGAGCGTTCTGGCGTACTCGGTTGGGTGCGTAACGAGCGCGACGGAGCAGTAACGGCGGAGGCACAGGGTACTGCACGTGCGCAGTTGGATTTCGTGCGACGAGTGACGGCACTCGTTCCTGGCTATGGAGACGGTTGGTCGATTGCCCGGGAAGATGCTGTTGAGCTCGTTGAGGGCGAAACGAGATTCGGTGTTCGACGCACGTAGAGGGGAATTCAGAGTCCGAGTAAACGACCCCCGCACCTGTTTGAGGGTGCGGGGGTCGGCCGTTAACTCTGTACGAGCAGTATTGGCTTAGTACTCGTCGTAGCCATACTCGTCGTAGCCGGCATCGTAGCCGTACTCATCCCCACCGGTGTACTCGTCGCTCGTGGTGGTGCCGGTGCCGTTGGTAGTGGTTCCGGTGGCCGTACCATTGGTTGCGGTGCCGGTAGCCGTGCCATTGGTAGTGGTTCCGGTGGCCGTGCCATTGGTTGCGGTGCCGGTAGCCGTGCCATTGGTCGTGGTCCCGGTGGTCGTGCCGGTCGTGGTGGTGCCAGTGGTGGTACCGGTTCCGGTCGTCGTCCCAGTCGTCGTCCCAGTCGTAGTTCCGGTGGTGGTACCGGTGCCGGTCGTCGTACCCGTGGTCGTGCCGTTCGTGGTGCCCGTGGTCGTTCCGGTGGTGGTGCCAGTGGCCGTGGTGCCATCCGTCGCGGTGCCAGTAGTGGTGCCCGTGGTCGTCGCTCCAGTTGTCGCGCCTGTGGCTACGCCTGCTGCGCCGGCATCCACTGCGGTATTCTTAATCGAATCGGGAACGGTGACGTCAGCTGCGGTCGTCTGGCCATAGTTGCTCATCGTCAACGCAATGGTAATGGACGTGCTGGACTGGCTCGTCTCCTCGTAGCCATACTCGTCAGTGGTGTTTGCAGCCGGCTGATTTACGAAGCTGTAGTCCATCCTCTGGAGATAGCAATCTTGGTCGAAGGTATAGGTTGCAACACTCGTGCGGAGCTGCTGCTGGGCGTTGGTGTCGAGGTCCTGCAAAATCGAGGAGGTCTCCTGCAGGGAGCCAAGGATCTTTTCGCCAGGAATGGTGATGGTGTAGCCGGTTGCCGTTGCGGCGAACTCGCCGCTTGTGAGCATGGTGGGCTCGAGCAGGGTTGCAACGGGATTGTCGGTGGAAGGCTGCGTGGACTTCGTCCATGTCGTGCCGTCCGCAGTGCTATACACGAGTGGGCTGGCGCCATCCTTAACGATGTACATCTCGGTACTGGTCGTGCCAGAAGGCGTTGCCTCCTGCTCGATTTCGTTGCCATATTCGTCGTACTCAACCTCGGGCGTAGTGGCGGGAACGGTCATTTCCTTGGTCATGTGCAGGTTGTTACCGTCCGTTTTGAGATTCGGCACGTTTGTGCTGGTCGTATTGGTGGAAGCGTTGCCCTCGGAGTCCGTTCCCTGGCTTTGGACGCTTAGGCTGAAGGCGGCAGTATAGTTATTGGCGTTCGGAAGCGCCGTATAAGCGGTGACGAGTGCGCTTGCCGACGTGGGCTTGGCGACCTGTGCCTGAGTTTGCTCGGTGGTGGACTCTGCTGCCTGCTCGGTCGCCTCCGTCGACTCCGGCTCTGCAGGCTTACCGCAGCCTGCCAATCCGGCGATAACAATCGATCCTGTGAGTGCGACGCTGGCGATCCTCTTGCCCAAGAGTTTCATTTGGGTTCTCCTTTCTTTGGGGCAACGTATTCAAGACTATACAGCAACAAACACGTAAGGAAGCTAGGATTTTACATGTTATTGCTCGACGGTTGCATTAGGGTGTGGATAAAGGAAGTTGGTAGTATCTAAAGTTGCCTCAGAGGAGTGCGTTGCCCGCAGATTGATTGTGGATTGTTAACACGCGAGTAGTTCGTGGGCATTTGTCGCTCCTTGTGTCATACTGCTTTGGCACGAAGAATAACGGGCAATAAGTTTGAGGTGGTATGTATGGCTATGAACTTCAAACGGCTCCTTCCAACGGCGAAGGAGCTGCGCGAGGAAATGCCGCTTTCGCCGGAGATGGCTGCAACGAAGGACGCCTTCGATGCCGAGGTGGCCGATGCGTTAACGGGCAAGAGTGGCAAACTGTTGGTGGTTGTGGGACCCTGTTCTGCAGACCGCGAAGACGCGGTGCTGGAGTATGTTTCGCGACTGGCCAAGCTGCGCGAATCGGTGGGGGAGAAGCTCGTTGTAGTCCCGCGCGTGTACACCAACAAGCCGAGAACAAAAGGGACTGGCTATAAGGGCATTCTGCATAATCCCGACCCGGAAAAGCCCGACGACCTTCTTGAGGGCCTAAAGGCCATTCGTCATTTGCACTTGCGCGTGGTGGAGACCTCTGGCATGTTCACTGCCGACGAGATGCTCTATCCCGAAAACTACCAGTACCTCGTCGACCTCATATCCTATAACGCCGTTGGTGCGCGTTCGACGGAAAACCAAGGTCATCGCTTGGTGGCGAGTGGCGCGCCGGTGCCCGTAGGCATGAAGAACCCCACTGGTGGTAGTCTTGACGTGATGCTCAATTCCATCTATGCGGCTCAGCAGCCCCAAACGTTTATTTACCGAAACTGGGAGGTCGAGACCACGGGCAATCCGCTTGCCCACGCGGTGCTGCGCGGGCGCGTGGGCTCGGATGGGCGGCAACACGCAAACTATCACTATGAGCACCTTGAGCACTTGGCGCAGGTGTACAACGAAGACGAGTTCATGCATCCGGCCGTTATTGTGGACTGCAATCACGACAACTCCGGAAAGCGCCCGCTTGAACAAATGCGCATTTGCAATGAGGTGCTCGATAGCGCTGCAAGATCAAAAACCATTATGCGTCTGTTCCGCGGGTTCATGATCGAAAGCTATTTGGAAGACGGCGCGCAAGGCATCGGCGAGGGTGTATATGGAAAATCCATTACCGATCCTTGCCTTGGATGGGATAAAACGAGTCACCTCATAATGAGTTTGGCCGACCGTTTGTAGCGCATTACATAAGGAGAGCATAAGGAGACGCGCCAACCCCAAAGGCTGGCGCGCCTCCAAATTGTACGTGTAGGGAACGCACTACATGCCAAGTCCAAACACGACGCCCATTTGAATGAGCAGGGCCATGATGATGACAAAGCCAAACGCGAAGGGTGCGACCTTGCCGAGCACCTCGCCGTCCTTGCCCATCAAGCCGCAGGACGCAGTGCCGATGGCGATGGACTGCGGAGAGAGCATCTTGCCTGCCGAAACGCCCAGCGAGTTGGCGGCGCACAGCCAGTACTCATTAGCGCCGATTGCCTGTGCAGCCTGCTGTTGTACCGAACCGAAAAGAACCTCACTGGAGGTGCCGGAGCCGGTAACGAACGTACCAAGCGCGCCGAGTACGGGGGCCACGAGCGGATAAAGTCCGCCGAGCGTTCCAACGAAGAAGGCGGCGATGCTGGCAATCATGCCCGAGTAGCCCATGATTTTTGCGCAGCCGAGTACCGCAAGCATGGTAAGAATCGTCTTGCTCATTTGCTTGCAGGTCGATCCGAGGACGCTCATCATTTCGCCAAACGGACAACCCTGAATGAAACCACCCGCAATGCCGCAAATGAGGATGAGCACGCCAGGGGTGTTTATCCAGCTAAAGGTAAGTGTGGCGTTGGGGTCGCCCTGATAGATGTTAAGCGTCGTCTTGATGGATGAGAGCGGACCGTTGATGAAGGGTACGAGCTTGGAGGTGAGCACGAGGATAACGAAGATGAGGATAAAGGGAGCCCAAGCCGTCAGTGCTTCCTTGGGTGTAAGCGTGCCCTCTTGCTTTGGTGTTTCGAGCGCGTACTCTGCGGGCACGTCACCCTTCATCTTGAGTGCAACCAAGAACGTAACAATGAGCGCGACAACAGCAGCCACTACCATGGGCAGGTCGGCGCCGATGAACATAGAGGCGAATATCTCGGATACGGTAACGACGATGCCGGTGATGAGCGTAATGGGGATGACGCCCTTCAGGGCCTTGGGGCCGCCGCCGACGATCATTACCATAAGGAAGGGGGTTGCGACGACGAACGGCGCAACTTGCAGCGACTGCATGAGGGCGAGGTTGGAGGGGTCGAGACCTGTGATGCTTGCGAGCGTCGTCGTGGGAATGCCGATGGAACCAAACATCGTGGGCACGCCATTGCCAACAAGGCAAGCAAGAATGGCCGTGATGGGGTCGAAGCCTAGTGCCATCATCATGGAGGCGGGAATGGCGACTGCGGTGCCAAATCCGGCCATGCCTTCAAGGAAGCCACCAAAGCACCAGCCAATGAGCAGCACGAGCACGCGCATGTCGCTCGAAACCGAGGTGAGCATGCCCTTGATGGTTTCCATTGCGCCCGTGTGAACCGTGAGGTTGTACGTGAACACTGCGGCAATAATTACGATGACGATGGGCCAGATGGCCATTGCCATGCCTTCGAGTGCTGCCGTTAAGGCGTTGATGGGCGTCATGTGCCACTTGGCCATGCCGAGGACTGCGGCGACTACCAAGGCGCCAAGGCTTGCCTTCCACGCTTCCATCTTCATGCCGCAGAGTGCCAGCACTAGCCAGAGGATTGGTAAGAGCGCAAGTACAAAATCAATAAGCAAATCTAACACGGTGAATCTCCCTTCGAGAGGACATGCGGCATACGGGTAAAGTTTACTCCCCGATGGGCCTGATGCGTAGCGAAGAGGCGGGTTTATTGGGCGAGCGGGTACTTACACGTTACGCGCGGCGCACTTCGGGCTGTGCACATGGGGGTTGAGTGTTGTTACAAAGGAATGCCCGTGCCGAGTTTCGCGCAAACGAGAACTGTTGGCACGGGCATCTTGTGTTGCGGGACGATTGGAAAGACGCGGGTTAGTCTGTTTCGGTTGGGTCTACGACCTTGGAACCACCGGACCCCTTGGTGTTCGTGGGCGCATCCGACTCGAGCGATACGGTTCCACCTGCGTCTTCGAATGCTTCCGCGATGGAGTGAGCTATGAGGTTGGCGTATTCCGGCGCGCCCTTTTCGTTGACGTGGGTATCGTCGTCGTAGAACCACTCGTCGTGGCTGTCGCTCAGCGAGTGCCAGTCGATGAGCTCTACGCCCTTATGGCTGGACGCATATTCTTCGAGCGTTTCGTTGATTTGCTCCTCCTCGGATTCGGGAATGCGCACGTTTACGAGGAAGAGCATACGGCCATCACACAGGTCGAGCATCTTGTCGAGCTCCTTCTCGGTGGGAGGAGTGTTGGAGAACGAGGCGACAACAACCACATCTCCCACGACGTCCTGATCGATGTATTGCTCGAGCGTAGTTACGGCTTGGCTGGGAAAACGTCCCACGTAGCTATCGAGGAAGCCGTCGGGCATGTAGGTGGTGAAGTAGGACTCTGCATCACCGGCAATCGAGTCGGCAACGATGAGCGGCGTGTAGAGGCCCTCGTCAATGCTCTTGGAAGATGCCGTGAGCACGATGGGTTCGTCGTCCGAAACGCTGCTGGCGCTTACGTTGGTGCTTCGCTTCTTCTTGGAGCTCGACTTGGTTGAGCTGGAGCTCTTGCTGCCAGACGATGTACTGCTGCTACTTTCGTTACTATTGGAAGAGGGGTTGCGTTGCCGCTTGGAAAGGTCGACGGCGGTTGCCGCGCCCTCGCCAGTACTACGAATGGCGTCCTCGGGCACTGCGGTAGCGTCGGGTATGACGAGCAGCCCGGTCACTCCGCCCGCGACGATGAGTGCCAGCATGCCTGCAGGTATCCAAGCCCATGAGCTAGGTGGCGTGCCCCTTCGCCCGGAGGCGTTTTGCGGCAGGAATGGAACTCTTCCTTGGGCAACAACGCGTTCCACAAAGCGCAGCGAGAACTCGGCGCAGGCAAACGAGAGCACGACGGCAAGGATGACGAGCGCTACGGAGGTATCGGTACGGCTTACCCGGAACAGCTGGAAGAGGGGGAAATGCCAAAGGTACAGTCCAAACGAGCGTTCGCCAAGCCATACGAGCGGCTTTGCTCCAAGGGCGCGTGCCAGCGGAAGGCGGTTGTCCAGAATGCCGGCAAGGAGAAGGAGGGAGAATATTGCGGCGAGTGCCATGCCCCCTCGGTACAAAAATGGCGACATGGCGGGACAAAAGGCCATTATGAGGAGCAAGCCTAGGAGGCCGACGGGCCCGAGGACGGAGAGGGGTACGCTGCGAACGGTGTGCCGAGCTGCGTCAAGACGCAACGGACGTCCCCCAAGAGGCCATGCGAGACCAAGCCATGCGCCAAGCAAAGGAGCGAAGGCGCGCGTGTCGGGTCCATAGTAAACGCGTGTGGGGTCGCCGTTTGGGTCGTAGAGTACTGCCATCAAAAGGACGGAGACAAACGCAAGGATGAGTCCGGTTATACGTGCCGTTCGATTCGGACGGCCCTTCGGGCAGAGCACGGCAAGCAGCATGCTCCACACGATGAAGAATTGAATGTCGATTCCCAAGTACCACAAATGCGTGAGCGGGGAGGTGCCACCAAGGTTGTCGAAATACGATGCGCCACGTAGGATGGCCGCAAGGTTATTAACAAGGAAAAGCGAGGGCACAAGATCGGGTTTGAGCTTTGTAAGCAGCACGTGGTTGAACACGGCGCAGGCCGCAACGGTAACGGCAATCATAAGTGCCATGGCGGGCCATACGCGCACCACACGTTTGAGCCAGAGGCCTGGCAGCGCAAGCGTCCCATCTCGCCGGAGAGTTTTAAGGATACTGGCAGTTACGACATAGCCCGAGAGCACAAGAAACAGCACTACGCCCATATGACCGCTCGGCAGCCAGCCAACCCCGAGGTGGTAGAGCATAATCGCAACGATGGCGAGTGCGCGCAGGCCCTCGATCGCTTGTATTCGCCCCGAACCTTGCTGCCTTCTCGGCCGTCTTCGCCTTCGGTCGCGCTCTGGCGGCTCTTCTCTGCGTTGCTCCGGACGCGGTCGACGCGTGTGTTGTGGCGAGCGTGCGGAGGTGCGCTGGGGTTCGCGCTGCGAGGTGCGCCTAGTGCTTCGTTGTGATTCTCGTTGCGTTGTTCGTTGTTGGTTACGTTGTGCCATGGATGGTCCTGCCCGTCGCTTCAGCAATGCTCATATGATACGACACGTGCGTTTGCAAGGCAAAGGGAACATGCATAATTCTAGTCGCTGCGAAGGGCTTCGACGGGGTCGGCCTTCGAGGCTTTGCGTGCGGGAAGCAAACCGGCGACGAAGGAGAGGAAGACGCTTACGCCTACGAGGATGATGGCCGCCCCTACGGGTAGCCGTGCGACGCGCTCCACGCCAAAGTTGCTCTCGACGATGATATTTGCCGGAATGCACGCAAGTGCCGTGAACGAAACGCCCATCAAGCCCGAGATGAGCCCCTCAATGACCGTTTCGGCGTTGAACACGCGACTCACGTCACCCTTGCTCGCCCCAATCGAGCGTAGGATGCCAATTTCCTTTCGGCGCTCGAGCACGCTAATGTACGTAATGACGCCAATCATGATTGAGCTCACCACGAGCGAGATGGCAACGAACGCGATGAGGACGTAGCTTATCATGTTAACGATATCTGTTACGGACGTCATAAGCGCGCCTACGAGGTCGGTGTAGGTTATTGTTTTGTCTTCCTCGCCGCGTTTGACTGCATCGTCGTTATAGGCGTCGAGTACTTCTATTACATTGGCTTTCGATTCGAAGTCCGTGGGATAAATGTCGATTTCGGAAGGTGTGGAGGGATTGGCGTACCCGAGTTTCGTGAGATTGCCTGCGTACGTTGCTCGCTCGGTGCTTACGAGTGCCTGCATGAGTTCTGCGAGCTGCTTCTCGTCCATGTTGAGCGTAAACGCCGCAGCGAATTTCTCTTTGTCGATGCTTATGGCATTGGCCATTCCCTCTCCCATGCTCATCATGAGCCTCTCCATAGAGTTGCGCATGGTGGACTCGAGCGAGGAGGCGAACGACGTGGTGAGTTTTTCTTGGAGAACATGCGCAACCGAAGAGAAGTACGTTCCCATCATTTGCGAGAAGTAGGACTCAATCGCCGTGGACATGAGGTTCGAGAGTGCGGCTCCCACTTGCGTGGCGAACTGACCCGAAAGAACGCTGCCCAGCTGTACGCCCGTTTGTTCCGCGATGCGCTCGGCAAGCTTGCCAACTACTTGCCGGGCATTCTCGCCAAGCCGCGCGCGCGTTTCCTCGTCTAGTGCTTCCCACGCCTCCTCGCTGGTGCGTGCGCGAATTTGCTCCTGCAGTCGTGATGCTATGAGCGCGAGATCCTCCTCCGAAAAGCTTACGGCCGTGGAAAGCTCCGCGAGGATTTGCCGTGCCTCGTCGGTGGCGAGGTATGCGGCGATGGCCTGGCTCATGGCATCGGAATCGGTGATGTCTACGGGGTTTTGGGCGAGGTAGGCGGCGAAGCCGGCCTGAAGCCTGGAAACCGTCCTTGCGAGTGCCTCTTGGTCGATGCGTGGCGTGATGCCCTCGAAAAGTGCGGCGAGGTCGATGCCGCTCAAGTCGGGCGCGAGAGCGACCAGCAGCTCGGGCGAAAGCAGCTCTCCTACGTCGATGTCGCCAAAGTCGATGCCCGAAAGGTCGATTTTCGAGAGGTCGATGCCGGAGAAGTCAAAATCGAAGTCGTTGAGCAAATCGCCGAGTGAGACGAGCGACGAGAGGTCGAGGGGCGGCATCTCGATTGAGGAGAGGTCGAGGTCGGAGGCGAGGCTGCTCAGGTCGAGTCCTTCCCCGAACCCGGAAAGATCGAGGTTCTCCAAATTGAGACTCTCGGGATCGAATGAGAAGGCTTCCGAAATCTTGTTTTCGTCGACGCTTAAAAGCGATGCCATATCGAAGTTGCTTTTGTCTTCCTGCGCCTCTTGGTCGAAGGACTTGCCGCTAAACACGTTGATGTCGTGCTTTTCGAGTTGCTCTCGCACGACGTTCGACTCGGCCGCGCGATCCATGAGCCAGCTCGTGAGCTGGGGCGTGTAAAAAATGCCCATGTTGATGGTGGACGCATCCACGTCCTCACGGCGCTGGACAACACCCACCACCTTGAGGCGCTGTGCCCCGCGCACCTGGTCGCGCATGTAGGCGTCGTCATCGGTCTTTTTGGTCCACACGTTGTACGCATCGTCGTGCACGTACAACTGACTCGCGGGCACTACCCTAAAGGACGTATTGAGCAGGTCGTCGAGTGTGAACGTGAGCTCGTCGGTCGGCGCTTCGACTTCCTCGCCCTTCGCAAAGCTCTGCACCATGGTTTCGAGTTCCTTGCGGTCGCGCAATCCCATCGCATAGCTCATGAAGTCGCTCATCGTTCCTCGCGGCGAGAGCACAACGACCAGCTCGTCGTAGGCTTCGGGCCACCTGCCTGCGCGTATGTCGAACTGCTTTTCGACGAGCGAGCGGTCGGCGGGCATCTGGGCGAACACGTTGGTGGAAAGGCTCGAGGAGAACATGGATGAGCTGCCAAAACCGAGCGACTCGAAGGTGGTATCGGGGTTAACCTGCGTTGGTCTGGCATTGGCGTTGGTCCTTACGGCCGGATCACTCGTCTCGTCAAGGAATATTTGTGGCGTTATGCCGTATAAGTACTCGATGTCTTGCACGTGGTCGTTTATGTTGCCCCCGTTGCCATCGAGAAACGCCTTGAGGGACTCGAGGTCGTTCTTACCTACGTTTCCAAACATTGTGCCCACCATGCGCGATTCCATAACCGTGTTGGGGTTTTGCGCCTCCTCGGTGTCGAGCTCGTCGACTTGCGACTGTACGTCCATTATCATCGTCGTCATGTCGAAGCCCGAGTTGAGGATTTGAAGCGGATACACGCTCAGTGTTTCCTCCTCAACCTCGTGGATGTAGGCGTTCACGCCGTTTGCAAGCGAGAGAATGGCTGCGATGCCAATTATGCCGATGGAGCCTGCGAAGGCCGTCATTATGGTGCGGCCCTTCTTAGTCATGAGGTTGTTGAAGGAGAGGGCAAGTGCCGTAAAAAAGCTCATGGAGGTACGCCGCGGAGGCTTTGCGTCGCGCATGTCGGCTTCGGTTGGTGCAAAGGGATCGGAATCGGAGCATATGCGACCGTCGGCAAGCTCCACGATTCGCGTGGAGTACTCGTAGGCGAGCTCGGGATTGTGGGTAACCATTATTACCAGCCGGTCGTCTGCGACCTCTCGCAGCAAGTCCATTACCTGAACCGACGTCCGCGAATCGAGGGCGCCCGTCGGCTCGTCCGCAAGCAGTATTTCGGGATCGTTTATGAGGGCGCGCGCAATTGCGACGCGCTGCATCTGTCCGCCCGAGAGCTGGCTGGGGCGCTTGTCCACGTGGTCGCCAAGACCGACTTCCACGAGCGCCTGACGCGCTCGCTCGCGACGTTCGGCAGCACTCACTCCTGAGAGCGTAAGCGCGAGCTCTACGTTGGCCAGAATCGTTTGATGGGGGATGAGGTTATAGCTTTGGAAGACAAACCCAATGCGGTTGTTGCGATACGCGTCCCAATCGCGGTCGCGATACTTGCGCGTTGATATGCCGTCAATAATGAGGTCGCCTGAATCGAAGTGGTCGAGGCCTCCTATTACGTTGAGCATTGTGGTTTTGCCCGAACCCGAAGGCCCAAGAATCGAGACGAACTCGTTGTCGCGAAACGCAAGGCTCACGTCGTCGAGCGCCACTTGCGTAAACGAGCTGGTAACGTAGGACTTGCACACGTGTTCAAGCTGTAGCATAAATTCCCTCCCTTATGCCAGTATACACAAGCGGGCGTGCAAATCCGCGCGTGGCGGCTGAGAGGTGATGGGGCAGACTTTGGATACTCTGCGGGTGCTTGACTCATCGGGTTTCCGCCCATCTGCCAACCGAATCACCACAGAGTGTGGTACCCTAGAAGACGATTTCAGCCGATTCGAAGGAAGGCAAACCGTGCACAGGCTTACGCTGTTCGGAACGTTTGTGGAAGGTTTGAGGATGACGCTTACCGACGTGGGAGGACGGCGCTTTAAGAAGTCCGACCTCGTCTTCTTGATTACTGGCCAGTCCGATACGTCCCAAGCGAGTCGGTATTTGCGGGTGTTCGATGAGGAGAAAAGCACCTTTTGGTATCACAAGTCCACCATAGCTCGTATGATTGCCTCGGCGGGGCAAGGTGCCGAGGGTGCCGACGGGCTCATTCGGCGCAAGGCGCGTGGTGGGTACGAGTTCATTGGATCGCCCGATAGCGAGGTTTCGCTTCGGGTCCTCGATCGGGCAATCACCTCGCTTTGGAACGAGAGCGACGATTGCTTCGTACTGCGCGAAGCGCTTGAACGTGCGGGGATTGGCCCTGAGTCCGACTTTTGCAAAAAAATCTATGCGGCATACGCCGCAGAATACGGCAGGGACGACCTTTATGAGTGCGTTCTTACGAAGTGCGGTGGGCTAACCGGTTCCGATTGCGTGCGAGAGACGTACAAAACGCTTTTGGTGTGTGTGCTGCTTGGCCCAACCGCCACGGCGCTCATTACGGGCACGAATGCCGTAACACCGAGCGGCAAGGGTGGTTCGTTCCAAAAGATGATGGACGGGTTTTCTCTCATACAGCTGGTGGAGAGCGAGGAGGGCATGCTGTTGCCTGCGAACGCCCTCGGATTCGAGCTGGGCTCGGTGGTTACGATTGGACGGGAGCCGAGCGAAGAGGTGGCCTATGTTCCGTTGCGGGCGCCGAGGCGGATATCGTACGTATCGGGCTTGCATGCTCGCGTGCGCCCAACGGTAGACGGAACTGCGTGGGAGCTGTGCAATCTTTCGGGTTCGAACGGCACGACGGTGTACCATGTCGCGGATGGATCTACGCGTTTTATGCAAACAACAAACGAGGTGGAACCGCTCATGCCAGGGGATGAGGTGTGGCTGGCTCCGTTGCCGCCTGGAAAGGGCACGCGACCTAGTTACGACATGGGAGCGGTAGTGCGCTTCGAGCATCTATATAAGTACGTCGTCCAGTAGAGCTGAGGGGAGTCGGCCATGCCGAATACGCCCATATACGATCCGGGGGCAAACATCGATGGCGATCTTGGTGAGGCGGTGGGTTTCTCGCTTTACGACGTCATTGCCCAAGCGTTGCATACGTATAGGTTCGCGGAGCTTTCCGATGACGAGGACGGGTGGTTTTTGCTTACGATTGGGCGCCAAGGCGATTGCGTGGTGGGAAATCGACCGGGTTCCATCGTGAGCCGGCTTCATGCGGAAATTGAGGCCATCGTGGGGGAGCAGGCGGTGATGATAACCGACACGTCTCTTTATGGTACGGTGGTTCACCATCGCAACGGGTCGATTGAAGAGCTGCATAAGCTTGATTCTTGCGACTTGGTTGACGGTGACGAAATTTACCTTCCGTCTGAGTCGAAGGCGGACGCCGTGCTGCGCTTTAACTACGTGCATGCGCGCTAAACAGTGACGTAGGACTGAAATCGTGGAAACGCAAAGTCATGGCTCCTCCGTGCATGTGTCGCGTCGCCTTATAGAGCGATTGGCCTCTCTGGCGTTGCCGGAGGCGTGGGCATATGGGGGCGACGAGTTGGGCCTGCTCGAACGCTACCTTTCATGCACCATCGCCCGTGTTTTCGAGCAGGGCAAGGTTAGTGTTGCATCCGACGGAAAAGGGACGTTTGCGGCTTTGGCAACGGGACTCGTTGACGGCTCGTTTGAGGACGTGTACTGCGTGTGCGAGCCCGATGGGCATGGAGCTGCGCAAACGTGCTGGGAGACAAAAGCCTTTTGCGCGATGGGAAGAACTCGCTATGGCAAGAGGCTTGCCAGGGCGTGTGGAGAAGACGCTCCTTTACGGGCAACGTATTTTGAAGACGAGCCGATGGTTGAAGCTGGGCGACGCATCGAGGTGGATTATTCGGCGCTGGCAGCACAGTCGAATAAGCTAACGCATGAGGCCCGTATGGAGATTGATGCTGCCGATGAGGCGCTGTTTGGCGAGGCGCTCCATGTGGCAGTCGAGGTCATGCAGGCGCGGTTGCGCTACGTGCCCCAATGTGCGCTTCCTGGATGGGGCCCGGCTATAGGTTTGGACGGTTTGGTGTTGTGCGTACCGCTGAGCTTTTCCGATCCGGCGCGCGTCGATGCGGCGTTGGTGCTTGAGTCCGCATATAACGAGGGCAGGTTGGATGCCCCCTATTGCGCACGCAAGATGTTGAGTGTTGAAGAGGCGTGGCTTGCGACTCGTGTTGTGCGCGTGCCGGATGGCGGAATGGGTTGGGGAGTGGCGAAGCATGCGGCCATTCCGGCAGAAGTTGCTATGCCTGCCGAGCAAACTTGGAAACCGGAAGACGCGCGGGCTCGTCTTACGTGCAAGAATGCAGCGGTGCCGCCATTTGTGGTACGCTCAGGCGATACCGTGGGCATCCTGCGCCGGAGAACGGCAGAGCGAGCACGCATCGTGTTGCCTTCCCTTCATGGCTTCGAGGGCGTTTCTCAAATTCAAGGGAGATTTGAGGCGCGTCGCGAGGACGTGTGGGAGTATGTGCATGAGGGGAGCAATTGGACATTGATTCGCCATGCGGACGGGACGGATCGTGTGCTTCGCGAGCGGGGAGCGCGAGAAGAGCTGGGTTATGGCGACATCCTGGTGTTTAGCGGTTCTCCGTCGTTCGTTTTGGGGCGCTAGGCCTGAGGGAGAGATGTCATGCCGAAGTCCTTTTCGTATCATCCAAAGCGAGAGGTGTCGGGCATTAGGCTCGCGCCGGAAGACCTTGTTTCGCCCATGTCGATTGCATCGGGTGGGTTTGCCACGCTTTGGCGTGCTGGTTCGCGTGGACAGTACGCCATAAAGTGTTTTAATAACGGTGGCATGGCCGCGGCGACTGAGGAATTCGAAGTCCTTTGCTCGCTCTCGGGTAGAAAGGTCGTTCCACAGGTGTATGGCCTGGGGACGTTTGTGGACGGCGTGGAGCAGGGACACGCAGCAATCGTCGAGGAATATGTTGAGGGCTACACGCTCGCAGTTGCTCTCAAACGTGGGCTGCTAGCCAGAACTGCTCTTAAGCATACGCTCGATGCTTCAACAACGATTGCCATTGCGTTTGAGCTTGCCCGTGCGTTGGAACAGCTTGAGAAGGCGGGCATTTCGCATCGCGACCTCTCCGCAAACAACGTGATGCTTCGCAGGGATTGCGTGCAAAACCATTTCGACCAGGGCGTGCGCCTGTTGCTCATCGATTTTGGACAGTCGACGCCCACCGCTCGCCCTTCGGTTACGCCGTCGTTTCGGGCGCGTTTGGCCACCGTGCCGTATGGCGCTCCCGAGATGTATGGCGGCAAGTATTGGCAACTGCGCAATTCCACCAAATGCGACATATGGAGCTTTGGGGCGATTTGCGTCACGATGTTGGCGGGTGAGTATTGGCCCGACGAGATAAGCGATTTGGTGACGGGACTTTCCTCGCCCGACGACCTCGTACGTATTGCGCAGGCGAAGCGCGAGCCGCTCAACCTATTGGACCTTATGCGTCGCAGCGGCAAAAGGGTGGGGGACCTGGAGCGGCGAATAGCAAACTTGGTTTGGGCGTGCACACAGTACGATCCGAATGCACGACCAAACGCATCCTCTATTGTTCGAGTCCTGCAGGAAATCATGCTGGGTGGTGCGGACCCGACCCCTCCGCTACCCCCGCCGCCATCTCCGGTGCCACCTCCGCCACCCCCACCACTTCGGGAGTTCCAAGTGGAGGGTACCACGCTCATTCGATACGCGGGCTCGCGGCGCGAGGTAAGGATTCCCGACGGCATTACGGGGATTGGGGCACATGCATTTCGTGGTGCCGTTTTTGTGGAGCGAGTGCTCTTGCCCGATTCGGTTAAGGTGGTTGGCGACTATGCGTTTGAGGGCTGCGCCTCGTTGCGCGGCATTGCCATATCCTCCGTCGAACGGTTGGGAATCGGAGCGTTTGGGTGCTGCTCGTCCCTACCATCCATCGTCATACGGGAGCCCGTCGATGCCGTGCCGCAGTACCTCTTCCGTGAGTGTACCTCTTTGGAAACGGTTTACCTACCCAACTCCGTCCAATCCATTGGGCGGGAGGCCTTTGCGGGATGTACCTCGCTCATGCAGATGGAAATCCCTCGCTCGGTGGCATATGTGGGCGATCGCGCCTTCTATGGTTGTGCGTCGCTCGATCGCATTGTAGTTCCCGATTCGGTAGTGGAAGTGGGAGCCAGTGCCTTCAATACAGGTGGCCATGTGCGAGTCGTGGGTTGGCCACGCAAGGGCAATTCGTACGGGCGTAACCGCTTGAGGGTTGTTCTTTTGGCATGCGTCCTTGCGTTCTTGCTGGTGGGTGTCGCAATGCTAATGCTGGGCAGCGTGTTTAGTCAACCGCGTGATTCGTCCAGTTCGTCTTCATCCACATCCTCGGTTGATGTGGAGCCGAAGGTTGTTGCGGTGGTTGCGGACGATGACGTGTGCTCCATTAAGGCCTACAAGGAGCTTGAGAGCGGCGACGGGCAACGGGTGCGATTCAAGCTTACGGTGAAAAACCAATCCGATGAGGTCATTAATGTGCATGCTTCGGACCCGAAGAAGGGTGAAATGCGAGGTTTTAGGATGTGGGAAGTAAAGCCGGGCGAAGAGAGAATTGGCTATTTGGATTTTCCGAACAAGGGAAGCGGCCATGTGTACAAGGCCCGACTCGAGGTGCGCGAGGAAGAGAGGCTCGAGGAGACGTATGAGTTCAATTCGAACGATCTTAAGGAATAGGTGACGGTTATGTCGAAAACGGCGGATCGAGTTCGCAGGCTGTTTCGCATCCTCGCGGGCGGGGAATCCTCACGACACGCAAGCACGAACGAATGTTTGGCGAACGACGAGGTTGTTGCCGATTCGTCGCGCGCGTCTCTTTGCGTGGGCGTGTCGTCGCATCGGGGGCCTCGGCAGAGGAACGAGGACTATGCCTCGTTTAGCTGGAAAGAGAACTTCTTTGCCGTGAGTGACGGCATTGGTGGTGCGCCCTACGGCGACGTGATGAGTCGCTTGGCGTGCAGCGCCGCGGTAAGAGCCTTCGACGAGGGCGAAGACGTATATGCTGCGTTTAGACTAGCCAACGAGGTGACGAGCGTTGTTTCGGATTTGCTTGGCGAGCGCTCGGGGGCTACGCTCTTGCTGGCCGAGTGGCAGGGAGCGATTCTTAGGATTGCCTCTGTTGGCGACACGCGTGCATTCGTGCTGCGCGATGGGCAGCTGCGCGCCATCACGGACCGTGGCCGAGCAAGCGTGAACTCGAATGCTCTTAGCAAGGCCGTGGGGTATGGGGCAATCGATCCCGATGTGGTGGAGGAGCGACTGGTGGCGGGCGACAGGGTGCTCCTTTGTACCGATGGGGTGTGGGAGTACCTCGAGGACGCACGTATAGCTGAGCTGCTTGGTGCCGACGAATCGGCTCCCCTTGTTGCAGAGGCAATTGCGTGGGAGGCATCTCGCGTTGGTCGCGACAACAGCACCTGTGTATGCATCTACGTTGAAGACGTCGAGCAGTCTGTGCCGTATGAGGAAGGTCTTGGTCCGAATACGCCCGATACGACGTTCGAACCGTAATACAATGGCTTCCGTCGAAACAAAGCGCTTTTTGTGCATTGACCTCAAGAGCTTTTATGCGAGCGTGGAGTGTGTTGATCGGGGACTCGACCCCCTAACGACGGACTTGGTGGTGGCAGATGCCTCTCGCACCAACAAAACAATATGTTTGGCCGTCTCACCGTCTCTTAAGGCGAAGGGCGTTCGTAACCGCTGCCGCGTGTTTGAAATACCGTCGCACCTTCAATACATTATGGCTCCTCCGCGCATGGCGCGCTACATCGAGGTTTCCGCCAAAATCTATGAGGTGTATTTACGATGGGCGAGCAAGGACGACATCCATGTGTACTCCATAGACGAGGCATTCATTGACGTGGGTCCGTATTTGCGACTCTATGGAATGAGTTCACGAGAGCTTGGCGAAGCGATACGTGCCGACGTTGTGGCAAGCACTGGTATTCCCGCTACGTGTGGGTTGGGCTCGAACTTGTATCTTGCTAAGGTTGCCTTGGACATTACGGCCAAACACAGCCCAGATTTCTTTGGCGAGCTGGATGAGTACACGTATCGCGAAGAGCTTTGGAGTCATATGCCCATAACGGATTTCTGGCGTGTGGGGCCAGGCATTGCGCGGCGGCTCGCAAAGATGGGCATTCACACGATGGGCCAACTTGCCATTGCGCCAACCGAGCCCATATTCGACGAGTTGGGAGTAGATGCCGAAATCCTGCTCGACCATGCGTGGGGAATCGAACCGGTGCAGATGTCGCATATAAAGGCGTATCGTCCGCAAACGCATTGTTTGGCCACAGCCCAGGTGTTGAGCCGCGACTATTCCTTCGAGGAGGCCCGTGTCGTGGCATGGGAGATGGCCGATTCCCTTGCCCTGCAATTGGTGCAAAAGGGAAAAGCCGCGGAGTCGGTGGGGCTTTCGGTGGGTTATGGGCTTACGGCAGAGGAGCGGTTGGCGAGACGCAACGCCGAGGGCGCATGGTGGCGAGACTGGCCTTCGGATGGTGGCTCGCATCGTTTCGTTACGTCAACGAACTCGCGACGCGAGGTCGTTGAGGGCGCAATGCGTGTGTTCGACGAGCGTGTTGCCCGCGATAGGCCGGTGCATCGCTTGAGCGTCACGCTTGATGGCGTGGTGGACGAGGACGCTTCCGGTGTGCAACTCGACCTTTTTGCCGACCCTGAGGCGCTTGCGCGGGAACACCGTCGGCAAATCGCGGTGAATGCCGTAAAGGAGAAGTTTGGGAAAAACTCACTCTTGCGTGTTACCGACCTTCTGCCCGAAGCCACGGCACGCGAACGAAACATGCAGATTGGGGGCCACAAGAGTGGGGACGCGTAAAAAAACGACCTATGGTGGGCGCGCACCGATGCCCCTCGATGAGCGGGCAAAGATTTTCGCACCCTTCGATCCTCTTGATGGCTTCCGCGACGCGTTACGTGCAAAGGAACGCGAGGTCGAGAGGAGGCATACGACGCCTGCCCCTCCACGTCACCTCCCGATTAACCATCCTTAAGAAACCGCACGAATCACTGGACGTCGAGGAGTGACTGGTGCTCGAATGCGCGAACGACGGCCTCGGCAACCACGTCGGCCACGTGCTTGTTTAGGGCGGAGGGAATGACGTAGTCGGCGCTAAGCTCATCATAAGATACAAGCGAGGCGATGGCACGGGCGGCGGCGACCTTCATTTCTTCGGTAATTTGTGGCGCGCGACACGCGAGGGCGCCCTTGAAAATTCCGGGGAACGCAAGAACGTTGTTCACTTGGTTGGGATAGTCCGAGCGGCCTGTTGCGACTACGACGGCACCAGCGGCCTTGGCTTCCTCGGGCATGATTTCGGGCGTGGGATTTGCCTGTGCAAATACGATGGCATTAGGTGCCATGGAGGCGACCATCTCCCGCGTCACGAGACCAGGCGCGCTCACGCCTACGAACACGTCGGCGCCTGCGAGGACGTCGGCAAGGCTTCCTGCACGGCGACCGACGTTGGATATGCGCGCGAACTGTGACTTTGCCTCGTTAAGAGCCTCGCGGCCCTCGTAGATGGCGCCCTCTCGGTCGCAGCAAATCACGTCGCCGAAGCCCATGCGTAGAAGCATTTCACCAATGGCGATGCCAGCCGCACCTGCGCCGCTTATAACGATGCGCAACGAGCCTAGCTCTTTGCCTACAAATCGCACGGCATTCAGGAGGCCAGCGGCGGTGACGATGGCCGTACCATGCTGGTCGTCGTGGAACACGGGAATGTCGCAAAGCTCCTTGAGGCGCCGTTCGATTTCGAAGCAGCGTGGGGCGGCTATGTCTTCAAGGTTTATGCCGCCGAAGCTCTTGGAAATGAGGTAGATGGTGCGGACGGCCTCGTCCACATCGTGCGTATCGATGCAAAGGGGAAAGGCGTCTATGTCGCCAAACTCTTTGAACAGCAAGCACTTGCCTTCCATAACGGGCATGCCCGCCGCGGGGCCAATGTCGCCAAGTCCGAGCACTGCGGTTCCGTCGGTTATTACCGCCACGAGCCTCGACCGTCGCGTAAGGTCCCAAGACTTTTGGTAGTCGGCGGCAATCGCACGGCATGGCTCGGCGACACCAGGAGTGTAGAGCAACGAAAGGTCTTCGGCCGTCTTGCATTGAGCTCTGCTGACGACCTCTATCTTGCCGTTCAGCCGTTCATGCAGCGCCAAACTGCGAGTTTCGAAGGTTTCCATATTCGGCCTTTCTGCCTCTTCGTCACTTACGTTATTGCGTACCGTTATGCGCAGGTTAAACCATTTGTTCGGGATTGAACACCTTGTCGAACTCTTCGCCCGTGAGGAACCCAAGCGAAAGGCATGCGTCGCGAAGGCTGAGGCCTTCGTCGTATGCCTTGTGGGCAACCTGAGCCGCATGCTCGTATCCTATGTGTGGGTTGAGGCATGTTACGAGCATGAGTGACTCGTCGAGGTTCTGCTGCATCTTGGCACGATTGGCAACGATTCCCGAGGCGCAGTGCTCGTCGAACGAAAGAATGGCATCTGCAAGCAACCGTGCGGATTGCAGGAAGTTATAGGCAATGACGGGCATAAAAACGTTGAGCTCGAAGTTGCCTTGGCTTGCCGCGAATCCAATCGTGGCGTCGTTGCCCATCACTTGAACGGCGGCCATCGTAGCGGCCTCGCATTGGGTGGGATTTACCTTGCCAGGCATAATGGAGCTACCCGGCTCGTTTTCGGGTATACGGATTTCGCCAAGGCCGTTGCGAGGACCACTTGCGAGCCAACGCACGTCGTTGGCAATCTTCATGAGGTTTGCCGCAAGCGTGCGCAACGCCCCGTGGGCAAAACTCACGGCATCTTTGGCCGTAAGTGCGTGGAACTTGTTTGGATCGGGCAGAAAGGCTCGGCCCGTCAGCTCGCTCACGTGGCGCGCGACCACTTCGTCGAAGCCTTTTGGCGCGTTGAGACCAGTTCCCACGGCTGTGCCACCGAGCGCAAGCAGCGAGAGCTGCGGCAGCGTTGCTTCGATTTGTTCGATGGATGCCTCGAGCATGCCACGCCAACCGCTAATCTCCTGGCTAAAGGAGATGGGAACCGCATCCTGCAGGTGCGTGCGACCACACTTCACTATGCCTGCGTTTTCCTGCTCGAGCCGCTCGAACGTTGCGACGAGCGTGCGCACCGCGGGCAGGACGCGCTCGGTGAGGGAAAGCGTGCAGGCGATGTGCAGCGCGGTGGGGAACGTATCGTTCGACGATTGGCTCATGTTAACGGTGTCGTTGGGATGCAGGGGTGCGGTTTTGTCATCCTCGCCACGCAGTTGGTTTCCGCGATTGGCTATGACCTCGTTAACGTTCATGTTCGACTGGGTGCCCGAGCCGGTTTGCCATACGACGAGCGGAAACTCTTCATCGAGCTTTCCGTCCAGAATCTCGTCGCACACTGAGCCGATGAGTTCCGATGCCGCGGGGCTCAGTTTGCCGAGTTCGCAGTTGGCTCGTGCAGCCGCCTTCTTTAGGATGGCGAATGCGCGGATTATCTCGTGCGGCATGCGCTCGTCACCAATGCGAAAGTTCTCGTGGCTGCGCTGCGTCTGTGCGCCCCACAGGGCCGTTGCGGGCACGCGTACTTCGCCCATGGTGTCGTGTTCAATGCGGTATTCCATACTTCTCCCTCCGAACAACGCACAAAAGGATAGCTGTTTTTGTCTATCAACCTGCTGTGGGTTAGGTGACAAGTTTGTTTCCTCGTGGGAATTTGGGTGTGGCCTGCAATGCCACGCAAATTGGGATTGAGAAGAGTTTGTGGAGGGTACAAAAGGGGAACATACATCTTTGGTGTCAAACGTGTGGGAGGGAGTGAACATGGCCATAGGCATCGAGAACGATCGGGCGCTCGGCCCGGTGGTACGGCGTATGCGTCGTTGGGTGCGTAACGCCGTGTCGCGCGTGGGCGACGGGTTGGCACCTGAGGATCGCCGCAACCTCGATCCCATTACCGTGAACTATGCTGCCTGGCGTGAGGTGCGTCGGCACATTCGCGAGTGGCCGCGATTTCGCGAGGCCCCCAATCTCGTAGAGGTGCTTGTTAGTCCGGAGGACTGGGAGGATTACTGGGGCATCGATACCACGCGCAAAGAGGAAGCGGTCGTGACGTATTTGCGTGCCCGTGCCGCCGAGAAAGGCTATTGGATAGCTGGCTCGCCGCGAGTTTGTGTGATATCCGACGATGCCATGGCGCCGGGTGAGGTGGAGGCGGAGTGTCATTTCGTCGCCGCCCCGCACGGCGAGTCGCCGCAACCGATTCGCGTGGATCCCCCAACGCAGCCGACGGCGGCGGCATACGCCCAAAGGCGTGTGCCACGTGCGCAACCCGCAATGGAGCAGTCCGGTGCCCAAACGATCGCGTTTTCGAGCGCAGAGCTAACTGCTCGCTTTGTGCCTTCCGAGTACGGTGGCAAGGCGCTGCTCGTTGGTGGGAGCGGGCGCTACATCGAAGTGAGGTCGGGCGATTGCGTTGGTGCCATCACGCCCGACGACGACGTCCCCGACGAGGTTACCGTGCGGCTTCCTGGCGAATCGTATCCGTACGCGGAGGCGAAACACTTTAGCTTGGGTGTGCTTGGCGGACGCTGGTGCCTCGTAAACCACGCGACAACGGGAACCAAGGTGGTGACGAGGGCCGGCCACCGCATTATGGTGCGCGAGCCCGAGCCGTATCCACTCGACGAAGGTGACGTGGTGTTCCTCGGTCCCCTCGGTCCCTTTCGCTTCATGTTTGGGTGACGTGGCGTAGTATGCTGGTATTGTATGCTGTTGTAGTATGGTTTTTGGCGGTCCAACGCGACTGAATGCTACTTGTGAGGTGGATGCATGTACTGCAAATCCTGTGGCACAGAAGTGACTGATGACGCAAGGTTTTGTCCGTCTTGCGGTGCCGCCATGGATGTGCCGACGCGACCGCAGCTGCAAGCCCAGCTCCACGTGCAGTACCGGGAGCAGTACGAACCACAAATGGAACTCGATGATGGTCCCGCGCGGTCCAGCATTGTGATTGCCGCGCTCGCAGGCATTGCGTTCGGTCTTGCCGTTGTGGTAGGGGCAATACTAGTCATCCGGGCTTCCTCACAAACGTCGCGCGTTTCGGTGGTAGTTCCCATTGAGGTGCCTGGCCTTGACGAAAACGGTACGAGAGTGCCGGTGGAAGCGCGGCGGGTCGATGAGGATGCCGCCGCCGAGCCTGTGTATGCATTTCTTGAGCCTAATGGCTCGGGCTTGTACTTGGAGCCAGGTAGCTGGGACGTGAAGGCCCTTGGGTCTCCCATTTCGTCTAAAGGTGAGCTGTACAACGTTCCGTCCAACGTGGTGCACGTCGTGCTCGACGACGCGGCCATCGAGTCGGGAAAAACGTCGGAGACTTCGGAGCCGCTTACGTTCGAACGTATCGATTCGGCGGACCTAACCGAAGACTATATAGAACAAGCGAAGGAGTTCGCGCAAACCGATGAGAATTGTGATCCGCAGCGACTGGAAGAGCTCGTTGAACGCGCTCGCGAAAGCCTTGCGGATGCGAGCGAGGCGAATAACACGACGTTTGTTGATAGGTCCTAGTTCGGTATGCGATAATTGCATAGAGTAGGTATTGCGTGGGAAAGGTGGCGAGGGGAGAGGCCGCGTGGCGTTCGTGGAGTTCATAAACGTATGCAAGACGTATCGCATGGGTGACGTCGAGGTGCGTGCGGTGGATGGGATGAGCTTTGCCATTGAGGAAGGCGAGCTGGTGGTGATTGTTGGTCCTTCCGGCGCTGGCAAGACGACGGTGCTCAACATGTTGGGTGGCATGGACTCTGCGACTTCGGGAACGATTCGGCTTGACGGGCGTGAAATTTCGGGCATGAGCGAGCGTGCGCTTACGCAGTACCGTCGGCACGACATAGGCTTTGTTTTCCAGTTCTATAACCTTGTACAAAACCTCACGGCGCTCGAAAACGTGGAGCTTGCCAGCCAGATTTGCAACGATCCGCTCCCTGCCGAGGAAGTGCTCGAGCAAGTGGGCTTGGCCGATCGCATGGACAACTTTCCCGCTCAGCTCTCGGGTGGCGAGCAGCAGCGCGTGGCGATTGCGCGAGCGCTTGCGAAGAACCCCAAGCTCGTGTTGGCGGACGAGCCCACCGGGGCCTTGGACTACCAAACTGGCAAGCAAATACTTGGCCTGCTCCAAGATACATGCCGTATGAGTGGGCGTACGGTGGCCATCGTCACCCATAACCTTGCCTTTACCCAAATCGCGAATCGTGTGATTCATGTGCGGGAGGGGCATGCCGATCGAGTTGAGTGCAATGCCAATCCCGCCGATGCGTCCACGGTGGAATGGTAGCGTGAGGGAGGCGAGGCGCTGAGGTGTCGGCCTTCGGAAAAACAATCGTGCGGAGCATCAACGGCTCCTTGGGTCGCTTCTTGGCCATACTGGCCATTGTTGCGCTCGGTTGTGGATTCTACGCCGGCTTGCAAATGTGTGGTCCCGACATGCGTGCCGCTGCTGATGAGTTTTATGATGGCACGAACCTATACGACTTGCGTGTTGTTTCCACGCTGGGCTTCGGCATAAACGATGTTGCGCGCATCGAAGGCATCGAGGGCGTTGAGCATGCGATGGGCGCAGCTTCCTGTGACGCCATGGCTCGCGTGGGGGAAGACCAGCTCGTAGTTCGCGTGAGTTCGCTCGACGTGGGTTTGGCAAACGACGCCGAGGCGGTTGACGCAAATGTGATTCTTTCGGATGACGGACGCTACCTCAACCGGGTGTTCCTGCGGGAGGGCAGATGGCCGAGCTCAAAAAACGAATGTGTGATGAGTGACGATAATCCCCTTCATGAGGTGGGGATTGGAGACCACATCGAGTTGATGTACGGTGCACAGGATTTGGACGATGTGGTTCGCTCGAAAAGGCTCGCGGTGGTAGGGCTGGTGAGCTATTCCGGATACCCCTATACTGGCAACTTCGGTTCCACGACGCTCGGCTCGGGTGTCATAGGGCAGTATGTGTATGTGGCGCCATCTGCCTTCGTGGAGGACGTCACGTTTACGGAGATATATGCGTCTGTGGAAGGTGCGCATGGCCTCGAAAACGCCTCGGACGAATACTGGAATGTTGTTGGCGCCGTTCGCGAGGGCATTGAGCACGAAGAGGAGCGCCTTGCCGCCGCTCGCTTCAACGATGTTCGCGGCGATGCGCAGCATAAGCTCGACGAGAAGCGGGCGGACTTCGAAAAGGAGCGCAAGGATGCAACGGAGGAGCTCGACGATGCGAAGCAAAAGCTCGACGATGCGAAGCGCGAGCTCGACGATGCGCAGCGAGAAATAGATTCGGGCGAGGCTGAATACGAGCAGGGGCTACAAACATTGGCCGACTCGCGTGTTGAGGCGGCCCAACAAATCGCCGACGCGCAACGAACGATTGACGACGGGCGGCGAGAGCTCGACAAGAGGTCTGCCGAGCTCGAGGCCGGGCGCAGGGAACTCGAGGAGGGGACGCGTTCGTACGAACAAGGCGTGGCCCAGGTGCTCGAACAAACCGGAACGTCGTCGCTTGAGGAGGCGAAGGCGAAGCTCGAGGAGGGAAAGCGCCAGGCCGATGAGGGTGTGGCCCAGCTTAACGATTCCCTTGATGCGGCGAACCAGCTCATCGAGCGACGTGGTGCGCTGGAAGCGGGGGAAACACAGTTTTTGCAGGCCGTGGGTGGCATGGGCATTCCTGCTTCGAGCGTGAGCGAGGCGCGTGGTATTCTTGCCACACAACTTCAGCAGCTTGAGGATGCGGGTGCGCCCGACGAGCAAATCGAGCCCGTGCGTTCGGCGCTTGCGACGGCCGACGAGCTCATTGAGGGGCGCGCGCAACTTGAGGGAGCGAGAGCGCAGTTTTTGTCGGGCATTGCCCAGGCAGGAATAACGGCGACTGACGAGGCCGATGCAAAGGCAAAGCTCGAGGCGCGCCTGCCCGAGGCCCAGGCGGCGCAGGCACAGGCTCAAGAGGGACTCGACGGCGTAGCCAAGCTCGAGTCGGCTGCGGAAGAGCTCGAATCCAATCGGGTGCGCATCGAGGACGGAGAGCGCCAAATCGCAGACGGTCGCGCGTCGCTCGATGCCGGGCAGGAGGAGCTCACCACTCGTCGTGCCGACGCGGAGCGCGAGCTCACCGAAGGGCAGCAGCGCCTTAACGATGCCCGTTCCGAGCTTAACGCCGGCAAAACCAAGCTTGCGAACGGCACCAAGGAGTATGAGTCTTCTCTCGAAACGTATAGAGAGGAGCGAAAGAAGGCAAACAAGGAGTTCAAGAAAGCAGAGAAAAAGCTTGCGGACGCGCAGTCCGACATCGACGAAATCGAGATGCCCGAACTGTACGTACTCGATCGCAGCCAGAATGAGGGAGCTGCCACCTACGATGCCGATACTCGACGTATGGATTCCATCGCCGACGTGTTTCCGCTCATGTTCTTTCTCGTGGCGGCACTTGTCGCGCTTACCACCATGACGCGTATGGTGGAGGACGACCGCATCGAGATGGGTACGTACAAGGCGTTGGGCTACAGCACCGCTCGTATTGCGACGAAATACCTTGCGTATGCCGGATTGGCTGGCGTGGGTGGCGCCGTGGTGGGCATATTGGCCCTTTCGCAGTTGCTGCCGTTCATAGTGACTATGGCCTATTCAATTATCTATACGGTTCCCATCCATCCGTTTCCCATGCCTGTGGACCTTTCGATTGCGCTGACCTCGGGTGGCTTGGGCGTTGGCGTTACGTTGCTGGCAACGTGGGCCGCAGTCGTCTCGAGTTTGCGAGAGACGCCCGCCACACTCATGCTTCCGCGCGCCCCGGCAGCAGGAAAGCGCATTCTGCTCGAACACATTGCGCCCATATGGCGGCGGCTTTCGTTTTCGTGGAAGGTTACCTTTCGTAACCTGTTTCGATACAAGCGCCGCTTGGCCATGACGGTGGTGGGCATTTCGGGGTGTACGGCCCTCTTGCTCGTGGGTTTCGGCTTGCACGATTCGATTTGGGACATCATCGATTGCCAGTTCGGTCCCATCATTCACTATGACGTCACCGTGCGGCTCGACGAGGACGCCACTGAACACGACTTGAATGAGGTTATATCGTACGTGGAGAAAACCGGCAAGGTGCATAGCATCGTGCGTGCGTACCAAAGCAACATGCAGGTTGGTTCGAACGCTGCTAACGAAACGTTGCTCGTGCAGGTGGTCGTTCCGGAAGAGAAGAAGAGCCTTGAGCAGGCGGTGACCCTGCGCGACCGGGTTACGCACGAGCCTTTTGAGGTGGACGATAACGCAGTTATAGTGACCGAGAAGATAGCGCTCAAGTACGGCCTCGAGGTGGGCTCGGAGGTGCGCCTTTACGAGCAGGATGCGATTGGCAATGCCAAGGGGGAGGGAACCCCGCTTCGTGTGACGGCAATTGCCGAGAACTATGTGGGGAATTACGTGTACATGGGTGAGGCAGCGTGGCACGAGGTGGACGACGCAATGCCCACGTACCCCACGATTTTTGCGCAGACGGACCTCGCAGACGATGAGCGCGACGCCTTTGCGGCCAATCTTCGCGACCGCGACGATGTTTCTACGGTGTCGTATGCGGAAGAATCCATAAACACGTATCGGACGATGCTTTCGGTTGTGGATAGTGTGGTGGTGCTCCTCATCGCGAGCGCAGGAGCGCTTGCTTTTATTGTGCTCTATAACCTCACGAACATTAACATCGCCGAACGCGTGCGTGAGATTGCGAGTCTCAAGGTGCTGGGGTTTACGCGGGGCGAAGTATATGCCTATATCTTTAGAGAAATACTCTTGCTTGCCATAATGGGTGACGCCTTGGGCATGGCGTTTGGAACGTGGCTTGAGCACTTTGTGGTGGTGACGGCGGAAGTCGACTACGTTATGTTCGGACGGACCATCCACGTTTTGAGCTACGGGTATTCGTTTGCCCTTACGTTGGTGTTCTGTGTGCTCATTATGTTTGGCATGCGGCGCAAGCTCGACAAGGTCAACATGGTGGAATCGCTCAAATCGGTGGACTAACTGAAGTGTTTCTGCAACTGGCGGGCTTTCGCAATTCGTGTCCCATTACTTTGTTAGTATACCTATCATTCGAAACGGAGATGAAGGAGGGACGATGGCTAGCCGACGTGGGAAGGCATTGATTGCAATGCTGGTGGCGGCCATGCTTGCGATTGGGCAGGTTCCCGCCCCCGCATGGGGGCAAGTGCTTGAGGATGCGCAGCTTGAGGATGTGCGCGGCAGCGTCGAAGGGCTGGACGAGGGCGTTGCGGGTTCGGGGGAGTCTGCATCAGCGGAAAAGCTAGCGATGCTTTGGGATGGGCTTTCCGCTGTTGAAGTAGTGAACGAGGAGGCAAGCGGCACTCTTGAGGAGGAGGCACAGCGAGCGCTTGCCGGCGAGCCCAGTACGGCGCGTGGCATTGCGCGAGCCTTTGCCGACGAGGCGAGGCGCATGGGACTCACCTGCGAGGAGTCGATTGACGAGGATGGTCGGCCAGTCGTTATTGTTACGCTCGACGGAATCGTGTGGGAGCTCGACGTTGCGGCCGGCGAGCCGGGCAATCGCCCGTGGGAGGTGGAGGCAACCAACGAGGATGTGGATCCGCCCGAACCCGGGGAGCACGATGCTACTGACGAAGTGGACGAAGGTGGCGACGAGGGCGTAGCCAAGGACGAGCTGGACGCTGGCGAGAGTGAGCGCGCCATTACCGATGGGACTGATGAAGTTGGCGAGACGGCTGAAGCCGAGGCGCAGGAGACCGCGGAGGCGCGGGAGGAAGAGGGAGAGGCGACCGAAAAGGCGGAGCAAGAGGCTCGTGCCAACGAGAAGGCACAGGAAAAGGCACTAGAAAAAGAAGCTCCCGCGTTGACGGTTTCAAAAAACGCGTCCGCGGGTTTGTCTTTTGAGTCAGAGGTTGATGATGGCGCCGTTACGGCACAAGGTGCCCCGAAGGCGGCGAGAGCAAAAGAATCGTCCGTAACGTATATGGTGCACGTGCAGTCGTATGGCAACCAATCGTGGCGAGCAGATGGAAAGACTGCGGGTACTAGTGGTGAGTCGAAGCGTCTTGAGGCCATCCGCATCAAGGTGAAGTGCGGGACGGGCGTTACGGGTGGCATTACGTATCGCACCCATGTTCAGTCGGTTGGTTGGCAGCAGTGGCGCAGCGACGGAGCCATGAGTGGCACAAGCGGAAAAGCCAAGCGCCTCGAGGCGATTCAAATCAAGTTAACAGGTGCCATTGCCACGAAGTACGACGTGTACTATCGCGTGCACGCGCAGACGTATGGCTGGATGGGTTGGACCAAAAACGGAGTTACCGCTGGAACGGCGGGTGAGGCCAAGCGACTCGAGGGCATACAGGTGCGCCTTGTGGCAAAGGGAGGAGCGGCTCCGTCCAACGCGGGAGAAAACACGTCGGCAGCTTTCCGTGGCACGCAGCAAATACGTGTTGCCGCGCATGTGCAGGGCATTGGGTGGCAACCTGCCGTTGGCAATGGCGGGACTGCTGGTACGTTCGGGCAGTCGCGACGCGTAGAAGCGCTGCGATTCAGCCTTGACGGATCACGAGTACCTGGCGGTGTTGAGGCGGAGGCCCACGTCCAAGGTATAGGTTGGCAGGGATGGCGTACGTCGCTCGTGGGAACGTCCGGCGAGTCAAGGCGTCTCGAGGCATTCAGCATGCGTCTTACTGGTGAGGCGGCCGATGCGTACGACGTGTACTATCGCGCTCACGTGCAGAGTATTGGGTGGCTTGGTTGGGCGAGCAATGGCGAGCGTGCGGGAACCGAGGGCATCGCGAAGCGCATGGAAGCAGTTCAGGTGCGCCTTGTGCGGAAGGGCGCTGCGGCACCCGACTCGTCCGGCTCGTCGATGACGGCTGCGTTCGTGGGTGCCACATCGCTTGTGTTTGAAGCGACGAACGGTACGAGTTGGCAGGGGGCGGCAGGCGATGGGTTTGCGGGGAACGTGGGCGCCGCTCCCTTACGGCGGTTCAGGGCTCAGCTTGGCGTATCGGTGCTTGCGGAGGCTGCCCGGGGAGGCGTTTCGTATCGGGCGCACACGCAGGATGGCTCTTGGGGGCCATGGTGCGCGAACGGTGAGGCTGCCGGCAATAAAGGGCAGGCCATAAATGCGTTCTGCATAAAGCTCACGGGAAAACTCGCAAAGGCGTTCGATGTGTACTACTGCGCCCACATCGCATCGAAGGCCTGGCTTGGTTGGGCAAAAAACGGAGCCAACGCGGGTTCAACCGTGGAGGGGGACGCGATTGATGCCGTGTGCGTAAGGTTGCTTGCCAAGGGCACGCCATGTCCGGCGAACATTGAGGACACCTATCGGTATCGCAAGAGCTATTACGAAGTTGATCCGCCGAGCAATGTGAGGGTCGAGGACTTCCTAAGCTACGCCGTGAGCATCGCCGAAGACGATTCGCATGGCTTTAACACCTTCGATCACGTTCGATGGGGGCCGGATTACGATTGCTCGTCGTTTGTTATTACCTGCCTTCGGCACGTGGGCTTCAATACTGGTCAGGCAAACAGAACCTTTACGATGTACCAGGAGCTCACGAAGTGTGGTCTCATAGGACTTCCGTTCTCCCACGCAGCGCTACGGCGTGGCGACATCATGTTGGTACCGGAGCATCACGCCGAAATCTACATGGGCAATGGTATGAGCGTTGGGGCGCATTGTTCCGAAAGAGGTGGTGCGTGGGGCGATATAGGCGACCAAACAGGGCGAGAGATATGCGTAGGCCCGTATCGTGACTTCTATGCGGGAGTAGGTTGGACGTATATTCTGCGCATGCCGTAGTGTGTTGCAGGCGGGATGTATGTTTGATTGTAGGTATGGTAGTGAAAGGATGCTGGTATGTTGCGTTTGGCGAGACATGGCGTGGCGCGCCGTTTTGGGGTGCTTGCGCTCTCGGGATTACTTGCAGTGGGTGGGGTTCCTGCGGTTGCGTGGGGTGAACCCGAAGAAGCAACTCAGGACGTTGGTACACTTGCAGGTCAAGAGGAGCTTACGGATGCGCAGAAGCTAGCGGCATTGTGGGACAAGTTCTCCGCCCTGGATGTTGCAGATGTTGCAGACGTTGCGGGCATAAGCACTGTGGAGGACGAAGCTGGGCGTGCCCTCGCGGGCGAACCGAGTACGGCACGAGGCATCGTGCGGGCCTTTAGGGATGAGGCTCAAAGCGTAGGGATCGCGTGCGAGGAAGTTGCAAGCGATGACGGTCGAGTGCTCGCGCGCGTTGTGGTGGGGGAATCGGAGGTATTGCTCGACGTTGCGGGCGGAGTTCCCGGCGAGCGTCCATGGGAAACGACCGAAGGCGCGAATGCAGGCAGCGAGAACGAATTGGTGTCGAATGAGGTTGCCGAGGGTTCTGCGGTAAACGATTCGATTGCTTCGGGCGACGAAACCGAAGAGGAAGAATCACCCGAGGACGACGAGCTGGCAGGTGAGAACACGCAGGTCGATCCGGAGAACCCAGAGGCTGAGGAAGCATACGAAACGAGTGACGACGATCGGAGTACCGAGCAGGCTGAGGAAGCCGCTGCGACGAAGGCCGCTTCGGTGGAAACCGCACAACGAGAAAACGTTCAGGTCGAAAAAGTTGCAACCAAGCCGGTTGAGGAGACAAACTCCGACGGAGGCGATGTTGGAACCGCGAAGCCCACGAACGCAACCGAAAAGCCGACTACCAACGGCAAGGAGGCGGGTGCTGGTGTTTCCGCGCAAGCCACCCCGTCCGTTACATACGCCGTACACGTCCAAGGCATTGGTGACCAAGCTTGGCGCAAGAATGGCAAATCCGCCGGAACCTTTGGGCAGTCACGGCGGCTTGAATCCATACGAATAAAGCTCTCGGGCGTCTCCGGCGGCATCGAGTATCGCACCCACGTCCAGGGCCTCGGTTGGGAAAGCAGATGGGCCTCCGGTGGTGGCGAGTCGGGTACGCATGGGCAGTCGAGGCGCCTCGAGGCCATCCAAATTCGCCTCACAGGGGCCGCGAAGAATGCGTATGACGTATACTACCGCGTGCATGCGCAGAGGGTTGGCTGGATGGCATGGGCGAAGAACGGCGCGAAGTCCGGCACGGCGGGCATGTCGTGGAGGCTCGAGGCCATCCAGGTCGTGCTCGTGCCGAAGGGCGGGAAGGCCCCAGGCAAGGTCGACGGCGTCTCCTCGGCCACCAGGCTCGCCATGCTCGAGAATCCCGGCGTCACCTACCACACCCACGTGCAGACGCACGGTTGGATGGAATGGGTGGGGGACGGCGAGCTCTCCGGCACCTCCGGAGAGTCCAAGCGCCTCGAGGCCCTCGAGGCGAAGCTCGGCTCCAACAAGGTGCCGGGCTCCATCCGCTATGCGGTCCACGTGCAGTCCTACGGCTGGCAGGACGTG
>JAFWMH010000053.1 GCA_017510785.1 Atopobiaceae bacterium | reverse complement strand
GTCCGCTGCAATGCCGAAGTCGGCTAGGCGCGAGGGCATGCCAAGGCTCACGAAGAAGGCCTGGAGCTCGTCGATGGCTGCCGTTACGGCGTCGCACACCGCCTCGTCGTGCGCCTCGAACTCCTCGGCTGGCTCGATGCCAAAGACGTCGCGTGCGAAGTCGAGGAAGCGCTGCGGATCGTTGCGCCATACGTGACGCATCCACGCAGGCAACACGACGGCGAGTCCTGCGCCGTGGGTTATCTCGGTGTGGTGAGCCGAAAGCTCGTGTTCCAACGCATGGCTCTCCCATCCGCCTGCCCGTACGGTGGGCGAGAGCGAGCGGCCGCAGCCGGCCAAGTCGTTGTGCGCCAAGGTGCCTGCCCACATTATGGTGGCCCGGGCGTCGTAGTCCCCGGGGTTATCGAGGACCTTTGGGGCGGTTTCAATCAACGTGCGAATGATGCCGCAAGCGATGGCGTCGGTGAGCGGCACGGCGCCAACTCCGCTGAAGTAGCGCTCGCACACGTGCGCGATCATGTCCGTGACACCGGCCGCCGTTTGATACGGCGGAAGCGTAAACGTGAGCTCGGGATCCATAATCGACAAACGCGGGCGGAACACATCGCCGCTCACGCCGAGCTTGCGATTCTCTGCGTCGTTGCTTATGACGCAAGAGCCCGATCCTTCGGACCCGGCGGCCGGTATCGTGAGGACCACGGCCAGTGGCAAGGACGTCGTGATGGGCTGGTTGCGTGCGAAGAAGTCCCACACGTCACCGTCGTACGGCACGCCAAGCGAGACGGCCTTTGCCGCGTCGATGGTGCTGCCGCCGCCCACGGCCAAAATGCCGTCTATGTGGTTTTGTCTCGCACATTCTATGGCATCGCGCACGAAGGCAACTTCGGGGTTTGGACGCGCTCCGCCGGCCTCCACGTACTCGATGCCCGCCGCGTTGAGCGATGCGAGAACGCGTGCCAACGTGCCCGTTCGCACAACCGAGCCTTGTCCGTATACCACGAGCACCTTCGCAAAGCCGAGCTGTGCCATTTCGGCTCCTACTCGGTCGACGAAGCCGCGCCCGAACACGAATTTGGTGGGAGAGTGGAATATGAAATCGTTCATGACGGCATCCTTTCGTAAATAGTACTTGTATTTATACTACCGCAATTAGCTATGAGGCGGCACGGGGCACACGTACCAAATTAGTACCGGTTATGAATGTGCTCCGCGCTGCCGCGAATGCCGCGCAGGCGAAGGATGCTGCCGTCATCGAGCACCACGGTGCCATTAAAAGTGCCGAACACTTGATGTTGCTTGGATTTAATGAGCCCGCCCACGTCGATGTTGTCGATGCGGTCGATTTCTGGTGCAAACGTGAGGTCGAGACGTCCCTCGTCGTCGGTTAGGTGCCACGGTTCGAGGTAACGGTATGGACCGTTCTCGCTCTGCGGGGCTACGTGCGCGGAGGTGGGGCAACGACGTGAGCCGAAGTCGTCCCGCGATTTGCAGCTTGCAGGCTCGGGCTGGCGGCTCGAATCGTTGTCGTCGCGCGGAATGCCGAAGTCGACGCGGCCGAGCTTGTGGGCGATACCGTCCACAAAAACCATGTTTTCGCTCGCGGCGCTCGTGTCGCCAAAGCCGTAGCCAAGGTTGAGCGCCACGATGTGTCCGTCTTGATGTCCTTGGATGGCCGCCCAATACCAAACGTTGTCGTAGGTCCACACGCCCCGTCCCCAGTCGAGAAGACCAAGCGCGTCGGTTGGCGCGAACTCGTGGAACAGCGCTCCGCGACGGAAGCCGCCTCGTGCTCGCATGCCAAGAATCTTGCGGTTATAGTAAAACGCGTGTTTGTCTTCTGCCCAAGGCGTGCAAATCACCATGGAGTCGCGCGGCTCGCGGTCGAGAAACAGCTCGACGTCGAGTTCGTCGTCGCCATCGAACTTTGCCATAAAGAACGAAAGGCGTCTTCCTTGCGCCTCGTGGGCGAAGCGTACCTTGCAACGGCGGTTTTCCCACACAACGTCTCCGACGTCGGAGCTGGTGGGAACGCCCATGCGCCCAAGCGGCATGACGAGCAGCTCGCTCGTTGTTTTAAAAGTGCGGTTTGCGAAGTCCAACACGCTTGCCGAAACAAGCCCGATGTAGCCGAGGTCCGAGAAGGTGAGCGCCACGGCATATTCGTCATCGTTTACGAGGTAGTAGTCCCAATCCTTGATGCGCAGAGGTGAGGCCGCAATAGCCTTGTGATCGTAGTCGAATGGAGGTTGTAGCGCGTAACCCGCCTCCCGCAAGCGGCCTTGCTCGTCGAGCAGTGGGCCTGTTCCCGTAATAAGATGTTGCTGCGTCATGTTGCTCCCCTCCATGCTTCGCTTTGCCGCTTCCTCTCGGACGACCTTCCCGTCGCGCGAATGGCCAGACCACGTCGCCAAACGTCGTGCCTTGCCGGTGAGGACGACCTCTCGCTGCGCGAATGGCTTGTGGTAGGGACGGGCCTCCGAGCCTCCCAACCTATATATATCTATATCATACACGCGAACTGCGAGCAATTGAGCGGCGCGACCTGCATCTGGCACTGGTTACACTCTGGCAGGTACGCAAAGCGTCACGGCCGTTGGCGACCCCGACGCCGGCTGGCAATCCCGACGCCCGTTGGCAACCCCGACGCCGGCTGGCAACCCCGAAGCCGGCTGGCGACCCCGACGAACGTAATTATCTCCTCCGAAGTGCGGCGACGGCCTCGTCGAGCGGAATCTTTTCCTGCTCGATGCGTCGGTGACCGGTCCACGTAGGGTCGGTGAGCACATCGTACGCGGCGCGCTCAGCTTCGGTAAGGTGTGGGAGGTCCTTGCGCTCGCGTTCGATGGGCGTTCGATGGTCCTTTTCGAGCGACGTTCCATACCGCTCGAAGCGCTCGAGCGTGACGTAATCCATCAGGATGCTTTGGCACGCAACACCTCGCTCGCGATATCCGTTGAGGATTTCGAATCCGTCCGCGTCGAGGTCACCCCAGTAAAACACTTCGGCAGCGTCGCACACCCCAGGGAAAGTAGCGGCAACGGCCATGCCTGCCTTGCCGGCGCCGAACACGCAAATCCCGCCTTCGAGCGCGGGAAAGCTCAGGTATGTGTCCTTGTTTTCCACGATCACACAGGTCGTAGGCTCGTAGACAAGTTCGCACGAGTCGCCATCCACCCAGCTATCGAAGCGTCGACGGCATCGTTGCGCATGGGTGGGATCCACGTAGGCGAACTCCAAGCGAGCGGGCCGCCCCACAAGTCCAAGCTCTTCCTTGTCCGAAAGCAAACACACGAGTTGGCGGTTACGTACGGTGTCGAGCCATTTGGCGTCGATGCCAGGTAAAGGTACCTGACGTGGCGTGAGTCCGTGCGCATCATGTTCGTAAAACCACGCTGCAGCAGAGAGAAGCAGCTCGAATTGTATATCCTCCCAAGCGTCCGTCGTGCGAACGGTTTTGGCGCAGGCAGCGGCGTCAACATGTGGAAGGGCTTCGCAAATGAGGTCACGCCGTGCGCGTGCGCGCGCGAGCGTTGCGGGCCAGGAGTCGCGCGCGGAGGCTTGTTCGTCGTGGCCGACAGCCTTGTTCGAACGACTCGTCGAACCGCCAATCGATGCACTCTCACGCCGCGCCATCCGATTGGCAGCTTCCATGGTGGCGCGCCCCTTTGCTCCGTCGGCGAAAGGTGCGTCTGCCTGCCCCGCCATCCGATCGCCAGCTTGCTTGACGGCACGCTTCGTTGCCCCGCCGTCGGTAGATACGCCCGTCCGGCCTGCAGCCCCCTTACGTGGCGTTGCGAGCAGGGCCGCGTCGTCTGCAGTGGGGATTTCCACGCGACACGGCACGCGCTTGGGACCGCCGGCCTCGCGCATTTCGTAGCAAACCACGACGTTCGTTTGTGCCTCCCACACCCTGAGGGCACGTATGAGCACGTCGAGCGCCTCGAGGTTGCGAACGAGCTCGCGGCTGCTCGGCTTGCCCACATGCAGGGTCCACGGCCAAGCCGCCTCAACGCCGCACACATCCTCGGCAAAGGTGCGTGCCAAACGCCGCGAAAGGACGTCGCGCAACTCGCGTTCTGTTTTGAGTCCACTCATGTGATATCGCCGTCCTTTGCCGGTAGGGGCCGCGTGGGACGCGCCCTGCCTTTGTTGCTAGTCCTCCCACGTCGGGTTGCCCTCCTCGGTCGTGCCGGCGCGCAGCAGCGAGCGCGTGCGCGTGGTGCCCGCTAGTCCTCCCACGTCGGGTTGCCCTCCTCGGTCGTGCCGGCGCGCAGCAGCGAGCGCGTGCGCGTGGTGCCCGTGCGCTCGTCCTTGGTGAGGCTCACGATTTGCGACGCGAGGGGTGCGACGGCCTCAACCTTGCCGTCGGGCACGGCTATTATCACCTGGAAGCCGAGGCCCGAGAGTGCGCCAAGCGCGCGGCGCGTGTGGTCGGAGTCCGCCTTGATGAAGGCCTCGTCCAAGAAGAGGGGCGCGTAGGAGGGCATGGTGGCCGAGTTGTAGCCCAAACAGTACAGGAGCGCCGCCCCGAGGATGAACGCCACAAGCTCCTGGTATTGTCCGCCGCTCTTGCCGTTGATGGAGTCGTACACTACGGCCTCGGCGGCAGGATCGTCGGGCACCGTCTCGCGCGCCGAAACCCGCACCATGTGGCGCGTGTCGAGGAAGTGGCGGGCGCTGCGACCCGTCGTGGCGAGGTCTTTTTCCAGCTGGTCGCAAAAGCGCTCCACGCTGCGATGCTGGCGTGCGACTTCGGCATCGTCGGCGAACTCGTAGCGGGTGGCAAGTGCGCACAGGTTTCGCAGGTCGCGACGGAATCGCGAGACGTCGGAGAGCGTGCGACGCTCGGCAACCACGCTCAGCCGGCCCCGCCGCTCGCCAAAGGCGAACTGCCCAAGAATGGCATTAACAGGCCGCAGGCGCTCGTCGAGGGCGCGTTCCTCCACGGCGAATCCCTCCTGAAGACGTGAGAGGTGCCGCGCCACATCGCGCAGCATTTCGGCGCGCCATTCCGTTTCGGGGTCGTCCAGGCGTTGTTCGATGAGCCTGGCCAACACTTCGTGGTAATAGGGGTATTCGTCAACGGTGGTTCCGTGCTCCGTGTCGTCGGGCATAAAGTTGCTGTGGTAGTTGGTGAATGCCGATTCAAGCGACCGGATGGCCTGCGCCGCGCGGTCGTTCGTAGTGGTGAGCAGGTTGGAAAGGTACGCGCGCGCCTGGTTGATGACGCTTGCGAACTGCTTGAGAATCCGTGCGCGCTCGCCCATGGCGGACTCCGTTTGCGCCACGGCATCGGCGCACAAATCCGCTTGGGCCTGCGTTACCGCAACGCCCATGTCCTCCATGGCACCCACAAGAACACGCGTTTGCGCCTCGGTCGCTTGAAGTTGCGAAACCGTCGCCTTATGGGCCTCGATGGCGCGCTCGAGGTCGCGGCAAACCGTGATGTCCTCGTCGACAAGTGCCTTCGTTTGTTCCTTCAGTTCGGTGAGGGCACGCAGCTCGTCGTCTTGCTCCAGCCTCTTGAGGTCGGCCGCCGTCTTCGCGATGCGCGTCTCTACGCTTCGGGCATCGACCTCCTCCCACGCGAGGCCCTCGATGCGCTGCGCGACGGACACGTGCGTCGAAAGCATGCTGCGCTCGTGGCGCAACGTCCCCTGCTGGGAAATAAGTTCCTTAAGGGTTGCCTGCTTGTCGGCGAGTTCGGACTCGAGGTCCTCGATGAGCATTTCGTTCGAGAAGCCAATGATGAGCGTGGCGCGGCTGTGCCCGATGGCACCGCGGTTTCCCACGCGCTCTTGTCCTGAGGGCGCGATGCGCGCGCCGCCTCCCGCGAGCTGTCCCACCGTGTCCACGCACAGATGGTCGGTGGAGTCGCACACCTGCTGCCGCACGTACGAGGCGAAGGGGGAGTCGTCGCGGTACACCACCTTGGATGAGACGTGGCCCGGCCTCGTTTTGGCGGGATACTCCTTGGAGAGGTCCACGAAGTCGTAATGATACCTGCGACCGAGTTGGTTCGCCAGCCCGTCGATGTCGCGGCGAAACTTCGCCTCAAGGCGTTTGTCTACGAGGATGCGGTCGGCGACGTGGGCGAGTGAGATGTTGATGGCCGTGCGCCAGAGGGACTGCTCGCGCGGGACGTCCATGAGCTCGGCCGCGAAGGGGATTTCGGAAGGGTCGAGATTCGCCGCACGTGCCATGAGCTCGCGAGCCCGAGCCATTTGTGGCGTAATGTTCGTGCGGTGCGCGCGATAGTAGGCGAGGTCGTTCTCGCGCTGCTTGACGTCTGCTGTTACCTCACGAACCTGAACACCGAGCTCATCGAGCTGCTCCTGCAGCTGCGCCTCCTGCTCGGGCGCATGCGCGAGAACCTCGTCGCACCACATCGTGAGTTCGTGCCAGTCGTCCTCGCTTTCGGGCAGGTTGCGATGCGCGGACCTAAGAGGGGCGGCAAGTGCGTTGCGATGCCGCATAACGGAGTCGAGGCGAGCGCGTTGGGTGGCGAGCGTCGAGCGCAGCTGCTCGATGCCCTGGCCGCCATGTTCGTAGATGCTCACGCGAATTTGCTCGAGCTGCTCCTCGTGCTCGGCGCGCACAGAGCGGGCGGAAACGAGGCTCGCCTCGTCGCGGTCGCAGCTGCGTTGGACGGCAGTCGCCTCCTGTTGCAGCAGGTCGAGGCGCCTGCGTTCCAGCCAAAGGCGAAGCGGACCCTCGTTCGAGGTGTGGTCGAGCGACTCCGCGAGACGTCCGGCCTCCTGTGCCTCGAGCATGCGCAGGTGGTCGTCATCGATGTTCTTGAGCATCTCCTTTTTGCGGCGGGCCTCCTCGATGCGAAGCCACACCTTTTGGTTGTCGTCGAAGCAGTCGATGGCGTTTTGGGCGAGTTCGAAGGTGCATGGCGGGTCGAGCACGAGCTCCTTGAAGAGGTCGTCCACGTTCGTCATGGGGATGCCCGATTGTATGCGGTAGAGCAGCTTCATCGCGTTGGTGCCGTCGCCGTCCTTGCCGATGCCCAGCGCCACGTAGATGGCGCGGAAGAAGCGGCCCGACCCGTCGTAAACGGTGCAACCAGGATAAGTGGCGCGCACATCGCGCGAGCGGAGGTTCGTGTTCGCGAATGGCCTGAGCGCCCTGGGGTCCATGTGGTCGTTTATGGTAACGAACGTTTGCACCATGTCCGCGTCACCCGAGGGCTTTAGCTGAAAAAAGCGTGCGGCGCTGAACACGGCGCCGGTCGTATCCTCCCAGGTGTGCACGATGGCCGACCAAATGAGGCGCGTCTCGTCGCGCAGGTACTTGCCCTTGGCGCGGCCGTGCTCGTCGGCCACGGTATCCACCATGCCACGAACGTAGGTACGCACCTCGCGCGGCGACCCTCCGCGACCAAGGTTCGAGGCGGCGTTGAGCGTCCTGCCGTACGGCATCATAAGCACGGTACCCGCGTCGAAGAGGGTGGACTTGCCCGTGCCCGAGCGACCGGTAATGCACACGACCGATGCCGCACCCTCGTCGTCGGATGGCCGAATCTTGAGGTCGGTGTAGCCGTCGAAGGTCCCCCAGTTTATGAGTTGGATGCGACAAAGGCGCCATTGCGTGCTGAGCAAACTTGCGCTTCCCAATGCCATGGCGGCTCCTCTCTAGTCCTTGATGCGATCTTTGAGCTCGGCGATAAGTTCCTGCGCGCGCTCGAGCGTCATGATGCAGGGGACGATGGGCAAAATCCTGTAGCGATTCTCGGCTGCATGCGTTTGCTGCATGTATCCAAAGGTCATGCATTCGTTGATGGCCGATTCGATGCGCTTGCGCACGAGGTTCGCGTCGCCCTCGTCGGCATAGGGGGCCACCGTCACGAAGGCGTCCTCGATTTCGGAGCGATCGATGTACCAGTGCTCGCGGCCGTCGAGCTCGGCGTTTTGCGCCGCTATGCGCAAGGTGACGAGCAGAATGGTGACGTCGCGCTTTTGCACCAAGCCGCGTTTGAGAACAACCCCCGGCATGTCGCCGTCGAAGGGTGCGGTTGAGGCCCAGGCAACCTTATACTTCTCGTTGAGGTTTAGGGTTAGACAAAGGTTGTTGAGGGTTCGTGTAACGTCCTCTCGATGCTGCAAGATGAGCGAGTAGGTGGACATGCGGTACTTTCCCGGGTCCTCGTCCGAAACGTAGCGATCGCGCAGTAGCCGCGTGAGGGCATAGCGTGCCTCCGCCGGCACGTCACCTATGTCGCCGTCGAAGAGACCCTCGCGGTCGGGCTCGTCGTATAGGTCCATTTCGGCCTCCTTGTGAATCGTGGGGTCACGTCGGGTTTGCGCTGGGATTTGTTCGATGATGCGTCGGGTTTTGTTAACCTTGCGTCTTGTTTTGCATGGAAGACCGCAGGTGGTGATGAGTCGCTGGAATCGGGTTAGGTAACAAGACCGTTGAGCTGCTCGTCGGTAAGGGTGAGGTTGGTCCCCACCCATGCGAGTGGGTTTCCATCCGTGTCGATGCAGTGCCAAAGCGTGGGCTCTCCCGCCTGCTGCTCGTCGAGCCGCTGAAGCAGGCCCACGACCTCCGACGAGCGACGCATGCGCTCGGGCAGCGCGTTGAAGGATGCGGCGAGGTCCACCAGGCCGGCTTCGTCGTGAACGGGGGCGTGGCGCACGAGCTCCAGGATGCGCCGCGTTTGCGGGCCGCCTTCGCGCACGAGTCGCTCGAGGTCCACGTCTTGCCCGTCGTCGCGGTGCTCGGCCAAAGGCGGGATGGGGCGCTCGGGCGTGAGGTTGGCCTCTCGCGTGATGAGCGGGTGTATTACCGTATCGGCCGTAATGCCATTGGGCGGGAGCGTTTCGGTAAAGGGCACGCGCGCTGCCCACCGGTGAACGAGGTTGTCGAGCTCCTTGAGGGCTTTGGAAAGGGCGCGCTGGTCGGTGTTGTCGAACTGCGTTACGGCGCGGCTGATTACGTTGGTCGCGCGGTTCTTTGCCTCGAGCACGCGATCGATCCCTTGGCTCACCTGGCTCCAAGCATCGCCAAGGCGGCGTCGCTGCTCCCATTCGACGCCCTCGAAGGCCGGAGCGTTTGCAATGGCGTCGAGCAGGTCGCCAATTTCGTTGGATTGGCTTGGGTCGGCGATGACGGATACGGCGTCGAGGAACGAGCGTCCTTCCTCGGTGCCGGTGAACATCTCGCGCGAGCGAGCCAGGTAGGTGCCCATGATCTCGCCGAGGGGGCGTTCGTCGCTCATGAAGTCGGCCGTGGTGCGACGCGTTTCGTCGCGAATGCCCTGGGCCGTTTTGGCGAGGTCGGCGGGGATGTCGTGCATAAGGTTGACGAGGGTGCGTACCTCGCCTTGCGCCTGCTCGCGGCTGAGGGTGTAGCGACCGCCCGAGGCGTCGAAGGCCTTAAGCTCCTGTTGCGCCCGCTTGACGCGTTCGACGAGAAGTGCCCGGCGCTGGCGCTTGTCGCCGGAGAGTTCTGCTGCGGTGCGTGTGAGGGCCTCGCGTAGCACGCGCATGAGAGAACCGCTGAAGATGGCGTCGGTGCGCGAGAGGGAGTCGATGGCGTCCATCGCGCGCATGGCCTCGGTTGTGAGGCGGTACGTGGTTCGTCCGTCCTCCTCGATGGCGCTCTCGAGCCAGCCGAACTGGTCGGTAAGCAGGCGGCAAAGCTCACGTGCGGTTATGGTACGCCCGTCCACAATGGGCAGGGTACCGCCCATCTCGGCCGCGGCGAGGTCGTCGGTCATGTTCTCAATAATGGTGAGAAGGTCGTCTTCGTAGCGGCTCTCGGTTTTATCGGGGAATGCAGAGCGGAACAGTGCGATGTAGGTTTGCGAGTAGGGACTCTTGAGCAGGTTGAGCGCGCCGCTTTCGTATGCGACCTGAATTTGCCTATACTCCTCGAAGAAATCTGCCACGCGCACCCCTTTCCGTGCATGTGAGTATAGCACGTCCCGCTCGCCGACGCGTGCGCCCGCGCCGGCCCGTGGCATGGTACGGTAGCAAAACGGCGCCGCCGCGGTGGCGGCGCGACGAGGCGGCGCCCGAGGCGCCGGAAAGGAGGCAGAAATGGCACAGATGTTCGGGTGGGGGTTGCCTCGTAGGCTCCTGGGCCTGACGCTCGGCGCGTCCGTGGCGCTGGGGGCGGCGCCCGGGATCGCGGCGCGTGCGGCGCTCGCGCAGGAGGACGCCGGCAGCGCGTACGAGGTGGAGATCCCCGCGACGGTCGAGGTCGCGAAGGCGGGCTGGAACGCCACGGCGGGCATCAGCGCGCAGGGCTCGCTCGCGCCCGGCAAGAAGCTCGCCGTGACGGCGGCCTCAACGAACGGCTGGGCTCTCAAGAGCGGCCAGAACGGGGTCGAATACAAGCTGGCCGAGTCCGGCGACGCGAGCACGACCTACGCGGGGGCCGCGGAGAAGACATCCTGGGAGTTCGCGACGCTCTCGGCCGACGCGCAGACGCAGCCCATGGGCGTCGTCGTGGACGACTACGCCTCCGCGGCGCCGGGCGACTACGCCGACACCGTGACCTTCACGGTGGCCGTGGAGGACGCGGCGCAGTCCGCCAGCATAGGCTACAAGACGGCCTCCGTCACCAGGGCGACGGCCCAGGGGGCCTTCACCAACCCGCTCGACAACACCGGCGACGGCACGGTGGAGTACAAATCCAGCGACGCCAGCGTGGCGGAGGTCGACCCGTCGACGGGCGAGGTCACCCCAGTCGGCCTGGGGAAGTGCACCATAACCGCCACCGTCACCGACTCCGCCTCCCACACCTACGCAGAGAAGACCGCGAGCTACGAGCTCGACGTGAAGAAGGCCGTCGTCGTCAAAGGCGAGTACTACTACTACGAGGACGGCGACACCTGGCAGACCCTGATCGACGGCGGGAAGTACAGGCTGGAGTCCACATTCATTGTTGGGCCTAATGTCGAAGTGGTTACAAGGGGCGGCCATTACGGCGACTGGCTATGCCACGGCACGATGGATTCAGATTATTTAGTCTATCCCAGCGACGCCGTCGACAAGTACACGGACTACGTGTGGTGGTAGCGACGACGTTGCCGCGCCCTGCGGGCGGGTGCCGCAGGGTGGCTGGAGGCGAGTCCGGCCCGGGCCCTGCCGGCGGGCGCGAGAGGCGAAGCGAGGAGCGGAAGATGAGGAGCGGAAGATGAAGGCGAGGGGCGAGAGATGACGACGAAGCACGCAAGGTTCGGGAGGGCCGCGCTGGGCGCGCTGCTGGTCATCG
>JAFWMH010000052.1 GCA_017510785.1 Atopobiaceae bacterium | reverse complement strand
TGTAGCCGGTCTTCACGTCGAGCTTTCGCGCGACCTCGATCGCGGGCGGCTCGTTGCTCCACAGCGCATGCCATCGCTCCCTCAAACCCATGGCGCCCCCTTACGATTTGGCCAGCTTGCAGCGAACTGTATGCTTAGTATCTCACATGTTCTCCCCACATAGCAAAAGCCCGATTGCGGCCATGCCGCTGCACGCTTCAACACACATACGTGATACAAACTCCCAAGAAGATCGTTTCGCACTACGGTAAAATAAGCTAAATCACACCAATCGATTACCCAAAGGATATGCCATGCTGCACAAGCCCATCACACGCCGCTCCGCCCTCATCGCCTTCGCCAACGCAAGTGGTATTGCCGCCATCACGTCGCTCGCAGGGTGCTCGTCGAACGACTCGGGCGGCTCGGCCACATCGAACGAGGCCTCAAGCACCCAGGCACAGAACGCGACAAGCGCCGACGCGCGCGCAAACCTCGCATGGTGGCAAGATACCGTCGTGTACGAGGCGTATCCCAAGAGCTTTCTCGACACCGAGGGCAAGGGAACCGGCACCATAGCCGGCATCACGCAAAAGCTCGACTACCTCAAGGAGCTCGGAGTGGGTGCCATCTGGCTCACGCCGGTGTATGCCTCGCCCCAAAAGGACAACGGGTACGATATTTCGGACTACTACAGCATCGACCCGCGGTTCGGCACCATGGCCGAGATGGAAGAGCTCATTTCCGAGGCGAAAACGCGCGACATCCGCATCGTAATGGACCTCGTGATGAATCACACCTCGAACGAGAACGCTTGGTTTGTAGAGTCTAGTTCTTCAAAAGATAACCCCAAAGCCGATTGGTACATCTGGCACGACGGCAAGGACGACGGCAGCGAGCACGGCGCCCCTCCCACCAACTGGCGCGGCATCTTTGGCGGCTCGGCGTGGACCTGGAACGACACACGCAAGCAGTATTATTTGCACACGTTCGCCGACTTCCAGCCCGACCTCAACTGGGAGTGCGATGAGCTGCGTCAAGAGCTCTTCAACATGGCGAAGTTCTGGCTGGAGAAGGGCGTGGGCGGCTTCCGCATCGACGCCGTCACCTATATTAAGAAGCCAGCCCTCGAAGACGCCGAGTCCGATGGGCCCGACGGCCTCTCGTCTATCCACGCCGCAACCGCCAACACGCCCGGCATCTTGGATTTTCTCAACGAGTTCAAATTGGAGGTTATGGAGGGAACCGGCGCCTTTACCGTGGGCGAGGCAAACGGCGTTCCCGCAAGCCAGCTCAGCGAGTGGGTCGGCGAGCATGGCGTGTTCGACATGATCTTCGAGTTCAGCCACATTCTAGTTCCGCAAGGTGGCACGGAGAACTGGTACGAGTCTGGCAGCTGGACGCTCACCCAGCTCAAGGACGCGCTCACCGCGAGCCAGGCGGCAACAGCGGCCAACGGCTGGTATCCCATCTACTTCGAGAACCACGATCAGGCCCGCTCGGTAAGCCAGTTTCTTCCTGGCGCGAAGGACGCAGTTGCTGGCGCGAAGATGCTCGCGACCGTGCTCATGACGCTGCGCGGCACGCCATTCCTCTACCAGGGCGAGGAGCTTGGCTACGAAAACGTCAAGTGGAAGTCGATTGACGACTACGACGACGTGTCGTCGCACAACCAATATGCGATGGCGCTTGCGGCAGGTAAAACAGAGGAGGAGGCGCTCGCGAGCGTCTGGGAGCACAGTCGCGACAACGCGCGCACGCCCATGCAGTGGGACGCGACGGAAAACGCCGGCTTCACCACGGGAAAGCCCTGGCTGCCGGTCCACGACGACTACGAAACCTGCAACGTGGAAGCGCAGGAGGCCGACGCCGACTCCGTACTCTCGTGGTACCGCGAACTCGCCGCACTTCGCGCAGAACGGGACGTGTTGATTGCCGGCGACTACACGGAACTCATGCACGAGAGCGAGGAGATCTACGCTTACCAGCGAGCCGTAGCACAAGCACGCGCCGTCGTTCTCGCGAACTTCAAGGAAGCGGACGTGGAGTACGACGCTTCGCTCGTCGACGGCCTCGAGCTCGCGCTCGGCACGCACGGCTCCGCGACAGCCGGCAAGCTTCGTCCCTTCGAGGCCGTCGTGTACGTGGCATAGCGGGTACCAAGGAACCGTCATACACTAACCTACGCACCCTGCAGCTCCGCACGGCGCTCTGCCCCAAAGAACGGCCAAATTGGGGAGTGGCCCGGAGGAGCAGCCGCGCGCAGTTCCGCTGGCCCGATAGCTGTTCGAACTTTGCCCTCCGGGCCACGGACGCATTCTTTAGTGTCAGCCAGCACCCGGCATCGCGCTACGAGCCATTCTGCTGCGCGTACACTTGCACAACAGCCTTAATCACTTCAATCTGTTGGTCATTCGCCCTCTTGAATGCCATATCGCCATCAAGCACAACAGCATCTGACGACGAGTCATATGCTAGGTCATTCATTGAGATGGGCTTTATGGTATATTTACCAGTTGGATGCCCATAGTCACCTTTGTACTCATACAATCCAAGATAAGCTTGTTCATCATTGATTATGAGGAACAGCGCTGATACCCTGCCGTTCTCGTCGGGTGACGACTCAGTCCACCAATAGCCTTCCGCGTCGACAGGTGTCTGAGCGTCGCTTTTATCTGTCGTGCTGGTTGGCGTGTCACTCTTCGGCGTGTCTTCACTCGGCGCGTCGTTCTTCGGCGTGTCGTCGCCCGGCGCGCTGCTTGTCGCCGACTGCCCGCCGCCCGATTCGGGGCTTGGCTTAGATAAGCTGCTGTTATATATCGAATAGCCCACAAGCAAGGCGATAATAACAACGATGAACACGAGGCTCTTGTTGACGCCGGGCTTGCCACTCCCGCCGCTGCCACTCCCGCCGCTGCCGTTTGAGCCGCCATTGTCTCCCCCACTGCCGTTCGTTGTAACGGGCGTGACGTGCTGCGGCTGGTTTATGACTACAGCCTGCTCCGCCCTGCGCTGGCGGTCCTCCTCTTGCCGACGCGCCTCTTCCTCTAGTCGGCGCCTCTCCGCACTCTCCATCTTGGCCCCGCACTTGGGACAATAGTCGAGGTTCTCACGAACGCGCGCACCACATATGCTGCAATACATAATCTCTCCCCTACTACTATATGTTTGGTCGTTTCGAGTATTCGCAGCTGTGAACCGTCGGACAAAAGCGTATGGCTACCTTCCCACGTACTCGTTGAGCTGCGACAACCCACGATGCAGCATTACCATCACCACAATCCAGATGAGCACTATCAGCAACACGTACTTTGGGCTTCCAACAATTGGAAGAGCGATTTCGTCAACGATTGGCACCGTGGCGTCCCATAGCCCATGAAGGACAATGCACAAGGTCGCCATCGCCAAAAACCTCGTATCGCCGAGCAGGCGCACCCTGAAGCCCGAATCACCCTCGCACAACGCGAGTGCCGCTCCCTCAACGGCAGCCCACACGACGTGACCACCTACGGCAAGATACGCGCGTGCCCTAACCGTATCGAGCATCGCCCCAAACGCAGGCCCCCACATCTGGGCATACATTCGTTTATACGATTCGTTGGTAAACTCGACTACCTTTTTTAAACCATCATTGATGTACTCAATATGCGAGTTCGCCACCGAATCAATAAAGCTATTGAACGCATAGCCCGCCGACTCAAACACGGCAAATCCAGCCCCTACCGCAGCTCCCAGCAGCAGTCCGTTAAGGATGTAATTCTTCCCGCGGGTACGGCTGAGGAAGAACGCCACAATTAGGACCTTTCCAATCTCCTCCACCAAGCCCGTCATAATGGCGGGCATAAGCTTACCCGTACCCGCATCGGGGAAAAACTGAAACATCATGAACGATACCGCAATCGAGGCAACGCCACCCGCAAAGAACACCTCCATCACGCGCGCGATGCTTATGTTTCGTAACGCGTTCGTTTCGAAGAAGAACACGAGGGTCGCAAGAGGAACAGCAAGCGATCCCACGAACATGATGGTTCCCAAAACCACCGCCTGGTACCACGTGGTGAAGATCCACGCACAGACGGCAGTCGCCGCAACAAGAAGCACCAGCCGGCAAAGTCGTAGCGCACGACCTGTGACAGCCACCAGCGCCGTGGCACGCAGTCATCAGCCGGCAACGCAATGGCTCGCAATCTGCGACGTCCGGCAACGCGATGACGCACGACCCGCAGCGGCTACTAAAGCCATGGCGCACGACCTGCGGCAGGCGGCAACGCAGTGGCGTGACCGTCGACGCAGGAGCCAAGCACCACGTCGGCCTAAATCACTAACGAAAGTATCCACAACACGAGCGAGTTGACCACTGGAACGGTAACGGTATCAATGCCGTTCTTGCTGCACAGTTCCGTAAGGCTCGACGCCAACGCCACAACGAGCGAAACGGCGACGGCGCCAACCACTCCATACCCCGAGCAAAACAGCAGGCTCACAAGACATGCCGCGAACGAAACCACTGCCATGGCGGAAGTACCCTCCCACGACTTGCTTTTGTCTGCGAAGCGCAGGCGAACCTTGTGCTTGCCGAGTGGCCGACCCACCCACGCTGCAGCGATATCGCCGAGGCCCCAGGCGGCAGTCGAGGCAATCACCACATACGGCTTGCCAAGCACGCCACACGCAAACGCCACGAGCGTCGCCTGCGAAAGGAACAGAATCAGCAGGCTCGACTTCACCTCGCCGGGCTGCTTCTCCACGAACAGACGCCCGTAACCGTCCCAGCGCTCCGCCAACGAAAGAATGGGCCACACGATAGCGGCGAACAAGGCGAGCGTAAGCGCTTCGGCCACCCATCCCGTACCGTTCAGCACCACAAAAATGGATGACGTGAACGCCGCTACGTGCAACAACTTGCGAAACACGTTCTTGGGAATGCGGAATAAACAATACATGCCGATGAGCGCCGACGCGAGCGACCCAATATAGATAAGGTATTTGCAAAACGTCTGAACGACGTCCGCAGCGAGGCCACCCACTGCACGCAGTCCTCCGAGATCGAAGGGCAAAGCCCTCACAATGAGCTCCCAATAGTTAAGAACTATCATCGTCGCGCCCAGCACCGTGAGGACGACACCAGTAACAAGACCTATCGTCCGCGCACTGGCCCGATTGGCGAAGCGCGCCGCAACCAGGCTCGACGTCGTCGCGACCAGCACGCACACCATTAGGGCCTGCCACTTTTCCCACAGGATGGCAGGATGTATTAGCACGTGGCTCGCGGAGGCAATGAGCGCCGTAAACGTCATGATGAACGTGCTCGTCCCCACGGCCGTCTTGAGCTCCATGCCAAGGAACGCGGTAAAAACGACCAGCATCATCATGCCACCGCCCGTGCCAACGAAGCCCGTCCCGAAGCCGATGGTGAGACCGAAGAACAGCGAAATGGCCACGCCCCGCGCGTCAAGCTTTTCTCCTCGACTCGCGCCGCTCTTGCGACTCGTATCGGGCTTGACGAGAAACCGGATGCCGATGCAAAACGTGAGCAACAACGTAAATCCGCCTAGCACGACGTTGCCCACGAGGAAGGCGGCGTAGCTTCCCACGGCGCACATACACAAAATACACGCGAGCATCACCCAGCCTCGCCTGAGGTCGATGTTGCCGTGGCGGATGTAGGTGGCAGTCGTCACGGCAGAGCCCAGAATGTCGGACGCGAGGGCAATGGCGGTGGCCTGATACGCACCAGTCGGGCCCGCGAACGACGGACACAGCACTATGAGGATGGGTACCATCACCGTTGCGGCCGAGAGCCCGGCAAGGCCCGTCCCGATTCCCGCGCCCAAGGCGGCGATTACATACCACACGTATTCCATGGGTCGTCCTTCCTGCGCCTCTTCTCGCGCAACCCCGAGCTTGGCGAGCCGCGCGCGAGGCAGTCGTCCTCCAGGCCCATCACGAGAAATGCGCAAGAGGAATACGCCGTTCAGCCAGCATGTCTCGTTGTGTTCAGATTAGCACTTCGGGCAACCTCCCGGATGGCAACGGATTATTTAGGCCGTTTAGTCATCTGCAAGTCAGCGCGCACCGTAACTATGTTACTATCAAAATTACAGCAAACTACAAACAGCCAAGGAGTTCTCGCAGTGGAGATTGTGCTCCCACGGAGCCCCCGCCCCGCCCCA
>JAFWMH010000051.1 GCA_017510785.1 Atopobiaceae bacterium | reverse complement strand
TGGCGGGGTGCATGGCGGCTGGTCGCGGGTGCGTGGCGGCTGGTCGCTGGCGTGGCGCGTGGCCGCCGGAATGGCGTGCGGGCAGGCGCGTCGCGCTGGTGGCACTTTTGGCACCCATTGTCAGGGTTGGGTGCCGTTTGGGACACTTACGGCCCGTTCGCCCGCGCGAAATGGCACGTTTGGCACCCATTGTCAGGGTTGGGTGCCGTTTGGGTCGTTTTTGTGCTTGTCTACCAGCGTACTTGGCCGTGCTAAATGCTGCAAACGATACCCATGTTTGAGGCCATGAGCCAAAGTGGATAAGTGGATGACGTGGCTGTCGAGGACGGCACCTAGAATAGTGCAAATGGCACCCGTTGTGGAGGTCTTTCCCCTAGGTTATCCCCTTTCACAAGGGTGCCGGGTTCGCTGAGTGCTCAGCGTCATTGGCATATAAAAAGTAGTGGGCACGTAGTTTTGAACGATCGTACAAAACCCCAGCTCGTGAGGTCCAAAGCATAAATGGTGCAACATCACAGTCCCACTGACCAAAATATACAGTGGGCACGTGAGATTGCGATATTTATGAGTGTACACCTGTAAACTGGGCTTTTGCAAAACAGTCGAAACTTCGTGCCCACTATCTTTTATGTGTGGAACTCGTCCAAGGCTATGCTGCAAGCTAGTTGCGCCTGGAGGCAGCGTTTACCAGCAGATTAACGTAGAGAGGCCACCAGAAGGCGGCCTCTTTTACCACTCCCACTCGCAGCAGGGAACACTGCTGATAAAGCAAGTATACTCCACTTTGCCAAACGTTATTCCAAAGAACACGTTACAAAATGCGCTGAATTGCATTGCGGTTCGGTTCGGGCGATTCAAGAGAATACGATTCAAGAGAAGGCCAATGTCGATGCTATGAGTCGCACACACCCGTCGTCCGTGCGAATGTTGTTAGTCGATTGTGCTGGCTTGTCGCCCTTCGTTGCGTGCAAAGTGTCGATGGCCTCTGCAAACGTGTGTGGTATAACTAACATATATAGTTCACAATAAACTATACGAACGGTGCATGCTTATCCTCGAGGAGATGCCTATGGAGATTCGTACCCTCCGCTCTTTTCTCGCGGTCGCGCGCGAAGGAAACGTCACACGCGCCGCACGGCAGCTGCATATTACGCAGCCGGCTCTTTCTCGTCAGCTAGCGGAGCTCGAGCGCGAAGTGGGATGCGAGTTGCTCGTGCGCGAGCCGCGTGGCGTAACGCTCACCGAGGCAGGCATGCTGCTGCGCAAGCGCGCCGACGAAATCGTGACCCTTACCGACCGTACCGAGCGCGAGTTGCGCTCGCCGGCGGCAACGGTGGAGGGCGACGTGTGGGTGGGAGGCGGTGAATCGCGGGCGATGTCGCTTGTCGCGAAAGTGGCGACGCGACTCGGGCAGGAGCATCCCGGCATACGCTTTCGCATTCACTCGGGCAACGGCACCGACGTGGTCGAAAGAGTAGAGAAGGGCTTGCTCGATTTTGGGGTTATCTTTGGCGAGGACCCGGGTAATCGTCACGAGTCCTTGCGACTCTCACACGAGGACCGATGGGGCGTGTTGATGCGTCGGGATCACCCACTTGCCAGGCGCGAGAGCCTCACGCTCGAGGAGCTGCGCGGGGAGCGTCTCATTGTGAGCGGTGAGAGCAGTGCGTTTGACGAGGGCAATCACGCGTTCCTACAGCGATTGCTCGCAGAAGGTTTCGACGTAGCGGCGACCTACACCCTGCTCTACAACGGGTCGCTGCTGGTCGAGGCGGGTTTGGGCGTGGCGGTGTGCTTCGAGGGCTTGGCGCAGGTGGGCGAGGGGACGCCTTTTGTTTGCGTGCCTCTAAACGACGTGCCGCCGACTCCGGCATGGCTCATTTGGAAGCGCTATGCACCGCTCTCCCGCGCGGGCGATTTGTTCCTGAGGGGGATGCGCGAGCTGGATTTTGTTTAAAATGGTGATTAGCGGATTTGCGAACGCGAAAGGGAAGCTCGTGAACAAAGAAACGACGCTGCGTATTTGCAGGAGGACGATTGCGTGGACATCGTCGGCGCTTTTGGCAGGCGCCTTGATTATGCCCGCGCCGGCATGGGGCATCGTTACCGTGGACGATGCCGAGCTCGCGCAGGGCGAAAACTCGGTTGGTGGGGGCACAGCGACGCTTGGAGATGCCACGCTCGACATGGTGGATGTTACGGCAGGCTCGCTGTATACGGACGAGAGCCTTCAAATTGGCTTCGAGGGCGGCAACGAAATTGGGAACGTTGAGGTCGCCGGTTCGGCCGAGGTCGGCATGGACTTCAGTGGTAGCAACGAGGTCGAGGAGGTCCACGCCCGCGACGATGCCAGCGTAACAATCAACGCCAATGGCAACAACGAGTTCGAAGAGGTCGAGGCGCACGATCGCTCGAACGTTACGATTAACGTAACGGACGAGAACGACTTCGAGGAAATCGCGGGCTACGACGATGCCAATGTTGCGGTGCGTGGCACGAGCTGCCAAAGGAGGGACATCGTAAACCTAGGGGAGGATGAAGAGGACACGGCTCTCGCGACTGAAGGCGGTGGACTCACCATCGGCCACGTAACCGTAAACCTCTTGGCCGACGAGAATGCCGTTGGATCGGAGAAGGGCGACGTCGTAATCGACACATCCAAAATCGCAGCGTCCGACGACGACCAGTACGTGCTCGTGGACGCGGGTGGCAACCTGCTCATTCGTGAGTCGGTGCTCGACTTCGCTGGAACGGTACATTCTGGTGGCGAAATGACCATCGACCACTCCGACGTAAAGGTTACGACCCCCGACGAGGACTACGAGGATTCGAGCCCGTATCGCGTGTGGTCGGATTCGAACATCGAACTCATTCGCGAAAAGAATGGCGAGGTTAAGGAAGGCAAGGTCGGTGACAAAAGCGTGCGCTACGTGGACACCGGCGACGACAAGGAAGTGGACCTCAAGGCAGATGGCGAGCCGGGGTATTATCGTTGCAAGGGTGATGACGATGACGGCGTGTCGGGCGCCAAGGCCGGAGCCAGGATCGCCAGTTTGCGGGGAGCGCTTTTGCCGGCTACCGGCGACGGGCAAGGCGTCGCCGTTGCCGCTGCGTGCGTCCTTGCTGGAGCAACTGGTGTGTACGTGAGCCGCAGGCATCGCGCGTAGCGACGGGACGTAACAATAGGACGGCTTTTGTCATGTATTGTGCCGAGCCGGCGCATGGAGGCGTGCTCTTCATGCGCCGCTCGAACTATTGGGCTGCTTGGGAGCTTTTGGGTGCTAAAGAAGCGTCAAATCGCAAAGTGGCCCGGAGGAGCAGCCGCGCGCAGTTCCGCAGCCCGATAGCTGTTTGAGCTTTGCCCTCCGGGGCACGGACGGGACATTTGACTAATCTTTTGCTGTATGTTGTTGCGTCCATCCTCATGTCCGTCGCGGGGGTCGTTGTTACAATAGTCGTAAAGATTGCCTTTGGTCGAATCGTTCCCACGGGATCCATTCCGCTCTTCCTTTCGCTTTTTACCTTTCTTGCGTCGCTTTCGCTCGCCAATTTTCTTATGCGCGGCACGGTTTTCCTTAAGCGCGCGTATACAAAACCGTTTGGACGTAATAGCCGAGAACGGCGTATTCGCTCGTGTGCTCAACCTTCCCGTTTCGTTTTTTAGCGTTATTCGGCGGGCGGTTTATCGCAAAGAATCACGGCGTTTGCCGACGTGCCCAAAATCATCACGGACACGCTCTTCGTAATTATGAATATGGTGGTTGCGGTTGTTATGGCCTTGCCCATTCTATTTGTTGCGCCCGAGCTGCTCCCCGCCGGCCTTGGAGCCATAGCCTTGGTTATTGTTGTGCAAGTCGTTACGACTGTTCAAGAGCGACGGTTGGCAATGCGGCAGTTTGAAGCCGCAGAGAAAAACGGCAGCATGGTGTTCGACCTCTTTTCGGGTGCACAACGCCTCAAGCTCAGCGGTAGCGAAGACCGGGCGTACGCAAGATGGATGAGAGGATACGCCGAGCAAGCCGCAGCGACCTATAGCACGAGGTTCCCCCTGTGCGCGAGGGCGCAACTCGTTGCCTCATGCCGTCTTATGGGTCTGCTCGTTGCGTTTTTTCTTGCGTATAGAGGTCATGTTTCGGTGGCGAGCTTTGCGGCTTTTTCCACAGCTTATGGCGCGGCCATGGGATGCCTCGATGTTATAGCCCCCCGTTTCAAGTGGGTTTCGCAACTGGGTCCTCGCCTCAAGATGGTGGAGCCAATCTTGCAGGCAGTTCCGGAGTGCAGCATCGACAAGGCGCCGGTGTCGAAGCTGGAAGGCAAAATCGAGCTCGACCATGTTACCTTTCGCTACGACGAAGATGGTCCTGCGGTGCTCGACGACCTCTCGCTTACCATAAGGTCAGGTGAATACGTAGGCATTGTTGGTGGGAGTGGCTGCGCTAAATCCACACTGGTCAAAATTCTGCTGGGGTTCAAGACCCCGCAGGAGGGAACGGTTTACTACGACGACCACGATATGAGCGTTACCAACCTCAGGAGCTTGCGCCGCTGCATTGGTACGGTTTTGCAGGATGGAAAGCTGTTCGCGGGAGATATCTATTCGAACATTACCATCACCGCACCCCACCTCAGCATGGAAGATGCTTGGGACGCTGCCGAAAAGGTGGGTATAGCGGAGGACATCAGGCTCATGCCCATGGGGATGCACACACACATCTCGGAGGGTAGTGGCGGCATTTCGGGTGGCCAAAAGCAGCGACTCATGATTGCGAGGGCGATTGTGGGCAAGCCGAGTATCCTCATTATGGATGAAGCAACCAGTGCCTTGGACAACCTTACGCAAAAGATTGTAACCGACTCTCTCGACGCTTTGGACTGCACGAGGATCGTGATTGCCCACCGCCTTTCCACCATCTGCTCGTGCGACCGCATCATCGCTCTAAACAAAGGCAAAATCGTGGAGAGTGGCACCTACGACGAGCTCATGGAGAAGGACGGCTTTTTCGCCGAGCTGGTTAAGCGGCAACAAATTGATGAGAGCTAGCGGGACCATTTCTTGGAGGGGTATGCCTTAGTTCAGTCGCGGGTGGGAGCGGACCCTGGGACGTTGCCAAGTACCTTTTGTGTGAGCGGTTGCCTTTTGTGTGACAAGGGGCTCATTTGCTTGGGTCGAAGTAACTGGAAGCGGTCGACAGGCCGATGGCTGAGTTTAAAGAGGGTAACCGCCACGAGCTTAGGAACCGCAAAACCCGCGCGTAAGGCCGCAACGAGTGACAACACCCTCCGTTCCCGTTGTCATTCGTTTGTTTTTTCTAGGAATTGACATTCGTTTTTTCTAGGATCTATAATTCGTTTTTACTAGGCCACCCATCATGAGGAGGTGCCGCATGGATGGTCGGCAGATTCGTCCTGAAGGATATCGACCACGCGTAGTGGACGCTCAAATCGAGCGTTGGCTGAGGCTCTTTGGCGCGATCGAAATATCGGGTACCCGCTGGTGTGGCAAAACGTGGGCATCGCTTGCGCATGGCAGAAGCGTTACATACGTCGACCGCGGCGCAAACCTTCAAATAACGCAGGCGGATCCGTCTTTCGCACTCGCTGGCGAGTCTCCTCACGTCGTGGACGAGTGGCAGCGAGTTCCCGAGCTATGGGATGTGGTGCGGCACGCGGTGGATGACGCGGGGGGTGCTAAGGGACGGTGGATTCTTACAGGGTCCTCCACCCCAAGTGATGAGAAGAAGGCTCATAGCGGCGCGGGACGCATTGGAAGGGTGCGCATGCACCCTATGTCGCTGTTCGAATCGGGCGAGTCCACGGGCGAAGTGAGTCTTGCCGGGCTCTTCGAGGGCAAGTTCAAGCCATGTGAGGCCAACCCGGACATATGGTCCCTCGCTCGTGCGTGCGTGCGAGGTGGATGGCCCGACCTCGTCGAGATAGACTCCGCAGACACCCAGATTGTCATCAGAGAGTACCTCTCGGCCATTTTCGGCCAGTCCATTCCGCGTATGGGCGGCGACACGACAATTGCCGAGCGGTCCGCGACCTCCGTTGCCCGCAATCTTGGCCAATCCGTTACGCTCGACACGTACGCGCGCGACGTGTATGCGCGCAACGATGCTCGTGGATCATCCAACGACGAGCAGCAGAACGTCTCCAAGCATCTCGCTCTGCTCGAGCGCGCATACCTGATCGACGCGGTTGCGGGCTGGGTGCCGCCCTCACGCTCACCCAAGCGCATGCGGACAAAGCCCAAGCGCTACCTCGCCGATCCCTCGCTTGCCGTGTCGTTGCTTGGCCTCTCGGCGGAGTCTCTCCTGCAGGACTGGCAGACACTCGGTCTCGTGTTCGAGAATCTCTGCATGCGCGACATTGACGTCTACGCTCGCGCCGTGTCAGGTGCTGGGTTTAGCCCTGTGCGATACTATCGTGACGATTCGGGTCTCGAGTCGGACTTCATTGTGGAGCTTTCGGATGGAAGGTGGGCTGCCATTGAGGCAGAATTGAGTCCCAATAAGGTCGATCAGGCTGCTTCCTCTCTGCTGAGAATACGTTCCAAACTTGCTGGCGACGCACTCGCGCGAACTCGGAACCCGTCCTTCCTAGCAGTGCTTACCGGAACCGGTGAGTCGGCATACCGGCGACCCGACGGCGTGTATGTAATACCCATCAGGACCTTCGGGGCCTGATGACAATGGCAAAAATCGCCCGGCTTTAACAGGCCATGCGGTCATGTGGATGGCCCGAATGACTCGTAACGCCCTCGTTTCGTCTTCGCCGCGCTCTGCGACACCCTTGCCGCGCCCCGATGCGCTTTGAAGTGCCCCGCGGTACCCTCGCTGCGCCCCGCAGAGTCCCGTCGCGCTCTGAAGTGTCCTTGTCGTGCGCCGATTTGCTCTCGGCACATGCCGAAACATAAAAGATAGTGGGCACGAACATTTTGATGTTTTGCAAAACCCCAGATAGCAGGTGCATTGGCATAAGAATTGCAATATTACGTGCCCACTGTCTATTTTACACAGTGGGCACGTAATATTGCAATGTTGATGCGTAGAATACCGTGAACTGGGGTTTTGTTCGTCTGTTCAAAACTACGTGCCCACTATTTTTTATGTGCGACCGTCTGCGAGTGGCCGTACTACTGCTCGTAGCCCGCCGTGCGCCCGTTTCGCCGTCCCCGCAGCCGATTTCTCGTCTCCTTGCGCCCGTTTCGCCATTCCCCGAGGGTCTCCAGGCGCAACACACGCATCGTCCAGTGGCCGCACGGCAAAAAACAGCTTTGTATGCACTTGTCTACGCGTTACGATGGTGTGGAAGAGCGTGTTGGCACGCGAGCGGAACCGAGGAGGAGGCAAACATGATTAAAAAAGTTACGGCAGTCGTTGCCGATATCGACGGCACCATCAACATCAAGGGCAGCAAGCCACTTCCTCACACGCTCGCCGCCATGGAGGCCCTGCACGAGCGCGGAATTCTGTTCGGCACGTCGTCGGGCCGGCCTTTCGACCAGCGTTCGCTCGACAAGGCGCGCGAGTGGGGGCTTTCCTTCGACTTCGACCTCGCAATCGGCACCAACGGTGGCGACTTGTGGGACAAGGACCACGAGGGCGTGGAGCATCTCATGCCCTTGAGCAAGGACTGCATCGGGGAAATCCTCGAGTTCATGTGGCCGCTCGACTGCAACATAATTGTGTACGAGAACGCCTACGACCATGTGCTGGTGAAGCGCCTTGACCAGCACCTCAAAGACAGCGTGATTCGCAACAAGTCACATTGGGAGTACGCCACGCCGGAGGAAATGTCGAAGAAGGATACAGGCAAAATCGAGGTTCAGTACGAGTTCACGCCCGAATTAGACAAACTCATTATGGATGTGGTTCGTGCGCACCCCTCTCCGAAGTGGAGTTCCGTGCGTACCTTCCCAGGTACGGTTGAGTTTATGACCCCCGGACTCGACAAGGGCGTCGCATTGCGCCGCTACGCCGAGCGCAACAACATACCCTTGGGCGAGATTCTTGCCATTGGCGACATGGACAACGACATCCCCATGTTGGAGGTCGCCGGTTGGGGCGTGTGCATGGCGAACGGCTGCGACGAGTGCAAGGCCGTGGCGGACGCCATCACCGAGTACGGCGTGCTTGAGGACGGCATGGGACTGTATTTGGAGAAGTACGTGCTTGGGTGAGCAGACAACAGCGGGAGGCAACGGCCGGCATGCGTCCGCGCGGCCCCAGTCGTCTGCAATAGGTGCAGTTCGCGCCGTTTTGCCAGCGGGATTGGGCTGTTGACGTCACGTTTGGCACCCATGTTTGTTAATGGGTGTCGTTTGGGACACTTCGGGTCCGGAATCGGGCCGCAAATGGCACGTTTGGCACCCATCATGGCCAGAGGTGACGATGGGCGCCGATAGCATGTGGCGTTGTTGGTTAATAAAGCCGTGGGACTTGGGGGCTGAGGTTCTGCAAGCGATGTATTACTGTCCTGCTCTGCGATTCGTATTAGGAAGCGTTGGGTAGAATGCTGGAAAGAGTGACCGAGGGACACGTGAGGAGCGAGCATGGAGTATAAGAAATTTGCGAATACATACTATGTAAGACTGGACAAAGGCGACGAGATTGTATCGTCAATTCTGGAAATGTGCAGGTCGGAGCATGTTGAGTCGGCCACCTTCAACGGCATTGGCGGGTGCAGCGAAGCACAAATCCAAACCTTTCTGCCTGAAACGGGCGAGTTCGAAACGCGAACGCTTTCGGGCATGCTGGAGCTCGTATCCCTCATGGGTAATGTGGTGACGGACGAAAATGGCGAGCTGTATCACCACACTCATGCGGCATTTTCTTATAAGGAAGATGATAAGCACTTTATGGCGGCGGGACACATCAAATCGATTACCGTGCTCTACACTGCCGAAATCGAGCTGCGGCCTGTTGAAGACGGCGCAATTCGGCGAAAGTATGATCCAGAAACGGGCACGGGCTTTTGGAGCTTTGCCGAGTAGATCACGATGAGGGTGGCGTGTCGAGCCGTGTCGTGTCGCCTGGCCGACGCGTGGGCCGCGGCGAGTTCGGGTGCCGCGCGGGTCGGCTGGCCGAGCGGATGGGGTTGCCAGCCCACCCGAGGGATCGATGCCTACCCAGAGAGGCTGTTCCCGCCCGGGATGCCCGCGGCCGACCGCGCTGCGGCCTCCCGGGTGGTCTGCGGCTTCCCGAACGGGCCTCGGCTTGTGCATCGGATAAAAATCGATTGTCCAACATCACATAAAGGAGGTTATCTATGAAGCGTGCAAGTGGAATCATTCTGCCGCTATTCTCGCTTCCCTCGCCATACGGCGTGGGAACGATGGGAAAGGCCGCCCGCGATTTCGTGGACTTTTTGGCCGCGGCCAAACAATCGTGGTGGCAGGTTCTGCCGGTTGCGCCCACGAGCCACGGCGATTCTCCGTACCAGAGCCCGTCGGCGTTTGCGGGCAACCCGTACTTTGTGGACCTCGACATGCTCGTTGCGGATGGACTTATCACAAAAGCCGAGGCCGAGGCGCCGACGTGGGGCGACGACCCAACACGTGTGGACTATGCCGCGCTTTACGAAAACCGACTAGACCTCTTGCGTCTTGCATGCGAACGGGGATGGGAGCGCGACCAAGCTGCAGTGCAATCGTTCGCGAGCGAGAACGCGGATTGGCTCGAAGACTACGCCCTGTTCATGGCGATTAAGCGGCACTTCGGCATGGCGGCGTGGTACGCGTGGCCCGACGACGAGATTCGGCTGCATCGCAAGAATGCGTGCCGACGCTACGCGCGTGAGCTAGACGACGACGTGCGACTGTTCACCTACGTGCAATACCTGTTCTTCTCGCAGTGGAAGGAGCTGCGTGACTATGCGCACAGTCGCAACGTGCGCATTTTCGGCGACATGCCCATATATGTGGCGCTCGATTCGGCGGACGTGTGGGCCCATCCGGAGAATTATCAGCTGGATGAGCGCAACAATCCCGTCGAGGTGGCCGGCGTTCCGCCCGACTACTTTAGCAGTGAGGGACAGCTTTGGGGCAATCCTTTATACGACTATGAAGCTATGGCGCGCACTGGCTACGAGTGGTGGAAACGTCGCATACGCGCCGCGGGACGCTTGTACGACATGGTGCGCATCGACCACTTCCGCGGGTTCGCGCGCTACTGGTCGGTGCCAGCGGGCGCGACGACTGCTAAGGATGGGCGCTGGGTGGATGGTCCCGGCATCGAGCTTATAGAGGCGCTGCGGCGCGATAGTCCGCAGGTCGCTCTCGTTGCCGAGGATTTGGGGACTCCGACGCCGGAGGTTATGGAGCTACTTTTGGCGTCTGGTTTGCCGGGCATGAAGGTGCTGCAGTTTGCCTTCGACGGACGCGAGAACAACGAGCATCTGCCGCACGGCATCCCCACGAACTGCGTGTGCTACACCGGGACGCACGACAACGCCCCGCTGGCCGAGTGGTTTGCCGAGGAGAGCAAGGAGTGGGTTGATCTCGCGCGACGCTACGTAGGCCTTTCCGAGGACGAGGGGCTTGCGTGGGGCATGGTGCGCCAGGGGATGTCGAGCGTGGCGACGCTCTTCTTTGCGCAGATGCAGGACTATTTGGAGCTAGGCGCCGGCTCGCGCATCAATACGCCGGGAACGACGGACGGCAACTGGCGATGGCGCTTGCGCGAGGGTCAGCTTACTCGCGAGCTCTCGCAGAGAATCGCTTGCGTCACGCGGTTGTATGGACGGTGAGCCGAAAGCTGAGAAGTGCTGGGCCGATAAACGCCGGGCCGGTGGGTGATCCTGCTCCTAAAGAAGTGTCAAATCGGAAAGTGGCCCGGAGGAGCAGTCGGGCGCAGTTCCGCAGGAACGAGGTTTGCAAGAACCGCCCTCCGGGCCACCTGCGGGACATTTGCCTAATCTTCAGGTGCGGCCGAGCGAGCAGTGCAGGCAGGCGCCTAGAACCTTACCGGCCGTGAAACACGCCAACGGCGGGAGCTTGTCTCATTCATGCAGCCATACAAGGACACCTCCGCACGACGATTTGCGCGCCACACCCTGCAAGCGTGTCGTGCACGAGCTCGCCGACGCTTTCCACCTCGATGCGTCCGGAACGGGGGTCTCTAATGGAGTCCACGTGACTACGCACCGTGGCGGTTACGTCGGAACCCTCGAAGGCGAGGTCGCAATCCACCATTTCGCAGTCGATGAGCGTGAGATTTTTGCAGTGCACGAGTGGCTGCGTGCCTTCGATTCGACAATTGATGAGCGTGAGCCCATCGCTGTACCAGCCCAAATACTCGCCCTTAAGCGTCGCGTTGCGCACGGATACGTTGCGCGCGTGCCAAAACGCGTCCTTGGTATCGAAGTGACCGCCTTCGATTACGAGATTCTCAACGTATTGGAACGAGTACTTGCCAGAGAAAACCACGTTTTCGAGGCGAAGGTCGCGAGCGTGGAGAAAAGCGTACTCTCCGTTGATGGAGCTGTTGCGTACCGATACGTTGCGAGATGACCAGCCGAACTCCTGCGAATCGACCTCACAGTCGTCGATAATTACGTCCTCACACTCGCGCAGCGCCTTGATTCCCAGGAGCTTGCTACTTCGAATGCGCACGTCGGTTGTGTACCAAAGCGCAGCGCGGCACGAGTCGGTGAACACGGAGTCGGCAAGGGTAACTCCGTCCGTGTGCCACAGGGGGTAGCGCAGCTCGAAGTTCGCGTTGCTTACCGAGATGTCGCGGCATTCCTTGAGGGCCGATTCGCCATCTGCGGGGCCCGCGAAGTTTACGTGTTCGAGCGTGGCATGAGAGATGCCGTAGAGCGCTCGTTCCTCGTCGAAGTTGCGATTGTGGATGATGGTCGTTGTGTGGGACATGGTTTCCTCCAATATGTTATTTCGAATTGTTTGCTTGCAAACTGAACGAGTACTTATTTGTTGGGCGCGATTGCTATATATGATTGCATGTGCGCGCGTAAAGAATCAACCCGGCTTTTGCATGCGTCCGCAATCGGCGCTGGTTTCTAGGAGTAGCTTGTTTTTACCTCTTGAATAATCCAGTCACACACGTCGATGGGATGCTGCGCTTGGTGCATTGCTTCCACCAAGTCGCAGCGGTGGGCACGCAGCAGCTGGATGCACGCCTCGGTGTTGCCGGCGTTGAGCGCGTTTTTGCAACGTTCGACAAGTGCGGCGTTGCAACCGGCATCTACTAACGCTCCGGCGAGCTTCTGCCTGCGGTCCGCGTCTGCTCGTGAGCGTGTGTTCACTCGAGCGTGATTCGCATCTTTCGACATGCTTGTGCCGGCTTGTCCGTGGTACGTATCCTCTGAGGTCGTCGAGTCGGCTCGCAAGTGGCCCGTGCTCGCTGGGGTCCGTGGGGTTCTCGCGGCGATGTGCTGCATATCCGTTCCTTTTCGTGAGTTACCAAGTGTCGCTATCAGTCGAATTCTTTCATTGTTTTGTTGTCAATAAGGATATGACAAGGAATGAGCGATAACAAATGCCTATATGGTATTCAGAACCATAAGAGTATTGCATGGTAATGAATGAAAGAAGCAAATGTTGTTGTGGTGGGGGAGGCGGCGATGGGTCGCCCGGCCCTACAAACCTCGCGAGATCGGCGAAATCGGGCCCCTTCCCGAGGAATGCTCCCCAAGATGCTTCAGATGGATGTGCTACATACTGGGAGTGCATACGCCGCTTTAAGGTATGAGAATGTATCGTGGCGTGTGGGCCCAAACAACCGTTGAAACGTAAAACTTGCGAAGCATACTACGAAAGATTGGAGAGATCGCTATGAAGAGTAGGCTTTCGAAGGGAGCTGTTTGTGCTTCGATTTGTCTGGCCGCTTGCCTTGCGGTGATGGGGTGCGGGACTAGTTCGTCGGCATCGTCTGCTGCCGACGCGTCGCAAGCAGGGCAGTCGTCGTCAACGAGTGATTTGTCGACGAACGCGCAGTCCGACGACGCGCAAGTCGGCTCCGACGACGCCAAAACCCAAGGCATCGACTACCTTGCCCTGGTGAACAAGAACCACCCCCTTCCGGCCGGCTGGGAAGACTCCCTTAAAACCGTGCGCATGACGAACTCCGTTGGTGACGACGTGGAGGTGGAAAAGAAATCCTACGACGCGTATCTCAAGCTAAAGGCCGCGCTCGAGAAGGAAGGCGTGTACGTAGACCTCGACTCTGCTCGCAGGAGCGTTGAGCAGCAGCAAAAGATCATGGATGACTTTACCAAGAAGTACGGCGCGGACTACGCCAAGAAAACCGTCGCAACACCCGGATACTCCGAGCACCAAACGGGCCTTGCTTTGGACCTGTACCTCATCATCGATGGCAAGGACGTCACCAAGAACGAGGACATGATTACGTATCCAGAGGTATGGGAGAAGATACACGCCAGACTTGCCGATTATGGCTTCATCCTGCGTTACCTCAAGGGCGACGAACACATCACGGGCTATGGCTACGAGCCGTGGCACATCCGTTACGTGGACGATCCCGCCATCGCCAAAGAGATTGCAGACAAGGGCATTACCTTTGAGGAGTACAAAGCGGGCAAGGTGCAGCCAGAGGTGAGCTACGATTTCGGCAAGTCGGACCTCTATACTACCGAGGAGCTCGAGGAGGCGGCCATCCAGGCCAAGTGCGAGTTCGCAACGTTCGAGGGATGCGAGCTTCACAGCCTGCGCTATGCGGGTGACAAATGCAACACCAAGGAAAACCTGGACTGGTTAAATAGTTTGGACGAAGAGGCGAACTACACGCAGGTCGTTGAACTTCTTACCGACTTTCACTCGCCTGTCGAGGGTGGAGGAGCTTGGGAGGCCGATACCGAGATGAAGGACTATCAGTGGTGGCTCGCTCGCGAAGAAGGGAAGGGTTGGCAACTCGTGACCTTTGGCTACTAATTCGGATTCGTACTGGGGAGTGCATCTCGACGTGAGGTGGACTCCCGCCTGTCGTTGGCGCTGTAAGCGCACTGTCGGCGCAATCGCCTGCGAAGTCCCCAATGCCCAGGGTGGCCAGCGCGCGCCAACGGCGGGCGCCCGAGCGCCCAGGAAGCGAAGCCCCAGCGCGCACCAACGGCAGACGCCCGAGCACGGCAAGCGCCCGAGCATCCGCCTCGCCGCTGCTCACTGGTATGTTATCGCACAATACCCGGGGCAAACGATCTGCCGCACCGTAAAGTGGAACCTGCGCCCACTGAGCGGATCGGTGTAGTCGCGATCAATGTCTTCGCCGTCGAGCGCCGCACGCTTGGCGTCCTCATACCAGCTGTCCTCAATATAGGGAAAGAGCTCCCTTACGAAGTGGCCCTCCAACTCCTCGTCCTGCAAGCCTCCGGTTTCCGCGAACCGCTTGTTGGCATACAAGATTTGCGCGTCGTACACGTGGCTGTGCTCGGCATGCGTTACGTGATACACGCTATACGAAACAGGCAAATCGTCGAAGAGGACAAAATCCTCCCTCGTGGGTGCGGCTTGCTGGCGCTGAGAGCCTTTTCTGTCTGTCCATGCGCTGCGAAGAAGAAGGAACAGAATGACCAGTGCGGCAACAGCCAACGTCACGACCACGATGCTCATAAAGATTTGACTAACGGAATTGGCTATTGCCGTTTTGGAGTCTTCCGTATAATAGTGCGTCAAGGCGGCATTAACAGTTGATGCGGGTACTATGGCTGCTGCTTTCGACAAAATGGAGTACAAAACCGTATCCCCGCGGTTCACCGCAAAGCAGTAGTCCATCTCGACGCCGGTCGACCACGTGGTGAGCTGGTATTTCTCACACAAATCCGCAATATTGTTGTAACGATAATTGCTAATCAGCAGGCAGTCGGCCTGCTTCTCGGCTACTGCTTGGAGGCACTCCCGCGTGTCCGCGAAGTAAATCGCCCGCCAGTCGGGAAAATGGTCCAAAAGGAACATGTCGTAGTTGGGGTTGTCTGCGTTAACCGCAACGGTCACCCGCTCCTTGTTTGCAAAGGTGCGCTGTTCGTCCTCGCGAATAATTGCCGACATGTCGGTACGCATGAGGGGCGGTGTTATAAACACGCCGATCACTTCGCCGTCGTAGTCGGTGAGGTTGGTGGGGAACACGCAGTCTACGTCACCCTTCTTCATGGCGTCCATGGCAGCCGCGGCGGTTGGGAAGCATACGGGTTCAAACTCTAACTTAGCGTTTTCCAGATTACTGGAGGCAACGTCAAGCCATTCCTTAAGTGCTCCCGTGAGACCGCCCGTTTTCGCATCCTTGGCACAAAAGGCGAGGTAGTTGTCCTGGTACCCAACGCGAACGGGACCATGTTCGTCGAGCCACTGCTTTTCGCTGCTACCAAGGAAGTTGTTTACGCTCGAGGTTTGCAGGTATTTGGCATAAAGCTGCTCATCAAAGTACTGGTTCTCGTCCTGGACCCGGTTCATTGCGTTGTTGAGTTCCGCAAGAAGGTCGGGCCTAGAATTGCTTACGGCAAAGTAATAGTCGGAGACGCCCACCCTGCATACGGGTATGGCTTCACCCTTTTCGAAGAAGCCATCCAGCGACAAATACAGGTCGATGTCGCCTTGAGCGAGCTTCTTGAGGTTCTCCGCCTCACTTCCCGTAAGTTCTACGATTTCGGCTTTTACCCCATTGGACTCAGCCCAGTCGCGAAAGTAGCCAATTTGTACGCTTCCCTTGTTCGCGCCTACCTTCTTCCCGATGAAGGTAGTGTAGTCGTCGGGCACAATCTCGTGGTTGTCGGCGGCAGCAAAAAGGTAGTACTCCTCCGAACCCATGGGCAGGGAAGAGAACAGCATGCGTTTTGCACGCTCATCCGTATACGAAACGTCGCTCAACAAGTCGATTTTGCCGTCTTGCAGCATTTGGAGCAAATCGGGCCAGCTGCCCTCTACGTATTCGTACGTCCAGCCGGTGTACGCCGCAATCTTTTGCTGATAGTCGTAGGCATATCCCGAGCGTCGCCCCACTTCGTCGGTACTGTTGAACGGCGACTCAAACCACCCCACCCGCACGATTCGTTGCGGCTCGTCCGCGCGAACTGCATGCGGCACAACAAGGACCACCATCAACGTTAGAGAAATCAAGAGTGCCGTTCTTCGTACTATTCGACTCCACGTTGAAGGTGCCATGTCCTTACCTCCCTGTTTTTCGTATGCGCTTGTCTTCGTACATGAGCTCGTCAGCTCGCCGCACAACATCGTTCACGTCCTGGTCGGTTTGGTTGTCGTACACCGCTATCCCCATTGCGACGTGTACTTCTTCCCATTCGTTGGCTGCCGACGAGCTTATCTCGTGCATCGCAGCAGAGAAACTCTTTGCAAGTGCATCTTTGTTATGCAAATCATCGTTTTGGAGAATAACCGAGAACTCGTCTCCGCCGATGCGAAACACGGGGCTGTGCTGGAACACGCGGCATATGAGGCGGCATGCCGCCATGAGGTACTCGTCGCCTTTCTCGTGGCCATACCTGTCGTTCACCAGCTTGAGATTATCGCAGTCGAACACGCCAACCGCGAACTCCACGCCATCTGCGTCCTCGTCCAACCTCGTCTGAATGCCCTCAATATATGTGGTATACGCGCCCTTGTTCCGCACATGCGTGAGGGCGTCTACGTACGCGCGCTTGTTGAGGTCGGAAATGTGGTCCCTCATATGGCCGGCCAGCCGCTTGAAGGTGCTCGTAAGACGGCCGACCTCGTCGTTTCCATTGTAGGTGAGCTCGAAATCGTAATTGCCCCTATCCACCTGGTCGGCAGCCTCGGTGAGCTCTTCCAAGGGCTTCGTGATGCGCTTGGCGTACAGCATGGTGAGCGTACTCGAAGCGACGAGTACGACGACGGTATAAATCATTGTTTCCCAAATGAGCCGCTGCCAGTCGCCTTCCGTCTCGGATACGGGCACCGTTACGTTGAGGCGCATGCCGTTGCTCAATGGGAGCCATGCGGCGATTTTCTCTACGCCATCGTAGGTGTATCGAACGAAGGTGTTCTTCTTTATCGCGGACGCGGGCATTACGGGATCGCTCTTGGAATGCTGGCTCGTGTCGATGCGAGGATGGAAAAAGATGTTGCCGCGCGCGTCGCTTAAGAACGCGTAGCCGTTGCCATAGAGCCGAATGCTCTCCACCTGTTCTGCCATGGTGGAGTAGTCGATTTCGATTCCCACCACGCCAACGAACGTGCCGCGCCAATAGATGGGAACATTGTAGGAAATCACGCGCGTGTCGAGGTTCTCTGTAACGTACGGTGGAAGCCACACGGGCTCTCCCTCGTACTTGGGAACGGTGAACCATACCAGCCTTGAGGTATCCTTTGTGTCGTAAAGCGTGATGTCGGTTACCTCGCGCTCCTTGAAGCCCTCACCGTCGAGGTCGGCGTACCAAAAGCCCTTCACCTTTTTGGAGACTTCCGGGTCGATGCGGTAGTAGTAGGTTAAAACGCCGTTCGTTTTGGAGGCCATTTCGTCGAAGCGCTCTCGAACGAGCTCCATGTGGCGTTTCAGCTGCTCGTCCTCCAAGCCGTCCAAGGTCGATTCCGTAAAGGACGCAACCTTGCTCACGGACTTCTGAACGCTATTGAAGTAGTAGTCGAGGTTCTTCTCGCCGGTTTCGCACAAGAGCAGGAGCAGCTGATTCGACCGTTTTTGCTCTGTGGTACGCACGAAGAACACGCTGAGCAACGCCATGCACGTAACGGTAATAATGATCACGCACGTGGTGAACAAGGTCATCTTTGTTCGCAGTGAGCGCATGGCCGTTATCGCCCCGCTTTCTGGAGATGGTTGGCCTCGAAATCGGTTGGATGGAGCGGAGGCGAGAAGTAGTAACCCTGAACCACCTCGCACCCGAGGTCCCTAAGCATCCGCAGTTGGGTTTCGGTTTCCACGCCTTCTGCGACGACCACGAGGTTCAGGCTCTTCGCGATTCTCACAATGAGCTCCACTAGCTGGGCCGTCTTCTCGTCGTTTTCCATGTTTTGGATAAAGGCCCTATCCATCTTCAGCACGTCGATGGGGATGGTGGAGAGCATGTTCAGCGAGGAATAGCCGGTGCCGAAATCGTCCATCTCCACCGTGTAGCCCGTCGTGCGCAGGCTCTTGACGACCCTAATAAGCTGGTCTGCGTTTTCCATATAGGCCGACTCCGTAACCTCAAGCTTAATCGCGTCGTGATCGAGTCCGTTCTCTAACAGGATACCATCTAATGTGTTTTGTAGTTCTGGGTCGAACACATCCATGCGAGAAAGATTGACGGAGACGGGTATTACCCTTCCGAACTGCGTACGCCAACGCGCGACTTGCTTGGCTGCTTCCGACCAGGCGTACTTGTCGATTTCCTCGATTTTGCCGTGTTGCTCGAACAGCGGAATGAAGTCGTTCGGCGCTATCATGCCAAGCTCGGGATGGCGCCAACGGATGAGTGCCTCGGCGCTCACGAGCCGTGGTGAATCGGCCTGAATATCGTATTTCGGTTGGTAGTACACCTCGAACTCGAAGTTGTCCAAAGCGCGGTTTAAATCGTTGAGCAGGCGATCCTCGTAGAGCTCGCGCTCGCGCACTTGATTGTCGAAGACGATAAGGTGCTCCTGGAAGCTTTCGCGCGCCATGTTGCATGCCGTGCGTGCCATATCGAACATTTGAACAGGCTCCATCTGCGTTTGCTCCGGGAGCACCCCCATGCGAATGCGGATGTTCGCGCTCGGCACAAAGCTCTCCACCTTGCTCTGCAGCCTTTCGTAGACATTGTGATAATCCCCGACGTGTTCGCAAAAAACATCAAATCGATCGGCGCCAAAGCGACCCGCGATTCCTTTGTTATCCGTGGCCAGGGCGCGAATTTCGCTTCCGAGCACGCGAAGTACCTGGTCGCCAAAGTCCCACCCGTTGAGGGCGTTTACGGAGCGAAAGCGCTCTATGTTAATCACGATGGCGTCCATTGCCACATCGGGCTGCTCGCGACGCATGCGGTTGGCGTACTGGAAGAAGTAGTCTCGGTTGTAGAGGCCGGTGAGGGCATCTGTTTCCGTTGCCGAAATGAGCTCCTTCGCTAGCTTTTCCGCACGCATGCTGCGCACCATGAGCAAGGTGATGACGAGCAGTACTGCGATGACGATCGCCATTACGATTGCGGCGTTTTGGGCAAGGAAATCACCAAGCGTGCGTTTGGCGTCCTCCGTAACATAGTGGGAGAGTGCCGAGTTTACGGTGGAGGAGGGGACTTGCGTGACCACTTTCGAGAGAATGGAAAAGAGCTGCGGGTTTCCCTTCGCCACTGCAAAGCATGGGTCCAGGTGCATGGTGGTGGGAAACGTCGTGAGGTGATACTGCTCGCAGAGCCTTGAGATGTTGTTGTAGCGATAATTGCTAATGAGTACGCAATCCGCCATGTTTTCGGAAACCGCCTTCAGGCAATCCTCCGTGGTTTCGTAGTACACCGTTTGCCAGCTGGGGAAGTTGTCGATAAGAAACGTGTCGTAGTTCGGGTTGCCTTGGTTGACGGCGACGACCACATGCTCCCTGTTGGTAAAATTGTTCGCATTCTCTTGCCGCACGACTGCGTACACATCCGTGCTCATGAGGGGTGCCGTGGTTGCAATGCCGCGCTTTTCGCCGTCGTAGCCATCGAGGCTTGCCGGGAAAACGCAGTCCACCTCACCCGTGCCCAAGGCGTCGAGGGCGGCTTCTACCGTGGGGAATGCCTTGGCCTCAAAGTCCATCTTCCCGTTTTCCATGCATGTGCTGGCGTGGGCCAAATAGTCCTTGAGCGCGCCCGTCAGCTTTCCGGTTTTGTCTGTACCGCAAAAGGCCAGGTAGTTGTCTTGGTAGCCCACGCGAATCGTGCCGTGCTCGCGGAGCCAATCCGTTTCGCCGGGCGAGAGAAACGCGTTTGCACCCACCGTCTTGATGTATCGGTCGAACATTTCGTGGTTGAAGTGGCGGTTCTCGTTGTGGATTGCGTCCATCGCCTCGTTGAGCTCGTCGAGCAGGTCGGGGCGACTCTTGTTTACGGCAAAGAAGAAGTCGGATGAGCCAACCTTGGCGATTGGCATCGCACGCTCCGGCTCTACGAAGGTGTCTACCGTAACGTAAGCGTCGAGCTTGCCATCGGCGAGCATTTGCAGCGACTCGTCCTCGGAGGTTTCGAGTTCAACAGTTTGGGTATGCACGTCGTTGCGTTGAGCCCAGCTGCGATAAAAGTCTGCCTGAATGCTGTCCTTGTTTGCGCCTACGCGCTTCCCGTCGAGCGTGGAGAGGTCGGCCGAGGAAACCTCCTTGTTGCTGGGGGCGACGAAGAGATAGTAGTCCTCCGACCCCATGGGGAGGTTGGGGTAGAGCATGTTCTTGGCGCGCTCTTCGGTATAGGAAACGGCGCTCATGAGGTCGATTTTGCCATCGACGAGCATTTGCAAGAGCTCCGACCAGCTGCCGTTGACGTACTCGTAGCTCCAACCCGTGTAGCCGGCAATCTTAAGCTGGTATTCGTAGGCGTAGCCCGAGCGTCGCCCGTGCGCGTCAACAGTATTGTAGGACGAGTCGTACCAGCCGACGCGAACGACCTTGCCCTTTGACTCTTGTGCGTGTGCTGGCGGTGCGACGAGCGCTGCCATGACGAGCGCCAATGGCAGCGCGATGAGCGTCATCAGTTGCCGAACGATTTTCGTGCTCATGGCAATAGTGTTGCGTGGCATGCTGAAGTCTCTCTCAATAGCTCAAGAAACCGAGTTCTATATACTAATAGGATAATACAAGTTTTGAGGGATTGCTGTGGGACTTTGTCTATGCAAAAGCATACTGCCAATCTGTTACATCGCGTATAATCATTCCTGTGGGAATCCATCGACAAAGGAGCATCATGAAGATTACGTCCACAGCAGAGGGAACCACGACGACACTCGCGCTCGAGGGATGGCTTGATTCCGCCACTGCTCCCGAATTTGGCGCCGCCCTTGCCGCAATCGATTCGAGCTGCGAAGAGCTTATCATCGACCTCAGCGCGCTCGAGTACATATCGTCGGCAGGCTTGCGCCAGCTCGTCGTGGCATACAAGCAAATGAAAGGACACCTCACCATTTGCAATACGACAGCAGAGGTCATGCAGGTGTTTAAGGTTGCTGGATTCGACAAGCGACTGCGCATAGTGTAGCTGGCATGCTGAAGTTGAGGCGCCATTCAATTTTGAGGCGTTTTGCGGCGGTGTCGTTCGTGGCGCTCATTGTTGCCTCGGGCGCATCGCTGCTGTTGAGTCATGCGTACAACTCGGCCGACATCATGGACGAGGCCACGAACATCATCGACATAGTTGCGCAGGAAGCGCAGGCGGCGGTGAACGGGACAACGTACGACGAGCTGACCTCGGAGTCCGATACCGAGGGATACGATGCCACTCGCGAAACGATTCAGCTTGTGTGTTCGCTGCTCAACGTTCGGAACCTTACCATCTACGAATTGAACGACGACGAGTCCACCCTCACATGCCTGCTTATTGTGTCGGGCGACGACGAGGAAGACGAGCGGCTTCAAAAAGAGGTGCCTCATGGGTTCGTTATGGAAAAAAAGGCCTCGCAAAAGGAGTTGAACGTTTTGTCGGGTGCCTCGGATTCCGAAGCGGAAATAACGGAGGGCATTATGGGGCGTAACCTCAGCTGGTTTTTTCCGGTTGAGGTCGAAGGCTGCGACGATGACCTTTTGATGCGCATAGACGTCGACGACTCGGAGCTGTTGGGGAAAATCTTCGACAACACCCTTGCGTTCGCCATTCCGATGATAGCCATCAACATGGGCGTGGTGGTAATCGAGGTCGTTATGCTCCGCCGAGATGTAAGTAATCCCCTGAAGGTGGTCTCCGCACGTATGCGTGGCTTCGTGCGGCGCGAATCGTCGCGCGAGGGCGAGTCTCACGAGGAGCCTCTGGAAATGAAGAGGGATGACGAGATCGGTGAGATTTGCGACTCCTACAACAAGATGACGGGAGACATCCACGAGTACGTGGGCCAAATTGAATCCATGACGCGGGAACGCGTTGCGGCAAACACCGAGCTTTCGGTTGCGCGACGCATCCAGCAGGGGTTGGTTCCTCCATCGACGGAGCTTGCCGGAGACGGCTTCGAGGCGTTTGCCTCCATGCGCATGGCACGCGAGGTCGGTGGCGACTTTTACGACTTGTCGGTGCTCGGCGATGGCAGGCTCATGTTTGTGCTTGCCGATGTTTCGGGCAAGGGCGTGAGCGCCGCGCTGTTTATGGCCATGAGCCGCACGCTCATTTACGAAAAGATGCGGACGTGTCTCGATCCCGCCAAGGCGCTCAACGAGGCGAACGACTCGATTGCCAGCAACAATCCCGAGTGCATGTTCGTTACGCTGGTGGCTGGCCTTCTCGACCCTGCTACCGGGGTTATTACGTATGCGAACGCTGGCCATTTGGCGCCGCTCGTTGTGGGAGGGGAATACCTCGGCCAAAGCGACGGAATCGTGCTGGGCCTGTTCGAAGGGGCCGGTATCGTAAACGAAACCGTTCGGCTTGAGCCCGGAGAAGGCATACTGTTCTATACCGACGGGGCAACCGAGGCCAACAATGCGCAGGCCGACTTCTTCGGCGAGCAACGTTTGTGCGATGCGGTTGCTGGAGCCTCTTGCGCGGTCGATGCCGTTCACAGCGCGGTTGAGGCAATCGACCTCTTTGTTGCTGGCCACGAGCAGTTCGACGACCTTACGTTGCTTTCTATTTTCGCGCGGTAGGGTCTTGGCAGCGGGCGTGGCGGGGCGGGCCACTTAGGACGCGAAACCCGCCCTAAGTGGCCTCTTCCTAAGTGGCCCTTGACGTTTGGGGCGGGCCGCGAGGGACGTGCCCCCCGCGGCCCGTTGCGGCTAGTCCTCCAAGTCGAAGAAGCCGAGCATTTGCATCATGTCGATGGCCTTGTTCAAGTAGCCGAGTTCGGTGATGGACCACTGGAAGCCCAAGCGATAGAGGGCCTTAACCGTAAAGCGGTTGTCGGATTCCAGTTCGTAGCGTGTTTCGTTGTCGTCCAGGTTGTAGTTGACGAGCGGCGACACATAGGCGTTGATGGCGTCGTCCGCAAGCGCGGTGCGGAGCCTGCGAACGAACTCGTCCGGCTCCACGACGTCAATCGCTATGCCGCACTGCTGCATGGCCAAGATGATGTTGCCCATCTCAACCGTATGCGAGTTGTACGCATGGAACACGGTGAACTTCTTGTCCGTGCCAGCGAGGAGCACGATGGCACGCGCAACCTCGTCGATGGGGGAGAACTCGTCTTGCTCGTCCATCTCGTCTACGGGGAAGCTGCCCAGCGCCGCGTAGGACCTGAGCGTGCTCATAAAGTTGTTCGTGGCGAAGTTCACCTGGAACTCGCCGTCGAGTTGACGGCTCATGAGGTTGCCCACACGCATGATCTTTGCGTCGAGGCCCTCCTCGTCCACCATGCGAAGAATGAGCTTTTCGGCCAGGTACTTGGTGTGAACGTATCCGTTCGATTCCGTCTCTTGGCCAAGTTCGAGCTTGCTCTCGGTGAGCACCGGATTGTAGCTTTCGTCGCCCACCACGTCGCCTGCAACGGAGACGGTCGAAACGTGGACGAGTCGAGCGCCTTTCTCTACGCACATGGAGGCAAGGTTTTGCACTCCGTCGGTATTCACGGACTTGAGGAACCCGAAGTCGGCAAAGTGCTTTACGCACGCTGCGCAGTTAATGACCGTTTGGAAGTCCTCGCTGGAGGCTGCCCACACGCTTTCCTCGTCCGTAATGTCGCCGTGCAGGACGATTACCCTGTTGCCAAGGTAGGGTTTATAGTTCTCCTCGAAGTAATAGAACATGTTGGTGGTGAGGCGCTCCTCTGCCGATACCTCGCCATCGCGGATGAGGCAGTATACGACGGCGTCCGTGGAGTCGATGAGCTCCTTAAGCATGTGGGCGCCCAAGAATCCGGTGGTACCCGTAAGAAGCACGTTGCCAATGTCGCCTCGCTTGATTTCGTGCACATACTCGGGTGTGTTGTACTTGAGGCACGCTGGCTGGGCTATGGCGTTGGTATCCGGATTGTCGTGTTCGCTCACGTTTGGCTGTGCTGCCTCGTCTGCGGCCGATTCGGCCTCACGCTTGCTAAGAATAACCTGCTCGAGTCCCTCAACGGTGGGCCTATCGAACAAATCCTGATACACAATCGGGAGGTCTTGCACCATGGCTGCCATCATGACCTTGGCCGCCGTGAGCGACGTTCCGCCGAGTGCGAAGAAGTCCTCGTCCACGCTTACCTCGTCAAGCGCGAGTACGTTCTTAATGATGTCGCACAGCGTCGTTTGGAGTTCGGTGGTCGGTGCCTTAATCGTGCGCTCTGCCCGCTCCTGCTCAATCGTCGGCAGCGCCTTCTTGTCCACCTTGCCGTTCGCCGTGAGCGGAATCTCGTCCAGCTGCAGGTAGGCCTGCGGCACCATGTAGGCCGTAAGATAAGAGCCCAAGTGCGCCTTGAGCGCGTCGAGGTCTACCTGCTTGTCGGCGGTAAAGTAGGCCGCGAGGTAGTCCGTTTGGCCATGGGCGACCACTACCGTGCTCATCTTTACGCCGGGGTAGGAGTTGAGAACGCTCTCGATTTCGCCCAGCTCGACGCGCAGGCCACGCAGCTTCACTTGGTCGTCCATGCGGCCTCGGTACTCGATTTGCCCGTCCGGGCGGATGCGTGCGAGGTCGCCGGAGCGATAGGCCGGCATCTCCAGCAGGCGGATGAAGCTGCGTGCGGTGAGGTCGTCGCGTCCCACATAGCCGCGTCCGACGCCGTCGCCCAGAATTGCCAGCTCGCCCGTGGCGCCCAGCGGTTGCAGCCTGCCAGCGCGATCCACGGTGGCTACGTGTACGTTGACGTTGGGAATGCCGATGGTGATGTCGCCGGAGCCGTCGACCACTTGCATGGTGCAGCTGATGGTGGCCTCGGTGGGCCCGTAGCCGTTCATAACATAAAGGTTCGGATTTACTTCGCGAAGCTTTGTGAAGAGTGCCGGTGGGAACGCCTCGGCGCCGAAGTCCACGGAGGCGAGACCGCTTACGGCCTTCGCGAAATCGGGGGAGTCGAGCATGTTGGACATGTAGCTTGGCGTGCAGCTCATAACGTCCACGTTGTTGTCGAGCATGAGGTTCGCAATGCCTGCGGGATCGAGAATCTGCTCGCCCGTGGCCAGCACCACAGTGAGTCCGTTAGCCAGAGGTACGAACTCCTCCATGATGGCGAAGTCGAAGGTAAGCGCCGCTATGGCCAAGCTTGCGTGCCCGCGACGCGTGTAACCCAAAATCTCGTGGTTATTGTCATCGTCGTCCACGAAGTTCACGAGGTTCTTGTTGGTGAGCATCACGCCCTTGGGGCGTCCTGTGGAGCCGGAGGTGTAAATGGTATAGGCGAGGTTTTCGGGCTTGACCTCCACGTCGAGGTTTGACGTGTCGCCTTCCGTTGCAGCCTGCTTGGCCTCCACGATGGTGAGTCCCAAATCGGCGAGTTGCCCGAACAGCTCGGCGCGCTGCGCGAGCACCTCCTCGGTTGTGAGCACCAGCCTGCAACCCGAGTCCTCAAGGATGTAGCGTACGCGCTCCTCGGGGTATTCCGGGTCGATGGGCAGGAAGGCGCCGCCTGCCTTGAGCGCTGCCTGACGCATGACGTAGGCCCAGCTGTTGCGCTCGGCGAGTACGGCTACCATAGACTCAGGGCCGACGCCGGTTGCGACGAGTTCGTGCGCGATTGCGTTGGCCTGCGCGTTGAGCTCGCCATAGGTGAGCGTGCGGTCGCAGGCGACGACGGCCGTGGCGTCGGGGTTGGCAGCGGCCTGGTCCTGCACCAAGCGATAGGCGGGGCGCTCGGCCACGGGCCAGTCGGTGTTGTGGAGTGAGCGGATGCGCTCCTCGTCTTCCAAGGTGGTAAGTTTCACCTGCCCCAGCGTTTCGCGTACGGTGAGCTCGTGGCATATGGTTAGCAACATTCCCAGCAGGCCGCCTACCGTACGGTCGCTGTATTGAGCGGGATCGTACGAACAGTCAATTGCGACCTTGTTGCCTTCCATGAACACATCGATGTCCATGCCGGCCTTTGCCTGCGAGAGCTCGAGGTCAACCACCGTGGCGGTGCTGCCGCCGATGAGCATGTCGCTCGAATTGGAGTCGCCTTGGTACGCGAAGAGCATGTCGCCCTTTATGTCGTAGGCTGCGCTTATCTCTGCGAAGCTATATATGTCGTTTGCCATGGCGCTGAGCAGGTACTGCTGGCACGCGGCAATGGCCTCGGCGACCGGCAGGGCAGGGTCGTCTGCGAACAGCACGGGAAGCGTCTTTACGAGCATGGTGATGCTGTTTTCGAGCCTGGAGTCGCTGCGACCGTTATAGATGGTGGCAAATACCGCACCGTCCTCTGCTGCGGTGTAGGATTGCAGCGCGAGGCCGAACGCCGTGGTAAAGAACGCGTTGGGCGTTATACCGTTTTTGTCACAGAAGTCGCGAACCTCATCCGCGACGCCTTCCGCCGCCATGTTTACATACGCGATGTGGCCAGCGCCTTTGCTTCCATCCTTGGTAGGCAAGGTGTCGCCGCCGCAGCCGCGGAAGATGCCGTCGAAGAACGACTTTGCGGCCTCAAGGCGCTCGGAGCCACGCGCGGCCTCCTCGTCGAGCGCGTACTCGAAGCCGGTGTACGTTTCGGCCTCTACATCTTCGCCAGCATAGGCTTTCTCGACGTCGTCGAACAGGATGTCGAGCGACTCGCCGTCGCTCACGATGTGGTGCGTGTCGACGAACAGATACTTGCCATCTGCCACGTCGAACAGCTCCACGCGGAACAGCGGCTCGCCCGAAGTGAGATCGAACGGACGTACGAGGTCCTGCACTTTCGGCAGCTCCGAGCGCACGGGCAGCTCGGGCACCTGCGGCTTGTTTCTTACGGCACGAATCTCGCCGTCGACGTCGCGACGAATGGTTGCGAACAGGTACGGATGCGCCACCAGCGTTTTTTGCAGCGCCTCGCGAAGGCGCTCAATATCCACGTCGTTGCCCAGCTTGTACAAATAGGGGATGTTGTACGCCGTGGTATTGGGGAAGCGCAGGCATTCCACAAAGATGCCGGCCTGCGTTTGCGAGAGTGGGTAGGCCTCGCGTAGCTCGTGCGTTACGACTTCGCCAGCATTGGCTATGAGTTCCTCGAGCTCGCGAACCGTCCTGCGCTCGAAGAGGTCGGCCACCTTTACGGGTGTGTTGAACTCATCGCCAAGTAGGGCGCCCAGTCGTATGCATCCGATGGATGACAAGCCCACTTCAAAGAGGTCGGTGGTGATGCCAAGTTCGTCGATTCCGATTACCGTGCGCACGATGTTGAGGATGCGCTCCTGCGTTTCGTTTTCGGGCGCCACAATCTCCTCGGTTGCAACCTGCACCTCGGGCAGCGCCTTCTTGTCCACCTTGCCATTGGCCGTGAGCGGCAGCTCGTCCAGCTGCAGGTAGGCCTGGGGCACCATGTAGGAGGTGAGGTACTTCGCCAAGTGCGCGCGGAAGTCGGTGAGGTCAACCTCTTGCTCGGCCGTGAAATATGCGGCCAGGTAGTCCGTCTCGCCGTGGGCCACCACGCATACGCTGGTGCGCACACCAGGATAGGAGTTCATGACGCTCTCGATTTCGCCCAGCTCGACGCGGAGTCCACGCAGCTTGACCTGGTCGTCCATGCGGCCGCGATACTCGATTTGGCCATCGGAGCGCAGGCGCGCGAGGTCGCCGGAGCGGTAGGCGGGCATCCCCAGCAGTCGTACGAAGCTGCGGGCGTTGAGGTCCTCGCGTCCCACGTATCCACGACCGACGCCGTCACCCAGAATTGCCAGTTCGCCGGTGGCTCCGAGCGGCTGCAGCCTGCCCGCGCGGTCCACGGTGGCCACGTGCACGTTTGCGTTGGGAATGCCGATGGTCACGTTGGTGGCGTCGGTAACCACTTGCATGGTGCAGCTAATGGTGGCCTCGGTGGGACCGTAACCGTTCATGATGTAGATGTTGGGATTCACTGCCTTGAGGCGGGCGTACAAATCGGGTGGGAACGCCTCGGCGCCCATGTCTACCGACTTGAGATTGGCGACGGCATCGGCGAAGTCCGACACGGCCAGCATGTTGGAGAGATAGCTCGGCGTACAGCTCATCACGTCTACGTCGTTGCTGCGCATGAGCGTGCCTATGGCGATGGGGTCCATTATCTGCTCGCCTGTGGCCAGCACTACCGTCATGCCGTTGGCTAGGGGCACGAACTCCTCCATGATGGCGAAGTCAAAGGTGAGCGCGGCAATGGCCAAACTCACGTGTGCGCGCCGCGTGTAGCCCAAAATCTCGTAGTTCTTGTCGTTGTCGTCCACAAAGTTCACGAGGTTGTGGTTCTCTATCATCACGCCCTTGGGACGTCCAGTGGAGCCGGACGTGTAAATGACGTAGGCCAGGTCGTGTGGGTCCACTTCCACGTTGAGGTTCGACTGGCTTTGCAGCTCAGTCGCCCTTGAGGCCTCCACAACCGTAACTTGCAAATCGGCGATGTTTGCAAAGAGATTCGCGCGGTGCTCGAGGATTGCCTGTGTGGTGAGCACCAGCCTGCAGCCCGAGTCCGCCAAGATGTAGCGCACACGCTCCTCGGGATACTCGGGGTCGATGGGCAAGAAAGCGGCGCCCGCCTTGAGCGCGGCTTGTCGCATTACGTAGGCCCAGCTGTCTCGCTCGGCCATTACGGCCACCATCGAGCCGGGCGCGGCACCGGCGCTCACAAGCGCGTGGCCCACCGCGTTGGCCAGTCCGTTGAGCTCGCCGTAAGTGAGCGTGCGGTCGCATGCCACGAGCGCCACGGCATCGGGGTTTGTCTCGGCCTGGTCTTGCAACAAGCGGTAGGCGGGACGCTCGGCCACGGGCCAATCTGTGTCGTGAAGCGCCAGGATAGCCGCTTCGTCCTCCGCAGAAACCAGCGTAACGTCGCGCAGACGATCCTTCGCTACGAACTCGTCCACCACGTGGTCCATGAGGCTAACCATGCCATGCACGGTATAGGGCGAGAATACCGAGGGGTCGTATTCGGGCTCGAACACGAGCTCGTCGCCGTCGAGCGAGAGGTCGAGGGCAAAGGCCGCACGCGCGCGCGAGAGGCCCAGCTGCTTGACGGGCGCATTCTTGCCTCCCAGGGGGAATCCGTGCTCGAACTCGCCCTGGTACACGAACATCATGTCGCCATCTATGCCGTACGCTTGGTGAATCTCGGCGAAGCTGTACAGGTCGTTGGCCATGGCGGCGGTGAGGTACGACTTGCAGGTTTCTACAAGCGACATTACGTAGTCGTCGTCCTTGCAGTCGAGCGATACGGGAAGCGTCTTTACCAGCATGGATACGCTGTTCGCAAGGCGCGGGTCGTTGCGGCCGTTGTAGATGGTGGTGAACACCGGTACCTCGGCGTCGGCGTACTCCTTGAGTGCAAAGGCGAAGGCGGCCGTAAAGAAGGCATTGAGCGGCAGGCTGTGCTCGTCGCAGAAGGCGCGCACTGCCGCACCATTCGCCTTGCCGCGGAGTCGCTCCATCGCCACATGTCCTGCGGCCTCGTCGCCATCCTTCACGGGCATGGTCTCGCCTCCGCATCCGCGGAAGTAGCCATCGTAGAACGCCTTGGCGGCATCCAGGCGATTGGTTGCGCGTGCCTCTTCCTCGTCGAGTGCGAACTCAAAGCCCGTGTATTCTTCGGCCTGCAGCGTCTCGCCCTGGAAGGCGCGCTCCACGTCCTCCATGAGGATGTCGATGGAGCCGCCGTCGCTCACGATGTGGTGCGTGTCGAACAGCAAATACGAGCCGTCGTCCGTTACGTAAATCTCTGCGCGGAACAAGAGCTCACCGCTCATGAGGTCGAACGGGCGTACGAGCTCGTCCTCCGTGGGCAGGCTCTCGGTCCGGATAATATCTACTTCGAAGGGATGTCCGTCACGTCGTACGGCGTGCAGCTTGCCCTCCTCGTCCCTGCGCACCGTCATGAACAGATACGGATGGACGGCTATGGCCGCACGCACGGCATCGGCAAGCTTCTCCACGTCCACCGAGGCGTCGAGCGTATAGAGCTCGGGCAGGTTGTACATGGTGGTGCCCGGATGCCGCAGAACCTCAATAAGAATGCCCGTCTGTGTTTGCGAAAGCGGATACTCGTCGCGCAGCTCGTAGGTACGCGTCGGGCCCGCAGCGCCAATGAGGCGCTCGAGGTCCTCTACCGTGGAGTTGTCGGCGAGCTCAGAGGTCTTTATGGCCACGTTGAATGCTGCGCGAATCTCGCTGCACAGGCGGATGGCACCGAGCGAGGAGAGGCCCGCCTCAAGCAGGTCGGTGGTAATGCCAACGCGGTCGGTTTTGAGAATACCAAACACGATGTCCAGCAGCTGCTTTTGCGTGTCCGTTGCGGCGGGCACGATGTCGCTGTAATCCAGTTCGGCCTCGGGCAGGGCGCGCTTGTCCACCTTGCCGTTGGGGGTGAGGGGGAACTCGTCCATCTGCATGAAGCTCTGGGGTACCATGTAGGAGGTGAGATACTGCTTGGCATGGCGCTTGAGCTCGGGAATGTCGACGGGCTTGTCGGCGAGGAAGTGCGCGGCCAGGTACTCCTGCGCTCCCTTAACGACCGTGACCACGGCCTGCTTGACGCCGGGGAAGCTACCGATGACCTTTTCGACCTCGCCCAGCTCTACGCGTAGGCCGCGCAACTTAACCTGGTCGTCCACGCGCCCGTGGAACTCGATGTTGCCATCGGCACGCACCACAGCCAAGTCGCCGGCGCGGTATGCGGGGATACCAAAGTAGGATATGAAGTTGCGCTTGTTGAGGTCGTCGCGGCCGATGTAGCCACGGCCCACGCCGTCACCTAGGATGACGAGTTCGCCCTGCGAGCCGATGGGAAGGGGCTCGCCCTCCTCGTTGACCGTAATGCAGTGGTAGTTGGCGAGGGGCACGCCGATGGTGATGTCGTCGGGTCCCGCCAGAATGGCGGCCGTACTGGAAACGGTGCACTCGGTGGGACCGTAGCTGTTCATGATGTTCATGTTGGGGTTGATGGCCTTGAGGCGCGTGTACAGGTCGCCCGGGAACGCCTCGGCACCCACGTCCACGGCTCGAATTCGCTCCATGGCGTTGGCGAACACCGGTACCTCTATGAGGTTGGAAAGATAGCTCGGCGTGCAGGTAAACGAATCCACCTGATGTTGCTCAATAAGCTGTGCCATGGCGTCTGGATCCATGATTTGGTCCATCGTTGCCAATACGACCGTCTGGCCGTTTGCGAGCGGCAGGAACTGCTCCATTACCGAGACGTCAAACGTGAAGGCGGCCAGGGCAATGGTCACGCTGCAGTCCTGCACGTTAAAGACGACTTCGATGTTCTTTGGGTTCATGTGGCAGAAATTGTTGAGGTTGTGATTCTCGAGCATTACGCCCTTGGGCTTGCCCGTGGAGCCCGAGGTGTAAATGACGTAGGCGAGATCGTGCGGGGCCACCTCCAGGCCTAGGTCCGACGTGTCGTGCGAGGACACCGCCGTCTCGACCTCGATGACGTTGAGGCCAAGGTCTGAAAGTGCGTCGAACAGGTCGGCTCGGCGCTCGTGGATGGCCTGCGTGGTAAGCACGAGGTTGCAGCCCGAGTCCTCCAAGATGTAGCGCACGCGCTCTTCGGGGTACTCGGGGTCGATGGGCATGAAGGCGGCACCAGCCTTGAGCGGTGCCGTACGCATGACGTAGGCCCAACCGTCGCGATCGGCGAACACGGCGACCTTAGTCTCGGCTCCGGCGCCCGCCTCCACGAGCGCGTGCGCCGCCGCGTTTGCCTCGGCGTTGAGCTCGCCGTAGGTGAGTGAGCGGTCGCAGGCTATAACCGCCATGCGGTCGGGATGCGCGTGGGCGGAGTCCTCTACAAGCCGATAGGCCGGCTTATACGGCACTGACCACTCTGTGTCGTGGATACTTAGTAGTTGTTTGAATTCTCGTTCGGTCATACTCCCTCGTTTCCAATTGATACTATCTATTGCAGGCCTTATATAGAAGCGAACCTTATGCTGCCTTGAAGTTTATCATCAACCTTCGTAACGTATTGAACTCAGAGCGCACGCACTCACCATATACATGCGAAAGCTCTGCCTCGTCCTCTTCCTCGCCGCCCTCTTCGCCGAGCAAGAGGTGCTTGAGGCTCGTGTGGCCGCCATAGCGCAGGATGGCCGCCGTATCGCCGTTGTCGCGCCGAATGATGGAATACGAGCAAAGCTGGTTTGGCTCGTTGGCGTCCGAGGCCAAGAAGGGCTCGATGACCTTCTGCCAAACCGCGTTCGTTTGCTCTTGTCCAAGTACCTTGAGCGTATCGGTGTGCCACTCATCGATTTGCGCGGCGTCCGTGTTGCCGCCGGTGAGGACGAGGGCGTTTTCGGGGTACTGCTTGACGTAGCCCTTGAAGAGACGGCCGGCGATGAGCAGGAACAGGCATGCGCACACGTTTGCGAGCATAGTGCCGTACCACGGGGCGTCCATGCCCACGACGTTGGCGAGCCCGAGTGTGGCGGCGATATTAACCACGATTTGTATGGCGTACGATACGTTCGCGAGGCGTTCGCGCTCCGTGGCCGAAAGGTAGTTCACCATGGAGTCGTTGGTAAAGGTGAACAGGGCATTGAGGCATACGATGCGTATGGCGAAGGGTAGCGTTTCGAGCATGATGGGGTCCTGCACGGAGAACAGCGCCATGAACAGTTGGGGAACCGCAACAAGCACGATGATGATGGGCGCAAGAATGCAGAGTCCCAAATGATACATGGATCGCTTGACCAGTAGCGTGCCGCAGTGATTGCCCTCTCCGAAGTACGATGATGCCAGGGGCATGACTGGTTCGCTTGTTGATGCGGTAAAGATGGTGAGGAAAAGCACGAGGTTATCTATGACGGCAGAATTGCCAAGGCCGCTGGTGCCGCTTTCGCTGCTCAGGACGAGGTTTTGCACGATCATTTGAATGGTGAACATGAGGTACATAATGGCCATGGGCGTGCCTGGCTTGAGTGCCGAGAGTATGCTGGGGTCGCCCTCTTTGCGCTCGGGCTTTACGAAGCGGCAGAGGGAGTCCTTCTTCTTGAAGTGCTTGAGGAAGATAATACAGGCGCAAAGGTCGCCAAGCACCATAGCGAATGCGCTGGCGCCAATGTGAAGGTGGAGCACCTCCATGCCTATTACGTTGCCCAGGATGTTTACGACCGCTGCGACCATGTTGGCTACGAGTACGAGGCCGGGGTCGTTGTCGTCGGTAAGAATGTAGTCACCGGCAAAAAAGAGGACGATGGGAACCGAGCCCAACAAGAGCACAGTGAGGTATTCCCGCGCGAAGGCGAAGTTTTCGGGCGTCGCGCGAAGGAATCGCAGGAGCGGGTCGTGAAAGACGAGCATTGCGACGCTTACGACGACCGCCGCAACTACCGCGGCTATGACGGCTCGTGTAAAAATGCGCGCCGCCGTGTCCTTGTCGCCCGAACCGGAGCATTTGGAAATGGTTATGCCGCATCCTACGCCAACCAAGCTTCCTATGGCGCTAAAGATGAGGTTTATGGGCTCGACGGTGCTGAGCGCAGAGAAGGGCACTTCCCCGAGGCTGGCCGAGATGCAAATGCCGCCAACTATGGGCGAGATTTGCCCGAACACCAAGCCGATGATGGCGGGAATCATGTAGTGGAAGCTGCTCTTGCGAATGAGCTTGTCTTCGTAGAGGTAGTTTATTGTGCTTCTTATCGATTCCATTGTGTTGACCTTGCCTCCTTGTTCGCCTGCGACGCAACAGTATTTTAACCGTGATGTTGCGGCGTGCATGTTGCCGAGCGTTTGACGTGTGCGGCTCGCCAAAGTGCGCGTAGTCGCGCCCGTTCGTATGAATATACGCCAAACGTGGGACAGTATTTCGTTAAAAGTATGTGGTATCGACGAAATGACGCGTCGCATTGGTACAGGTTTTTCGGCAAACAGGTCTTCGGCGGTGATGACGGCTTGGGCTATGCTTGCATACGAGAGTATGGATGCTGTATTCACTCGAAGGCGAGAGTGCACCACTCCTATAATCTGCGAAATGGCGCAAATGCGTCGCCCCTCGTATGAGGGGCGTGAATCGAAATATCACGAAAAAAGCCCCTCTTGCGAGGGGCGTGGCGTTACGTATGTGTGGACCGCCGAGGTTTCTGCAAGCGGTGCGCCTACAGCGAGCGCGGCTCGGCTGGCGGATCGAGTTCGAAAGGTACCGCAGGTGTGAACGCGCTTACCAGGGGTACGACCAGCAACGAGAGCAGCATGGCGATGGCGCCGCAGTTGACGGGGCTCGAGATGAACCCGATGAACATGTTCGCGGTGGTCAAACCGACGCCGAGGATGAAGCTCACCCAAACGGCGGCCTTCGAAATGCGCTTGCTGTACAGGCCCCAAAGGAACGGCCCCAGGAAGGCGCCGGCGAGCGCGCCCCACGAAATGCCCATGAGTTGGGCAATAAAGTTGACGGGGGAGGTGTACTGCCACAGGGCGATAACGGCCGAGAGCACGACGAACACCACGAGCAGCGCGCGCATCACGATGAGTTGCTTCTTCTCGTCCATATCCTTAACGACACGATCCTTGATGAGGTCGATGGTGAGGGTGGAAGAGCTGGTGAGCACCAGCGAAGAAAGCGTGGACATGCTCGCCGAGAGGACCAGCACAATAACCAGGCCAATGAGCAAGTCGGGCAGGGTGGAGAGCATGGACGGCACGATGGAGTCGAACACGGGTGCGCCGGTCTCGGGATTAAAAGCGACCTTATCTGCGTACAGGCGTCCGAAGCCGCCGAGGAAGTAGCTGCCGCCTGCGACGATTACGGCAAAGAACGTGGAGATAATGGCGCCCTGGCGCACGGCCTCGTCACTCTTGATGGCGTAGAACTTGCCCACCATTTGCGGCAGGCCCCACGTGCCGAGAGAGGTAAGAATGACGACGCCCAAAAGGTTGAGCGGGTCGGGGCCAAGGAACGACGCAAGCGGGCCGGCCATGGGAGAGCCCTCGACGGGAATTTGGGAGAGCTTGGTGTAGGCTGCCATAAAACCGCCATTATCTCCGAGCACGGTGCCAATGATGGCGAGAATGCCCACCAGCATAACGATGCCCTGCACGAAGTCGTTGACGACGGTGGCCATGTAGCCGCCCAGCACCACGTATACGCAGGTAACGATGGCCATGCCAATAATACATATGGTGTAATCGATGCCGAAGGCCATCTCGAAGAGACGCGAGAGGCCGTTGTAAACCGAGGCGGTGTAGGGGATGAGGAACACGAAGATAATGGCGGCCGATGCGACGCGCAGTGCCTCGCTACTGTAGCGCGAGCCAAAGAACTGCGGCATGGTTGCCGAGCCGAGGCGGTGGGTCATGAGGCGGGTGCGTCTTCCGAGGACGATCCAGGCGAGAAGACTGCCAATGAAGGCATTGCCGACGCCAATCCAGGTGGCGGAGATGCCGTACTTCCAGCCGAACTGCCCGGCGTAACCTACGAAAATGACGGCAGAGAAATAGCTGGTGCCGTAGGCGAACGCGGAGAGCCAAGGCCCGACGTTGCGTCCGCCGAGGACGAAGCCCTCAACGCTTCCCGCCTGGTTGCGCGTGCGCAAGCCGATGGCGACGACGGCCGCGATGAACACGACCATCATGAGGATCTTTGCAAGCATGGGTTTGTTTATCCTTCCTTCTCTTGCGGCGGCCGTTTTGCCGCTTCTATGGACAAAGCACGTTGGATAGTAATGGAGTACGGGGATGCTACAGCGTTCGATAAGCAATCTGTCGCGCAGTTGCAATAAATCGATGGGTTATGGGGAGGAGTTGGGAGTGGCGGCGGGACGCCAATTCTCTTCGTAAGGTACAATGGGCCGGAAGATATGCGAGAGCTTTTTTGTGGGGGCGGTTCTTTTGAACGAATACAAGCAGGATTCGGGCGGGCATGCCCACGGGTCGGACGCGCGTGACCGTGAGCTGGGCGGCCACGACTGCGAGCCGAACGCGAGCGACCGCGAGCTGGGCGGCCACGACCATCGTGGGTTGGGCAAGCACAGCCATAGCCATTCGCATGACGAAAAGCAGATGAGCCCCGAGGACGTGACGAAGTCGTTACTTTACTTGGGGGAGGTCGCGCTTGCTGCTCGCGATTACGAGTCGGCCGCGACTGCGTATGCGAGCGTATTGCAGCTCGGGCCGGATGTTACCGCTTTGTACAATCTTGGCAGTTTTTATGCGCGTGGGCTTGGGGTTCCTCAGGACTACACGGAGGGTGCGCGGCTGTTCCACCAGGCAGAGCTCTTGGGCAGCGAGCGTGCTGGAATGCTGTGCCGGAAGTGCATGTTGGACCATGTAAACGCCGACCTGGGTTGTAAGTCACCTGCCGAGACGTACGCCACGATGGCGGTGTTTGTTTCGAAGGTTTATCCCGAGATTGCCGACCAAAAGTCTGCGGCCTGCAGTGGACTCGTAGCGGTAGCGCTCACCAACCAGAGCAAGGGCGATGACTCCGCGGCCGAAAAGGTGTTTCGCGCTGCTGCCGAGTTTGGCGGCGACGAAACGGCGAAGCAATACCTTGCCGACATCGTCGACAAGGAATCAAAGTGAAACAATCCCTCGGCTTTCCTCTTGGGAGTGCTTTAGCAAGGAGTTGATATGCGCTTGTATCATGGGTCCGACGTGGCTGTTACGCGTCCAGTAGTTGAGCGAAATCAGGGCTTTGCCGACCTTGGCCGAGGGTTCTACCTTACTGATGACGAGGATGTGGCACGTCAGCGAGCTGTTTCGCGTGCGCGTCGGACTGGGGGCACGGCGACGGTTTCGGTCTTCGAGTTTGATGAGCACGGATTGCCGTGGTTGACGTGGGGGTCGGAAGTGGTGGCTTCTTCTCCGATGCGCGTTGGTGAACAGCTTCTCGGTTACGGGTCGGAAGCAATTGCCGCTTCTTCCACTGCTTATGACGGCGCATTTGGGCTGCGCTTTGAGGCGAGCGTCGCGGGCATCGCTGCGTGGGCTTCGTATATAAGGTTTTGTCGCATGGGTCGGACGGAGGTTCCCGGCTTTGACGGCCCTGTGGCGAAGCGAGGAGTGCGTGCTGGTTTTACGGACGAGACGGAAGTTGCCGACTTTGGTTGTCCGGCCGTGGTGCGAGCGTGGATTGCCACCGAGGAAGTCGAGATGATTTGTTCCATGCCCGCGCTGGCAAAAGAGCTTGCGGAGCTCATCGATCCGGCAGGTCTCGTCGTGCAGTACTGCTTTGCCGATCAGGCAATAATCGACCAGCGGCTTCGCTTTGTGGAGGCGCGGGCATAGCGCGGCGTTCCGCACATGCCTTCGGACGTGTTCGCTCATTTTAAAACATGGGAATTCATGAATGCCGTTTGAGAGCTTATGCAGATTCGTGCGCTGGGCGTTTTTGAATTGCAAATGGTCAATTGCTTCATGTCGTTTAATTTGACTCATGATGAAATAGTGGGCACGTCATTTTGAATGTACGTACAAAACTCCAGCTCACGGGGTTCTGTACATAAATGACGCAACATCATGTGCCCACTGGCTAAAATACACAGTGGGCACATGATGTTGCGTAACTTGTTAAAACACGTCCGCCAACTGGTATTTTGCAAAGTGTGTAAAACTACGTGCCCACTATTCTTTATGTAGCGAGAGGAAGGACTCGCTGCAGGAACCCTGCGTCCAGCAACTACGAGGCCTCATGCAGGCCACATTCGCAAGATTTGCTTCCCAAGATGCTTCATAGTCGCAGATGCATGTTGCGACGGCCAGCGCGTAGGTGCAGGTTGGGACGGTCAGCGCGCCGCAGGTTGCGACGGCCAGCGCGCCGGCGCAGGGCGGAGTCGCGGCTCATGTTGAGGGCGGGCCGTTGTCGGGACGGTCTCGAGGGAAAGGCCTGACAAGAGCGCGACCCGTTCAAATGGGGGCTTTCGCGGGTCGATATTCCGTCAGATTCCGCTCAACGTTGGGTGCCAAACGGGCCATTTTCGGCCCCGCACCCTTTCCGAAATGGCCCAAACGGCACCCATTGCCAGCATTGGGTGCAAGCGCGATTTGCGGAGGCCGGTTTTTCCGTCCGTTTCCGTCACGGGCGCCCGGCGGCGGGGCCGCCGTCGAACCCTGCTGCCGGTGGACTGGCGCGGGTCGAGCGACTGAGCGACTGACTGCGCATCATGAAGCATCTTGGGGGGACAAGAACAGGGGTTATGCTCTCCAAGATGCCTCATAGCTTGCGCGATGGCAAGAGTCCCGGAATCGTCCACCCTAGCCCAGGTTTGCCCCGCCCAATCCGCCCCGCCCCGCCGCCAATACCGAGGGCGAGTCTGGAGTGTGCATTCTGCCGTATGACTTTTCAGCATATGGGCGTCTACCTGCGCTTTCTTTGATAAAACATTTTCGGGGGTCGTCCAAATGTACACTTTGGGTTGCTTTCAGTGCGCATTCTGCCGCATCACTTTTGGGCATGTGGCCATCTACCCGCGCTTTTGTTTATCAAATATTTTCGGGGGTCGGCAGAATGTACACTTGGGCCGAGCCTCGCTCGGATACGCCAGTTGGGCTGGGCGACTCGCCCGGACGCCCCCGTATGGCCGGACGACCCGCCCGGACGCGCCCGTTGGTGGACCGAGCAGTCTCGCTCGACCGAACACTTGGGCCGGGCGACTCGCTCGAACGTCACCGCTTGGCCGGGGCCCGACCGTACGGGCGACCCGCAGGCGACCAATCCCGCGGCTATGAAGCATCTTGGGGAGCATATCGCAAGATTTGCGCATAATTACAAAAGGGATGGTAAAGCAACAGTTGGCGAAGCCCTCGGGTGGGTGACCGGGTGGGTGATTTTGATGCCGTTGGCTCTCCCTTTGCAATTCAAGCGCCGATTACTCCCACATGTAAGGCTGATCGCCGTCGCCGTCCGTGTGCCCTCGGTCGCCTGGGTCGATTACCCCCACATGCAGACTAATTCCCGCCCGCGTTGGAAAACGTATGCACAACAGGTATGGGTAACCATGCACAATAACAATTTGTAATCCTTTGGGTACGCACAGATAATACTAATAGCGAAGCAAGTACACACGAGAGGAGTCCACCATGATGGCAACCGAAAAGCTGCAACTTACGCAAGAATGGGACAAGGTCTTCCCCAAGAGCGACCTCGTCGATCACCAGAAGGTAACCTTCCGTAATCGTTACGGCATTACGCTCGCAGCCGATCTTTACAAGCCCAAGGGTGCTGCAAACAAGCTCGCCGCGTTGGCCGTAAGTGGTCCGTTCGGAGCCGTTAAGGAGCAGTCCTCTGGTCTCTACGCGCAGACGATGGCTGAGCGCGGCTTCCTTGCCATTGCGTTCGACCCGTCGTTCACGGGCGAGTCGGGCGGAGAGCCGCGTCGCATGGCGTCTCCCGACATCAACACCGAGGACTTTTGCGCGGCCGTGGACTACCTGAGTTGTCGCGAGGACGTTGATTCCGAGCGCATTGGCATAATAGGCATTTGCGGTTGGGGTGGCATGGCCATCAATGCCGCTGCAATCGACCCGCGCATCAAGGCGACGGTGGCTGCCACTATGTACGACATGACTCGCATCGCGCGCGAGGGATACTTCGGAGTGGCCGATAGCAAGGAAGCGCGTGATGAGCAGCGCGCAGCTTGGGCCACCCAGCGCACGGCCGACTACGCAACGGGCACTTACGTCCGCGCCGGCGGTGTGGTGGACCCGCTGCCCGATGATGCCCCGCAGTTCGTGAAGGACTACTTTGCCTACTACAAAACGCCGCGCGGTTATCACGAGCGCTCAGGAAACTCCAACGACGGTTGGAACGTGACGGGAACGATTTCGTTCCTCAACCAGCCCATTCTTTCCATGGCGGGCGAGATTGACGCTCCCGTGCTTCTCATCCACGGCGAGAATGCCCATTCGCGCTACTTCAGCGAGGGCGCTTTCGAGTTGCTGAAGGGCGACAATAAGGAGCTCATGATAATCCCTGGCGCCAACCACTGCGATCTTTACGACGGCGGTGACGGCGACTACATTCCCTTTGGTAAGTTGCAAGAGTTCTTTGAGACTAACCTGAGCTAGGGCAAGAGCGGTTCGGGACCGAGCTCGAAGACGAATTGGGCCGCGCATGCCCGCGGGGAAGGCGGGCGGTGCGGATCGGTCCCGAAGACGTACCGGGTCGCGCGTTGCCCGCGCGGGGAAGGCCGAAGGGTATAGGAGGGTTTCGAGTTCGATTTGGGTTACAATGGTGCTGGTACCACTCAGCGTGATGCTACCCGAGTCCGAACGGGTGCGGAAACAAGAATGTGGTATAAGTAATACTGGCCCTAGCGAAATCGCGTGAATCGAATGTTGGCCATACTAATATTACTCATGATGTTTGTGGCCCAAGTGTTGATTGTCGCGGCACTTTTTGGTGCTGTGCTAGTGGTTGTAGTGATAATAAAAATACTGATTGAGATGGCAAACGGAGGAAACCATGATTGACGAGCGTATTGGACAAGAGCTGAGCGACTTTCCCCTGGGTGAGGTGAACCCAGCGTCCGCATACTTTACTGGCGAGACGTATCTCGCGGTACTTACCAACGAGCAGGTGCCGGCGTACAACGTAACCTTCGCACCGGGTTGCCGCAACGACTGGCACATCCATCACGCCACCTCGGGCGGCGGACAAATGCTCATTTGCGTGTATGGGCGCGGCTGGTATCAGGAGTGGGGCAAGCCTGCGCGCGAGCTCCATGCGGGCGACGTGGTGAACATCCCCGCCAACGTGAAGCATTGGCACGGCGCTGCCGCCGATAGCTGGTTCCAGCACGTCGCGCTAGAGATCGAAGGCGAGAACGCCTCGAACGAGTGGCTCGAGCGCGTAACCGACGAAGAGTACGCGAACTTGGCGTAGTGAAATCTGCGTAGTCTTCGAAAGGCGAGCTTAGTCCTCGCGCTACCTGCTTGCGCACAAGCCGTGCGAAGGAGTCGCCGAGCGCTATAAGCTCGTCGTATGTGCCGCTTCAACGATGCGACCGCCCTCCATCACGAGGATGCGGTCGCAATTCATAACGGTGGAAAGACGATGGGCGACCGTGAGGACGGTGCACTTTTCGGTCGCCTCCCAAGTCTCCTTCTCCGTTAGCAGCCGTGTAGTAAAACAAAGATTGGAATGCACGGTACCAGAAATGAGCCTGCTGGATTGAAACGCGGAGCTAGCGTGTCGGCGATGCGAGCGAATGTCGAGGTTGTCGAGGCTGCGACCGTCAAAGAGCGCGGTGTACGACTTTGGCTTCTCGATTCCCAAAACGAGCTTCGTGGGCGTACACTTGCCGTGCCCGCTTGCGTCGACAACTGCGATTTTCTTTCCGGCGGGAATCGTGAGATTCAACGTTTCCAGATTCGTTAAGTACGAAAAAATGTAGATACAAGTCTAAATATAATGATTCGTATGACGCCCTGACCTGCACCGGTTTTGTCTCAGACAAGAGCGCTTCGTCAGTATCGAAATCAAACTTTTTTCGCACTTAATGCACCTGAAAGACAATGGCCCGACGGAGGATTGGCCTCTCAAACTGCCAGTGCATGAGTGGGCGAGAAATCGACCCTTAATATACGCCTAGAGGTCGGTAAGGCGAAAAACCGACATCTGCAATGAGTCCGGACGCGATTCAGTGTAAAGTCGACCCTGCCCGTTCCCATGCCTTGGTGCCGTTCCTTGGGTTTGGGGCAGGCATTACTCAAGAGCGCGACTCATGTTGGGGAGCGCCGGCCTTAGAGGACAAGTCCTTAGCAATTGCGCCTGATCGGCGATCGGCGATTGGATGCGCGTTGACGTGCGCTTCTATCCCGCTTGGGGAGACGATTCGAAACGAATATAGAAAACTGTACAATGAGATGGTAATTTGTTGTCTATGTTCAGGCGTTCCGGTCAGAGGAGCCACGAATCATGGCGAAGGCGTTGAGTCCCGAGCGAGATAGGTTGGCATCTGAGAAGGCGAAAACGCAATCGACGCCTGTGTAAAGCGCATCCTTATGCAGGACGGTATGGGAAGGGTGGTATTGGAGGCAAGGAACGCTATGAAGATGAAAAAGACGCTACTTTTGGTTGCGCTGTCCGGCGCGATGGCGCTTGGCGTGGCGCCGTCCAAGGCCGCAACTGCGCTCGCGCAAGAGGTCGGCGGTGGCGCAGAAGTCCGACTACGAGGCGATATTCGTGAGCTTGGGTTCTGAGCAGTCCGATCAAGACGGCACTACATACGACGATAACGTGAACGCATACCTTACTGTTGGTGTTGGCGGAACGGCGATGCATGACGAGAATTGGAGTGCAACGCACCGGCCGTATGAGCAGAGCTCGGACACATGGGGCTGGTGTTGCGTCGGGGATGCGTGGACCTACGCTCAAGATTATCAGATCTATAACGTAAGACCAGTTCTTGGGTTCTAACCTCCAAACGGGGGGCTTCTCTTGAGCGGGTTTTGCATACGAGGGAGGCCCTTCCGCTAGGATGGCGTACGCATGCGCGGGGTATTTCAATACGAAAGGTCGTGATTCAATGAAAGCAAAATCAAACAGAGTCCTTACAGTACTGCTCGTTCTTGCGCTCTGCGTGCTACCTGCATGTTCGGGCGGTGCGGGTGCAACTGCGTCAGGTGCCGGGGATAGCACGGCGGTCTCCTCGACCAGCGGGTCGGAGGGTGTGGCGGGACAGGCCACGCCTGCGACTATCGCCATCCCCGGTTACGAAACGATTGAGTTCGCCGCAGGCAAAACGACGCAGCTGGTGGACCTCTACAACCCCGATCGTAACGCTTGTGACTTTCGTATGACGCTCGTGCTCGACGGCGAAAATGCCAACGACAAGGGCAAGGCGACCAGCGAAGGAGAGGTCCTCTGGACCTCCGAGTTGGTCGGTCCCGGCGAGCGCGTGGGCAAGATTGAGCTCGCGAAGTCGCTCGAAGCAGGCGACTATCCCGCAACGCTCAAGTACGAATGTTTCACGCTGGGCGATGGCGCGCCCCTCAACGGATCGGAGGTTAAATTAACTCTGCACGTGGTGTAGTCAAATACTTGCTGGAAACGGAGTATCTCAACGGGTGTGAGGTGCGACACATGCTGCTCGGGTGCAGCCAAAGAACGGCAAGGGTCCCAGATGGGTCATAAATAAAAGTACGAATCGTCGCAAGTTTGTGTCGCGAGTGGAAAAGGGAGCAACATGAAGGGAAAGAAAAGAAACGCGCTGGGGTTCTTCCTCGTGCTTGCGCTGTTGATGTGCGTGGCTACTCCGGCATTTGCCATGCAGATTTTCGTTAAGACGCTGACGGGGAAAACCATTACCCTGGATGTCGAGCCAAGCGACTCCATCGAAAACGTCAAGGC
>JAFWMH010000050.1 GCA_017510785.1 Atopobiaceae bacterium | reverse complement strand
CTCCGGCTCCGGCTCCACCCTCGGCGCGCAGGCCGACGCCGGGGCGAAGGCCTCCGGCTCCGGCTCCGCCCTCGGCGCGCAGGCCGACGCCGGGGCGAAGGCCGACCTCTCCAAGGCCACTGTCGCCAAGGTGGCCGACCAGCTCTACACGGGCAAGGCCGTGAGGCCCGAGCCCAAGGTGACGCTCGGCGGCAAGACGCTCAGGAAGGGCACCGACTACGCGCTCTCGTACAAGAGCAACACGAACGTGGGCACCGCCACCGTGACGGCGACGGGCAGGGGGTCGTACACGGGCTCCGCCAGCCGCACCTTCAAGATAGCGAGGCCGTCCGTCACCTACTCCGTGCACGTGCAGGGCATCGGCGACCAGCCGTGGCGCAAGGACGGAATGTCGGCCGGCACCTCCGGCGAGTCGCGCCGCCTCGAGTCCATCAAGGCCAAGGTGTCGGGCGCGGCGGGCGTCGCCGGCGGCATCGAGTACCGCACGCACGTCCAGGGCATAGGCTGGGAGGAGTCCTGGGCCAAGGACGGCTCCAAGTCCGGCACGACCGGCCAGTCCAGAAGGCTCGAGGCCATCCAGATGCGCCTCACCGGGGAGCTCGCCGAGTCCTACGACGTGTGCTACCGCGTGCACGCCCAGAACGTGGGCTGGATGGCGTGGGCGAAGAACGGCGCCAAGTCCGGCACGGCCGGGATGTCGTGGCGGCTCGAGGCCATCCAGGTGGTGCTCGTCCCCAAGGGCCAGGCGGCCCCCGCCAAGGTGGACGGCGTCACGTCGGCCACCAAGCTCGCCGTGCTCGAGAACCCCGGCGTCACCTACCGCACCCACGTGCAGACCCACGGCTGGATGGGATGGGTGAAGAACGGCAGGCTCTCCGGCACGAGCGGCGAGTCCAAGCGCCTGGAGGCCCTCGAGGTCAAGCTCGCCTCGGGCAAGGTCTCCGGCTCCATCCGCTACAACGTCCACGTGCAGACCTACGGCTGGCAGGGCGTGAAGGCCGACGGCGAGACGGCCGGCACCTCGGGCGAGTCCAAGCGCCTGGAGGCCATCCAGGTCGAGCTCAAGGGGGAGGTCGCCAAGTACTTCGACGTGTACTATCGCACCCACGTGCAGACCTACGGCTGGCTCGGCTGGGCGAAGAACACCGAGCGCTCCGGCACCGCCAACCTCTCCCGCCGCATGGAAGCGCTCGAGATCAAGCTCGTCCCGAAGGGGCGGCCCGCGCCGGGCAGCACCGATGGTGCCTTTATCGACCGTGATCCCACGCTCTCCGGCGATTCCGAGCTCGACGCCATGACCGGTGAGCTTATCACACGTACGGGCACGGGCTACGAGGGGCTGCGCCGTGCGTACGAAATCATTCGCGCATATCCCTACACGTCGGGCAACCACTGGCCGGGTGCCAACTGGGAGGAATGGTCCATCCCGTACGCCAAGGAGATGTATCGCAACGGTACCGGAAACTGCTACCGTTATGCGTCCCTCATGTGCTGGACGGCGCGGCGCCTCGGTTTTGACGCGAAGGTGGTGCCGGGTTGGAACCACGGCGTCAGCGTGACACGCATCGATCACGGCTGGGTCGAGGTGAACTATAACGGTCAGGTCTATATCATCGACGCCGAGCTCGCCAGCGCCCGTGCTTACCCCGAGTACAACTGGTTCATGATAAAGTACTCCGAGGCCCACGTGAGCTACTACGATCTCAACGACAACCGGCTCATGTCGTAAGTCCTAGCAAAGACCGTATTTGAGCGCCCTTGGGAAGATGCCATTTCCGAGGGCGCTTTGCTATATGTCATCACGTACTTAGAAATGCTGGAATTACATCGAGAAATGAGAAAACCTAGAAAACGAACTAAGCACCGAATCGAGAGAAACGGACATATGATGCTGCATAACCCTTTTTCCCCGCTTTTTGGAGGCAAGCCTCAGGTATTCTTTGGGCGCGAGGATATCCTCGAGAGATTCGATCTTGCCATGGTGGATGAGGGAAGCGACGATCGGGCGCTCTTTATCACTGGTGCTAGGGGCGATGGCAAAACCGTACTTGTGGAAAAGCTCTCCCAACGCGCGAAGGAAGCTGGCAGGCGGGTAATCGACTTGGGTCCAGAGGATGCCGTAGGTGTCTTGTTGCGGACGCTGGTCGGGCATGCGCGAGAGCCTAATCCGCTTGGGGTTGCTCCTCGTTCCATCGCGAGGAAAGATCATGTTCGGGATCCCATACCTCAGGGCGTACCTTACAAAAGAGCCGGAGACGAGCGACGTTTTGCGTCGCGCACAGGAGTGGAACGTGTAATGCGCGCGAAATGTTCCCTTGCAGTCGCTGCGTCGTAAGGCGTCGTTAATCCCGTATGCGGTGCAACCAGAGACGACGCACCACAGATTGCCCGACGCCCCGTTTTACGCTTAGAGGTGAAACGGGGCGTCGGGCAATCGTTGTCGATTTGTTCCTACTGGTGATTGAGGCTTTCGACGGGGTCGAGGCGGGCGGCGCGCTGTGCTGGATACCATCCAAACACTAGGCCGGTAACTACGCACACGAGCACGGCGTTAAGAATCGACATGCCGTCGATAACGGGCGAGATGGGATCGGACGAGCTCGTGACGGCGGCGGCAAGGGTTGAGCCCACGATGGTGGTAAGACCATAGGCGGCAGAGAGACCAAGTACAACGCCGATGAACCCGCCCACGACGCACAAGCAAATGCTTTCCAGAATAAACTGGCTGGTTATGTCGATGCGACGTGCTCCCAGCGCCTTGCGAAGGCCGATTTCGCGGATGCGCTCCGTTACGTTGGTAAGCATCATGTTCATGATGCCGATGCCGCCAACCAAAAGCGAAATGCCCGAAACGGTTACCATAATCGCTTGGAATGATGACGTCATGGAGGCGACCTGCTCCATAACCGATTTATTCGAAACAACGTTTACGATGCGGGTTGCGTTTTCGTCCTCGGAGTCCTGCAGCTTGTAGGTCGTCATGAGGTAAGCCTTCGTCGATTCGGCGAGCGCATCGGCGTCGACGCCTTCGCTGGCCATGCCTATGAATGACGTAATGCTCTGCGTGCCCAGAATGCGTGCGTTTGCCGTGGCAATGGGCACTGCGAGGGTTATCTGCGAGGTATCGTACTCCGACATAGAATACATTTCGAGTTTATCTGCCACGCCAATGATGAGGTAGTCGTCGGTACCCAACTTGATCGTTTCGCCAACGGCATTGGTGTCGGCACGACCGAATATATTCTTAACGCTGTACTGGTCGATAAGACAAACGCGCGCGCCTTGCTTTTCGTCGCTTTCCGAGAAGTTCTGACCTTGGAGTATTTTGAACCCATACGCTTCGAGATGTTTGCTTGTGGTGCCAGTTACGCTGCCCTGAAACTTCTTCTTTCCATGCGTGGCCACCACGCTTCCCGTGCTGCTGGGAATGCAGTAGTCGTAGCCGTTGACGTTTGCTGGCAATGCCTCAAGGTCCTTTAGCGTGAAGTTGTTAATGCCTCCGAGACGTATGGTGATGATGCGCGCCGCATTAGCACCAAAAATGTTGCCCATGGATTGTGAGATGCCACCAATGATGGCGTTCATGGCAATAACGGCGGAGATGCCAATGACGATACCCAAAATGGTGAGCGCGCTGCGGGCCTTGTTTGCCGAAAGGGCGCTCCATGTTTCCTGTACCAAATCGCTTGGTCTCATGTGTGCCCCCTTCGAGCGTTCACGCCGCCGCCTGCCTTCATGGCCGCCTCGACGAGCGCGCGTTCCTCTTCCTCGGTAAACAGCTTTCCGTCGCGAATGTGTACGGTTCGCGAACCCCACGAGCAGGTTTCGGGGTCGTGGGTGATTACTATAATCGTTTTGCCTTGATCGGCCAGTCGGGAGAACAGGTCCATAATGAGTTCGCTGGTGGCCGAGTCCAGCGCGCCCGTGGGCTCGTCGGCAAGTATGAGGGCGGGGTCGTTCACAAGGGCACGCGCGATGGCGACGCGCTGCATTTGGCCACCCGAGAGCTCGTTGGAACGGTGGTCGTCGAAGTCCTGCGGTAGGCCAACGGTGCGCAGCGCCTTGTACGCGCGCAGCTCACGCTCCGAAACGGGCACGTTGGTGTAGATGAGTGGCATCATAACGTTGCGCATGACTGTGGCACGTGGGAGCAGGTTGTAGCGCTGAAACACGAAGCCCAGACGCCGTGCACGCAGTTCGGCCAGCTCATCGTCGTCAAGATCGGACGTGCTAATTCCTTCGAGACGATACGTTCCCGATGTGGGGCGGTCGAGGCCGCCAAGGATGTTCATGAGCGTGGACTTGCCCGAACCCGAGGGACCCATCACGCATAGAAACTCACCGCGCTCTACGCGTAGCGTTACGCCTCGTATGGCGTGCGTGTAGCCGGCGGCTGACTCATAGATGCGGTGGACGTTCTCCACCTCGAGGACGTACTTGGACGCCGCCATGTTACTCGTCCTCTCCGGCACCCGGAGTTTGCATCATTTCGATATCCTGCGCAAGTAGTGCGTCGCCATCGGAGAGCTCGGCCTTGACGGCTGATTCCGTTGCGCTTTTCGCCACTATCTCCACGGGTACGCTGTCGTAACGGAACTTTTCGGCATCCGTAATCTTGAGAACGTGTGGGCTACCCGCGTCCTCGCCGAAGATGGAAGAAGAGGGTATGACGATTGCCTTCTTGATTTCCTGGGTGACGATGGTAACCGAAGCCGTCATGCCAGGTTTGATTTTGCCATCGTCGTTGGGAATTGTGAGGTCCACGGCATAGGTAACGATGCCAGCAGTGTTCTGATTGGAATCGCTCGAACCTGTGCTGGAAGCAACCGTGGCGATGTTTTGTACTGTGGCCTCGAGCGATACGTCGGGAAGGGCCTGGAACGTTACGGTGGCGGGCTCGCCCACCTCGATGTGCTCGATGTCCACCTCGTTGATTTGCACGGTGACCTTCATCTGCGAGGTGTCGGCGATTTGAATGAGAGGACCGTTGTTTGTGCTGGTGTTGCCAGCCGTGCCGCCTGCGGCGCCGCCCACAGATTGGCCGTTACGTGCGTTTACAGCCACGATGCTGCCGGACACGGGGGCAACGACGGTGCGTTTTTCTGCGTGCGCACGTGCTTGATCCAAGTCTTGCTGGGCGGTTACGACGTTTGCCTCGTTGGTGGTCACCGCGTCCTCGGCGTCGTGAATGGTTGCCATGAGCGCGTTTTCGTCGTAGCCCGACCAGTCCTGAGCGTTGTTTGCGCGATTCCACGCGTTCTCGCGCGCAATCCAGGCCTCTTCCACCTTGCGGTAGCTGGAGTCACGGGCGCGCTGAGCCGTTTCGAGGGCTTCCTGCTTTTTGCGCACATCGGTATCGAGATCGTCGTTCTTTATGGTGAAGAGCACGTCGCCAGCTTGTACTTGCTGGCCTACGGTGGCGCTTAGGTTTTCAATAATGCCTTGCACCTCGGGAGAAACCACACTCTCGCTAATGGGTTGGCTCTTGCCCGAACCGCCAACCGTGGCTTGGAATTTTCCCTTGCGCACGATGACGGGTTGCGAAAACGCTGCATGGATGGCTTCCTCCATGGGGTTGCGCGAGCCTCCCGCTGCGGAGAAAACGATGAACCCTCCCGTGAGGACTATGAGCACGGCAAGTATGATAATGATGCGTTTGCGCTTTTTGGCGCTCTTCTTACGCTTGAGTGCTTCGTAGGCAAGTTGCGCCTCGACTTCGTCGTCGGTCGGGGTGCCAAGGGCCTGACCGGTTACTTCCTCGGGCTTGATTAGGCTCTCTTCCGGTGCCTTGTTGGCATCGTTGAGTTCTGTGGTGGCTTTCGGCTCTATTTGCGTGTTTTTTTCGGCCACTGTTCCTCCTTGCGTCGAGGTGTCCATCTCCATTCTACACGTTCGTGCGCGACGGGGCATTAAGAACGTTTGGTTTCGGCCGTTATGGGGTGGCGCAGGTGCGGGGCATTGTGCTTGCAAGTGCCGAGGACATCAAGTATTTGAGCGGTGGCCTCCCGAGGCTCTTTCAGCCAAGTTTGTGTGTGCGATTTCGTGGATAAAAAATCGGCCCAAGGATGTGCGGACAAAATCTTGGAGCGGTCACGCTGCGTCGGCGAGCGCGCCCGTCCCGTGCCCGTCCGGCAAATTTGCTTCAGCCAATAGCGTTGCGGACCTTTCTGCAGTAGAAAAAGGGGCGACCCGTGAGGGCCGCCCCGAAAGGAAAGGAAGGGCGCTGGAAGAATACAAGCGCGCAGGTGAGACTAGCTCAGTACCTTGAGCAGCCAGTCCACGTCGTCGGTGGTGCGCATCTTGGCGATGACGTTGTCGTCTTCGAGGCAGCGGGCCACGTTAGCAAGTACGGTGAGGTGCTCTCCGCCGGCACCGGCGATGCCGAATACCAGATAGGCCTTCTCGTCGCCCCACTGCACGCCATCGGGATACTGGTGCAGGGTAACGCAGGTCTTCTTGACGGAGTCCTTCGCGTCGTTGGTGCCGTGCGGGATGGCGACGCCGAGGCCCATGTACACGCTCTGGACCTTCTCGCGCTCGAACATGGCGTCGATGTAGCTCTCGTCCACGGCGCCGTGAGCCATAAGGAGCTCGCCGGAGGCACGGATGGCCTCTTCCTTGGTGACGGACGGGCAGCCAAGCTTGATGCCGTCGCGGTCGATGGCGACTGCGGGCTTCGTTTCGGACTCGATCTTCTCGGTGACCACCGAGACGTCGGTTTCGCCTACGCCCGCTGCTGCAGAGGCGGCAACGAGGTCGTTGTAGAGTGCGTCGAGGTTGGGATCGTTAAGGAAGTTGTTGATAACCACGAACTGAGCCTGCGGGGCGCTCTTGCGGGCACGGTCGGCGAGGTTGGCCTGGACGACGACGATGCGGGCGTCGGCGGGCACCTCGTCCACGGAGGCATGCTCAACGATGAGGTCGGGACGGTCGAGCTTGATGCGGTTGCGGAAGCGGGTGGCGCCCATGGCGGAGGAGCCCATGCCAGCGTCGCAAGCGAAGATGATCTTGTCGCCAAGTCCAGCCTCGGCGGGACCATTGGAGCCAGCAGCCTTCATGTTGGCAACGGCATCCTGAGCGGCAGCGAGGTCGGCTACATCGGAGGTGCGGACGATGGGCGAGGCGATGAGGAACGAGACGGCTGCGCCGGCGAGCACGCCCAGAAGGATGAGGAGGGTTTGTCCCTGCGGTGCCATGGCCATGAAGGCGATGATGGAGCCAGGCGAAGCGGGGCCGACGAGGCCGCAGCCAAACAGCGAGAAGAGAAGAATCGAGACGAAGTTGCCCACGATGGGGGCGATGATGACCTTGGGGTTCATGAGCACGTAGGGGAAGTAGATCTCGTGAATGCCGCCCAGGAAGTGAATGATTACGGCGCCAGGAGCGGACTGCCTCGTGGACTCATCCTTGCAGAAGAAGCAGTAGGCCAGAAGGACGCCGAGGCCGGGGCCAGGGTTGGACTCGAGCATGTACATGATGGACTGACCGGCGGTTTTTGCCTGCTCGGTTGCGATGGGCACGAACACGCCGTTGCCGATGGCGTTATTGAGGAAGAGCACCTTTGCGGGCTCGATGAAGATGGCGAGTGCGGGCAGGAGATGCGCGTTAACGAGCGTCTCGACACCGGCCTGCAGGACCACCAGGATGGTGCCCATGAAGGGGCCAACGCCATAGAAGCCAGCGATGGCAAGCAGCATGCCCAAGATGCCAATCGAGAAGTTGTCGATGAGCATCTCGAGGCCGGCCGGCTTCCAGTTGTCTGCAAACTCGTCCCACTTCTTAATAACGAAGCCTGCGAGCGGTCCCATGAGCATGGCGCCCATAAGCATGGTGTACTCGGATCCCACGACGGCACCCATAACGGCAATGGAGCCAATTACACGGCCGCGCTGGCCAGCAATCATAAATCCGCCTTGCCCCGCAATCAGTATGGGGAGCAGGAACTTAAGGATGGGGCTGACCATTTCCGCGAGTTGTGCGTTGGGGAGCCAACCCGTTTCAATAAAGAGTGCCGTAAGAAAGCCCCATGCAATAAATGCGCCGATGTTGGGCATTACCATGCCGCTCAGGGCCTTGCCGAACCTAGATACCGCGGCTCTAACGTCTGCCATTATCTCTCCTTCCAAAGATGACGTGCGATTACGAAGCTAAATGTGTTGAAACGACAATTAGCACTCTAAGAATTTCGAACCAAAACATCAACATGGTTTTGAAACGATAAGATAAATGGTAGGAAATTATCCGCGAACGGTAATGCATACGTAGGAATTAGCCACATTTAACTGGTAATCTTTCGAATATCACTCGCTCCAAGAGTAAGTGTTGACATTTTCGAAATGAAGGATAGAATACTGTGTAAAGTGTTGAAACGAAAACAAAACTACGAACGGAAAGGAACAATAATGAAGGCAAAGGCAGTAAGGCTTCACGCAGCGATGGATTTGAGGCTCGAAGAGTTCGATCTGCCCCCCATCAAGGACGACGAGATGCTCGTCGAGGTGGTTTCGGACTCCATTTGCATGTCCACCTACAAAATGGCCAAGCTGGGCACCGATCACAAGCGCGTTCACGCCGACGCAGCCGAGCATCCGCCCATCACGGGCCATGAGTTCGCGGGCAACATCGTTGAGGTGGGCGCCAAGTACGCAGATAAGTACAAGCCTGGCCAGAAGTTCACCATCCAGCCTGCCATTAACTACAAGGGTTCCATGGACTCGCCCGGATACTCCTATGAGTTCTGCGGTGGCGACGCTACGTATTGCATTCTCCCGCAGGAGATTTTTGCCACTAACAGCTTCCTCGTGTACGAGGGCGAGGCGTACTACCAGGCGTCGCTCGCCGAGCCTCTGAGCTGCTCGATTGGAGCACTGAATGCGGCGTATCACACGCAGATGGGCGTTTACACGCATGAGATGGGCATTCGTGAGGGTGGCAACCTCGCCATTACCGCAGGTGCCGGCCCGATGGGCTTGGGCGCGCTCACCTATGCGCTGCATCGCGACCGCAAGCCCGGCCTGCTCGTGGTAACCGACATCAACCAGGATCGTTTGGACCGTGCCGCGAGCCTCTTCCCGCCCGAGCAGGTAAAGGAAGAGACGGGCGTCGAGCTGCACTTCGTGAACACGGGTAACATGGACGACCCCGTGGCCGAGCTGCGCGCCATTACCGGTGGCAAGGGCTACGACGACGTGTTGTGCTATGCGCCGGTGGCGGCGGTCATCGAGCAGTCGAGTGCCATCTTGGGTCGCGACGGCTGCCTGAACTTCTTCGCTGGTCCCACCGATACCGCCTTTAGCGCGCCCATCAACTTCTACGACGTGCACTATAACTCCACGCACGTTATGGGCACGACGGGTGGTAACACAGCTGACATGATTGAGTCGCTCGAGCTTACGGCTGCTGGTCGTATTGACCCTGCCGTTATGGTTACTCACATCGGAGGTCTCGACGCTGCTGCTTCCGCGACGTGCAACCTGCCTGGCATTCCCGGCGGCAAGAAGCTCATCTACACGCACATTACCATGCCGCTCGTGGCACTTGACGAGTTGCGCGACAAGGCTGCCGATGACGAGCGCTATGCTGGCCTCGCAGATATCGTTGAGGGCAACAATGGCCTTTGGTGCCCCGCCGCCGAGCGCTTCCTGCTCGAGAACTGGTCTGAGTAGCGAGACAGTTGTGCTTAGTACGCCGATGGCTTGAGCCTATGGCTGGGGACGGAGATGGAATCCTGAGTACGGGAGAAGCATCCCCGTCCCCTTTTCTTGCGAGAGGTTTAAGTATTACTTTTTGGTATCCGCAACTACGCCAAATTATATGGTAGATTGGATAGGAAGATGGCAGACTTGGAAGGCAGCACCATGGCCAAGGCGGAGCGCCGAGAGCGGATAGTAGATTACATAAACAGTGAGGGTAGTGTTACGTTTACGCAGCTCAAGAACATGTTTCCCGATGTGAGCGAGATGACGTTGCGTACCGACCTCAAGATGCTCGACCAGCAGCGTCTTATTATCCGCGTTCATGGTGGGGCCAAGTCGGTAGGCTTTGCCGTTGGTACCGACGACCTGCTTGCCCGTCGCGTGGGGCGGCGCTCGGTGGAGAAAACGACCATTGCGCAAAAGGCAGTGGAACTCATCCGACCGGGGCGTACCATTTTTATAGACTCGGGTAGCACGACGACTGCGCTTGCCAGCGCGATGGAGGACATTGAACTGCTGGTATTTACCAACTCTCTTACCGTTGCTTCGGAGCTTGCACGTTTGGAGCGCACGAAGACCTACGTGGTGGGAGGGCGTCTCAATCGGTATTCGAAGAGCACCATGGGAGCCCGTGCCGTTGAGGCGGCGCGATCTTTGACGTTCGACCAGGTGTTTTTGGGCGTGACGGGGTATCAGCGCGGTGAGGGCTTCTCGTGTGGTTCCGATGACGAAGCCGTGTTCAAGTCTACGCTTGTAAAACGGGCGCACAAGTGCGTCGTGCTCATGGATTCAAGCAAGGAAGGCCGTCCTTCCACGTTTAGGGTGTGCAGCCTCAAGGACGTGCATACCGTCGTTTCGGATGGTGGCCTTTCCGACGACTTTGCGACCTCTTGTGAGGATGCGGGCGTGACGTTGCTGTGATAACTATGCCATAACCCTCGAAAGTTCTTTGAGTACTGCCTGCTGAATCGGACGGATGGCTACCCCAAGCGTCCGGCTCTGCGGGACAGTCTTTTATGTTTAGGGTTCGCACCAGGCCGCCCGTACGGATGCATGAAGCATAATAGAAATAGTAGAATGGGGTCAGATGAGTAGACCCGCTCGCGCTCGACTTCTGCGCCGTGGGGAGTGTGAGCCGTGACGCACGGCATGTGCCCACGGTGCATGCTATAGTGAACACATGCTTATGGAAGTCGCGAGGAGGTGCGACATGGGCACATACCTTGATCCGGGGAACAGCGGGTTCGTTCGAATGACGAGTGCTGGGTACGTAGATAAGACGGGGCTGATTAGCCAGCTCAATCAGACAATCGGAACCGGCAAAAACCTTACCTGCATTAGTATGCCCCGTCGCTTCGGAAAGTCCTACGCCGCCCAGATGCTGAGCGCATATTACGATGTGAGTTGTGATTCTCGCGAGCTGTTTGCTGGCTACGAGATTGCGGATGATGCGAGCTTCGAGCATCACCTCAACAAGTACCACGTCATAAGCCTTGATGTGACGAGTTTCGTCTCCGAGGCTGAGGTCGAAGGGATTCCGCTGCGTGAGGTGCCAGCGAGAATCTCATTGGCGGTGCGCCGCGAAGCCGCGGAGGTGTGCCCTGCATGTGGCGCGAAGGAGTCCGCCACCGAGGCTCTTATAGCTCTCGTAAACGCAACTGGGTCAAAGGTCGTCTTCATCATTGACGAGTGGGATGCGCTCATACGCGAGGCCACTCATGACGGAGAGGCGCAGAATCGTTATCTCAATCTGCTTCGTTCGTGGTTCAAGAACAACAGCTTCACGCCCAAGGTTGTCGCGGCTGCCTACATGACCGGAATCCTCCCGATTAAGAAGAACGGCTCACAGTCGGCGATTTCTGACTTCCGTGAGTATTCTGTACTGGATCCGGGTAGCTTTGCCACATACGTTGGTTTTACCGAGCGCGAGGTTCGCGAGCTCTGCGAGGAGCGGGGCAGGAGCTTCGCGCGCATGCGGCGATGGTACGACGGATACACCGTAGGGGATGCGCATTCGATGTACAACCCCTACTCCGTTATGCACGCGCTTGATTCGGGCAGATACAAATCCTACTGGAAGAAGACCTCGGCGGCCGACGTGCTGATGACCTACATCGACATGAATCAGGACGGCCTGCAGGCAGACATTGCTCGGCTCATGGCCGGCGAGCAAGTCGAGATAGAAACTGATTCCTTCCAGAACGATGTCGAGACGTTCACTTGCAAGGATGATGTCCTTACGCTCATGGTGCATCTAGGCTACCTCACGTACGAGGAGGTACCGGATTTCTACGATGACGAAGACGAGGTGATGGCGGGTCTCTGCAGCATCCCGAACGAAGAGGTCCGCACGGAGTTCGATAACGTTCTGCGCCGCGCGAGGCACCCGGAGCTTGTCGCGCTGGTTCGCCGTTCTGACGAACTGCTCGAGGACACGCTTGCTGGTAGGGAGGCGAAGGTTGCGAAGGCTATCCAAGAAGTGCACGACTCGGAGTATGCGCCGCCTTTTTACAACAATGAGCAAAGCCTGAGGTATGTGGTGAAGATGGCATACCTCTCTTGCGTGGATCAGTATGCCAAGATTGAGGAGCTGCCCTCGGGTCACGGCTTGGCTGACGTCGTGTTCCTTCCCAAACGTAGGTCTGCCCTTCCCGCGATGGTCGTGGAACTGAAGTGGGACAACGCAGCGGACGGCGCGATACAGCAGATACATGACAGGAACTACCCTCGGGCCTTGCAGGGGTTCGGTGGCGACATCGTGCTCGTCGGCGTGAGCTACGACGCAAAGACAAAGGAACACAGCTGTAAGATAGAGCGGCATCCCATGTAACTTCATCGCCGAGGACGGCGAACGCGATGCGCCACGAAGCATGACATGCTTCTACGAATTGCAAATGCCGAGCTCCAGGGATAGCGCATGGGACAGGTAACGCCGAAAAAACGTGTGGCTTGTCTGATGCCATGGCCAAGCTATACACTCGCCGCAAATTTGCTATCGTTCGCGGTATTTTGCAAAACAAAAGCTTGAAATTTGTGAAACAACAGTATATGCTGCAACTAAGGTGTTGAAACGACAAAAACGCCTGTTGATACGAAAATGACGACGTCGTATCGCCTACCTAAGGAGGGGTGCACGGGAGAGGACGCCTGCACGTAACGCCGCAAGAGCACGCATTGAACGCCGACAGATCAAAAGTACATCCGATTAAGGGAGGATCATTGATGTCTGAAGAGACCAAGACTGTGTTTGACGATGGACCAGCCCTCGTTGTGCGCAGCGACGAAGAGCTCACGCAAAAGCTTGCCCTCATGCGCGAGGCGCAGGCGAAGTTTGCCACCTACACCCAGGAGCAGGTAGACAAGATCTTTTACGAGGCCGCCATGGCCGCCAACAAGGCGCGCATCCCGCTGGCCGAGATGGCCGTCGAGGAGACGGGCATGGGTCTTGTAGAAGATAAAATCATTAAGAACCACTACGCTTCCGAGTACATTTATAACGCGTACAAGCACACCAAGACCTGCGGCGTCATCGAGGAAGACAAGGCCGGCGGCACCAAGAAAATCGCCGAGCCGATTGGTGTTATCGGTGCCGTTATCCCCACCACCAACCCCACCTCGACGGCCATCTTTAAGTGCCTGCTCGCTCTCAAGACGCGCAATGCCATTATGATTAGCCCGCATCCGCGTGCCAAGAAGTGTACTGCCGAGGCTGCGCGCATCGTCCTCGAGGCCGCCGTGGCCGCAGGCGCTCCCGAACACATCATTGGCTGGATTGAGGCCCTCTCGCTCGAGAACACGAACACGCTCATGGCCGAGTCCGACATCATCCTCGCCACCGGTGGCCCCGGCATGGTCAAGGCTGCCTACAGCTCCGGCACGCCGGCCCTCGGTGTCGGCGCAGGCAACACGCCGGTTATTATCGACGACACGGCCGACGTGATTATGGCCGTGAACTCCATCATTCACTCCAAGACTTTCGACAACGGCATGATTTGCGCTTCCGAGCAGTCCGTCACCGTAGTGGGCGACGAGGCCTATGCTGCCGCGAAAGCCGAGTTCGAGCGTCGCGGCTGCTACTTCCTTAAGGGCGATGAGCTCGATAAGGTGCGCAAGACCATCATCATTAACGGTCGTCTCAACGCGCGCATCGTGGGACAAACCGCGCACACCATCGCAGGCCTGGCAGGCGTCGAGGTGCCTGCGTCCACCAAGATCCTCATTGGCGAGGTGGAGAGCGTGGACATTAGCGAGGAGTTTGCGCACGAAAAACTGAGCCCCGTGCTCGCCATGTACCATGCGGCCGACTTCGACGAGGCCATTGCCAAGGCCGAGCGCCTCGTTGCCGACGGCGGATACGGCCACACGAGCTCGCTTTACATCAACGTGAACGAGGCCGAGAAGATGGCCAAGCACGCTGCGGCCATGAAGACCTGCCGCATCCTCGTAAACACGCCTTCCAGCCACGGTGGCATTGGCGACCTGTATAACTTCCAGCTTGCGCCGTCGCTCACGCTGGGCTGCGGCTCGTGGGGCGGCAACTCCGTAAGCGAGAACGTGGGAGTAAAGCACCTTATTAACGTAAAGACGGTGGCAGAGAGGCGAGAGAACATGCTGTGGTTCCGCACGCCCGAAAAGGTGTACTTCAAGAAGGGCTGCATGTCGCTGGCCCTCGACGAGCTGGGCACGATGGGCAAGAAGCGCGCGTTTATTGTAACCGACCAGTTCCTCTACAAGAGTGGCTTCACCAAGGTTATTGAGGAGCAGCTCGACAAGATGGGCATCGTTCACAGCTCCTTCTGGGATGTGGAGCCCGATCCCAAGCTGCACAACGCGCAGGAGGGCGTGCGCCAGCTCGCGGCCTTCGATCCCGACACCATCATTGCCGTGGGTGGCGGTTCGGCCATGGACGCGGCCAAGATTATGTGGCTTATGTACGAGCATCCCGAGGCGAAGTTCGAGGATATGGCCATGGACTTCATGGACATTCGCAAGCGCATCTTCGAGTATCCCGAGCTGGGCTCGAAGTGCTACTTCGTGTGCATCCCCACAAGCTCCGGTACGGGTTCTGAGGTCACGCCGTTCGCTATTATCACCGAGGCGGAGACGGGCGTTAAGTGGCCGCTTGCCGACTACGCGCTCATGCCCAACATGGCCATCGTCGATACCGACAATATGATGAGCCAGCCCAAGGGCCTTACCTCGGCTTCTGGCGTTGACGTGCTCACGCATTCGCTTGAGGCGTTCGTTTCCATTATGGCGTCCGACTACACCAACCCGCTCGCTCTTGAGGCAGGACGTCTCGTGTTCGAGTGCTTGCCGCGTGCCTACGACAACCCCAACGACGTGGAGGCTCGCGACCACATGGCCAACGCGAGCTGCCTGGCCGGTATGGCCTTCGCAAACGCCTTCCTTGGCGTTAACCACTCCATGGCGCACAAGCTTGGTGCCTTCCATCACATCGCGCACGGCTGGGCCAACGCCGTTATCCTTACGCGCGTGATGCGCTACAACGCCGCCGAGTGTCCCAAGAAGATGGGTACGTTCAGCCAGTATCAAAAGCCGCAGGCCAAGGAGCGCTACTGCCGCTTCGCACGCTATTGCGGATTTACGGGTGCCAACGACGACGAGGTGTTCGAGAACTTCATCGCGGGCATCGAGGAGCTTAAGGCTCACGTGGGTGTGCCCGAGACGATTGCCGGGTTTGGCGTGGACGAGCAGTACTTCCTCGACACGCTTGACGACATGAGCAAGCAGGCCTTCAACGACCAGTGCACGGGCGCCAATCCGCGGTATCCGCTCATCTCCGAGATTCGCGAGCTGTACCTGGATGCCTATTATGGGCGTGAGGCGAGCTCCTACGAGGACTAACGCCCCAGCGCATGCCACGGTACGTTTTAGGATCTTCGAGGGAACAAAAGAGAAAGGACTTTCGGTATGAAACTCTCTAGTGATAAGGTCACCCTTGCCGAGCGGCACAACAAAATCGTGTACGATTGCGGCGACACGGTGGTAAAGGTGTTCAATCGCGCCAAGCCCAAGGCCGACATCCTGAACGAGGCGCTCAACCTGGCACGTGCGGAGCAGGCTGGCATACGGGTGCCCGAGCTCGTTGAGGTGGGCAAGGTTGGCGTGAGCTGGGCCATTGCCACCGAAAAAGTGAACGGAAAGACGTTGCGCCAGCTGCTCGCGGAGGACCCGTCGCAGGAGGACGCGATTCTCGATAGGCTGATTACGCTCGAACTTGACGTGCACGCGCACAGCAACCGCTTGCTTAACCGCCAAAAGGACAAGCTTACCCGCATGATTAACGGCTTGGGCGATACCATTGACGAGGCTCAGCGCTACGAGCTGTTGCAGGCGCTCGACGGCATGCCCAACCACACCAAGCTGTGCCACGGCGACTTCGTGCCGTCCAACATCATCGTGCCCGACGATAACGAGGCTGCGCCGGTAATTGTGGACTGGGCGCATGCCACGCAAGGCAACGGTGCTGCCGACTGCGCCATTACGTACCTGCACCTCGTGCTGGGTGGCGAGCAGGACTTCGCCGATAAGTACTTGCGTCGTTACTGCGAGCGCCAGGGCTGTACGGTGGCGTACGTCCAGAGCTGGATGCCCATCATTGCCGCCGCCGAGCTCGAGCGCGGTCGAGTGCACGAGCGCGACTTCCTCCTGAGCTGGATTGATGTCGTAGACTGGTCGTAATTCAGCGTCGCAGGGTGCTATTGGAGTATCGATGGGGCCGCCCCTGATGGTTGTGAAACCGTCAGGGGCGGCCCCTCGCCGCGCCTGCTCCTAAAGAAGCGTCAAATCGCAAAGTGGCCCGAAGGAGTAGCCGCGCGCAGTTCCGCAGCCCGATAGCTGTTTGAGTTTTGCCCTCCGGGCCACGGACGGGACATTTGACTAATCTTTAGGAGCAGGTCGCCGCGTGGTCCCGGGATGGGCCATCGGGATTGATGTGCTCGAGGGCGCAGTGTTGGTGCGCGATCTGGATGCGCACGTGACGTTTTGGAGCTCAAGAAGCGCTTTGCCTAGCGTGAGTGACTAATTGTGAAGGACATATGTACGTGAGATACGGTAATGGGTGGGCCGTATGACTAGCCGTGCAAAGAAACACAGCCGGAAAAGAAGATCCGGCACAGGATAAAAGAAAGGATCGCCATCATGACGACCACCCGTAAAGTAAATTGCAAGAACGCTCGTACCTCCCTTATGGCCCGCTCGCTCGTAATTGGCGCGGCTCTTACGATTGCCCTCACCGGCGGCGCTGCCGTTATGACGACGCGCTACGCCATGGCTGCCGAAACACCGCCCGCGCAAGGCCAGGTGGCAGTAACGTGGGCACCCGCTGGCAATGCTGCGGACGCGGCGAAGGTTGCCGGTCTCCAAACGATGGGTGCCCCGGCCGAAATTGTTCTTGGAGGCAACCAGTACCACAACCCCTCCTACGCGACGGCAGGTTCTGTTGCGCAGGCTACCTACGAGGCTCCCGCAACGAAGCTCGTGCTTCGCAAGGCTGGCAGCAACCACCAAGCCCCTATGAGTGATCGCGCTGAGTCCGAGTTTGCGCATCGTTGGAGCCAGAACGTCGACGGCATTAACGTTGCGCTGTGGGGTGCTTCCGAGGGTCGTGCGACCGTGCTGACTTGGGCGGCTAATGGTGCTGAGGCTAATGGTGCTGAGTATTGCGTTACGTACCAAGGCCTTGGCGGTGACGAGATGAGCATGAGTGCCGATGAGGTTGCCAACGTCGTGCGTGCGGTTCGCGATGCCAACGCGACGCAACCGGCGCAGAGCCAGCAGGCGCAGGGCCAGCAGGTGCGGCCTGTCCAGAACGCCAACCCGACCAATAACGCCGAGGTTCCCGTTGCAGTCGAAAGCACTACAATCGACGAGGCGACTGGCGTCGAGGCAGCCGTTGCGGAGGCCCAAGGTACCGAGCAAGACGCTACGGCCGAGACTGCACACACCGTCCAGGACTCTGGGGCAGACGCCGAGACGGATGCCGAGAAAGAGGCCGAAAAAGAGGCTGCCAAGCGCAAGGCTCAGCAGAAGGCTAAGCAAAAGGCAGGACACGAAGACGAACTGAACGATGAGTACGACGCTACGGAGTCCGTGCAGTAAGTACTTGCGGAAAACATAAGAATGGCGATCGTGATGGCACCCAGCTTCAGAAATGGGTGCCATCACGACTATTGTGTGCCGGCTCAGCGGGAAGGGCGACCCAAACGACACCCATCCCCAACGTTGGGTGCCAAACGGGCCGTTTTCGACGTGGTTTTGTCTGCAAAATGTCCCAAGCGACACCCATTGCTAATCTTGGGTGCCGTTTGGGCCACTCTGTTTTAGATGCGGCACCCTTGGCAATCGCGCAATGTCTTATGCTGCGTCGAGAACCTGTGCGCCGAAGGGCATGAGCGCGAGCTTTGCCATCTTGAAGAGTTGCATGCCGAAGGGAATACCCACAATCGTGATGCAAAACACCGCGCCTGCAAGCACAAAGCCGATGGCCGTCCAAAGACCGATGACGACAACCCAAACGATGTTTGCCAGTAGCGAAGGTGCTCCGCCCCCATAGATAATGGTTTTGCCGAATGGCGTGAGCGAGAGCTGGGCCATCTTGAAGGCCTGGCGACCCAAAGGTATGCCAATTATCGTGATGTAAAATATGATTCCAGCCAATGCGTAGCCCAGTGCGGTAAAGAGTCCGCCCAAAAACACGATCCAAATGATGTTACCTATGGTGCGCATACGTGTTCCTCTCTGTGTCGATTCGTATGAAATAAATATTATCAGATGCAGGGGTGCTCGACTTGGAAGGCGGTTCCGTGTGTACAGCTGCGGAAATGCTGTATGCAACTGCCGTAGTGACGCGATCAATACGCGTTCGTGCGCTTGCATGTGAGAGCTGCTCACCTGAACCAAAACAGAGGGCGTAGGTGCGTCGCGGGTAGGCACCTTTGCGCTTGCATGTGAGAGCTAATCACCCCGGAGAAGCAACGAAGCAGAGAAAAGCCCAGACAAAAGCTGCTGTGTAAAAAGTGTGCCGTCAGGCTATGGATTCAGTAACCTATAAGTCTGGTGGCGTACGATGATATGGATTCAACGTGAACGAATCATATGGCTATGCGAGAGAGGATGAGCGATGAGCGTGATTACGAGACGTACGTTCCTTGCGGGCACAAGCGTGGCGGCAACTGCGACCCTTGCGGCATGTGGGACATCTGGTGGAGAGTCTGCGAGTGCGGGTTCGGATGGCGCTGGCGCGGGGAGTCCCGTGCTCGATTCGGCGGCGTGGCAATACAATGCCGATGACGACGTATACTATCAATTAGGCATATCGTACTGTGCGAGTCCGGCGAGCGAGGAGTACGAACAGCTTGCCGTGTTCGTTCCCGGTGCGTATTTCGAAGCAAAAGATAATGGTGACGGCACGTTCACCTGCACGCCGAGCGATGCTAAGGCGGTGGGTGACTACACTGCGTCGACGGCACCCATCGTGATGCCCGTTAACACGCCGGGTTACTCTGCGCAGGCGCCGCTCACCGAGTACACATCGATGACGACGTACACGAGCAAAGGGTTCGTGTATGCGCATGCGGGCTGTCGCGGACGCGATGCCGGAGCGCCGGCGGGAGTCGTGGACCTCAAGGCAGCTGTGCGATTCTTGCGCGCTGCGGCCTCGAGCATGGCCGGGAGCGTGGAGCGAATCTTTACGTTTGGCATGAGCGGCGGCGGTGCTCAGTCGGCGCTTATGGGTGCGACAGGTGATTCGCCCCTGTACCAGCCGTATCTTACTGCGCTTGGCGCAGCTGAGAAAAGCGATGCGATTTTTGGCTCGATGGATTGGTGTCCGATTACGGGTCTCGATGTTGGTGACGAGGCATACGAGTGGATGATGGGCGCTACACGCGAGGGACTCTCGGATGAGGAGCAAGCGATTTCGGACGAGCTCGCTAAGGCATTTGCTACTTATGTGAATGAGGCTGGCATCGCAGACGAAAGCGGGGCGTCGCTTTCGCTTGAGGAGTCGGACGAGGGGATATTCCAAGCGGGCAGCTACTACAACCGCGTTGTTCAGGAGATTGAAGCTTCGCTCAACAACTTCCTGCAAGATACGGAGTTTCCCTACGATGCTTCGGCGGCAAACGCGGATGGGCCTGGAATGGGTGGCCCCGGCGGGCCTGGCGGCGCGGGTGGCCCTGGCGCGGGTGGCCGTGGAGGTATGGGCGGCCCCGGCGGTACTGGTGGGCCTGGCGCGGGCGGCGCGTTGCCAAGTGGGGCACCGAGCGGCGCGGACGATGCGGCGACACCCAATGGGACCATGGAGACCGTCGCGGCGCCGAGTGGTACAGCCGATGCGGCGACCAGCGCGGACTCCTCTGCTGGTGGCAGCACCGCGTCCGCTGCCGACGTTGCAGCGGCAATTCCTGCGGCCAGAATCATCCTTCCGGGAACGGGAAGTGAGGTTGAGGGAACCACCGAGGGTGCCGCGCGACGCGGGGCGGGTGGTCCCGACGTAGCTGTTGAGGTAAGCGAACAAGTTGGCGTTGTAACCGACGAAAACTCGTCTGCTGCCGACTCGATTGTTGCCGAGGCTGCGACACGGTCGGAAGACGACGGCGCGAATGATGCGAACGGCAGTCAAAACGAGTTCGAGCGTCGGGACAACATTGCACGGCAACAAACGAGCGGTGGCGTTGACGTTTCCGGTACGTACGAAACAGTTGCCGACTACATTGCGGCGCTCAATGCCGATGGCGAATGGGTAACGTACGATGAGGCTACCAATACGGCTACCATAACGAGCGTTGCTGCATTTTGCAAAGCACTTAAGGTTGCCTCGAAGAGTCTCGGTGCCTTCGATCAGCTTGATCGAGGACAAGGCGAAAACACGCTTTTTGGTTTGAACGGCACGGCATCGCATTTCGATGCCACGCTCGGCAAGATACTCGAGGCACAAGGTAACGCGTATGCCACGGATTTTGCGTCCGATTTGCAGACAACCGACGCGCAGGGCAACGACGTGCAAACGCGCGTGAACATGTACACTCCGCTGTATTATTTGTTGGCTTCCTCAGAGGGTCATGAGACGAGTACGCCAGCAAAGCATTGGCGCATTCGTTCGGGCATTAACCAGGGTGATACGGCGCTTACCACAGAACTCAACCTCGCGCTTGCGCTTAAGGCCGATGCGCGTGTTGAGTCGGTTGACTTTGCTGCCGTATGGGGTCAAGGTCACACCATGGCCGAGCGTACTGGCACTTCCGACGAGAACTTCATCGCTTGGGTTGCTGATTGCTTGAAGTGAGGAAATTGACCGCTTAACACGTCCCTACAAAGCTCCGAAAACTGCCAGCTCTGGGCGGATTCCGGAGCTTTGTAGGATTCGGGCTGCGCCCGCTGCGGCCCCGCGCACCCGCGTAGCGACGGTCCGATTCCGACTCTCACCCGACCAGTTCGAACGAGAGCAGCACGGGGTTGTGGTCGCTGTACGCGAACTCGGTATCGATGTTCGAGGCCGTGGCGCGCACGTTGGAAGAAACCACAAAGCCATCAACCGTCACGCGATATGTGTGCCCGAGCTCGTAGGGAATGTCGTCGCCTCTGCAAGACGCAACGTCGTCCAGATTGCTCGCACGCACGACCGAGAATCCATTGGGCAAGTCGCGTTCGTCGAATGTCGATACCCACTCCGGTACGAGCTGATCCGACTCGTAAAGATCCTCGGAATCGCAGAGCGCGTGGTTCCAGTCGCCACCCACAATGACGTAGTTACCCGCGGATAGCTCGTCGGCCATTACACCGCACAATAGTTTGAGCTGTTGCGCGCGATACGTGCCGCCTTTGTCGTAGGCGCTCATATGATTATTGATAAGTACAAGCTCGCGTCCATTTTCGACGGGGATGCGCAAGGCGCAAAAGCAGCGGTCGAGGTCGAAGAACCGCCACGGAAAACTCTCGTCAATGGGATAGCTCCGCCGCGTCGCCTCGGCGCTCGCGTCGCTCAACGTGAGCAGTCCCGCCCGCACGCGGCCGTGCGGGTCGTGAAGGGGATACGGCAAAAACCCGCTATGGAAGTTCTCGGCGTAAAACGCCTCGCACGTCGGGAAAGCGTCAGTTAGCGCCGCGCGTTGGTTCACGTGATAGCTGCGCGTTGAATCTTCGTCGACCTCCTGAAACAGCATGAAGTCGGCAGGCGAGCCGCTCGCAACCGTTTTCGCCGTTTGGAGCGCGCCGTCTGTACAAGCGCGCACGCTCTCTTCGCTAACAGCCGTGCTATGCTCGCCCCGCATCTCGGTGCCGTCTTTCATTACGCCCGTATCCATAAAAAAGGTGTAGTCGGGTGTGTAAGCGCCAAAACCGATGTTGTAGGTGAGGGCGGTATAGGTCTCACCGGCCTTGAGACTCTTGGCGACCTTGGGGTTATTGCTCGCGGCACCAGTGTTCTCTACCGTTACGCCATCGGGAATTCGAGTCCAGTTGAGTTGCAAGTAGCCAATAAAAGCGCCGAAACCGACCACAAGGACGCCCAGCACAACAAGAACTATGCGCAGAACCTTCATAAGACCCCCCGTTCGCCTAGTTTTCCATAATGTTACCACGCAGGGATGCAAGCGAGTTGCGGACTTGCTGCGAGAGGAGGAGACAAAAGCAAAACGGGCATGCGCCAAGGACGGCCTGGGGTGGCGGCGTGCCACGCGCCGAGGCGGGCATGCGTTGGGAGGCGGGCGCGTGCCAAGGGCGGCCATCACGCCCGCTTGGCGAACGACTAAAACACGAACTGACGCTGAACGAGGTAGCTCACAATGAACAAAAGACAGTCGACCACGGCCTTAACGGCGACCTCTGGCACCATGGGCAGCGCAAGAGTGCCAAGCGTGGTGAACGTTGCGCTCGCGGCCATAATGACGACGGCGAGGCCCACGTAGCGCGGAATCGAAACGGTGTCCTTGCGTTTGCTGCGGAACACGACGCGCGAGTTGAGCGTATAGTTGAGCGTTGCCGACATCAAACGTGCTATCACGGTGGAAATGGCTACGTAGCCGTCCATATTTTCGAGCAGTCGACACAGCACAGCGAACGCCGCGAGGTCGGTAGCGCAGCTCGTAATCGACGAGAGCGCGTACGCAAGTGGTTGGCGCAGCAGCGTGCGATAAATGCGCCACGAGTCCTTAACGGTGTTGAAGTGCGTTTGGTGGTTTTCTTTCGAGTCGTAAACCGTGGCGATTGGTACCTCGATGATGGGTGTTGTGCCCTGAGCGGCCGTGAGCATTTGTGTCTCGAATTCGAAGCGGTCGCCCGGCAAATCAAGACACTTTTCCAGGAGGTCGCGCGGGATGCCGCGTAGGCCTGTTTGGGTGTCGCTAATGCTAAGACCCGTGAGTGCAAGCAACACGTGCGAGGTTATCTTGTTGCCCATGCGGCTCTTCCACGGGACGTCGTCGCCGTCGAAGGTGCGCACGCCCATTACGAGAGAATCTTTGTAAGCAGTGAGCGCGGCTCGAACGCGCTCGATGCAGTCGGGCACATGCTGGCCGTCGGAGTCGGCAGTTACCACGCCAATGGCCTCGGGCCACGTCTCGAGCACATGCGAAAAAGCCGTTTTGAGTGCCGCGCCCTTGCCTCGATTGACCTCGTGCACCAGCAGTGTGCCAGCATCGCCCATTATTTGCTGTGCTCGGACGAACAAATCGGCATACGCCTCGCCGCTGCCGTCGTCAACAAGAACAACTGGGCCCATGGCGCGCTCGGCAAGACCTTCGAACAGCGCAATCATGCGCTCGTCCGGCTCGTATGCGGGAATAATAATGGGTATGCAGCTCATGAGGCCCTTTTCTTCGTGTGACTGAACGCGCACATTATACAAGACAGTTGGTTGGTGCGGGGCTTGCGCTACAAAACCACAGGGCTGGGGATGCGGCGGGCCAGCCTCCGGAGTTTGTCTCAAAAGCGGCTGTTTGAGGTGGATGTTGCCCCGGATGGTAGAGAAAAGCGCTTGTCGCGCGTTCTTTATGCGCAGGATTCGTTATCCCGCTGTGAGAATTATATTTCGCAGGTGCACGCGGCGTGCGCAATACGGTAATCTGTTAATTCACTGCCAGCAAATTGAGAACTTTGGAGGGGTGTGCGTGCAAAAAAAAGAACAATACTCGAAGTCGACGCAGCGCAAGGGACGACTCGGTCCTGCGCGCATTATTCGTCGCACCCTGGGCGTGCTGCTCACGGTCGTGCTGGGAGTCGTGCTCGCGCTAGGCGTGGTGTGCTTCCTGCTTTGCAAGGGACCGTCGCAGGCAGCGCGTGACCTAACCGTTACTACGTTCCTGGAAACCGGCTCATTCAAGTTCATCCCCCGGGTTTTTCTCTCGACTGAGGAAATCAACGAAATCGTTAACCGCACTTCCATGCAATCGATGGATACGAGCGTCCTCGACGCGTCACTGGTCGACGCAAGCCAAACTGGCGAGGAGGCCGCTGCGCTCGATATGAACGGCATCGAAATAAAAGAGATTTCGGGTCGTACGTACTTTGCCAAGCTCATGATCGTTAACGACCCGTCGCGCGTTAGGATTGCCGGTTCCGTGCCATTTGGCGACAGCTGGAACCTCGACGAGATCGTTACGCAAAACAACGGCATCGCCGGTATCAATGGTGGCCTGTACGCCAATATTACTGGTACGGGCGGCGCACCGCGCGGCGTCGTGGTGAAGGACCACGAAATACTGTGCATGGACATCTACGACGAGGAAGGCCTGTTCCTCATCGGATTCGACGACAACAATCTGCTCAACATCATCGACATCCACGAGATGGGCGAGGACGAAATCCGTGCCACCGTTCAGGAGAGGCACATTCGCGACGCGATTTGCTTCCAAGACGAGGCGTCCGACGCCAACAACCATTTCGTGCCGCTTGTGATTAACGGCCAGCCGCGCGAGCTGGGCGGCCTTGGTTCCGGCGCCAATCCCCGTACGGTGGTTGGCCAGCGCGCCGACGGTGCAGTGCTGCTGCTGGTAACCGATGGCCGTGGTGCAAGCGGACACCTTGGCGCCACGGCGTCCGACCTCATTAACATTATGATGGAGAACGGCGCGGTGAACGCCGCCAACCTCGACGGCGGTAGCTCCTCGAGCATGTGGTACGACGGTCACTACGAAATGACGAGCGTAACGCTGATGTACGCCAACGGTTCATGGCTCATGCCCACGGCGCTTGTTGTTGATGCGAGGTGATGACTCCATGACGCTCGAAGAGAAAAACGAGGCTGTTCGCGAGGCGGCGGAGTCCGCAAACGCGGACGGTTTTGTCGCAGAGAGAAGCACACCGGATGCGCCAGCTGCGTATGTGGACGAAAGCGAAGAAGGTACCGGACGTTTGCCTCAAAGGCGCGCGACGCGTCGGCGCACTGCCGAGCAGGCGGTTCCTACGGAAACACGCATGAGGACGATTGTCGCTGAGGATGAGGAGCCTCAGGAAACTGATGCCCAGCGGCGTGCGCGTGCTCAGCGGCGTGCTCGTGCCAGGAGGGCGCAAGAGGTACGTCAGGCGCAGGAGGAGCGTCGCGAGCAGGAGGCTCGTCAGACGAGCGATGCCAACGTAGGCGTTGTGCCCGTGGTGTCGACGCGTGCGCTGCCCGTGCAAAACGATGATCTTGCGGAGGAGAACTACGGTCGACAAGTCAGGAGGCGCCCAGAGCCTGTGCCGGAGCGCGAGCCTGCGCCCATGCCGATGCGCGAAGAGGCCGATGCTGCGGCCGACGCGCCATTCGACGAAAGCCCTTGGATTGCGGCCGAGTGGGAGCCTGCCGACGAGGCTAACGCTCGAGACGACGAATCTGTGGATGAGCGTGAAGTGATTGCGCCGGCGGCTTCTGAGGCGGCCGACGTCGAGCGGGGCGCGATTCGCCAGGGTGCGGAAGAGTTCCAAGGCGCCGATTCCCGCGCTGTTGGGGCCCGAAGCGCCGAGCGTCGCGCGGCCGAGGATCGAGGTTTTGTCTCCCCCGATGCGCGTGAGTCGGGTGCGCAGCAAGCCAGTCAGGAGATGGCTGCGCCTGCGTCGGCGTCCGAACCGGCGGTGCCCGAGTTTATGAAGGCGACCGTTGCCGGCTCGGCAGCAGCTGGCACGGTGGCGGCGGCCGGCACGGTGGCGGCAGATGGTGCGGTAGCTGCGGCAAAGACGTCGGGCGCAAGAGTCGAGCCGATGGCCGAGCCGACCGCTGAGCCTCAAGTTGCCCATTCCGCTGGAGTGGAACCAGAGCCCCTTACGGTTATTAAACCGAGTGACGCACAACAGCGCGAAACTGCTGGCGCGTCTGCTGATGAGAAAGAGTCCGCTCAGGACTCTAAAAGTGAGCCCGTATCTAAAAAACCTGGCTTGTTTGGGAGGCTGCGTTCGATGATGAAGGCCCGTGCGACGGACGACATAGAGCCGATGCCTGAGGATGAGTTGCTCGAGGACGAGGACACTGTCGAGACGGATGCGCGCAATGCGGAAGCTGCGGACTCAACTGCGACCAGGCAGGAGCCACGGCGCGCGGTGAATCCCGAGGCGGTGCCCGCGCCCGAGCGCCGTGTTCCGCAACGGCGACCGCAGCCGGCCGAAATCGATCGGCCCGAGGAGAGTCGTGCCGCAGGCGCGTCGCGCGACGAGCGAGTGCGCGACGATAGCGTGCGCGACGAAAATCCGTATGGTGAGCCTGCTGACCAATATGCCGACGAGCTTGACTACGACGACGCATTGCTCGAAGACAATCCCTACGATTCCGACGATCGTCCGCGCCGCCGTCCGCGCCGACGCTCTGCCGGCCGTGTTCCTGCGCAGCAACAGCCGCCGAGGCATCGTGTCGACGAGGCACCGCGCAAGTCGCGTCGCTTCCCGGTGTTTTGGCTTTTCTATGCGATTCTTGTGGCTGTGCTCGTTGGTCTTGCCGTAGGCGCGGGCCTTTATACGTACGATAGCCTCGTGCGCTACGAAAACGCGCAGCCGCAGTCCTACATCGATGCTTTTGTCAACGACCTTAAGGCGGGTGGAAATGCAGCCGCTGCACGTCGTGATCAGTGCATTCGCGAGGACAACATTGGCGAGTACGACTCAATCGAGGCGCTTGACGCCAAGTTCGACCAAGGCGTCGGGCGTGCGAACTACCGCGTGGAAGAAGGCGGCATTGCTTTCGATACCAACGCACCTATATATACTATCTATGCCGATGATGCGCCATACCTTACGGTGCACCTCGTTCCTACGGCCAGCTATGTGCGACTTGGCCTTCTTACGATTACCGACTGGGAAGTAGCGCGTGCGATTTTGCATTCTCCGAATGTGCCCGCGAGCGAGTCCGCAAAGGTAGACGAGGGTCTTGCGTTCGACGTTTCGGTGCCCGAAACCGCTGGCGTTACCGTTAACGGAAAGCAACTTGCTACCACTGGAACCGCGACGGCCTCTGCACCGATGCCTGGGTTCGAGTATGCTTCGCAGTTCGTGCCTGTGCCCGAGGCGGCCACGTATAGAGTTTCTGGTCTTGTGAGCGAACCTGAGGTTGCTGCGAGCAACGCCGATGGCACGCCGATTGCGCTCAACCGTACCGAGAATGGCTTTGCGGCGGCAACGTTGGCAACCCCCAATCGCGAGGCATCGCAGTTGCCAATCGATCCGCTCACGGTTGCCGAAACGTGGAGCTTGCTTATGACAAACGATCTCGGTGGTGGCGTCGACCAAGTAACGCAGTACCTTATTCCGGGGTCGGAGCTCTACAACCAGGCGACTGAGTTCGTGAACAGCATCGACATCACCTTTGTGTGGAGCCACTCCTTTACCGGCTTCAGCAATGAGTCGGTTACTAACTGCATTATGTACAACGACTCGCTCTTCTCGTGCGATGTGCGACTCAACAAGAACATGGTGCTGAGCTCTGGTGAGGAGCGTACCGACGAATTCGCCAACACGATGATTTTTGCATACGTCGATAACAACTCCGTTAGCACGCCGGGCTGGTATTTGGTCAACATGCAGGCCATAACGAGCGCGGGCGAAGCGGGCGTTGCTGCCGGTGCGGCGGGAGCGACGACTGTTTCGACGACCTCCGGTGCGACGAATAGTGCGACCGGGACTGCCGCGGAGACAAACGCGACTAACGAGACAGACGCGACTTCCGGCGTGACGACGGGCGCGACCACCGGGACTGGTACGACTGCTGGTACGACGACTGGCGCCACCGCAACTAACGGTACCGCTGCTGGCACGGCGACTGGAACGGGTGCAACAACCAACGGGACAGGCGCGACGGCCGGGACGACCACGACCAACGGAACCGGAGCGACCGCCGGTACGACGACGGGAACGACGACTAACGGAACCGGTACGACTGCTGGTACGACTACGACCAACGGAACCACGGCCGACGGTACAGGCACAACCACCGATACCGAGGACTACGACGAGTACGGCTACGGTTACGACGAGACGGACTACATCTAGGAATGTGTGACGCAGACGCCTAGCTTGGTGGCTTGGCGTCGCGGCGTACGGTATGACACGAGTTGGTCAAAAGTGTAATTAGTATACTGGCCGTTCCAAATGCCCCGGGCAACGCAAGATTTCGATGAAACCATGCGTTGCCCGGGGCTTCCCGTATGGAATGGTACGCAGTCGAGAGTAGACATGCTTGATAGTTACCTTGATGACAACATGCGATATGAGCTCTCAAGATGCCCAATGCTCTCCGCGCGTAGGCGCGCTAAACGGCCCGCCAGCACACAGGACGCATCACGCCCAGGGGTTATGGCTTGGCCGCTCATCGGTTGCCAAGGGTTTCGCCCAACCATGCCAAACCATGCCCAACCATGCTACGGCACGATGACGTCGTAACGTACTACCTTGCCCGAAAGCGAGTGGCTTGGGCGGACCCCGGCAAGGTGTGGGCCCTTAAGCGGTCGTTTTACAACAATTTTGCGCGGGCCGGCGGCGATTGCAGCAGCTAGCAGCTTTGCGGCCTCCTCGTCGGAGACGGGCTGTTCAAGAGAGCGAAACAGCTGCATCTTCTTGTTCGTGGCCGCGTTCTTCCGTTTTGCGGGAAACATCGGATCCAAATACACCACATCGGGAGGCGACGTGAGGCCAGCGACCGTTTGGAGCTGCGTTAACGCCTCAGTCGCGTCACATGTGATAAGGTGCATGCGGGCGGCAGTCTCGGAAAGGCGCTTGTTGGATGAGACAAGTGCCTCTTGCAAAGCGCCCTGCAAGAGCTCGGCAATCGTGGCATCGCGTTCGAACAGGGTTACGTTGAATCCCGCCGCCGCAAGCAACAGTGCATCTTCACCAAGGCCAGCAGTGGCGTCGACGGCAGTGAGGGAAGTATCTCCTGCCCTGCGAATCTTGGCTGCTCGCACGAGCAACTCGCGATGCAGGTTATTCGGTCGCAAACGTGCCGCCATGCGGTCCCAATTCCAGCGATTCGACTTCAACTTTGCTCCTTACCGACTGTTCGTGTCGCGTGATCTTCTCATGTGAAGAGGATTACAGCGAGGCTGATGCGCCTGTGGTCGTCGGTCCGCTCTCGCCCATGTGTAGCCGCACGTTGCAAGTTCGGCGCCTGCGACGTCGGTCCGCCCCGGCCATGCGAAGCCTCGCGTTCTCGACGACGGGCGTTGCGACTTCCAACAAGTCCCAACGCCCGTAGTTCTGGCTTGCTTTGGCGTGATCCTCGCTCGCTTCGGATAACCCTGCGAGAGCGCGAACCGAGAATGGCTCGAACTCGCACGTCCCGCCCCGGCTGGCCGTAGCGTTGGCCGTTACGTCGCGCCCCGGCTAGCCGTTACGTCGTGCCTTCTCACACCGCTTGCGCGACCATGCATACGTTGGTTGGCACCTCGTACGCGGCGCCACTGAGCGGAGAGAGGAGCGGGTCGCCGGCAGTAATCACCACGATGTCGTCCGTTTGCACCAATTCCGCATCGCGCGCGGCCTGCAGCGCGCCGTAGCAGGTGGCCGCGAGCGTGGCTTCCTCGGGCGCGACTATGCCCACCACGCCCCAATAGAAGTTCGTGCGTGTTGCGGTTCGCTCCGATGGCGTCGTTGCGATTATTGGCTGCTGCGGCCGGAACACGCACATGGTACGTGCTGTTCTGCCCGTTTGCGTGGGACACAAGATGGCGACAGCACCCACGCGCTGGGCGGTCTCGACAGCCGCGAAGCTTGTGGCGCTGCCCACGTTGCTAAGATCCTGAGGCGCGTAATACGTATGCCGCTCGGGCAGGTGCCTCTCGACCTGCTTACACACCTCGGCCATCATGCGCACCGCAGCTACGGGGAAGTCGCCAGCTGCTGTTTCGCCGCTCAGCATAACGCAGTCGGTTCCGTCGGAAATGGCACTCGCAACGTCGGTAACCTCCGCGCGTGTCGGTCGCGGATTGTGCACCATGGACTCAAGCATTTGCGTGGCGGTAATCACGGGCTTGTACATTTGGTTGCACTTTTCAATTATCTTCTTTTGCGCATACGGCACCTCAGCCGGGGGTATCTCGATGCCGAGGTCGCCGCGTGCCACCATTATGCCGTCTGCGGCGTCGAGAATCGATTCGAAGTTCGTAATCGAAAGCGCGGCTTCAATCTTTGCAAACACGGGCGTGTCGGGTGCGCCGAACCTGCGACACAGCTCCTTAATTTTGCGCACCGCGTTGGCGTCGCACACGAACGAAGCCGCAATTGCATCGACCTTCATCTCGCATGCAAATTGGATGTCGAGACGATCCTGCTCGGTGATGGCGGGCATGGAAGTTTTAACGTTTGGTACGTTGATGCCCTTCCGCTCTCCGATGCGGCCTCCGTTAACAATGCGACAATTGATGTCGGTGGCAGTCGTGGACTCAACTACGAGCTCGATGAGACCGTCATTAATGAAGATGCGTGTTCCCTCCGTAACGGCAGCCGGCAAACCGCCGTAGCTAATGTGCAGCACCTCGCTCGTCCCCTCGACGTCGCGCGTAGTAAGCGTGACGCTATCTCCGGTGGGCAGCGTTACGGTTTCGTGATTGCGATTGAGGCCACAACGGATTTCGGGACCGCGCGTGTCGGCGAGCACCGCAACGCTTCGGCCCAGTTCCTTGGCGATGCGCCGTACGCGCTCGATGTTTCGCCGATGATACTCGTGGTCACCGTGCGAGAAATTCAGGCGGGCAACGTTCATGCCCGCCTGCAACATCTGCGCGAGTACCTCGTCGTCCTCGGTGGACGGACCCATGGTGCAAATAATCTTCGTGCGATTGCTTACAGGCTTCTCTGCGATTTCGCCGGTGGACATGCTCTCTCCTCTCGTCGGAATGTGTTTATCATACGCGAATCGGGTGGCTGCGGGAGGATTGTTCGTCGCTTTGTGAGACAAACTCTCTTTGGTGGTTTCTCTCACGAACCAACCGGCAAAACCATGCAAGGACTTGTTTCGTGCGGGAAAAACCGGAATAATGCGACATTAACTCATCAGGGCATCGACGAGAGGACCGGCCATGAGAACGAGCGTTACGATTCATGCTCCCGAAGGACATCTGCAAAAGCGTTGCGTGCGGGTGGCCGACGAGCACTTGGCCGCTGTGCTGGCTGGAAAAGAGCGGTTGTTGTTCGACGGTGGCATGGGAACGATGCTTCAGGAGGCTGGTCTTGCGGCGGGGGAGTGTCCCGAGTTACTGTGCCTTACGAAACCGCAGCAGATAACCGCCGTCCACGAGGCGTATGTCGCCGCAGGTTCGGAGGTTGTTACAACAAACACGTTTGGCGCCAATGCCACGAAACTCGCCGAAGCTGCGCGCGCCCAAGGCATCGTGCGTGTGCCTACCGTCACGCAGGTGTTTGAGGCAGCTGTTGCGTGCGCACGGGCCGCTCGCCCGCGCTATGTGGCTGCCGACATCGGTCCGACGGGTGCGCTGCTGAGGCCCTTGGGGACGTTGAGCTTCGACGACGCGTACGATTTGTTCGCCGAGGAAGTTCGCGCGGCCGATGCTGCCGGTGCAGACATTATAATTATCGAAACAATGGCAGACCTTCTTGAAGCCAAGGCGGCCGTGCTTGCCGCTAAGGAGAGCTCCGATTTGCCAATATTTTGCACCATGACGTTTGGCGAGGACGGGCGTACGTTTTTGGGCACTACGCCCGAAGTGGCGGCTGTTACGCTTGGCGCGCTTGGCGTGGACGTGCTCGGCATCAACTGCTCGCTTGGACCGGCGGATTTGGCACCGTTGATTGAGCGCATGATTGCGTGGTCGCGCTGTCCGGTAATGGTGCAGGCCAATGCCGGCTTGCCCTCGGTGGTTGACGGGCGCACCACGTACGACATCGATGCCGCTGCGTATTGCGCGGCGGTTGCGCCCATGCTCGATGCGGGCGTAACGGTTGTGGGTGGCTGTTGCGGCACCACGCCCGACTACATTGCGGGGGAGCGCGCGCTGCTCGCCGAGCTGCCGGGCGACGGTGCGCTGCCGGACGACAGTGCACTGCAGGGCGATGGGGGAGCATCCGCGAGCAAGCCGTTTGCGGTGACGAGTGCCCAGCAGCTGGTTTCGCTTCGCGCAAGTGAGGTTGGTGTCATTGGCGAACGGATAAACCCCACGGGAAAGAAGCGCCTGAAGGAGGCCCTGCGCACCAAGAACTACGACTACATATATGGTGAGGCCATTTCGCAGGAGCGCGCCGGCGCCCAGATTCTCGACGTCAACGCCGGCTTGCCCGAGATTGACGAGGCTGCGACGCTCGTGCGTTTGGTGGAAGACCTCCAGGGTGTTACTACGTTGCCGTTGCAAATCGACTCGGCCGACCCGCTGGCTATAGAGGCTGCGGTACGAATTTATCCCGGAAAACCAATAATCAACAGCACGAACGGCAAGCGCGAGGTCCTCGAGGCGGTGCTTCCCATCGCAGCGCATTACGGCTGCGCCATCGTGGGATTGGCGCTCGACGAGGACGGCATTCCGCCAACGGCGGAGGGGCGTTTGTGTGTGGCGCGGCGCATCGTGGAGGCATGCGACGAGTGGGGCATTCCGCGCGAGGACGTACTCATCGATTGTTTAACCATGGCTGTTTCCACCGATCAGCGGGCGGCGCGCGCCATTCTCGATGCGGTGCGTTTGGTGAAGGCCGAGCTTCCGGGCGTTCGATGCGTGCTGGGCGTGAGCAACATTAGCTTTGGCCTGCCCTTCCGCGAGTTGCTCAACGCGACGTTCCTCACGGCAGCATTCGAGGCGGGACTCGACCTTGCCATTATGAACCCCTTGTCGCAACGGTTTATGGATGCCGTTGCGGCGTGGCGCGTCTTTAACGGAGAAGACAAAAACGCTGCGGAATACATCGCGAACAACGCCGGACGAAGCGATGCTGGCGCTGGCGCAGCCGGGGTGCGGGGCGCAGCCGGGGCGCCGGGTGGAGCCGGCGCAGGTGGGGCTGCCGGTGCAGGTTCCACGCCCGCGGCTGCCGGAGCTGACGGGTCGGTTAGCGCAGGTTCCGCTGCCGGGTTGGCCGGGGCCAGCGAGACCATCGGAGCTGCCGGTGCAGGCAATGTTGGCGGAGCTGGTGTGGCCGGAGCCGTTGGCGGGACTACCCTTCCCGGGACGAGCGGTGCCACACTTGAGGGGCGCGTGCGCGAGTCGGTGCTTGAGGGTCGCGGCGATCCCGTTGCCGAGGCAGTTCGAGCGTTGTTGCGGGAGGGACGCGAGCCGCTCGCTCTTGTAAACGAGGTTCTTATTCCCGCGCTTGACGAGGTGGGCGAGCGGTTCGAGAAGGGCACGTTCTTCCTGCCGCAGCTCATGGCCTCAGCCGAGGCTGCGAAGGCAGGCTTCAACACGATCCGCGAGGCGGCATCGGCCGACGACGTGCCTACGAAGGGTGAGGTGGCCCTGTGCACCGTTAAGGGCGACATCCACGACATTGGCAAGAACATCGTAAAGATGCTGCTCGAGAACTACGGTTACAGGGTGCACGACCTAGGCCGGGATGTGGATCCGCAGGCGTTTGTTGACGAGGTCGTGAGCTCTCACATTGAGCTGGCGGGGCTTTCGGCGCTCATGACGACTACGGTGCCGGCGATGGCCGAAACCATTGCGTTGCTGCGCGATCAGGCGCCGTGGTGCAAGGTGATGGTGGGTGGCGCGGTGCTCAACCAAGAGTATGCGCAGATGGTTGGTGCCGACTTTTATGCCAAGGACGCCAGTGAGTCGGCGCGCATTGCCGCTGAGGTCTTGGGGTAGGCGGCCATGCGGCTGTGCTACCTGCCCCTAAAGAATAGTCAACTGCCCCGCCCGTGGCCCGGAGGGAGCCGTGCTCACACAGTCCTCGTTCCTGCGGAACTGCGCGCGGCTTCTCCTCCGGGCCACTCCCCGATTTGACCGTCCTTTAGGGGCAGGCTGCACCTGCAACCCGTCGCTTACACTAGCGCTTCTTCACGCTGCCCTTGCCTGCGCCATGCCGGACCGGCCTGCGCGGGCACAGGTCCGCGCAGGGACATTCGTCGCAATGTGCCACGCGTGCCGTACATGTTGCGCGTCCGAATCGAATCCACTGCGAGTTAACGCCTTCCCATAGCTCTTGGGGAATAACAGCGAGCAGGTCCTTCTCGGCGGCAAGTGGGGTCGTTGCGCGCGTGAGTCCCATGCGTTGGGCGATTCTAAACACGTGCGTGTCGACGGCGATGCCCTCCACGATGCCAAATGCCTTGTTGAGTACGATGTTTGCCGTTTTGCGACCGACGCCAGGTAAGCGCACGAGCTCGGCCATGGTGCGAGGAACCTCGCCGCCAAAGTCCGACATTATCATTTGACCACAGCCCACGCAGTGTTGTGCCTTCATTCGGAAGAAGCCCAGACGATGGATGACGTCCGCCACCTCCGCAGCGTCTGCCTCGGCCATGAGCGCGGGCGTACCCCAACGGCGGAACAGCTCGGGCGTCACGGCGTTAACAGCGGCGTCGGTCGTTTGGGCCGAGAGCAGAACCGCGATGACGAGCTCGAACGGCGAGTGCCAATCGAGCGCCGAGGGCTCCTCACCGTAGAGCGCGTCCATGCGATGGCAGAATTCCGTGACGCGCGCAACCTTCGATTTCTTCGATTCGCGTGGCATGTTGCTCCCTTTCGCTTATCTTGGGCACGGGACTTCGTTTGTTGGCTTTGCGTTTTGTAAGACGCTTGCGCAGTGCGAGGCGACCGGGTCCAACTGCCGCCACAGTTGCTATTGTTTCCAAGGTCGTTTGCCCTCGGTCCATCCGTGCTGCTTCCAATGCTCAACGTCTCGCGGATTAAACCCGCTGCGTTGGAGGCGGCTCATCGCGGCGAATACCATGCGCGTTTTGATGCCGGGCCGCACTCGTCCTGCCCGACGTACGATTTGTTGCGCAATCTTCGTGGTGGTCTTGTCAATCGTGCGGCGCTTCTTCTCGCTGACGCCGGCCCAATCCACGGCCGCGACTCCAACGCCGTACGTATACGTCTTGGCGATGCCCCACTGGAAGAGGCTGTCGTGCATGTCGCGCAGGGTCGTTTTCATGCCCGCGCCAGCGGCCGTGCACACGCAAACGGCCTGCTTGGTGAACATGGAGGCCTCGGGGCTGTGCACCATCCAGCGGTAACCGTAGTGGTCGAGGAACGCCTTCATGGCGCCCGTCGCATGGTACACGTAGACGGGGCTAGCGAGGATAATGACGTCGGCGGCGTCGAGCGCGGCGGTTATGGGGGCGAGTTTGGCGTAGTGCGGGCACTTGCGCTCGGTTATGTTAAAGCAAGTGTTGCACCCCACGCAAAATTCTCCGAAGTCCTTGGGTAGGAAGAACTCCGTCGTTTCGCCACCAATCTTTTCGACAAGTTCGCGAGCGACGTGGTAGGTCGAGCCCTTATGATTTTGTCCGTAAACTACAACGGTTTTCATGCTGTTTTCGCTCTCGTTTCGAATGTGGCCTTGCGCCCAGTTAGGGTAAACGCTCCTTCGGTGTGCTGGCCCCGGCTCGTTTCGCTACTGTAGCCCAGCACAAAACGTCGCGATTTTGTTGTTGTTCTCTTCGCTGGGACGGGCCTTTGGATCGATGAGGATAAGCGTTGCTGCCAAAGTTTGTTCGGGCATGCACTCCTCGAGTTTAGAGAATGCCTTTTCGGCGCCGTTGCCGCTTTGGCAAGCGAACGCGGCGACGCGCTTTTGCGAGAGATCGTGCTCTTTGAGGAACGTCCGAATAGGCGGGGCTACGTTGCCTGCCCACACGGGAAAGCCAAGGACGACGAGGTCGTATGCCGCCGCGTCGAACTCATATGGCTCGAGCTTTGGCGTCTCGGCCATTACTGCGCTTTTGCCGCCCCACAAAAACTTGCGGAGCCTGCCATTGGGATAGGCCTTCACAGGGCGGAGGCGGACGAGATCGGCGCCGATTGCCTCGGAGATTCTTTGCGCGGCGTAGTCCGTGTTGCCTTCGAGCGAGTAGTACACAACAGCTGATTTCATGCTTGTCTCCTTGCGTTGCGGTGCGATTTGGTTTCGATTATGGCACATCGGCGACGGGCGTCGTGGTTAAAGCGGCGGCTCTTCTAACGTCGTTTGGGGGATGTCGCAAGAGATGTCGCACTCACTAACGCTTATACAAGATCATGCCGTCAGCCTTACAGTATGCTGCAATTATTACCCGTGTACGTTATTGCCGTGCACAACCACGCCCAATAAACGCCCGCATGCCGAAGGTTGTGGCACGTCTGCCCAATAGTCAAAAATCTCGCGCGTGTGCCTCTTTAAACTAGTACAGCCTATACCGTTCACGAAGGGATTTCTGCCATGAGCAAACCAGACAGGGATTATCTGCTTAGTAACGACGACCTCTACCTCTTTGCAAAGGGCGAGTGGTTCCGCAGCTACGAGAAGCTCGGTGCTCACCCCGCAACGATGGACGGGGAAGAGGGCTACCACTTTGCCGTGTGGGCGCCTGATGTGCGCGCCGTTCACGTGGTAGGCGAGTTCAACGATTGGGATGCAGGCGCTACGTCGCTCACGCGCACGCCGGTTGGTGGCGTGTGGTATGGGTTCGTACCTGGCGTTACTGAGGGCCAGCTGTACAAGTACGTCGTAGAGACGCGCAATGGCGACACGCTGTACAAGGCCGACCCGTATGCGTTCCAAGCCGAGCTCATTCCCGGCACCGCCTCTCGTACGGCCGAGATCGACTCCTACGTATGGGGCGACGACGAGTGGATTAAGCAGCGTCAGGCGAGCAATCACATGAAGCGCCCGCTCAACATTTTTGAGGTGCATCTGGGAAGCTGGAAGCGTCACGACGACGGCCTTACCGCGTTTGGCACCGAGCCCAACGATCCCGAGGAGGCGACCGGCTCCTGGTACACCTACGACGACCTCTCCGACGAGCTCGTTGCCTACGTTAAGGAAATGGGATACTCCCACATCGAGGTTATGCCCGTTATGGAGCACCCGTTCGACGGCAGCTGGGGGTATCAGGTAACTGGTTACTATGCGCCCACCTCGCGCTATGGCAACCCCAAGCAGTTCAAGCACTTCATGGATTGCTGCCACCAGGCGGGCATCGGCGTCATTTTGGACTGGGTGCCCGGCGGCTTCTGCCCCGACGAGCATGGTCTTGTGCACTTCAACGGTTCCAAGCTGTACGAGAAGGAAGTTCATCCCAATTGGGGTACCTACAAGTTCAACTTCGAGAAGGGCGAGGTGCAAACGTTCCTCATCTCCAACCTTCTGTACTGGATTGACGAGTATCACGCGGACGGCATCCGCATGGACGGCGTTACCTCCATGCTGTACCTCAACTTTGGCATTGACGATCCCGGCCAGAAGAAGTTCAACCCCGATGGATCCGAGAACGATTATCCGTCCATCGAGTTTGTCCGCCGCTGCAACACCACGGTGGGGCAGTATCATCCCGACGTAATGATGATTGCCGAAGAGTCCACGGCGTGGCCGCTCGTAACCCGTCCGCCCGAGGTTGGTGGCCTTGGCTTTAACTACAAGTGGGACATGGGCTGGATGAACGACACCCTGCGTTACTGCCAAACGGACTTCCCGTTCCGTCCGGGCAACCACAGCCTGCTCACGTTCTCCATTATGTATGCGTTCAACGAGAACTTCGTGCTGCCGCTCTCGCACGACGAGGTCGTACACGGCAAGTGCTCGCTCATTACGCGTCAGCCTGGCGATTACTGGCGTCAGATGGCTGGCCTGCGTTCGCTCGCGTTCTACCAAACGACGCATCCGGGCGCGCAACTCAACTTTATGGGCAATGAGATAGGCCAGTTTATTGAGTGGCGTTACTACGAGGGCATAGAGTACTTCCTCGCCAAGGATTACGAGGCACACGGTAAGCACCAGCACTACATTGCTGCGCTCAATAAGTTCTATCTTGAGCAGCCCGCCATGTGGGAGAAGGCCTATGTGGAGGACGGTTTCGAGTGGATCGACGCGAACAACGCCAACCAGTGCGTCGTGAGCTTCGTGCGCCATGGCGACAACCCCGATGACGACTTGCTGATCGTTATTAACTACGAGGTTAACCCCTACGAGGAGTATCGCATCGGCGTGCCGCGCGCAGGCTATTGGCGTGAGGTGTTCAACTCCGACGAGCTCGACTTCGGTGGTTCCGGCGTTACCAATGGCGACAAGCGCTTCGAGTCCGAGGAGAAGCCTTGGAACCTGCGCAGCAACTCCATCACGGTGCGCGTCCCGCCGATTGGTGGCGCCGTGTTCAAGTACGATGGTCCGCTGCCGCCCAAGCCTGTGAAGAAGACGATTGTTCAGAAGCGTGCCGAGGCTCGTGCGAAGGCCGAGGAGAAGCAGGCTCCCGCAAAGAAGAAGGCCGCCGAGACGAAGGCCGCAGCCAAGAAGGCCGTCGCCAAGGTAAAGAACGCCGCCGACGAGGCCGCCCTCAAGGCCAAGCGTTCCGCCGCCGCGAAGAAGGCCGCTGCCACGCGCAAGGCTAACGCCGCCAAGAAGAAGGCCGAGCAGGAAGCCGCGAAGAAGGCTGCCGAGTAGGAAGCGCGCGGAGGGCCGCCGGGAGGAAGGCCGCGAGCAGGGCCGCCGGGCGGAAGGCCGTCGGGTGGCAAGCCGCCGGGCAGGCGAACGGGTTTTGGACCGGTAGCCCGCGTAGATTGAGCGGGTTGCCGGGTGCGTCTTCGGGCACAAGTTGGTTAGTCACAAAGCGGGTCGCCGGGCGTATGCCGGGCGACCCGTAATTTGTCCCAAACGGCACCCAAGGTTGGTAATGGGTGTCGTTTGGGCCACTTTGCCCTTGGTTTTATCCGCTAAATGGCCCTTTTGGCACCCATAATTGCTAATGGGTGTCGTTTGGGCCACTTTGCCCGCGTTTTTGTCTGCCAGATGGCACATTTGGCACCCATTGTTGGTAATGGGTGTCGTTTGGGACACTTTTGGCACGGAAACGGGCCGCAGATGGCACTTTTGGCACCCATGTTGGTCTTGGCAACAGCCGACCGGCCGGGTTGGGCGACGCACAAAACGGGCGTCGAAGCCAATCGTCTGGCGAGCATCATCACCTGACGCGATTAAACGCAATTCGACAATCTGCTTGCTGTAATATAGCCCCAAAGTATCGGTAGATGCGCCGCGTCGGTGCGCGGCACATTGGCTCCAAATGAAGGAGGGAATCATGGGCAACAAAACAATCGGAGGATGCTCGCGAAGAATAAGGAGGGTGCTCTCGCTTGGTCTCGCGGCCGCGATGGCGGTCGGCGGCGGTCCGGCGCCGGCGCTTGCGGAGGCGGCCAATGAAGTCGCCGCGGTTCGAGCGCAGGCCGCCCGGGCGGGCGAGCTCGCCGACGCGGT
>JAFWMH010000005.1 GCA_017510785.1 Atopobiaceae bacterium | reverse complement strand
GTTGGTCTCGTCGTCCACGAACTCGAGGGCCGGGGTGATGTCTTCGACGATGAGCTTGTTCTTCTGGCGGGTGATCTCGAGGCTCAGGGCCTCGTCCGTCAACCGATCGCTGTTCTCCACGCGATGCACGGCCTGCGTCATGTACGAGACGAGGCGGTTCTCGAAGTAGGCGCTGATGGAAGTGAGGCAGTTGAGGCCGGCGCCTTCTTCGTGGAGCCATGCCGCAAGGTCGAGGGCCTTTTGCTTGGGGATGGCCTTGGAGAGCAGATGATTGCCCAGCGGGTCTAGGATCTGGCCTCCGTTGACGGTGATGAAGAGGTCCATGCTGCCGTACTTGAGGATGTCGGGCACGATGGGAAAGTTGCGTCCGGTGCAAACGACGTTTACGCAGCCGGCGCGCGTCGTTTCCTCCATGGCGGCAATGGTGCGAGGTGAGATGTAATCGAGGTCCAAGACGGTACCGTCGAGATCGTAGAATGCCGCGCCAATTCCGTTCGGGCACTGAGGGTTAGCTGGAAGCATTGCTTGCTCCTTATGAGTGAGTAATCCGGTACGTGTGATCCTTGAGGTTCGCATCGAGCTGGGCCCAGGCGTCGCCTGCCGTGCGGCGGACGGTGAAGGCGCCACCCTCTCCGCACGTCACCTCGAGCTCGCCCTCGACGTCGAAGGCCGGGTGCGTGTTGCGCAGCTCCATGAGGCGCAGCAGCTCCTTGACCACCGGACGCTCGACCTCGCCGGCGATCTCGTCCATGCTGTAGTAGTGGCGGTTGATGTTGCGACCCTCCTTGGTGGCCTCGAGCAGCTCGAGGTCGTTCTTGCCGGCGAGCAGGCCCACGTAGTAGACCATGGGGATGCCGCGCGCGAACATCTGGATGGCGCGGGCCAGGTCGTAGGCCGCGTCGTCGTTGCCCAGTGCGCTGTAGTAGGTGGTGTTGACCTGGTAGATGTCCAGGTTGTTGTATGCCTCGGTGTTGTAGATCTTCTTGACGTTGGCGCCCTCGGAGAACATCTTCTCCTTGACCCAGTCGGTCTGGTCGTCGGGCAGCAGGTCCTTGACGTCGACGATGCCGAGGCCGTCGTGGGTGTCGAGGGTGGTGAACTGGTGCTTGGGGCTCATCTCCATCCAGCGCTTGAGGTACTGGCCGTCGCCGGAGTACAGGGCGTGCAGCGTGAGCACCGGCAGGGCGAAGTCGTAGACCCAGTAGCCCATCTCGGAGACCTTGAACTGCATGGTGTAGTGCTCGTGGATCTCGGGCAGCACCATGATGTCGTCGCCGAGGACATCCTGCATGGCGTCGAGCAGGTTGCTCGTGTCGGGCTGCTCGAAGAAGCAGCTGCCGCCGGCGCGCTTGCAGGCGTAGGCGAAGGCGTCGAGGCGGATGATGGAGGCGCCGTTGGCAGCCATGTTCTCGAGCGTCTCGCGGAAGAAGCGCTGGGCGCGCTCGGAGCGCACGTTGATGTCGATCTGCTCCTCGCCGAAGGTGCACCAGACCTTTTCGGTGGTGCCGTCGGCGAAGGTGGCCTCCACGTAGGGCGCGCGCGGCTTGCGCTTGTAGATGGCGTCGACCTGCTCGTCGGTGGGGAAGCCGCCCTCGGCCGCCCAGAAGTCCTTGTAGCGGATGAAGAAGTCCGCGTACTCCGAGCCGTCCTTCTTGGCCAGGAAGTCCTGGAAGTAGGGGCTCTGGCGGCTGATGTGGTTGATCATGAAGTCGAACATGAGGTAGCGGTCATCGCCGATGGCCTTGACGTCAGCCCAGTCGCCGAAGTCGGGGTCGACGATGTCGTAGCGCATGGGCGCGAAACCGCGGTCGGCCGAGCTGGGGAAGAACGGCAGAATGTGCACGCCGCCCACTGCCTTGTCGAGGTGCTTGTCGAGCACCTCCTTGAGGTCGGCAAGGTTCTCGCCGAGACTGTCGGCGTAGGTGATGAGCATGCACTTGTTGGATAGTTTCATGTAACCTCCTCGGGTTGGGCGATGCGCTGTAGCCGTAGCATATTGTGTTCTTCGATCTCCTGTCTGGCGTGGGGATGGCTACCTCCTCACGCCGCACGCGCTAGCTTAAGTATATGCATAAAGATACCTGACGGGTGGTGCGAGAACGATTACATACTATTGTACTCGGAGAGCGGACGGCATATGCATCTTTACGGCGTTTACATTGCCGCCACATGCAACAATAACACCCCCCGTCTGCGTTGTACGAAAGAATAGAGTGAGGCGTGTCAAGATTCCGGATGCGAACCATCCTGAGCGGGTCACTCCTCCCTTGCGAGCCACCTCGAGAGGTCTAAAGGACAAGCGCCGCATCAACAGGTATTAGCGCCGCAGGCTTTTTGAAAAATAACGAGTGCGCAAGCAGCAAGACCATCCTGCGACTAAGCTGCTCCTTGCGAGCGACAAGACTTCCAAAAATGTGGTTAGAGTCACATTATGCCAATGGAAAAGTGTGAGTCTAACCACATATTCGGAAGGACGGAAGATGCAACGTGACATCATGGCGAATCTTGAGGAGTGGGGGGCATCGACTCGGCATAAGCCGCTCATCCTCAAGGGGGCGCGTCAGGTTGGCAAGACCTGGGCGCTCAGGGAGTTTGGCGCAAAGAGCTTTGACAACGTTGCCTACGTCTCCCTCGAGAATATCGCTCCCGGCATACCAAGCGAGTACGCACAGCTTTTCGAACGAACCCACGATCCGCGGCGCATCATGCGAAACCTCGGCCTTGCGCTCGGCTGCGACATTGAGCCCGGGAGAACGCTGCTCGTTCTCGACGAGATTCAGGACTGCCCTGCGGCGCTTGGTGCCCTCAAATACTTCGCCGAGGAGCTGCCCGAGCAGCACGTCGCCTGTGCGGGGTCGCTCCTTGGCGTGGCCCTCGCGCGCGATGACGGCTCGTTCCCGGTGGGGAAGGTCACCTTCCGCCAAATGGGACCCATGAGCTTCTCGGAATTCCTGCGTGCAACGGGCGGTTCCGGCCTCGATGAGTTCTGCTCCGAGATCAGCGATCCCGAGCCCCTTCCCGATGTATTTGCATCACAGCTTGAGGAGAGGCTGCAGGCCTATCTCGCGGTCGGGGGCATGCCCGAGGTCGTGAGAACCTATGCCGAAGGTGGTGGCTGGGGTGAGGTCGATCGGGCGCTCTCCGACCTGCTCGACTCCTACGAGCGTGACTTTGCCAAACATGGAGGAGCGGCCATGTATGCGAAGCTCAGCCAGGTGTGGCACTCACTCCCCGCACAGCTCGCGCGCGAGAACAAGAAGTTCGTTTGGGGCATCGTGCGCGATGGTGCTCGGGCGAGGGAGTACGAGGACGCGGTCCTCTGGCTTGAGCGGGCGGGCTTGCTTCACAGGGTCATGCGTAGCTCGGGTCCAGCCACCCCCCTCTCCGTGCACGACGAGGGCGCCTTTAAGGCCTACTGCCTCGACGGTGGCCTCCTGAGGAGGCTTGCTGGGCTCGGACCCGAATCGTTCGGACGCAAGGAACAGCTTTACTCCCAGTTCAAGGGGGCGTTTGCCGAAAACCACGCACTATGCGCGCTCTTGCGCCAGCTCGATGTGGCTCCGCGCTACTGGACCAATGACAAGCCGCGACATGAGGTCGACTTCCTTGTGCTGGCGGGAGACATGGTCATGCCCATTGAGGTGAAGTCGGGCGAGGCGGTGAAGTCCGCGTCGCTTCGCTATTACGCTCGGAAGTACCCTAGCGAGACGCCTCTCAAGCTTCGATTGTCGCTGCGCAATCTCACGCTCGACGACGATATGCTTAACGTGCCACTCTACCTTGCCGACCACGCGATTCGCCTTGCAAAGGGTTTGGCTCCGGCGGGCATGCGACCCGCCACGTCCGCAGCTGAGCCCTAGATACCGCAGTCCCTTCTGCTAACGATGTCGTTCGTCAGGCTCCTCCTCAGAGTGAGCTGTAATCTTATAGTGGACAAGGAATCCTTATAGTGGACAAGGAATCGCCAGAGTAAGTGCCGCCGTCATCAGCTTCAGTTTTTGACGATGCTCCCGAAACACAGCTCGTGCCCAACAGATGGAGGTCGAGCATCTCGATTTCCCCATATGACTACGAATGGTTGTTGTGGGCTATACCCGAGGTCATGCAGGAGTGGGACGAGCGCGGCGTCACGCAGACGACATTCGAAGGCTACTGGGGCTACCACACCGAGGCGATTGAGAATGCCTACGAGGACATAGACTGTTTGGTCAGCTCGGGCGAGCACGCGTGGTGAATTGCAGCTAGGTCGATTCACATGCGGCAGGTTGAGCTGCATGGCGCCTCCGATTCTGCGGGAAATCACGCAGATATGTCCTCGCGCGGATGATAGCACGAGATCCGACGACGGGCTAAGGGTGCCGCTAGTGAACTAATCAAATGTGGACGGGCTCTGGGGTGAGTAGTGCTCGGTATTGCAGCCATTCCCCAGAGCCATCACCGCGACCGACACCAAGTGGTGGTGGCGCAGCAATATCAACGATCAACTCTCTTGACTACATCAGTCAGCTTATTTGGATTCCAATGCTTGAGCACGAATGTGCGCTCAGCATAACTGTAGATGTCAGCCTCTGTCCATTTAGTGACAATCTCGGTATCGATGCTGTCAAGTATGAAGCGAATCACACCACCAACGCCACTGGTCTCGCCCTTGACTGCAGCGAAATCGCTTGGCGACATGCCGCTTGAATGATGACGTTCCACGCCGTTAGCCCATGAGATGCGAGGTATGCGCCCCACGGCTGCTTGACAGACGCCTTCTCCTCCGCATGCGCTAAAACGTCATAGCGAGAGGAGAAAAAGTCCTCGAACTTGGACGGGAGGTCGCACTCCAGGTCGAAGCCGTTGCCTATAACGATGAGCTGCCGCCAGACGGGACGCATGTCTGCGACAGGTAACTCGTATGAGCTGTGGTTCGAGCGCAAACCCCACGAGGCGCCGTCCATCGGCATCGTGCTCTGTAAGGACATGAACGAGGCGTTCGTGAACCTCGTGATCCGCAACTATAAAGTGCGATATACGTATGTTCACTGATTCTTCACGATATTAAAGGATATTAAAAATAATCAAGGAGAGTGCCGCATGCAAAATAACCCATTCACTCCCTTCTTCGGCGAGGTGCCCATAGCCATGGCCGAGTTTGAGAAAATGGAGCTTGAGGGTGCCATTCTCAAGGCCGGGCGCCACGAGTAAGCACCGCTCTTGCTAAGCGAGGACGGTCCCTGTTCGTCGAAGAGACAAAAGCGGCAAACTCGCCGACGAGAATCTGGGGGCGGTTTCGAGAGGGTTTTTATCTGGGACGGCGCGTAAAAAGGCGTTGCAGGCTGCTCGATGTTCGGGAGTCGTTCACCATACGGCAAGAATATAGCCACCATCAACTCTTTCGATGTGCCAGAGGATTTGGGTGGCCGCCTCGATGAGTGCCGTGTCGTGCGACACCAAAAGGAGCGCGCCGGGATACGCCGCGAGCACGCGCTCGAGTGCCTCGGTGGAGCCGATGTCCAGATGGTTGGTGGGCTCGTCCATTATGATGAGCTCGGGCTCGTCGAGAATGCCAAGCGCAAGCATGAGCTTGCGCATCTCTCCTGGGCTGATGTCGCCTCCCTCCAAGATGCGCTCCGGCTCGGAGTTGAGCTGCGCCACGATGGAGAGCGCCCGTCCTCGCTTATTGCTGGGAAGGTCGCGTAGGGTGGCGACCGCGGAGGTTCGTTGCGCCTCGTTGGGCTCTTGTGGGATGTATAGCGTTCTCGTGCCTGGAGAAAGGTTCGCTACAATGCGCTTGACGAGCGTCGTCTTGCCAGTGCCATTGTTTCCGGTGAGGCCAATGTGGTCCGTATTGCCAATGTGCAGCGCGGGTATGCTCAGAACCTCGCCGTTCTGGGCCTCGCCGCCCAAGGCCAGGAGCTGAGGCTCCATGCGCAGGAGCACCTTGCGCCTGCTGGGCGAGGCGTCGAGCCATATGTCGGCGTCATAGCGCTTCTCCACGCGCGTTGCCGCGAGTTTTGCGCTGGCGTTTTTCAGCCTGCCCTCCATGCGAGACGAGAGTCTGCCGGCCTGCCCGTCCTTGCCAGAGACCACTGCCACGCGCCTTTTGTGTCGCGCGTCTCCGTCGTGCTTATCAACGCCTCGCAGGCTCCGCTTGCCGGCTGCGCGAGACGCCTCCTCACGGCGGCGTTGCGTCTCCCGCTCTATGCGCGCCCTCTCCTTTTTGGCCTGTTCCCTTGCGTGCGTTGCGGCCGCGCGCTCGCGTGCTGCCTGCGAGGATGCCTGCGTGTAGCTGCCTGGCCGCATGGTCACCGTGCCGTCGGATACAAACAGACACTGCGAACAAAGGACGTCGAGTAGTTCGCGATCGTGCGAGATGAGCAGACCGACGCCGCCAAACTGCTTGAGCGCGGCGGAGATTGCCCTCTTCGTCGCGGTGTCAACGTGGTTGGTTGGCTCGTCGACGGCGAGAACATCGGGCTCGGCCCATAGGACGCATGCCACCTGAAGACGCTTTTGTTGGCCGCCGGAGAGCGTTTCGTAACGCCATGGCCAGTCGTCTTCTATAACAAGGTCGCGACGAAGGCGAACGGCTCTTCCGTCGTACGCAAGCGCGAAGTCCTCCAGGTTGCTTGGCGGATTGGTTGCGTCCTGCGCGCAGTAGAGGGAGATGAGCGGGGGAGAGACAAACCCCGCGTCGGGCCGCAGAATGTTGCAAGCGACGAGGGCGAGCGTCGTTTTGCCGCTGCCATTGTCGCCCACGATGCCGGTCCATCCCTGCGGGAACGTGGCAGAGACCCCGCGGAGGGCGGGTTGCGCTGCGGTGGGATAGGCGTATTCGATGCTCGAGAGGTTGAGCTGCATGGCATCTCCGATTCTGCGGGAACCGCGCGGATGGCAGCGCTAGGTCCGATTATGGGGCAGGGAGCCGCAGGGGAAGTGTGGAAATGGCTGCCAACGGTAGGTTATGAACCATGAACGGTCGTTTCTGTGCTCGTTTGCGCCGCCGCGCGCCCCGACAATTTCCTGACACTTTTCTTGCACTCACACGAGAGATTTGACCGCCACAACACCGTATTCTCGTAAGCGTCGGAAGCAAGCCGGCGAACAAACGGCAACGTGAAAGGTGGCTATCATGAGCAAACACAACAACTACTTCGACGCACTGTCTCACGTCGTGGCCACGGCAATGGGCTTTTTGCTGTGCGCATTCCTAATGGCGGTTCCCGCTGTCTTTGCGCACGCGGAAACGATTCAGGCGGCTGAGAGCGACGCATCGAAAACCGCCGCGCAGGACGAGAAGGGCGACGCTGCGAAAAGCGAAAGCGACAAGAGTGCGAGCGATAAAAACGCAACCGGCGACGCGGCCAAGGACGATGCCGCAGACAAAAGCGCGACCGGTGACGCGGCCGACGCGGGTAAGGACGATGCCGCTAGCAAGGGTGCGACCGGCGACACGACTAATGCAGACGGCGGAGCCAACGGCGGACCTGGCATGGGCGGCAAAAACGGTGGTTGGCGAGACGGTGGTGCCGGCCCTCGCGGCAAGGGCGGACCGGGCATGGACCGAGGGCTTGGCCGCGGTATGGGGATGCACGGAAGGAATGCCTCCGACCTCACCGGCCTGAGCGACGACGAGCGCACTGAGCTGGAGAACCTCTACAAGAAGCGCGACGAGCTCGAGCAGAGCGCGCGTCTTTCGGACGAGGACGAGCAGCGTGTGCGCGACCTCGAGGAGAAGGCGTATCTGGCGCAAATGAAGGAAAAGCTCTCCGCTGACGACTACGCCGAGTTCGAGAAGCTCTACAAGAAGCAGTCGGCCGTCGAGGAGAAGGCCCGGGACCTGTACGAGAAGGAAGGCCTAACCGACGAGGAGGAGCAGCGCTACAGGGAGCTCCGCGAGCAGGCCTTTGGCTCGGGACAGACGCCGGACGGCAATTCTCAAAACGCGAGCGCCAACAACGAAGCGTCGACGCAGCAGCAAGGCTAGGCTAGTAGAGCGTTTCTCACATAAGCGCATCGCATAATTACTAGGGGTTATAAGCCTCCCGCGCGGCCGTCTTGCCACGTTGCCGCGCGGGGCGTCGGTTTTCCGATTACAATGGAGGCGTAGCAACGCGACGCCTCGCTAGAATACGGGAGGGACCGCACATGTCGCAGCTTATTTACCTGGCAGATGACGACCCGGCACTGCTTGAGGTGTTCGGGGCGTTTCTCGATTCCGCCGGCTACGAGACGCGCCTGTTCAGCACGGGCGATGCCTTGGCGGAGGAGTTTGCCAAGCGCGAACCCGACCTCGTGGTGCTCGACATCATGATGCCCGGCACCGATGGTCTCACCGTGTGTCGCAACCTGCGATCCGTCTCAGACGTCCCCATCATTATTCTTACGGCCAAGGACTCGGAGATGGACTACATGAGGGGCCTGGCCATCGGCGGCGACGATTACCTTACGAAGCCCTTCTCTCCGGCGATGCTCGTGATGCGCGTAAAGGCGCTCCTGCGGCGTGTCGACATGGGGCGTTCGCCGAAGAAGGCCGACGAGCGCATTGCGTTTGGGGATGTGTCGATGCGCGAGGCAACGCATACGGTTTGCGTAAAAGACAAAACCATCGAGCTCACCATGAACGAGTTTGCGCTTCTCAAGTGCTTGCTCGAGGCGAAGGGCGAGGCGGTTTCGCGCAGCACTCTGCTTGAGGAAGTGTGGGGCATAACCGCCGAGGTGGAGACCCGCGTGACCGACGAGTGCGTGCGCAACGTGCGCAAGAAGCTGCGCGCCGCGAAGAGCACAGTCGCGATTAAGGCCGTGTGGGGGTTTGGGTATCGGCTTGCTCTGCCGGAGGACGAGGCGGCCACTCGTGTATGAGGCGGGAGTTTGTGGCGCAGACAAGTACCCGGACTTGGTGCAAGTAAAAGCCACGACCGTCGTATGTTGATGTCCGGTCTGACGTATGCAAATGTCCAAGGAGTAGGTATGCGGAAACCCGAAGCAAGGTCTGTGCGTATGCCCGTGCGTATGCCCCAAGGGCATCGGCCACGTGTGCCCAAGGCGTGCCCCGTGCGGCCATCCAAGGGGCGTGGTGCGCAGTTACCCATACGGTGGCGCATGGCGACGATTGCCGCTGTGAGCGTATTGGTTGCCATGCTGGCCGCCATTATCTCCTTCAACTGCTTCGAGGCGTGGCAGCTCGAGCGCGAGGCGACGGCCTCCTTGGAAGAGGCAATCGGGTGGGAGAGCGGCGACGCGCCTCTCGCAACGCGCTCCGTCGAGTTTTTGTTTGTTGCGTCCGAAGAGGGGGTGCCGACGGGGGAGGTTGGCGCCGGACGTCGTGGTGGTAGGGATTCGGTCGGAACGCATCCGGGTGGCGACGTGGGCGGCACTCGCTCAGGCGAAGAGCCCGACGGGGCGTATGCGATGCTCCAAAACACCGAGCTGGAAGAGGATTTGCTCGCATGGTTTTTGTCTCGTCGCGAAACGAATTCCCAGGAAACGAACTTCGCGCAGCGCATCGCGCTCGCACATGGGGTGTGCTACGCGCGGGCGATTGGCGTTGCCAGAAAAGATGGCAGATTTGAGCGCTACATCGCCTACGTTGACGTGACGGCGCAAACGCAGCTCATGCGACTCGTGAACGTCGCGTTCGTGGCCATCGCAATTCTTACTACCGGAATTGCGATTCTGCTTGGTTGGCGTGCGGGAAAAAATGTCGAGGAGGCGAACGAGGCGCAAACGCGCTTCTACGAGAATATGTCTCACGAGCTCAAAACGCCTCTCGCTGCCATTCGAGGCTATGCCGAGGGTTCGCTGCTCGGCGTTGTCGAACAGCAGCATGCGAGCACTTCCATCGTTCGCGAAACGGAGCGCATGAGTCGGCAGGTTGAGCAGATTCTCGACATGTCGCGCCTTGAGGCGGGGGCGATTGTGCCCCAAAAGGAAGAAGTGGTTGTTGCGGAGTTTGTGCAGGATTGTTTGATGCCCTTCGAGGGTATTGCCCGCATGCGGAACATAGACGTGCGTCTCGACTTGGGTGCGGGCGTTGTGCGTGCCGACGTTGACCTTTTTGCCCATGCCTTGGAAAACGTGCTTTCCAACGCGATGCGCCATGCCGCGAGTTTCGTGGCGATTCATTCCGACGCGGCGGGCATCGAAGTGGAAAACGACGGCGACATACCCTCTCCCGCGGAGCTCAACGTTCTGTTCGACCGCTTTCACTCGACTTCCGTCGGGGGTACCGGCATTGGCCTCGCGCTCACGCGCGAAATCGTGGAGCTGCACGGATGGCACATCGAGGCCTCGGTTGGCGACGCCACATTGATAATAACTATTGCGTGGTGAAGGGCGACGGGATGGACAGGTGACGGGATGAGCATTGGCGTGGTGGCGGGCGAGATGGTTGTTTTTGCGGCGTTGTTTACTGTTGGCGTTTTTGCGGGGTATCGAGGAGAGAGAAAGCATAGTGCGGCCAGTATCCACAATTATCCTCCCGAGATCCAAGAGGAATACTTTAAGACGCATAACCGGGTGGATGTTTCGTACCAATCGAAGAGCGTGATGCTTACCAAGGGCGTAGGCGTTCTCTTATTCACAGCTGTTATGCTTATGTGCGCTCTGCTTGCGGGGGCAACGACATTTTGGCAGGGTTTCGGCGTGGCCTTCTGCCTGATGGCATGGATTGGCATATACGACACATGTTTTATTGACTGGGTGCTGTTTGCAAACCTTCCGATGTTCCGGCTAGAGGGAACGGAGCTTATGGATGAGGCGTATCATCAAAAGTGGTTCCACCTTAAAGGAATGCTGTTTCCCGGTGTCGTGTTTGCGCTGATTCCGGCGGCTGTGGTCGGTTTCCTTACAATGATTCTTCGTTGAGGCTCGGTTACGGTGGATAATTTGCGGGATATGCTCCCCAGGATGATTCATGATGCTCGTCGATCGCCAGACGCTCAGCCCGCGCCCTGGCCCACCCACAGCGGCGGCCGAAGTTGACTCCGCCGCTGGGACTACCGTGATGGAATCGTACGGAAATCCGACCTGCGCATATCGCCGCTGGTCAATCGGACGGAGTATCGGCACCCGCAACGAATGGGTGCCGTTTGAGCCGCTTTTGCCGCGTTTTTGTCCGCCAGATGGCACTTTTTGCACCCATTGTTGGTGATGGGTGCCGTTTGGGACGCTTTTGGCGCGGAAACGGGCCGCAGATGGCCCGTTTGGCACCCATCCTCACTAATGGGTGTCGTTTGGGACGTTTTGACAAGGACGCAGGCCCGCAGATGGCACTTTTGGCACCCATCTTCACTAATGGGTGTCGTTTGGGCCACTTTGCCCGCGGTTTCGCCTTCCAAGTGTCCCGTTTGGCACCCATTCCGGTGGCGGATTGCGGCAGGGGATTGCGATGGCGATTCGCGATAGAGGCCGCAATTCCGAAATCCTGCTCGGATTCGAGCCTGTGTCAAATCTTGGATCTCTAGCACTTTTTTGCCGCGCGTGGGTTTCGGTTCAGCACAATCTGCCCAGTGGCACAATCTGCCCCAATAGAACTTGCCGAGGTCGGCGCAAACCTTTAAGCGATATTAAGTGCGAAAAAAGTTTGATTTAGATAAAACTGAAATGCTCTTGTTTCGGACAAAAGCGCAGGTCAGAGCGTCATACGATAAATGATATCGATTATCACATAAACATTTTTTCGCACTTTAGGAATGCTCGTTAAGTGCGAAAAAAGTTTGATTACAATAGACAGTGTACGATGGAAATACATGCCCTATCCTTGAGGTTGAATTTTGCCCGTCCAGTTCGCATGCGCTTGCCGAGAGTCCCCGCAGCCGCGATGAAGCGTCTCGCTCCGCTTTGTCGTAGAGTGCTTATTAGCCGTTGAGAGCAAAATCTCGCGTGAGGTGTTGCATTCAGCATGGGTGTTGGGTTTCCGGTCGCGCGTTGAGCCCGGCCCGCGCGCTCGGGAGCCTAACGTCGCGCCTCCGGTCGCGTGGCAGGAATCGCGAAGCCCGGCCCGCGCGCTCGGGGCCCGACATTTTGCGCGGATAATAGCGCCGGCGTGGCGGAGTCACTTCGACTCAAGTATACTTCTGGGTGATGGATGGCCCGGCCACGACGCAAACAGAAGGGAGACGCAGTATGGGACGAGACCTGGGCGGCTACATCGAAAGCTCGTTTATGGAGGCTTTGGAAAAAGGCTATATCCAGGTTTACTATCAACCGGTTATTCGGTCCGTCTCGGGCAAGCTCTGCAGCTTCGAGGCGCTCGCTCGATGGATAGATCCAACGCTCGGCCTTATAAGCCCCGGTGAGTTTATCCCCGTGCTCGAGCGTATCCGCGCAATCCATTTGCTCGACATCCACATCATACGCGAAGCGTGTGCCCGCATGCGATGGAGCGTGGACCATGGCGAAACCCCCATACCCGTCTCCATCAACCTTTCGCGGCTTGACTTCGAACTCTGCGACATTTTTAGCGAAGTAAAAGCTGCCGTGGACACGCACCAAGTCCAACGCGATTCTCTGTACGTGGAAATAACCGAAAGCGTGGTGGCAGAGCAGGGCTCAACGATGCGCGATACCATCGACGCGTTCCGCGCGGCGGGCTTCCAAGTGTGGATGGACGACTTCGGCAGTGGTTATTCGTCTCTCAACGTTCTTAAGGACTTTCAGTTTGACGAGCTAAAGCTCGACATGCAGTTCCTCTCCTCCTTCGACCAGCGCTCGCAGCGAATACTGGTCTCCGTCATTCGAATGGCCAAGGAAATCGGCTTGCACACGTTGGCCGAAGGAGTGGAAACCGAGGAGCAGGTGCGCTACTTGCGCAACAGTGGCTGCGAAAAAATGCAAGGGTTCTTCTTCGGTCGGCCCATGCCCTTCGACGAGGCGATGGAGCACCTTGCCTCGCGTGGCATCGAGGTGGAAAAACCTGCCGAGCGCAGTTACTACGAGGACATCGGCAGAGTCGATTTTCTCAGCGCCGTGCCCTTCATGTCTCAGGAGGAGAAGGACTCCCTCGTGAGCGCGCGTCAGCTCAACTCCATTCCGTTGGCCTTGGCGGAGGTGCGCCGCGAGGACTTCTCCATCTTGTTCTACAACACCGCCTTCGAAGAAACGGCATGCGGCATAGGCGTAACCGAGACCCTCTTTTCTCAACAAACGCTCAGGAAGCCTCATCCCTACACAATCCTTTCGGGACGCGTAATCAACCTCGTTGAGTCCACACGCGCGAGTGGAGAGGCCAGTATGTACTTCGTTTCGAACGAGGACTACTACGAGGTGCGCACGAAGCGCGTGGCGACGATGCGCGATGCGTGCTGCATACTCTTCAGCATGCGAAACTTGTCGAAAATGTCGCAATCCGAGAAGACCGATCGCCTCGACGAAAGCCTACGGCAGGTGTACTCGCTTTACGAGCGCGTTACGCTGCTCGACGTGAAGGCCGACGCTCTGATGCCCCTTTACGTCGGCACGAGCGAAGAGTTGCCCGAAGGCAATCGGGGCTTGCGCGAACTCAATGAAGCATACAATCGCAACTGGATTCATCCCGAGGATCGCGAGGCGCACCGTGAGCTTTGCGACCTCAGTACGTTGGAGGATCGGCTGCGCCTCGCAGGCAAGGTCAGCATCACCAAGCTGTTGCGCACGCACGTCTCGCATGGCCGCTATGAGTGGAAGGCCTACACGCTCTTGCGTCTCGACGACCAGCGCTATTTGGAGCTCATCCGCAACGTGCACCGCGAGGTATTGTCGTTCGCCGAGCAGGCCGTTTCGTCGGGGAGCTTTGTGGCGGCGCACGACGTTTCGAGCGTCCCGGAGGAGTACGTGTGGCGGGCGCTGGTGAACTCCGACATCATAAATCTGTTTTGGAAGGACGAGGATCGGCGCTTCCTGGGTGCGAGCCGTGGCTTCCTCGACTACTACGGATTTCAAACGGTGGACGACATCCGTGGCAAAAACGACGAGGACCTGGGGTGGCACGTGCAGCCCGGCAATTATCGCAACGACGAGCTCGAGGTCATCAATGAGGGCGTCGAAACGCGTTATGTTCCCGGCCATTGTATTCGCAACGGAGAAAATCGCGACATCTACGCCAGCAAAGGCCCTCTTTACGATCGAGCGGGGCAGGTGTGCGGTCTCGTGGGCTGCTTCGTCGACAAGGACCTCCTCATGGCGAACGACGCGCGCGGAGAGGAAACGAAGCGCCGCGACATTCTTACGGGGCTTCTCAACTCGCGTGGCATCCACGAAGAGGCGAGTTTGTTCCGCGACGAATACTACCTGCGTGGGACGGACTTCACGCGCATTCACATCGCCATCGACGACATGAATACCATCAACAATCAGTATGGTTTCGACTTTGGTGATAAGGCCATAGCCAGGCTAGGCCGTGAGCTTGCACGCAGCTTTGGCCAGGCCGCCGCCGTGGGACGATGCTCGGGACACCAGCTGGCCGTCCTGTGCCAAGTCCATGAGGCGGGGGAGGAGGCGGAGTTGCGCGAGCGGGCGAGAAGCGCGGCCGAACGCGTGCGGCACATCGACGGCACGCCCCTTACGCTCTACGTTTCGGTGGGGTCGTGTCGTTTCTCCGAAACCGAAAACTTGGGTGAGCAGGAAAAGAAGGCCGAGGTGCGCCAGCTTGCCGACCAGGACGAGCATCTCTCTGCCGCTAGCAAGCAAGTGCGTGCAGAGGAAATATTCCATCTTTACGATAACCTCCCCATCGCGTATGCGGTGTATCGCGTGCATTTGGACGAGCACAACAAGGCTTCGGATGCGACGCTTTTCTATGTGAACCACGTGTTCGAGGAGAGCTGCGGCATGATGGCGGCCGACCTCTTGGGCAAAGGTGCGCGCGAGCTGTTTCCCACCTTGCCGGATGAGTGGTACGAGGTGGCGCGACGTGCGGCCTACGAGGGCGAAATCATTACCGACGCACGATTCCACTTCGCGCAAAACGGTCTTGTTTACTACATGACTGCGAGTCAAGTCATCCATTCTGGGTACTGTTGCTTTACCTTCCAGCGGCTCGACGTGTAACGCGAAGCAAACTCCCGGAGAGAGTGCCTCACGTTGGAAGCGGACGTGTTATTATCCTTATAACCCGAGTCGAAGGAGCCGCCCTATGTTTAGCAAGCACTTCGTGTTAAATGAGCAGAGCCTCGCGATTATCCAGCAATTCGGTGAGCACATGCCGGGTGGCTTCCTCATTTACAAGGCCGACGAAAACGAGGAGCTTTTATATGCCAACGATGCGGTATGCCGCATCTATGGCTGTGACGGTCTCGAGGATTTTAAGGCGCTTACGGGCTTTACGTTTCGGGGCATGGTACATCCCGACGACTACGAGTGGGTTTCGGAATCCATTGGGGATCAGCTCAACGAGACGCGCGATGCCCTCGACCACATCGAGTATCGCATAATTCGCAGGGATGGCGAAGTCCGCTGGGTGGACGACTACGGCCATTATGTGGAATCCGACGTGTACCACGGCCTGTACTACGTGTTTATTTCGGATATAACCGACCAACACCAACGAGCGGAATCCGATAAAGTCCTTCGCACAGCCGTTATTGAGGCCCTCACGCGGGTGTACGATTCGGTTTGGCTCATCGACAACATCGAAACCCAGCACTTCCAACTGTATCGCGTTGACGAGGTGCTCTCGCATCTTCTGCCCGCCAACCAAGCCATAAAAATCGAGCGATTTTCGGATGCGTTTGCCTTTTACTCGAACCTTGTGCTCGAGGAGGATCGGCAGGAATTTCTCGACGCCGTGACTCCAGAGGAAATCGTGCGCAACACCGAGCAGCGCATCATTTACTCCGTGCCCTTCCGACGCGTGTTCGAGACGGGTGTCCGCCATTATCGCCTGGAGTTTGCCAAGCTCGACCTTGGCAACGGGAGGACGGGCATCGTCACGGGCTTTAAGGACGTGGACGACGAGGTGCGCCGGGAGCAGCAAATTCAGCAAGCTTTGAGGGATGCGGTCGATGCCGCCAATGCCTCCAACAAGGCAAAGAGCGATTTTCTCTCCAACATGAGCCACGACATCCGCACGCCCATGAACGGCATCATAGGCATGACGGCCATTGCCATCAATAACTTGGACGATCGCGAGCGGGTGGCCGATTGCCTGCACAAAATAACGGAGTCGTCTAACCACCTGCTTTCTCTTATCAACGAGTTTTTGGACATGAACAAAATCGAGTCGGGCAAAATCGAGTTGACGGAGGAGGAGTTCGACCTTGCGGAACTCGTCGACGGTATGCTTGCCATGACTCGTCCCCAAATTCAGGCGCACAACCATACCTTCCGCATGGACATCGTGGACGTGAAGCACGAGCGTGTTGTGGGCGATAGCCACAAGCTCCAGCAGGTGTTCGTTAACATTTTGGGCAACGCCATAAAGTACACGCCCGACGGGGGCAAAATCTCGTTGTGCGTCGTAGAGACCCCCACCAAGGCGCCTGGTCTCGGGCACTACCAGTTCATTTTTGAAGACAATGGCTATGGCATGACGGAGGAGTTCCAAAAACACCTCTTCGAGCCGTTCGCTCGGGCCAACGACAAAAAGACGGCTGGCATCCAAGGTACGGGCTTGGGCATGACGATTACCCGCAACATCGTTCGCATGATGGGCGGCGACATTGCCGTCGAAAGCACCTATGGGGTGGGGTCCAAGTTCACGGTGAGCGTGTACCTCAAGCTTCAGGAAACGGAGAACATCGACTACGACAACTTCCTTAACCTTCGCGTGCTCGTGGTGGACGACGATCCCACCTGTTGCGAGTCGACGTGCGGGATTCTTAACGACATGGGCATGAACAGCGAGTGGGTGCTTACGGGCAAGTCTGCCGTGGACCGTGTGAGGACGCGTTGCGAGCAGGGGCGGGACTTCTTTGCCATTATTGTTGACTGGAAGATTCCCGACCAAGATGGCGTGGAGACCACCCGCCAAATTCGCCGTCTCGTGGGGGAGGACGTGCCAATCGTTATATTCTCGGCGTACGACTGGACGACGATTGAGCCGGAGGCGCGAGCGGCCGGTGCCGACTCTTTTATGAGCAAACCGTTGTTCCGCACGAAGCTGGCTGGACTGTTCGACGCCCTCGTCAACCGGCAGGTCGAGCCCGCCGATTCGGATGCGGCGCTACGTGGCCTCGAAGAGCTCAACCTCGAAGGTCGCAGAATCCTTTTGGCCGAGGATCAGGAGATAAACGCCGAAATCGCCACGGACTTCTTGGAGATGACGGGCCTCGAGGTGGACTGGGCGAAAGACGGTGCCGAGGCCGTAAAGATGCTTGTGGACTCTCCCGATGGCTACTACGCCATGATTCTTTCGGACATTCGCATGCCTGTGATGGATGGTTACGAGGCAACGAAGGCCATCCGCGCCATGGACCGTCCCTATGTTAAGAACATTCCCATCGTCGCCATGTCGGCCAATGCCTTTGCCGAGGACGTTATGAGCAGCAAGAAGGTTGGCATGAACGACCACATCGCCAAGCCCATCGATATTGAGGCGCTTGCCCGGGTGCTCTCCACGTACATCGCGTAAAGCACGCTCCAAAGAAGCTTTTAAGGTTTGCCGATGTAATCCGTGTGGGCGGAATGCCTGCACGGATTAATTTTTCGTGCAGGTTTGTCCGGCTTTGTCCGGCTTTGTTTGGGTGTGGCCGCCCTTGGGACCGCCCTTGGGGGCCGCCTTTTACGCAATTTTGTCCGATGCGGCATTCAATAATGGTTTCAGCTTATAGTGCTCCAATGTGACAAGGTGTTCTTGCGGGCGCTAATCGTTGGTATGTGGCGGATTAAGGAATCTGTTAATACGGTGGAGAATCCTGAAAAAGGAAAGGAGTGTGTTGTCATGAAACGGGCCAAGGACAAAAGAGTGGGGACTTTGCTACTGGGTCGCATGCTGAGCGTTTTGTTAAGCGCTCACCTTGCGGTGGGCATGCTGCCCGTCGAGGCTATTGCCGAGGTGAGGGTGGAAGCGCTTGGCGAGGAAGTCGCTGCAAGTGACTCGGAGATGCAGGACGATGAGTCGTTAGACTCTATTGCTCGGGGACGCAGTCTTAATGACTTTGCCGTTGGGGCTGAGGTCCTTGGGGGCGAACAGCGGCCTGACGCGATTGCGGTCGAGGAAGGTGCGGCTTACGATGTTGTAGTGAGTTTTGCCGAAAACGAAGGTTTGCAGTTCGCTGAGGATGGCGAGCTTGCCTATGCGTTGCCGGAGGGTTTTGAACCCACGGAAGATCAGCCCGGTTTCACCGGAAAGCTTGCTGTGTCCAACGGCGTGACCGATGAAGCGGGGTTCGAGCTGGCCGTCGAAAACATGAGGGTTGAAGACGGCGCCGTGCGCTTCGGTTGGAACACGGAGGACGAGAATTACGAAAGATTTGCTTCTGTAGCGGACGCTGGGTTCGAACTAACAATCCGAGGCATGTTTGCTGCGGGCACGAACGAGGTCACTTTTGCGCAAGAGCCGACTGCCGTTGAGGTCGTTGCTCAGGAATCGCCCGAAGAGGAAGTTGCGGAAGAAATCGTTCCGGAGAATGCTACGTCCACAGAGGAAGAGCCGGTCGAAGAGACTGCGGAACAAGCGTTGCCCGAAACGGATGCACCCGAAGAGAGGGTTACGGAAGATACTCCCGAAGAGCAGACGAAAATTCCTGAAGAGCGGTCGGACGAGACCGATACCGTCCAATCGGACGCTTTGAGCGACAACACTACAGCCGAGACCCAAAAGGAAGACGATGCCGAATTGCCCCAAGCCACGGAGAGCGAAGACAGCGCAGACAAAAATACCCAGAAAGAAGCCACAGAATCCAAGGCGGCTACCCCTGCTTCCAAGGCCAGCGAGATGACCATCGCCATGGGCGATGCGATAGCCGAAATCTCGTCCGCCGGAGATGAGCAGTGGTACCGGTTCGTCCCGCCGACCTCCGGCACCTACGTGTTCGAGTCGTTCGGCTCAGACGACACCTACGGCTGCATCTACGACGCGGCGCGCACCCCCCTGGTCTCGGACGACGACGGCGGGGACGGCTGGAACTTCATGGTGTCCGGCTACCTCACGGGCGGCACCACGTACTACCTCGCGGCGAAGTACCTCTCCACCCTCAACACCGGCTCCATCCGCCTCTCGCTCTCGATGAGCGCCTCCGTCGGGACCACCTACGCAAAGGTGGCGTCCGAGGGCGAGGTCGCCAGGCTGCGCTTCGTCCCGCCAACATCCGGTGACTACGCGTTCGGCTCCGTCAGCACCGACGACACCTACGGCACGCTCTACGACCGTACGGGCACCTACCTCGAACACGACGACGACAGCGGGGAGAACAGCAACTTCGAAATCTCCCGCTACCTCGATGCCGAGTCGCCCTGCTTCCTGGACGTGCGCTACTACAGCCCTTACGACACCGGGACAATAGCGGTGCGCATCGCCAACGGGACGTCCGTCTCCGGCCCCGCGATCACCAGCCAGCCGTCGAGCGTAACGGTGGACGAGGACGCCACCGCCACCTTCTCCGTGGATGCCACGGGCGACGGACTCTCCTACCAGTGGCAGTACCAGGCGTCCGACTCCTCCTCTTGGAGCAACACCTCGGCCACCGGCTGCACAACAAACACGATGCGGGTCAAGGCCACGGCCGGCCTGAACGGCAGGAAGTTCCGCTGCGTCGTGACGGACCAGAACGGCAACAGCGTTACGAGCTCGGAGGCCACGCTCATGGTTCGGGCGAAGCCCAAGATCACCCGCCAGCCGACGAACGTAACAGCGAACGAGGACGCAACCGCCACCTTCTCCGTTGCGGCCACCGGTGACGGCATATCCTACCAGTGGCAGTACCAGGCCCGCGGTGCCTCCACATGGCAGAACACCTCGGCCACAGGCTGCAAGACGGCCACGCTCAAGGTCAAGGCCACGGCCGGCCTGAACGGCAGGAAGTTCCGCTGCGTTGTGACGGACCGGAACGGCAAGCGCGCCACGAGTTCGGCGGCCACGCTCACAGTGCGGGCGAAGCTCAAAATTACCCGCCAGCCGTCGAGCGTAACGGCGAACGAGTGTGTCACCGCCACCTTCTCCGTGGCGACCAGGGGCGACGGCATCTCCTACCAATGGCAGTACCAGGCCCGCGGTGCCTCCACATGGAACAACACCTCGGCCACAGGCTGCAAGACTGCCACGCTCAAGGTCAAGGCCACGGCCGGCCTGAACGGCAGGAAGTTCCGCTGCGTTGTGACGGATCGATATGGTAAGCGCGTCACGAGCTCGGCGGCCACGCTCACGGTGCGCATGGGTCCCGCCATCACTCGCCAGCCGTCGAGCGCCACGGTGAACGAGTGCGCCACCGCCACCTTCTCCGTGGCGGCCACGGGCGACGGCATCTCCTACCAGTGGCAGTACCAGGTCCGCGGCACCTCTGCCTGGAAGAACACTTCGGCCAACGGTTGCAAGACGGCCACGCTTAAGTTTAAGGCGAAGGCCAGCCTTACCGGCAGGAAGTTCCGCTGCGTCGTGACGGATCGGAACGGCAAGCGCGTCACGAGCTCGGCGGCCACGCTTACGGTGCGCATGGGTCCCGCCATAACGCGTCAGCCGGCGAGCGTAACGGCGAACGAGGACGCCACCGCCACCTTCTCCGTGGCGGCCACGGGCAACGGCATCTCCTACCAGTGGCAGTACCAGGCGTCCGACTCCTCCTCTTGGAGCAACACCTCGGCCACAGGCTGTAAGACTGCCACGCTCAAGGTCAAGGCCACGGCCGGCCTGACCGGCAGGAAGTTCCGCTGCGTGGTGAAGGACCGGAACGGCAAGCGAGTCACGAGCTCGGCGGCCACGCTCACGGTGCGGGCGAAGCCCAAGATCACCCGCCAGCCGGCGAGCGTAACGGCGAACGAGGACGCCACCGCCACCTTCTCTGTGGCGGCCACGGGCAGCGGGCTCTCCTACCAGTGGCAATACCAGGCCCGCGGCGCCTCCACATGGAACAACACCTCGGCCACGGGTTGCAAGACGGCGACGATTAGGGTCAAGGCCACGTCTGGCCTGACCGGCCGGAAGTTCCGCTGTGTCGTGAAGGACCAATACGGGAGAAGCGTCACGAGCTCGGCGGCCACGCTCACGGTGCGGGCGAACCCAGTCACCTACCGCGCTTTGCTAATCGGCAACTCAGATTATCCTTATGTAAACAGTCTTTCCGGTCCTGGCAACGACACGTGCGCGATGGCGGGAATGCTTCGTGGCCTGTCCAACAGCTACATGACTGACTCCCGTTCCAACAGGACTGCATCGCAAATGCAAAGTGATATTGCCTCGGCATTTGCGAACGCGGACTCCAACGACGTTTCTCTCTTCTATTATTCCGGCCATGGTTGTGGATTCGAGGGCGGAGTCTCGCAACTCGGAGCACTTTGCGGAGTGAATTATGGGCAGACGGATGATGTGCTCACAACAAGCCAGCTGGCGTCGGCACTTTCCCAGGTTCCGGGTAAAGTAATAGTCATTCTGGACAGCTGCTTTAGCGGCGCGGCCATAACCAACGTGAGGTCCAAATCGGCCGTCAGCCCCTCAGTCATCAACCAGCACATTGTGGATACCTTCGAATCATACGACACGGTACTGCCGAATAGCTCACTTACAAGGGCAGGGGAGCTCTGCACAAACAAGTTCGTAGTAATCACATCTTCCACTGCTTACGAAACAAGTGCAGAAAGCGTGGGTGTTGGTGGCTACGTGGTAGGACACTTCACGGCAGCACTGCTTGACGCTACGGGTTGCTCGTATCCAAATGGCTCCTACGGTGGCGCCATGGCTGGGGATGCCGATTTCAACAGCCGGATAACGTTGGGCGAGGCTGAGCGGTATGTGAGAAGTGTGCTTAACGAACAGACCTGCCAGGCGCACGGTAGCGAGGGTGAAATCCTTTTCCGCAGAGGATAAGCTCGGGGTAACATAAATCAACACACAACCGCGCGCGGTCACTTCTCCGGCCGCGTGCGGTTCGCGTTTGTCTTCCAGTTGCTTACGTACTACGAGGCCGGCCCCTGTGGCCGGCCTCCCATAACGATTGGTTGTCGTCGTTTGCTACGCGGTGATGGCGGGGTCGAGCGCCGGATCCTCGCGGCGCGCAGTTGCCTGCTCCCAGTCGCGCGTTCCCACGAACACGTCGCTCTTGTACGGGTTGACGCCGAGCTTCTTGGCGCGGTACGCAATGTAAACAATGGCGCCCACATTAACGGCGAAGGCCGCGATGGCAATTGCGTTGGTAGTGCCGGGATTCTGCAACGAAATCGTGCGGAACATCGACTCCTCCTGGAACCAAGGGAACACCTGCGCGAACATGCACCACGTGGCAAGTGTGTTGGCGCGATTCTGAATCCAGCCGCCCTTGTTCCAAATCGCGTTGGCGACGGTGGGAGCAAGCAGCAGCGCGAAGCCGCAGAAGAACGAGTGCGTGGGCAGGCAGTTGTAGGTGTAGCAGAAGTTCCAAATGTCGTAGGCTACGATGTACACCCACGTCATGTCGGGCCAAAGCATGTCTTCCTCGTTCTTGCCGGCATACACGCTCCACCATGCCGTCATGCAGAATATGTTGATAATACCTGCGAGGGCATTGAACAAGTTGTTGATGCCGCAAAGCTGCCATACGCCCTCGCTCGTGTGCCACACGGGAGCGCCGACGGCCGCGAACTGTTCAAGTTCGCTACCGGCGGTGACGATGGTGTAGTCGCCGCTCGTGAAGTGCAAAAAGCTCTCGAAGTCGGAGACGACGGCAATAAGAATGTTAATGGCAACGATAATGAAGGGGAATGCACGGAACCAATGCGCGCGCCCGAGCTTGCCCCACTTGTACTTAATGGCCATAAATCCTATGCACCCTGCGAGCGCCGCATACACCTTCGCATAGTGGAACCAGCCGTTTTGGTAAATGTGCGTGGGGTTGGTGAGCGCCCACTCCGCGCCGTTTGCGACGCCAATGCCAATGGCGATGCAGTAGATGGTCATGAGGATGGGCAGGCCTACGAAAAAGATAAGCCCGCCGAGCTTGCTTCGGCGCTCAATCTCGTTGGTAATGATGAGTCCCGCAAAAACCAGTAACCAGCCAATCCACTGGATGGGAGTCGTTGCATTGAACAAAAACATGTTTTTCCTTCCTCGTCGGAGCGTAGCTTAAAAGTAATTATCACATAATCATACTCGTAAGAGGTTCGTAACGTGGGATGCTTTTCCTGGGAATGTGCAACGGAAACCTAGCAATCTAGTGAAGGAACTATGCCGAGGACGAGCACCGAGTTTGCCTTCTCGCTCCAACAGTAAATTAGGTCGTGTGGTGGTACGAGTACTTTTCGAATGTGACGGGGAAGACCTTGGAGTTCGATTGTCATACCGTATTCTGGATCCTCGGAAATGCGCGAAAACACATGTGCGAGCTCATGCGAATTCCGTCCGTCGTATTCGAGCGTAAGATCGCGTGTGGCCGTCTCTGCCACATGAAGGCCACACCGCGCTTGTATGTTGCCCCCTGTCTCCGCTCGAAAACCTTCGTAACAAACCTCTCGAACTTCTGCTTCCCATGCCGCGACCGTTCGAGCGGTTTTCATCGCGTCCTCATACACTTGGGCCGAGCAGAACACGTATCCCTCACGTCCGTTCTCTAGCACGTGCACGATGCCACACCGCGCATACTCTTTAGCACGTTTGAGGTTCTGCTTCAGCTCGGTTGATGTTAGGTATCGATCCACGCGGCCATCTCCTTTTTGCTGAAGGTTAATGAACGTTTGGTCCATATAAGAGGTCGTACACGTACACAACATCCTCGTCCCGACAATATTCGTAGATAATTTCATACGGACTTACCACTGCCTTGAGTACCTGCGGCCCGAATTCGCTGGCAATGGACTCCGGAACGAGTGACGAGCCGACGCCAGGCATCTGCTCAATGGTGCGAAGCATGCCGTCCACGTTCTCGCCAATGCGATCCGACCAAAGCATACTTCGCTTGCGTAAGAACGTGTTGGATACGACGAGCTTAGTCATGTTGCCTCATGCGCTGCGCTGCGGCGATGGCTGCTTCTGCCCCTATTACGCATTCACCGCGTGAGATTTCCTCCTTTGCGCGACGTATGCCGTGAGCCATACGCGCGGCATAGGCGGCCAGCTCCGATTCACGGCTTAGTTGTTGCTCAAACGCCTTTTCGGACGAAAAGTAGTAGTACTGATCGTTGTTATCCGTAATGATTACGGGCGCGTCTTTAGCTGCGCGTTTTACAGCGGTTTGATTGGACCGGAGCGCGGTTGACGGAAAAATGGCCGGCATAGAGCCTCCAATGAAGTACTAAATGGTGGACACTATTTAGTACGGAATAGTGTACTAAATAGTGTCCACCTTGTCAACTGCGCGAGCCTCAACTGCGCGAGCCGCCCGTACGGTCAGCCCTTCCGGGCCGACCTTCCGGGCCGCTCTTCCGGGCCGAGCTATTCGTCCTCCAGTTGCTGCCGCACCACGAGGTCGGCGAAGGCTCCGCCCTTCGCGACCAGCTCGTCGTAGGTTCCATCCTCCACGATTTTGCCGCCGTCGAGCATGATGATGCGGTCGGCATGGCGAATGGTGGAGAGCCGGTGTGCGATCACCACACGCGTGCACTTAAGCCCCTCGAGCGCATCGCTCACGTGGCGCTGTGTTACGTTGTCGAGCGCGGAGGTGGCCTCGTCGAGCATAAGAATCTTTGGCTTCCCGCACACGGCTCGCGCAATGAGGATGCGCTGCTTTTGTCCGCCAGAAATACCGCCACCGCCCTCGGCTACAATCGTTTGCATGCCCATGGGCATCTTGCGGATGTCGTCGGCGATGCCTGCCATCTCGGCTGCCTCCCACGCGTCGTCGAGGGTGGCCTTCGGGTTGGCCACGGTAATGTTCATGAGCAAATCGCCTTGGAAGAGGTTACCGTTTTGCATAACCACGCCTATGTGGCGCCGCAGGGAACGGATGTCCACACCGGAGATGTCTTGTCCGCTAAAGTAGATGGCACCTTTCGTGGGTTTCTCGAAACCTAGCAAGAGTCGCAAGAGTGTGGACTTGCCGCAACCCGTGCGACCCACTATGGCTACGTACTCGCCGGGACGGATGCGCAGCGAAACGTTATTGAGTATGAGGGGGCCGTTCTCCGCATAGCGGAAGGAAAGATTGCTTGCCTCGATGTGGCCGTTGACGGACGTAATTTGTCGCTGGCTCTCGATGGCCTCGGGTACGGACTTCATAACAGGCTCAACCAACTCGAGAAGCGGCCTCATGGTAGAGGCGCTCGTTGCGATGTTCGCCATTGCCGTGAGAGCTCCCGCAACCGCGCCGAACGCCGAGCTAAACGCCATGTAATCGGCTATGGACACGCCCGTCGTGGCCGAAAGGTAGTAGATAATAACGGTGCCAACGGAGCCGATGAGCGGTATGAGCTCGGGTGCTGCGAGCAGGAGGGAGGGTTGCCTGTATGTGGCCGCCGACACTTTGGCGTACGAGCGCGCCCAGTATGCGAAGGCTCGGCTCTCGGCACCCGCGAGTTTTATTTTTTGTATGCCGTGCAAAAGTGAGGGCGTAACGCCGCTGAGCTTGGTGTTAGCTTCCATCTCCTTGCGCATGTAGTGCGTGGCGCGAATCGTAAGCATCGTGGAGGCGACCACCTGAACAAGTGTGATGACGAGCGCGGGAAGTGCCAGCTGTGGGGCAAACGTGAGTATTTGCGCCACGTACACAAGCGAAAAGACGCTCGAAAGCCCGGCACCCAGCACGGTTTGCGACAAAACCTCAACGAGTTGCGTCATGCCCACGGCACGCCGCGCGAGGTCGCCCGCTGCGTAGTCCTTGAAGAACACAGGAGGCAGAAGCAAGACGCGGGCGTAGGTGGCGGCCTCCATTTGCGTTTGCAGCTTGGTTACGAGTCGTTGGCCAACGGTTGACGTCGTGATTCGTATGAGTGCTCGCGAAAGGGTCATTCCGAGTAGCAGCGCGGCAACGGGCATGATGAGCGAAGGCAAGCCCGATGGTATAACCCGCTCGAAGAGCAGCTTGCTCGCGATGATGGGCAACGTGCCGATGAGCGTGGATACGAGTGTGGAGAGGACCACCAGCGCGTAGTCGCTTACCTCGAGCGAGCGTGCCATAAACAAGGCCACGTCGCGTATTGAGAGTTTGCGCTGGGGAAGTGGGCGATAAAAGCACAGGGCGTCAGCCTCGAGATTGGCGGCCGTGCGTTTGTTGACCTTTACCTTGGCATGTGTTACGGGGTCGATGTAGATGTAGCCACTGGGTGAGCGTGGCAAGATCGCGACGGGGGTGCCCTCAATGGTTGTTCCCAAATAGACGCCGGTAGCGTCCTTCCACCATGGCCCCTCCAGAAGTACGGTGCGACGCATAATGCCCGTCGGCCGAATGGCCCAGTCCACGCGTTCCATGGGGTCGGTTATGTCCTCGGGTGCCTCCTTGAGTTGAACGCCGTAAAAGGAGAGTATGGCGGCTACGGCCGAATCGGCTGCGTCTGCGTTGTTGGGTGCAATGTGCGGCGCATGCTTCGAGCCCATAACGGATGATGCCAAACGAGCATAAGCCTCTTCGAGCTGCTCCTCATCGAGCCGTTTGCGCGCGTGGATTTGTTCCTCGAGCCAATTCATGTGCGCGTCCTCCTAGTTGCTTCGCACGAGCTCGGCATAGGCCCCGTCGATGGCCATGAGCTCTTCATGGGTTCCGCGCTCAACTACCTTGCCCTCGTCGAGAACGATGATCTCGTCGCAGTCACGGATGGTGGAAAGACGATGCGCGACTACGATGCAGGTAATGTCTCGGCGACGTATGGCGTCGATTACATGGCCTTCGGTTTTGGCGTCGAGCGCACTTGTCGCCTCGTCCAGAATGATGACGGTGGGCTCTTGTGCGAGCACACGCGCGATTTCCAATCGCTGGAGCTGACCTCCGCTAAAGTTTCGTCCGCCCGAAATCAGGCGCTCCCGGTATCCCTCATCGCGAGCCATAATGTCGGAGTGGATGTCGGCATCGCGGGCGGCCATTATCACCTCAAAGTCCTCAATCGAGCCATCCCATAGGCGAATGTTTGTGGCAACGGTATCTTCGAACGACACGACTTCTTGATCGACGACGGCGAGCGATCCGCGTAGCTGGTCCTTGGATATTTCGGAGATGGGCATGCCGTCAAAGCGAACGACGCCTGCCCATGGCTCGTAGAGGCCGCTTATAAGTTTGGCTATGGTGGATTTGCCCGATCCGGACGTGCCGACAAGCGCTACCCATTGGCCAGGCTGCAGCGAGAGCGAAAAGTTCTCGATGAGTGGCGGGTCAAGCGGCGAGTAGCCAAAGCTCACATGGTCGAGCTCTACCGTGCCCCTTAGCTTGCGGTAGGTAGTCGTGGCATCGGTCTCCTCGCGTCCCTCAAACACGTCGGCCGGATAGTCCAGTACGTCTTGCACGCGTTCCATGGACGTGCGCATCTCCTGCACCTGTTGGCCCAAGCCAATGAGCTCTTGCACGGGCCCCATAAAACTTGTGAGGAAGCCCTGGAAGGCGAGGAGCGAGCCGGCGCTAAATTGGTCCTGCATAATAAGATACGTGCCAAGGAGCAGTACGGCCAAATTGGCCAGTTCCGTGAGGAGCGCCGGCAATGCGCCAAGGTACAGGTTCGTTTTGGCGAAGCGCACGTTGGCGTCGTTCACCAAGGCCTGGTAGCCCGACCAACGCTCGAAGTAGCCATCTTCTGCGCCGGAGGCTTTTATTGTTTCGATGGACTCGATTCCCGCAATGGTGACGCCGTAAAACATTCCGGCGTCTCTCATCTGCTGCCTTGTAACGTTAATGCGCTGCTTGGATATGTAATTCGCCAAAAAGGAATTAACAAAAACCGTCGTGATGCCGACGAGCGTGAGCTTCCAGCTGTATTGGAGCATCACGACCAAATACAAAACCAAAAGCAGCGCGTTGAGAAGCGACGGAGCCAGCTGTTCCATGAGCGTGGAGGCGATTTCCTCGTTCGACTCTTGGCGTTGCTGCAAATCGCCCACCATGCGCTGGGCGTAAAACCCTACCGGTAGGTGCAGCAGATGCCATATGAAACGCGACGAGCTGACGACGGCGAACTTCCCGCGTATTCGATTGAGGTAGATTGCCCTCGCCATGTCGACAGCGGCCTGAATGATGATTGCCGCACACATGATTGCGAGTATGGGCATGAGCCATCCGGGGCTCTCGCCTGTGAGCACGTTGTCCATGAACGTGGAGGAGAGCGAGGTGGAAATTAGGTCGGTGATGGTAACAATAACGGACGCGATTGCCACGAAGAGGATGGGAGCGCCCATGCCCCGGAGGCGTTTGCGCACGAACGTGAGCGTGCTCTTTTGCGAACCGCCCCGCTTGAAGTCTTCGGTGGGCTCCATGGTGAGCACGACGCCGGTAAAGGCCCTGTCGAACTCCTCCATGGAAACACGCACGGTGCCGCGAGCGGGATCGTTAAGATACGCCCACTTGCCGCGGAACCCATTGAGCACCACGAAGTGGTTGAAGTTCCAAAAGAGGATGCAAGGAAAGCTTGACTTCTTTTGGATGCCCGCGAGCGAGATGGTAAAGCCGTGGGCATCCATTCCGTAGGCCCGAGCGGCCTTGAGCAGCTTGGATGCCTTCGAGCCGTCACGCGAAACGCCGCACTCCACTCGGACCTTCTCCAGCGGCTCCCACCGGCCATAGTACGCGAGTATCATGCAAAGGCACGCCGCGCCACACTCGGTGGCCTCCATCTGCATGATTACGGGGACTTTCTTTGCTGCCATGGTGCGCCGCCTATCGGTTGCCAAGCACGAGGTTGAGCGGGTGTGTCTCCGAGACGGTTATGTTTACCGGGACGGGACGGGCATCGTCTTCGGCGGTGCCCTCGACTGGCTTTGGCATCGTTAGGTTGAGCTCGTAGTTCCAGTCGTGGAGCGTTACCGACTCCACGAGGTAGTCGCTTTCGAAGTCGTTTCGTACCTCCGCCTCGGAGTAGGGGATGTCGTCTAACGTGATTTTGGACGCTTCGACGTCCATAACCGTTGCGTAGGCGCCACCCTCTTCGATTTTCGCTTCCGTCTTTTCGTCCACCCAGCACGTGACCTCTTTTCCCATGGCGACGCCCGTCACCTGCACCGTGGTGGGGATAACAGCGGTTGCCGACCATATGGCGAGCCCGCCAATAAGAAGTATCGCGGCGAGTAGCACCACCCATGCGCTTGGGTTGGTGACTCGCATGTACTTGTCGAGGTCGTCGGCGCTCGCAATGCGGTTCATAGCTGACTGGCGGAAGATGCTTGCGTTCTCGCCCTGCGTGTCTGCCATGGGAACACCTTCTCTCGTATGGGGATAAAGCCTTGATAAAGCCTTATGGATAAAACTACCCGGAGGTAAAAGACTATCTCAATAATAACAAAACGAGGGCCAATGCTTCGTTCGCGGTATACTTGGTTATTGCTCAACGTTGCTCGGTGCTGCTCGGCGTGTGGAGGAGGCAAAAATGGCAGGGTATCGGTTCGGTCCAAACGAGAGGGTAGTGCTTAAGGCACAGGATGTGAAGATCGATGGCGATTCGAAGCCCTTCTCGTCTATGTCGGGCTCGGAGCTCATCCTTACGAACGAGAACATCGTATATCCGCGCAAGGGCATGTTCGGAAAAATAAAAGGGTACAACGTGTACCCGCTTTCGAGCATTCGCATTGTAGACGGAACGCCGCAGTGCAGGCTTGACTCGTCCGAATTCATGGAGCACAAGCTCGAGATTTCATTCCAGGACGAGCTGGTTTCGTTTGTTTTCGGAAGCTTGGATGCAAAGAAGGAGGTCCGCGCGTGGGTGAACGAAATAAGCACCATGCTTGTGGGGCATGGAGCCTCCGAGGAGAACCTGCGGGCGACGGGCGCGGGCGCCTTTTCCGATATTGACGCCGTGGCCGAAACGTTTGGGGACCTGATGAGCGCATTCGATAACGCGCTCGCACGCAAGCGCGCGAAAACGGCGCCCGTCATCGCGTGCCGTTGTCCGTCGTGCAACGCTTCCGTTACGGGCAAGCTCGGCACGACCGTGAAGTGCCCCTACTGCGACTCGGACGTCACGATTGCGTAGATGCGTGAGGTTAGGGCAGTAATTCGTGGAGCATGCGCGACACGCCGCTTTCCACGTTAGTCCACGGAAGCACATGGGTGGCTGCCTGCTTTACCACATCCTCGGCGTTGGCCATGGCGTAGGACGTTCCCACGGTTTCGAGCATGTCCAAGTCGTTGGGGCCATCGCCAAACGCGACGGCATCCGCGAGGTCAACGCCATAGTGGCCGCAAATTACCCGGACGGCACGGCTCTTGCTCGCGGCCTTCGACATCATCTCGCAAAGCGTGGCGCTCGAGCGCACGACGTTGAGGTCGGGACACCGCGCGCTATAGTGCCGTTGTATCTCCTTGATTTGGTCGGGCTCACCCATAACGAGTAGCTTGTGCAGTCCGCTCGAGCCAAACGCCGCCAGCAAATCGCTGCAGTTGCGCGATTGGGCTTGCACGAGGAACTCCTCGCGCTGAATGCGCGGGTCATTGCGGTCATCCACAATCCAGTCGTGGAATCCGTACGCGCCGATGGTCGTTGTGGGATACAGCTCCTGAATCGAACGCTTCACGTCGTCCGCCGTCTCGGCATCGAACGTTTCGCTTAGTAGCTCGGTGCCATCCGCATCAAGCACGTAGGCTCCCGAGTAGCAGGCGAGCGGGCCGTCAAAGCCGAGCTGTTGCTGAATTGGATAAAGCCCCTCGGGTGATCGCGCAGAAACCAAGCATATGGGCACACGGCGAGAAACGCACTGAAGGGTAGCGGCACTTGCGGGCAGAGGGTGATGATCGGCACCCACGAGCGTTCCGTCGACGTCGGAGAACACGACTCTTACTTGTGGCTTCAATACCATGCTGAACCTTTCGAACTGCGAGCTTGTTGCCATGGTATCAGTGAATTCGGCTGGTGTATGCCACTTGTGTTACGCTAGTCCCGCGATTTCCGTTACATCAGATTTCGTTTATCTCGCGCGTGCGCCACTCGCGCGGCGTGTATCCCGTGATTTGCTTGAACACGTTTTGGAAATGGCTCTGCGAAGAGAAGCCAGTTTGGTAGGCAATTTGCGATATGTCGTAGTCGGTTGTATCGAGAAGCCTTCGGGCTCGCTCAACACGCAGCCTGCGCACATAGGAGGCGAACGTCTCGCCCGTCTCCTGCTTGAATCGCGTGCACAGCGTCTTGCGGCTCACGCCACATGCCTCGGCAACCGAATCTCCGTCAAGCGGATCGGTGAGATGACTGCGCACGTAAGTCATGGCGTGATGCGACAATGGATGGGTGTATGCGAGCGCCTCTGTCCCCACTGCCTTGGTAAGCTCGAGCATCATGGGTAGCATGAGATAATGCACGAGCTCCTCGTTAACGGACTCGTTGGCAAGCTTGATGTAGTCCTGTGTGATGGCATAGCAGCGAGCTACGGGAAGGCCACCATTGCGAGCTGCCTGGGCGCAAATGCTTGCCAAGAACGCGATGGCGGTACGACCTTGCAGTAGCGGATCGTCGGAGGTCCGCAATTCCATGAGGGGCATGTTGGTGCGAATGAAGCGCAGGAGGCCCTCTGCGTCGCCCATCGAGATGAACGAGGCGAAGCCCTCATACTGCTCGGATATCTCGCGAGAGGTTATGTGCGTGTTCACTGCAATGAAGTACATGCGCTTGGAATACGTCACAATGCGCGCAAGATCGTCCTCCTCTCCACCCTCGTTAACGTATGAGATGGCGTCCATTATCTCTTGGGTGGTAAGCAGGGTCGTTGAGTCACTCAATTCTTCAGCCATTGTCTGTCCTCGTCGCACCTCGTAAAGTCACACAAATATGCAAAAAATGGTAACACAGCTGGTATTTTCAGATTCGGGGTATTTTTATCATGAAAATACGTTAAAGGCTGTGTGGCGCTTAACAGTTACGGCGAATCTATGTGCTTTTCGCTGCGTCGCATGGCAAGAGCCTGCCATTTGCAGGAGAGGAAGGGGAGTTGCCTATGAAGTACTTACTGCTCGTAAGCCACGGAACCATGGCGCCTGGTGTTCACAGCGTCATTCGCATGCTGCTGGGCGAACGGGACAACGTATTGAGCTATTCCATGGAAGACGGTGTTTCTGCCGACGAATTCGTGACGGCTCTTACCGAGGTCATCGCCCCTATCGGTGCGAATGACGCCGTTGTTGTGCTGGGTGACATCGTGGGAGGCTCCCCGCTCACCAATACCCTCAACACACTCACCCAAAAGGGACTACTTGCGAACACGATTGCCTTTGGTGGTCTCAGCCTACCCATGGCAATTGGCGCGCTCATGGCCATCGATGACGGGCTTGACGACGACGCGCTCTGCGACAGTATCGTTAGCGAGGCGCGAGAGGGTGCGCGACGCGTTGAGCTGGCCTTCGTCGACGAAGACGAAGAAGATCTGTAAACACACGATCTGTTAGGAAGGTAAAAATGATTTCTTTTGTACGCATCGACGATCGCATGATTCATGGCCAAACGGTAACGCGCTGGAGCCTCGAGTATCCCTGCGACGGCATCATTGCAGTCAATGACGTTGCCGCAAGCAATCCCGTGCTCAAGGCTGCCTACAAGGGTGCCGCACCCGATAAAAAGATTTTCGTGTGGACCATGGACCACTTCAAGGAGAGCGCCGACAAGGTAATCGCCAGCAAGACGCGCTACTTCCTCATTACCAAGAACCCGCTCGACATGAAGCACATTCTCGTGGATTTCGGCTTCGTCCCCTCCGACGTCAAGCGCGTTATTGTTGGCCCCTGCAACGACCGTCCCGATACGGTGAAGCTCGGCAACAACCAGTCGATTACAGCCGAGGAGGCGCAGGCCTTCGAAGACATGACCAAGGCCGGGTATACGGTTGAGTTCGCACTCATCAAGGAAGCTTCCATCGGTGAGTGGCCGAAGTTCCGTGGGCAGTTCAACCTTAAGTAAGGGGCAATGATGGGAATTAGTGTTGTTCAGGCGGTCCTGCTCGGACTTTTTGCCTGCTTGGCATCGCTGCCCGGTATGGGTGGCACCACCGTTGGTAACTACACGCTTGGTCGTCCTCTGGTGGGCGGCTTGATCGTTGGTCTCATTCTTGGCGACATCCAAACTGGTATTATCGTAGGCGCTTCCATTCAGCTCGTTTACATCGCGCTCGTAACTCCCGGTGGCACTGTTTCCGCCGATGTTCGTGCGGTAACCTACATCGGCATCCCTCTGGCCATCCTCGCTATTCGTGCCCAAGGTCTCGACCCGTCGTCTGAGGCTGCCGCTGGTTTGGCTGCTTCTCTTGGTGCGGCTGTTGGTACGCTTGGCACCGTCCTTTTCTATGGTACCGCTACCCTCAACCTCGTATGGCAGGGCATTGGCTGGAAAGCCATGGACTCTGGCAAGTGGTCGAGCATCAAGAAGACCATCCCCATGGTTGACTTCGTGTTCCCCTGGATTAGCCACATCGCGTTTTCCTTTATTCCCACGGTTATTATTTGCATGGCCGGTGAGTCCATGGTAGGCCTCATGAAGGAATACCTCCCCATGGACGGCATTGCCATGAAGACGCTCTTTACCGTTGGTTCCCTTCTTCCTGCCGTCGGTGTTGCCATCCTGTGCAAGCAGGTCGTGCAGAAGCCGCTCGACTGGGTAACCTTTGGCTTTGGTTTTACGCTTGCCGCCGTTATGGGCTGCAACCTTATTGCCTCGGCACTCATCGCCGTATTCTTCGCCCTTATCAACTTCAAGGTGGAGCAGCTCAAGACTGCCCGTCCGGCAATCGCTGCTGAGGGCGCCGCGTCGTTCGATGACGAGGAAGAGGAGGACATATAATGGCTGACCTCAAAAAAGTATCGCAAAAAGCGCGCAATAGCGCGTTCCTGCGCTGGATTTATGGCAACCTGACCTGCTTCTCTCAGGAGCACATGCAGACGTTTGGCTATTTGGCCGCCATGCTGCCTGTTGTGGACGAGCTCTACGACACGGATCAAGAGAAGGTTACGGCTCTCTCGACGTATCGAACGTTCTTCAACACCGAGCCGCAAATCGGCACGATGGTCGTTGGCCTTACGGTGGGCCTCGAAGAGGCGCGCGCCAACGGCGAGCCGCTTGACGACGACACCATCAACGGTATTCGCGCAGGTCTTATGGGCCCGCTTGCCGGCTTGGGCGACTCCATTATTGTTGGTACGTTCATTCCCATCCTTCTTGGCATTGCTCTTGGTCTCTCTACCGGTGGCAACGCGCTTGGCCCGCTGTTCTACATCGTGGTGTGGAACGTTGCCATGTACTTCGCCATGAAGTTCGCCTTCGATCAAGGCTACGAGCTTGGTGGCTCGGCCGTTGAGGCACTTGTTGGTCCGCAGTCCGCCGCCCTTCGTTCTTCCATCGTTATGGTGGGCACCATGGTTATTGGCGCCGTCTCGGCAACCTGGATTAACATTACCACGGCGCTTGTCGTGCCCTTCTCGGCCGACAGCAGTCTTGTGCTGCAAGAGACGCTCGACTCGATTTACCCCAAGGTACTGAACTTCGTGTTCGTGTGGTTCTGCTGGTGGCTCATGACCAAGCGCAAGATGTCGCCGACCGTCGTAATGGGTTTGCTCGTTATCGTCGCGTTGGTAGGCGTGCTGGTAGGCTTCTTCGATCCGGGTCTCTCGTACTAGGAGATGCGCTATGGCGGCATGGCATCAGGTGTTTAGGGATGCGGACGGTACCCCAAAGCTGTATCGGCGCTCGTGGGCGGAGGCCAGCGACCCGCGAGTTGCCGAGGCGCGAAGCCAGACCTTGGCGTTGCAGCGTTTGCAAACGTGGTTGCGCCTTGGATATGCGGCCTTGGCGCTCGGGGTGCTTGCGGCGTATTGGGGATTCTCCGAAGGCGGTTCGGTTGTTGTTGGCGTGGTTGGGATTGTGTTTACAGCCCTCTCGCTGGTTGTCGTGCTAGTGCTTCGCATTGGCATCGACCATGGGAGGCGCAATGTTAACGCCATCCTCGACGCCCTCCTCGATGACGCGCAGACGACGTCTGATGCCTTGCCCTGATGCCTTGTGGTCGTAGTGCGCGGCTCGGCCGAGTGCGACCCGGCCGACTGCGTGTCGCGAGCGGAGTGCGGTGCGGCCGAGTGCGGCCCGGCCGACTGCGACACGGCCGACCGCGTGTCGCGAGCGGATGCTCACACCTTGGACGTGCCACATCGTCTGGGGACGGCCTTGGCTGAATACCCGCTCATGAGTTTGTTAATAAATATATGTGTGCCCTTTCCTTCCGATGCCCCGTGCGGATACGCCCGCACGGGGCGTTATGCTTGAAGGCGGATTGATTAGAGGATATGCTATGCTTCCCGGGATGCCTCATGGTGCAGCTCAATCGGTGTCGCGCCCCCGGAAAAGATGGCGCCGAGAAGAGACGAGGACGGGAGCCACGATGGGGGATGAGGCGCAACCAGGCCAGGGCGGAGGGCGGCAGGATGGGGATCCCGTCTTTCGGAATGTCGACCTGTGCAAATGGGCCGTTTGGCGGGCCAAACCACGGGCAAAACGGCGCGAACGGTACCCATTGTTGGGGATGGGTGCCAAACGGGCCATCTGGCGGACAAAAACGCGGCAAAAGTGTCCCAAACGACACCCATTAGTGAAGATGGGTGCCAAACGGGCCATCTGCGGCCCGTTTCCGTGCCAAAAGTGTCCCAAACGACACCCATTACCAACAATGGGTGCCAAAAGTGCCATCTGGCAGACAAAAACGCGGCAAAAGTGTCCCAAACGACACCCATTACCAACAATGGGTGCCAAAAGTGCCATCTGCGGCCCGTTTCCGCGCCAAAAGCGTAGTGGCGATTTGCACAGGTCGATTTTCCGTACGACTCCATCATGGGCGACCCCGAAGCGGAGTCACGATCGATCCCCGCAGCGGATGGGCCAGGATGCGGGTCGAGCGTCTGGCGATCGGCCTCGCATTGTGAATCATCTTGGGGAGCATATCCCCGTTTTTCGTGCGTTTTCGCCCTCGCGGCGTGCATGCTTTTTCGCGGGTCCCCGCCCGCGGCCCGCAGGCGGCGCGGCGAGCCGGCGGCGAGGCTGTCCCGCGCTGGCGTCGGACGGAATGCCGACCCGCGCACAAATCGCCGGACACGGAATCGGGCGGAATACCGATCTCTGCAAACCGCCGCCGGCCAACCGGGCGAAGAATCGGCCTGCGCAACTATTCTGGGGCGGGGATCGGGCGAAAAACCGACCTCTGCAAACCGCGTGGAAGGGATCGGGCGAGTACTCTGCCTCCGCAACTCCCAAATACGAAGCTCGGGTTTTCGTCAGGTTTTCCCTCGGGACGGTCTTGGCGACGACCCGCGGCAGCGCAGGCCGCAACTCCGCCCGGCGTCGACGCGGTGGCCGTCGCGACCGGCATGCATCTGCGTTTATGAATCATCTTGGGGAGCATAATGTCCTATTTGGTATCAAGACGCTTCATGACTTGCGCGATAGCGAGAGTCCCGGGGGTTGCGTCCTGGCCCAAGTTTGCCCCGCCCAATCCGCCCCGCCCCGCCCGGCCCGCTAGTGCGCAGGTCCGCCCCGCCCTGCCGCCAATGCCGAGGACGAGTCGAGAGTGTGCATTCTGCCATATGACCTTTGTACATATGGGCGTCTACCAGCGCTTTCTTTGATAAAACTTTTCCGAGGGCCGTCCAAATGTATACTTTGGGTTGCTTTCAGTGCTCATTCTGACGCATCACCTTTGAGCATGTGGCCATCTACCTGCGCTTTTTCTCATCAAACGTTTTCGGGGGGCGGCAGAATGTACACTTTGCCGGAGCCGTAATGCCCGGAAGTGCACTAGGGCAGGACGACTCACCCGGACGCCCCGTTGGGCCGAACGACTCACTGGGACGTCCGTTGGGCCGGGCGACTCGCTCGGACGCCCCGTTGGGCCGGAGCCCGACCGTATGGGCGCTCCGCAGGCGACCAATCCTGCGGCCATGAAACGACTGGGGGGAGCATTATGGGCGATTTGACACCCAATGCCGACTACTAGCGACAACCCTGCAATCTGTGCGCTGGAGTTTCATGCGCACGGTTGCGCACGTGAGGTATAGTTGAGTGTAAGTATCTGCGCGAAAGGAGCGAGTATGAGCCTGACGGTCAATCTGTTTTATACGGGAAAAGATGGTGCGGCGCGTAAGTTTGCCGAAGAGATGATGTCGAGTGGAACGGTGGCGGCGATTCGCGCCGAGGATGGCAACGAGCGTTACGAGTATTTCCAGCCGCTAGAGGATCCCGAGACGATTTTGCTCATCGACCAGTGGCGCGATCAAGAGGCCATCGATGCCCACCACGCTTCGCCCATGATGGACACGCTTGCACAATTGCGCGAGAAGTACGACCTACACATGCAAGTTCGTCGTTACGTCGACGACAATACTATGCCCGACGCGGATCAGAGCTTCATACGTCAGTAAAGATATCGCCGAGTAATGGCCGACGGGTTCGTTGCGAAGCGACATGACGCGGAAAACGGGCCCGTCGGCGAGGTTTGTAGGCCCCGGTCCAACCCCGCCCTTGTGAGGGGTTACCGCGGCATGCGGTTTGGCCAACGCGCGCGTTATCCTAGCGCCACGTCGAGCGCCATCATGAGCGTGAACCCGAGCGCGAACATGACCACGCCAACGTGAGAGTGCTCGCCCTCGGCCATTTCGGGCACGAGTTCCTCAACCACAACGTATACCATGGCGCCGGCGGCGAGACCGAGCAGGTATGGGAGCCAGGGCACAAGCAAGTGAGCAAATGCGATGGTAAGAAGAGCGCCAAGTGGCTCCACCACTCCCGACGCAAAACCGCCGAGGAAGGAACGGCCTTTGCTTGTGCCCTCGGCATGCAGGGGCAACGAGATAATCGCACCCTCGGGAAAGTTTTGGATTGCAATTCCGATGGCAAGCGAGAGTGCCGCAGCATATGTAATGGAGGTGGTTCCCTCCATCCAACCTGCAAGAACTACGCCTACAGCCATGCCTTCGGGAATGTTGTGCAGAGTTACCGCAAGCACCATAAGGGTGGTGCGGGCGAGGCGAGTGCGTGGTCCCTCGGGTGCGTCTTCGCCTAAATGCAGGTGAGGGATTGCGTGATCAAGCGCGAGCAGCAAGAGTGTTCCGAGCCAAAAGCCGACGGCCGCAGGTGCGAAGGCAAGCCTGCCCAGGTCGGCAGCCTCGTCCATGGCCGGGACCAGCAAGCTCCACACGCTGGCCGCCACCATTACGCCGGCGGCGAATCCCTGAAGGGCTCGTTCGATCTGGCGCGAGAGTTTGCCCCTCATGAAGAATACCGTAGAGGAGCCAAGCGTGGTTCCGGCGAATGGGATGAGCAGTCCCAGCAAAACCTCTGTGGGTAAAAGCATCGTTGCCTCCTTTGAACTGCATGGACGTTAAATGGCGGAAGAAGAGGGCATGAGAGTCCGCGGTACCTGACCTTTTCCCCGAGTGGCCCAAACGGCACCCATTGTCGAAGGGTGGGCTCCGTCGGCACGGGCATTGCAGCTGCCGCTAGCCAAGCGTCGCCGTTGCCGCCCGCGCCGCCAGCGCGCCAGCGCCGCCCGCAAGCCGCCTACTCGTCAACCGGCTCGAAGAGCCCCAACGTCTCGCAGGCGTTCCAAATCCCGTCCGTTATAACATCGGTAGTAATAAGGTCGGCCAACGCCTTAACCTCGTCGCAGGCGTTGCCCATGGCCACCTTGTACCAGTCGTCCACGAACATCGACACGTCGTTTTGCGCGTCGCCAAAAACGATGACGTCGGAGTAGTCCGCGCCAAGGTGGTCCATAATCTTGCGTATGCCAAAGGCCTTATCTGCGGGCTCCACAAAGAAGTATTCCTTATGGAACCGGCACCACGGCAAGCCTTCGAGCTTCTCGAGTTTCTCTTCGTCCGGCGCATAGCAAGCGACGTAGGCCTTGTAAATCACGGGATAGTCCTCGGGATCGAGGCCGGGCACCACGCGAGCGCTCATGTACACGTCGTGCGTGAAGTCCATAAACCGCTCGTCGGGCACGAGACGCGTAACAGAATTATCTACCTGCAGGCCCCAGGGAAAGCCCTTCTCTTCGCATTCGCGGATAAGAGCAATAACCTTCTCGCGGTCGAGCGGCGTAATGCCAAGCAGCTCGCCGTTAATGGTAACGCCGTACCCGCCGTCCGAAACCATGTTCTCGAAGCCCATGTCGCGCATCATGTCGACGGCCATTGCCTGCGACCGCCCCGTAGATATCGCCAAAAAGTGCCCCGCCTCTCGAAGCTTATCTAGGGCCATGCGCGTGGTCGTGGGAATAAACGTTTCGCCGTAGCCGCCCGCCGCGAGCGTGCCGTCGATGTCGAAGAACAAATATCGTTTTCTGGCCATGGGGCTCCTCCGTGGTTCTTTGCGAGTAGGGTCATAGATAAAAGCATCCGGGTACGCCACCATGCTACCATGCTCCGGGCCGTTTTCGCGAGACGCCTTCCCCGGGAAGGTACCTCAGCGCGGGGCGAACTCCCGTGGGTGGCGTCTTAGCGCGAACGAACTCTCCCGGAAGGTACCTCGCCGTGGGCAAACTCCCGCAGGTGGTGTCTCGCCGTGGGCCAACTCCCGGGGAAGGTGCCCCTCGACCCGCTCCCCGACGCCCACCCTCCGACCTACCCCTCGAACGGTCCAACCGGGAAGTGGCTCGGAGGAGTAGCTGCGCGCAGTTCCGCGGGAACGAGAACTGCAAGAGCTGCCACCCTCCGGGCCACGGACGAGCATTTATCTACTCTTCATTAACTGGCCTCGGCGCGGGCGTCAAGGCAAGACTATTCCTGCACCTTGAGCGCGAGCGAGAGACTCACCTTGCGAATGGCGCGCATGTGCAAGCATGCCACGACCAAGTACGTGAGGAACCCTATGCCCACCTCGCGCGCCATAAGACTCATCGGCAGCTCAATAACAAAGTTGCCGGAGTAGTCTGCCATCATGTATGTAAGCAGCAATTTAAACAGCTCGACGAGAATGGGGATGTTCACCACGAGCGAGAACACGACGGTAAAGGTAATCGTGCGCATGTAGAGGCGATCGATTTCGCGGTCGCGATATCCGAACACCTTCATGTACGAAATGGCTCGGGCGCTGCGGTCGATGACGGTCTTCGTGAGCAAGTAGATAAGTACTACGTAAATTGGTATAACCATGCACACTATGAGGGTCATTATCTGTCCCATGGAGTCCTGCATTTGGTCGGCCATGGAACGCATCTTGTCGGGCGTGAGGTCGGAGGCAACATAGCGCTCGTCGAGCGGCAAGGCAACGTTGCTCGCGTATCCGTTGAACTCGTCGGCTGATTTATTAAAGAGCTTATTGAAATCATCGACACTCATGTAAATGTTCAGGTCGCAGCCGTTGTTGCACGCGTCGTCGACGGCGAGCTCGTAGGTTTTGTTCGTCGAGCGATCCAAGGCGGTAAACGACTCGCCCGGTTCCACGTTGCATTTAGAGAAAAGACCTTCGCCGGCCACAATGTGTCCGTTGCGTACGTCGGCATACGTCCAGTACCGCGAGCCTGGCTCGATGCCGTAAACCGTAACGGCTTCGGTGGAATCGCCGATGCGCCGTGGGACTTGCAACGTTGCGACTGAGAACTTTTCCACTTGCTTTAGCGTTTCGTCGTCTATGGCGGTTTGGTTAACAGGATCCTTCAGAGAACCCAAATCCACTGATTCGTCCTCTGCGGCCTCCATGAGGTCCTGTAGCAATTCCCAGGCGGCCTTGGCCTCGTCGTCGCCGAGCGCATGGAGCTGCACGTGGAATTTGTCGAGCGTTCGAATGAGCTCCGTAAGGTCGCCATCGTTGCCTTTAAGATGTATGCCCGCGGCCTGCGCAACTTGCTTCCAAAGTGCGTGGATGGCCGGATCGTCCGCGCGCCAGTTGCGATGTTTCGCCGAGTCCTCCACCATGGCCTCTATTTGCGGTGGGAGCGTGAACTCGGACGCGTTGGAAGTGGCGTCACCAGCGTCCTTGGCCGCGCCGTCGCTCGCGCCGCTGGACCCAGCCGCGCCCTTGGCCGCGCCGTCGCCCTTATCCGAACCCTTGCCCGAGCCGTCCGCGTCCGCGCCGTCGAGTCCCGGCATGTCGCCGAGGTCGACCCCCATCTCTTCGAGTTTGTCAACTGCGTCGGAGAGCAAATCGAGGTCGAGCCCCGCGTAAACGGGGTTTGTTGAAAGCTCGAACATGGCTGCCCACGCATCGCGCTCCGACTGCGTCGCGTCGAGCTTGAGCGGCGCCTTGAGCGCGTACAGGTGCTCGGCAGGAACCGAGTCGGCCATGAGGTCGGCGTTTATTGAAACGACGGGCAGCAGGGCCAAGCCCATGAGCAGCAGGAGACTTCCGAACATGATGCCGAAGAACAGCGTTACGAAGTGGGAGAGGTTGCGTAAAAACACGCGCAGGCGGAACCGCGCGACGAATCCCAAGCGCTCGGGCAGCCGCATACCTCCGCGACGAGCCTTTGCGCTCGCCTCACCGCGGAGGAACTGCAGGGGCGTGGCGCCGAGTTTGCGAAGAAGTCCCAAAAGCGTTATGACAACCAGCAAACAAAACGGCACAACCGTGGTAATAACGAGCACGCGCGGATGCCATGTCGCCACATAAGGAGGGAAACTGTAGCTGTTGTAGTACAGCCCCTGCATGGGCTCGGCCATGAGCGTGTTGCCAAGTGCGAACCCAAGCGTGCACCCCGCGAGGCCAATAAGGGTGGGAAGTACCATGTAGTGTGCTACGAGCTCGCGCTTTCGGTAGCCACTCGCCAGCAGCGTTCCAATTACGGCCGACTCCTGTTCGATGGTCGCGTCGGTTAGAACCACGAACACGAAGGCCATAATGACGATGAGCACCAGCATAAGAGTTTCCCACATGGTGCTGTCGCCTTCCACGTCGTCGGCGGCAAACGTCAGGCCGATGTTTGACTCGCGGTCCATAAGGTCACTTACGGTGGAGCCGTTGTCGTTCACGGCGTCCACTAAGTCCTCCTCGAACGTCGTGCGTCCGGTAAGGTCCATGGTACGGTCGTCTATGAGCACGGAGTAGCGATAGGTGGCACCGTCTCCCACCAAGCGTTCCCATTCTTCGTTGGTAAGCTGAGCCACGGTGAAGGTCGTGGCGTTAAACATGAAGTCGTCGGCATTTTTGTACGTTGCCTGATAATCGGAGAGCGTGCAGATGCCTACCAGCTCGAAGTCCTCGTTCGCGATGCGCACGGTATCGCCCAGCCCAAGGTTGTGGTTCGCGCAGAACACGCGGTCGAGGGCGACTTCGCCGGCTGCGCGCGGAGCCCTGCCTTGCGCGTATGCGACGCCGTCGAATGAGCCGTCGCGATTTTTGTAGAGGCGCACGAGCATGTCTTTGCCGGCGCCCTCCGCTGCGCCCTTGCCGGCGCCCTCAGCGGCATCCGCGGCAGCCTCCGCGGTGCTTTTGTCTGTGCTTTTGTTTGCGGCGCCAAGCGAAAGCGGCACATCGCGCGAGAAGTTCGGGTAGACGCGGGCGCCGAGGTCCTCAACTGCGTCGAGCGCCTCGTCGGTAGCTTCGTACATGGTGACGAAGTACAGGTCCTCAATGTTGTAGGCTTCGCGCATTCCTGCGGCGATATCGGCAATCGAGTAAGCTGATACCAGAAACCCCGAGGTAAAGGTAACGGCCATAACGAGCAAGCCGAAGATGCCCAAATACTTGCCCAGGTTGTTTTTGAAGTCGCGGGGCAGGCGGCGCGCAAGCGGAGAGATGTGCATGGCTACCACTCAATCTGCGAAACGGGCAGAACGTGGTCGTTTCGCACGTCATCGACCAGCTTGCCGTCGCGAAGTCGCAAAATGTGATGCGACATGTGTCGCAGAGCGTCGTTGTGCGTAACAATAACCATGGTGCAGCCGTACTCTTGGTTTATGCGCTCCATGAGGGCGAGGATTTCCTTTGAAGTGTGATAATCCAAGGCGCCGGTTGGCTCGTCGGCAAGCACAAGGGTCGGGTTCTTAACTAAGGCGCGACCGATGGCGCATCGCTGCTGTTGCCCGCCCGATACTTGATTGGGAAACTTAAAGCGATGCTCCCACAAGCCCAGGGAGTGGAGAAGGTCGTCTACTGGCAACGGATTTTGCGAGAGGAACCGCGTGACCTCGATGTTCTCGCGTATGGTGAGGTCGGGTACCAAGTTATAAAACTGGAAGACAAAACCTAGCTCGCGTCGGCGGTACTCCACGAGCTCCCTGTTGCTGAGGCGGGTGATTTCATTGTTGTTAACCCAGATGCTTCCCGAGTCGGCCGGCTCCAGGCCTCCCACGAGGTTGAGGAAGGTTGACTTTCCCGAGCCGGATGGCCCAAAGAGCACGCAAATCTCGCCTTTGCTCACCTCACAGGTAATCTTGCGTAGAACCTCAACGCGCGCCTCGCCCTCGCCGTAGCTCTTTTGTACGTTCTCGAGTTTTAGAAATCGTTCGTTGTCCATGTGCCACTCCTATGTTCAAAAGTAGTTAGCCGAGTATAACTCAAGTGTTAGCTTGTGTAAACTCAATGCGAATCGGAAAGGGTGTCCTTGTTGAGACAAGTTCCTCGGGGGCTCGCCAAGCAGTCTCGGATTCCGATGGAAGACGTCGCTTTTTCGGACAATCGAGTGGCAGACGTCGCGAATCCCGTGCGGATTCCCGCGCGGTCGGTAGTTGACCGTCTTGGGGAAGGACCGGGTTTCCCGCATGCGACAAGGAAACATCGCGCTCAGCAGCACTCGTTCCCGCGGAAGTGCAGCTGCACCCGTCTTCTGTGGTCGAAAACGGCGTGGCTTAGCCCTTTGCCGGCATCAATCAGTTCGCATCATAGAATCTGAAAGCGCTCTTGCCTCATGACGCGGACCCGGCGCACGAAGAAACACTGCCTTGCGGTGTGGGTCCGCCTAACGCAAGAGCGTCGCTGGAAAAAGGCGTCTCGTGGGGGACAGCGCCTCGTGATACGAACTGGTCCCGAAAAAAGGCGCCGCCGACCAAGAGGGGGAGTGTCGGCGGCGCTGGGGTTGCCCGCGATTGTCACGGGGAGAGGAACCGTGACATGCGGAGGAGTTAACATACGCTAACTTACGAAGCAGAGTTTACCAGAGGAAACTTGTGCGTGCAACCCCATTTTTTGAAAAACACGAACGAGCGGGAATCGCCGTGTTTCCGCAACCGGCCTGGCTCGTGCGCCAGCCCCTAAAGAAGTGTCAAATCGGAAGGTGGCCCGGAGGAGCAGCCACGCGCAGTTCCGCAGGAACGAGGACTGTGTGAGCACGGCGCCCTCCGGGCCACGGACGGGACATTTGACTATTCTTTAGGGACAGGCTCGTGTGCCAGTCCCGGCGTAGATGCCGCGTGCACCGCGAGCACCCGGCCCGGCGCAATCGACCAGCCACCTCCAACGCATGCCGCTTGCGGGAAGTATAGCCCGTACACATAACAATTGCCGCGAAATGCAAATCCACGGCGCAACGAGTGACTGCGGCGAGTACAATGTTGCGTCCGGGCATATTCCTGCCAAAACGGTGTGAGAGCGCGTGAGCGAGACCAACGGCTGAGGTGTGAGCCGCGCAAGGAGGAACCATGGGCAAGCGTAAGGCGTCGGACGCCAGAATAGAGAACGTTGTAAACGGCCTGTTTGGAACTAAGGACACACGGACGTTAGACGAACGGCGCGCGCATGGAAAGAGCCTCCGGGCGGAAACCCCGCTTGAGTCGCATGCCGAATGGGTGGCCCCTTCCAAGCGGCCCGATCCGGTGAGGTTGCTCAAGGAGCAGGGCGTCACGCGTGTGCAGGAGCTGCTGCCTGAGCGCTACAAGCGCATGTCGGCTTCTGCGTTCACGTTTTACCGTGGCGCTGCACTTATCATGGCTTCCGATCTTTCGCACACTCCTGTAACGGGCATTCCCGTGCAGGCGTGCGGCGATGCCCATATCTCGAATTTCGGCCTGTTCAACAGTCCCGAGCGAAGAACCGTTTTCGACATTAACGACTTCGACGAGGCATCGCGTGGTCCTTGGGAATGGGACGTGAAGCGTCTTGCGACGAGTGTCGAGATTTGTGGCCGCGACTTGGAGCTTGCGAAGGACGAGCGAAAGGAAATTGTCCTTGCTTGCGTAAAAGGCTATTGCGACGGCATGGCCAAGTTTGCTGATATGGGCAATCTTGACGTGTGGTACGCTCACGCCGATATCGATAGTCTTAGCGAAAGGTTCGCAGAGCAAGTCACCGGCAAGCAGCGCAAGTATGCGCGCAAAGTTATTGGCAAGGCAAAGGGCAAGAACTCCTCACGCGCTATCACTAAGTTCACCGAGGTGGTCGACGGTCATCTGCGCATCATTAGCAATCCCCCCGCCTTGGTGCCGCTGCGCGACATGATTTCGCTCAGTGCCATCGAAGGCACGATTGACGCGGCGAGTACGGAAATGCTTTTGCGCCGCGCGCTGTTTGAGTACCTGCAATCCCTTTCGCCCGACAAGCGACGTTTGGTCGAGCAGTATCGTGGTGTTGACTGCGCGCTCAAGGTGGTGGGCGTCGGGAGTGTGGGTACGCGCGCGTTCATTGTTGTAATGGAGGGCGCGAACCAAGACGATGCGCTGGTGTTGCAGGTTAAGGAAGCCCAAGAATCGGTGTTGGAGCGATTCTGCGGGAAGTCTGCGTACAGTCAACATGGCGAGCGCGTTGTGGAAAGTCAGCGCGCCATGCAAACGGTGAGCGATATGCTGCTGGGTTGGTGCCGTCTCCCAGGCGAAGATGGAAAGATAAAAGATTTCTATGTGCGCCAGCTGTGGGACGGCAAGGGCTCGATCAACCTTGACGAGATAAGCGCCGAAGGTCTCAAGGCTCTTTCGGTGGCGTGCGGTTGGACCCTCGCCCATGCGCATGCGCGTACGGGCGATCGACACGAAATTGCGGGCTATTTGGGAAGCGGAGCCAAGTTTTCGAAGGCAGTTGCCAAGTTTGCCCGGGCGTACGCCAAACAAAACGAGAAGGACTACGCGCGATTCATGAAGGCGCTGAAGTCTGGCGAGCTGCCTAGCACTTCGGCTTAGGAACTGTTAGACAAAACCCTACGATGGCTGGCGGTAACTACGAGGATGTGAGGGCGGGCGCAGGTGGGAGTCGCACCGTCTGTGTCGACCGGCGCCCCGACCGGTGCGGCCGCGGCCCGGCTGGTGCCCCCCGCTAGGCTTTTATCCGCTTAAGTCCGAGCACGGACGCCAGAGCGAACACGAAGAAGCAGGCCAGTATTGCCATGGCCATGCGCATGCCGAGGTGGTCGGCCATAAAGCCCGTGAGAATCGTAAACGCCATGCCGCCTACGCCCGTCGAGGTGGTTATCATTCCCGTTGCCGTGGCGGTTTGCTTGCCGGCGTAGGGCAACATGAGGGAGAGCACGCTGGGATACACGGCGCCGCTGGCGAGACCAAGCGGAATGCACAGCGCCAACACGACGTTCGCGTGCTGCGAAACAGACACAAGCAGCGTAACGACCGGTATAACGATTACCGTGCCCAACAGTATTTTATATGCGTGTTTAGAGAAATGCCCGACGAGTATGCGCGCGGGTATCATTACTGCCCAAAACAGCGAGAGCGCCAGCTTTCCGGTTGACGACTTGAATACGTCGGTGAAGAGGGTGTCTACAAAGTATGCGAAGCCGTTCTCGAAGCCAACGTAAATGCACATTACCACGCAAAGGAGGAGTATGGCGCCCACAACAAGTCGGCCGGTTCCTTGCTCCTCGGGGCCTTGTGCCGTGCCTCGCTCGCGTTGCTCGGTGCCGCTTCGCAGGATTCCGACGAGTGCCAGCACGCTGCCGACGGACAGAATCGCAAAGAGTGTTCGCCATCCCATGCCAAGCTGGAGGTACGCACTCACCACTAGCGGCGAAATGAGGGCGCCCGTAGCGTACATGGACGTGATGTAGCCTATCTTCTTTTTTGCGCTCATGGGGTAGGCGTCCGCAAGCGTGGCAATGGCGATGAAGTGAAGTGCGCTAGTCGTGAGGCCTAGCACGAATACGCAGAGAAGGAACAGTAGTTGGTGCCGAACGGCAACGATGGCCAAGGTTGCCGCAATTTGCAGGCCGAGGAGGATGCCCATGCTTCGTGCCTTGCCCCCGCGATCGGCCCAGCTGCCCAAAAGGATGGGCGCGAGCATGGTGGCGAACAGTTCCATGGACGCGTAGATGCCCATGGACGTCATCGAAAGGTCGTACTCCTGTCCGATGGCGTAGAGGCTTGCCTGGTACCCGCCGTCCTCGAGGCCGTTGATAAACACGAGCGCAAACAACGCTATCCACAGGAAGTCTCGTCCGATGCGTCGTCCTTGCGGCTTGCTTGCCTGACCTACGCTAACCCTCATGGCGCTACCTCCTTGTTCACAAAACCTCCATTTCGAGTATACACGCCGAGCGGGGGGATGGGGACAGATGCCTTGTTGTTTTGGATGAGTGGCGCAGGAAGCTTCCAATTAGACAAGTTCCCAGAGGTTTTTGTCTCACTACGTCATTCGAAGCCTTCGCCCGAAAGCATGCCAAGGACGGCGACCAGACCGTCACGCAGGCTGTTGGTTTCAATCCACTCGCCGCGTGTGTGGGCTCCACCGCCGCGTACGGTGCCCATGCACACGGCGGGGATGCCAAGCGAAAGAGGGATGTTCGCGTCGGTGGAACCCGGCGCGATGGTTACCGTGGTGCAACGCGGTTCGGTGTCTGCGTCCTGTGCGATGCCGCGAACAGGTGCGGCGGCTGTGTCCTGCGCGACACCCGCGCCCTGGGCGACACCCGCGCCCTGGGCGACACCCGCGCCCCGCGCGGTTTCACGACCAGGTGCGATGTCCGCATTCTGTGTGGTGCCGCTCGGGTTCTGAGCGACGCCCTCGTCCCGCGCAGCGCCCTCGTCCCGCGCGGTTCCACTCGGGGCGGCGCTCGGCCCATGGGCGGCGCCTGCATCCTGGGCGGCGTTTGTCACCGCACACGCACGAGTGCAGAGCGCGTCTAAATCGCACGCGGGCACGGCGCCGTTTCCCGGTCGCTCGCCCATCAGCTCCGTAGAGAAGCGCACCTCGTCCCGATTGTGACAGGCTACGATGCTTTCGAATTCTTGCCGCGCTGCTTGCAAACAATTGTTGTTTACCGAGCGCAACTCGAAGAGCATCTCGGCATGTGCGGCAATGGTGTTTACCGTGCTTCCGCCCGAAATCGTTCCGACGTTCCGCGTCGTTTTGGGCATGCTCGGCAGCTCGAAGTCGTCGAGGGCGCACGCGAGGCGCGCTAATTCCACAATGGCATTTGGCCTACCGTAGTCTCCAAACGAATGACCGCCCGGTCCGTCGCAGCATATGCGCCAGCGCAACGAACCAACGGCTTCGCGCACTACGCCTCCTAGGTAGAGGTCGAACGCCACGTGACTCGCGATGTGCTTGCCGAACCGCTCATATACTGCGCGCGTGCCGCGAAGGTTGCCCAAACCTTCTTCGCAGGAATTCGCTACTACGAGTATTGAGCGTCCGACCTGGGCTTCAGGGTGCGCGAGCAGCCAACGAGTTCCAAGCAATAGATTCACCAAGTTGGCTGTGTCGTCGCCGATGCCTGGTGCGTACATCCGGCTGTCTTCCTCGTGCAGCGGCAGTGGCTCAAGATCGTTGAATACCACGTCGGTATGAGCCGAGAATACTTCTATGTTTGCTGCAAGCACTTCGGTGGCCTTCATCGCGGGCCGGTTGTCGCGCGATTCGCTCGCGGCTGGCTCATCGTCGGTCTTGCCTGTAGCCGGATCTTCGTTTGCTAAGCCCAAGGCCGCCGCTTCGCTGGCGCTGCCCGAGCCGGGCCGCGTGCCTCCCGTGCCCGGGACCGCCGCCTCGCTGGCGCCGACCGAGCCGGGCTCCGTGCCGCCCCCGTAGATCGGAAGAGCG
>JAFWMH010000049.1 GCA_017510785.1 Atopobiaceae bacterium | reverse complement strand
GGCAACGAGGTCGTCGCGAGGCCCGAGGCCAACGAGATCGGCTGGACGTTCTGGGTGAGCGACAACGGCACCTCGGTGCAGGTCGTGCGCACCGCCGAGGAGGGCGCCGGCGCGAACACGGAGAGCCACTGGCAGGAAGTGTACGGCGTCAAGCGCTACTAAGCTACTAAGTAAGTGTCCGCAAATCGTGTGGAAGTATAGAGTTTGCTAAGCGAGCGGGGTCGGGTTGTGTCTGGCCCCGCTCGCGCTCGTCTGCTTGAGCTGTAGAAGGCAATAGTTGCCGCAATCTGCATTACGATTGTTCTATTAGTAACCGTCAATCGGATGCCGCGGTCACCTCGTGCGGCGACGCAGGGGCCGACGCGAACGCATTGCGCCACAGCTTGCGAAAAACCTCCACCACTTCAGGTTGCGAAAGCAACATTTCCATGGCGTGGGTCAGCGCGTTGCTAAAGGACTCGGAGGAGTCTCTACCAAACGCATGACACGATTCATGCACGTACGTTGCAACCGCGTCAAAAAAGCCGTTCTCTACGAAGATGCTCTCCTTGAGGTAAATCTCTCCCACATTGTATCGCACGTAGAGTCCGCGATTGTTACGCTCGGCCTTACGTGCCTGGTGAAGCGTCGCCATTCCGTGGTATGCGGCGCGTTGATTACGAATCACCTTACGTGCGGGCGCGTTCTCTTGCATGAAGAATCCTGCATATAGTGTGCCAACGAGGCCTTCGAGTACGACGAAGCACTTGCTTTCCAACGGAGTCGGACTATCGTCCACCACGAACCCGCCGCACGACTCGCACTTTGCCTCCAGAGTTGGGTAACCCAACTGCAAGAAGACGGACTGAACCAATCGGTAATGCGTCTCCTGGCTCGAGAGCCACGATCTGGCTTGGCTCCTTCGGTTGCGGTCGTGCATGGTATGGATTGGTCTTAAGCATAGCAAGTTCGGATACTTCTCGCGAAAACGTGCAGTCGCCGTCGGTGATCGTGCAATCATATCGACCAAATTGCAAACAGCTGGGTGCCAAGAGTCGATGTCGATTCTCCTGTGCGGTACCGTGTTCCAATTGCGACGCATCTTTTCCAGCATATCCATCGCACCTTCCGGGCTGATGATGCAGGCGATTTGTTCGAATACATCCACTACGTCAAACGTATAGAGCGCTTTCCGCTCCCTGTCGGACTTGCGCCAGCTGTGTAAACATACAACAAGGTTAAACGGGTTAGAGCCAAGCAACTGGAAGCCGCAAAACACGATGCCTTTTCGTCCGAAGTCACGGGTTCGGGGCAAGCGCTCGTCGTACGGCGCGGAGCCCCTCGTATACACGGCACCCTGCGACCCCTCCCATATTCGCTTTCCTAACAGCGGATTCTCAGGATAATAAAAACTCAAGAGAACGCTCTTGAACATCGAGTAGTCATAATTGTGCAAGTTGCTAAGTACCAGCTTGCTCCGAGGAGAGTCTTCCACCTTGCGAACATCGTACGCGAGCATCTTGACGGCTTGTCCATCGATGGTCTCACGCACGTCAGTAACCGTGAGCTCCCAATCTCCCGACGACATACATACCGTCCATCCAAGGTCGCGGTGCGCGCACAGCGATGCGATTTTGAATCCCTCTCCGAAGTACCCCGCTTTCGAGCCCGCAATCCCCGTTTTCGTCGACGCGCCAAGATGAAGCCGCCATTCGTAGCTAAAACGCACGCCTTCAACCCATATCGAAAGTGCTCCGTCCGTGTAATCGTATTGCAGTGCGTTATTCCATTTTTTGTAGCCTACCGAATCGTAGAAGTTCTGTACGAAGTCCCTGAGCACTTCGTACCTTCCCCAATGTACGGGATACGTCATGACGATGTTCAGTGGAATCATTCTGTGCGACGGGGTATGTTGCGTATCCAACATCTTTGTGCCTCCTGGCAAATTCACGTCGTTGGCAAGATCGTTTTAGAGAGGAATGAGAAACGTATACAGTATAACATCGGAATTGGATAAAAGAGTATACAGGGTATGCAAAAAATATAAGACAAGGACAAGTCGTTGCAAAAAACGTGCAATCTCGAAGGGCAAAAGTGTATGAAAAACGCCGAATTGGGTAGTTTTTTGCATTCGGAAATTACGAGGTTGTATAAACGGTACCTCTGACCTGCAGTTTTGCGAGTGACAAAATCCTGTGGTGGACGAAGCTGCCTCAAAAACTACCTAAAACCCGATTTTTGGTACATTTTTGTCCTCTTCGCGTGCACGTTTTTTGCGTGGCGTGAGTTCCACCCCTCATTTTGCGAAATCCCCCTTGTCAATGGCATTCAGTGTCGAACTTGTCTCGAAACTATCTAAACAATCGAAGCGCATGCTACAATGGCGCCATGAGCATCTCTGGCATTTCTGCAAGCACAACCAAACCGGCTGCCTTCGTCGCACTGCTCGACGCAGATGACGCCGGCCATCACGAGCCTTCGGCTTGCAAGATAAATGCGTCCGACCGTGCCGTGTTGCCCTATCAAGTGGTTCCTTCCGGGCGTGTCACTTCGCCCGACCATGTGGCTTTCGCCGAATCCGCCCCTGTCGGCCAAGCCGCCCCCACCAAGCGCATCGTCATCATTCCTCCCGCGCCGCAGCCACGCGCCAGAAAGCTGCGTGTCGCCGCGTATTGCCGCACGTCGACGGCCCTCGTCACACAGGCAACCTCGCTTGCGGCCCAAAGAACGCACTTTCTCGACGTCATTCAGGCTAACCCGAACTGGGAACTCACCGAGGTTTACTGGGAACATGGCGTGAGTGCAACGGGCACACGTGACCGTCCCGAGTTTCAACGTCTCATCAACGATTGTCGTGATGGCCGAATAGACCTCGTCCTCACGAAGTCGATCTCGCGCTTTTCGCGCAATACGCTCGATTGCTTGCGTATGGTTCGGATGCTTGCATCCTTTGGCGTTTCCGTCCGATTCGAAAAAGAGCGTCTCCAAACCAATCGCATGGAATCCGAGCTGCTTTTCGCCACGCTTTCGGCATTTGCGCAGGACGAATCGCGGTCCATCTCGCAAAACGTGCGATGGGGCATCCAACGTCGCTTCGAAAACGGCACCTACCTCCCGGCGCGTACTCCTTTTGGGTATCGCAGGCTCAATGGTACGTTCCTCGTACATCCCGACGAGGCCGCTGTCGTCCGACAAGTTTTTGACAAAATCATTGCGGGAAGCACGCCCGATGCAATTGCGCGTGAACTTACCATGGGCGGGATTCCAACATGGACGCAGGTCAACGCCCGTGGCGAGCTAGTTCGGCTTAAGCAAGCAAGCCCATCCATCGAACAGTCCGCTACCGAACGCGTGGGGATTGGCTGCCAGGCGATGACTCGCCAAACGCACGTCCCATTGGGAGATGTGCTGTCGATGAATGGCAAGTCACCACCATATATATTAGTGGGGTCGGCGTTACGAACATCAAAATCGGCGTTGCACGTGCCGGGCGATGAACGTCCGCCGAAGGGCGCGCATCTCGCTCCGGTGGATCGTGAGTTTGCGCGGACCGACTGCGAGCCTGCATCACCCGACCCGTCCGCGCTTCCGTGGCGTGCTGCGACCATCCGCAGCATCGTCGCGAACCCGTTCTACACCGGCGACTGCGTGTATCAAAAGACCTTCGTAGACGAAGCGTTCCGCAAGCACCCCAATACGGGCGCGCGTGCCCACATCGTGCATCCCGACCACCATCCCGCCATTATTGACCGTGCAACGTTTGCGCAGGCAAACGCCATGCTGCGCACTCGCGCCGAGAAGCGCCTCGCGAAACGGGGCGTCCCCCCAGGGACGCACGACGAAAGGATCCGTAGCATGAAAGCCGAAATCATCGAGATTGCCGCGCCTAATGGCACCCATGGCGATGCTGACCTAACCAATAGTGGCCCGCGGCGTAAACGCGTGGCGGCATACTGTCGCGTGAGTACCGCGAGCGACGAGCAGGAGACCAGCTACGCGGCGCAGTGTGCGCATTATACGCGCAGAATCGCCGAGAATCCCGAGTGGGAGCTGGCCGGCATCTTTGCCGACGAGGGCATCACCGGCACGCAAGCCAAGCGCCGACCCGAGTTCATGCGACTCATCGCGGAGTGCGAGGCCGGCCGTATCGACCTCGTTATAACAAAGTCGATCTCGCGCTTCGCCCGAAACACGATTGATTGCCTCACGTACATACGCAAGCTCAAGGCGCTCGGCATTCCCATCATCTTCGAAAAGGAGTCCATCAATACGATGGACGCGTCCGGAGAGATTCTCATTACGATTCTGGCGAGCATTGCGCAGCAGGAGTCCGCGTCGATAAGTGCAAACGTTCGCATGGGCATTGAATACGGGTTTCAGGAAGGTCGTGGCCGACTGAAGTACTCCACGTTCCTCGGATACACGGGAGACGGCTCGCCCGGCTCGATGGTCATCGTGCCCGAAGAGGCCGACCTCGTCCGCCGCATATATCGGGATTATCTCGACGGCTTCAGCCCCGGCCTCATAGCGCGCCGCCTCATGGCTGAGGGCGTGCCTGCGCCCGGCGGTGGTTCCACGTGGTACGCCACGACCATTGCGCACATGCTTGCAAACGAGAAGTACTGCGGCGACCTTCTTATGCAAAAGTACGTCACGATTGACTTCCTTACCCACAAGGTGGTGCGCAACACTGGGCAACGACCACAATATTTTGTATCGGATAATCACGACCCGATTGTACCCAAAGACGTGTTTGCCATGGTTCAAGCCGAGCGTAGGCGTCGTTCCGAGCTGCGTACCGAGGCTGGTAAGTTACGGTTTGGAAGCCGGGACGCGCTTGTTGGGCGGCTTGTGTGCGGGAAGTGCGGCCGCACGCTGAAGAGATATCGCAAGCCCGATCCCACGCTCACGGACTGGCGGTGTCGCAGACGAGCGATGACGAAACGAAGCAACCTGCGGGAGACCACCCCGCCCCTGTGCGATTTAAGAATTCTTCCCGAATGCGAGGCAAAGCGAATTCTGTTGCGTGCGTTTAACGAGCTGCCGCGGTTCCGCGACGAGGTGGCCTGCGACGCTGGTGGTGGCGGCGATGACGGCTGCAACGGCGGCGATTGCAACGGCGGCGCTGGTGGCGGCGATGACGTCTGCAGCGGTTGTGGAGGTTGCAACGGCAGCGACCGCGGCGGTTGCAGCAGTGTTGCCGCATACGACGACGAAGGCTCCGAACGCGACGCCAATTCTGGTCGTCCTCGTCCACATGAAGCGATGGCGCGGCGCAACCTGATCGTTCTTATCGACCAAATGGAAGGTTTGCCCGACGCGATAGGCGGCGTCTCCCGTCCGGCTTCGCGTGTTGCCAGGCCGGCTTCGCCCGGCGCGAGAGGCGCGGTCGCCAGGCCGGCTTTGCCCGGCGCGAGAGGCGCGGTCGCCAGGCCGGCTTTGCCCGGCGCGAGAGGCGCGGTCGCCAGGTCGGCTTCGCCCGTCGCCCGGTCGCCCGCATGCCGCGATGCCGAAGACTTTTTCGCACGAACGAACTACCGTGTGCCTGACGGAATTCTCGACGCAAGCGGTCGCATGGCGGTGTTCAGCGACGATGTTATCGTGCGCTACCTGCGCGACGTGATAGTGTACGACGACGTGTGCGAGGTACGCTTTCGAGCCGGTCTCGTATGTCGTGTGCCGCGTGACGGTTGAACGAGGTGAGTAATGGAAGCGGGTCGTTGGGCGGTTGGTAGCCGGGTTCAGCCCGCCATGCCTGCAAAATACCTCAAAAAACCTACCATCGGGCAAAACTCATAACAACTTTTTCGTGGGCAACGAGTAGAGTATTACCTGTCCATGTCTAAAAGGAGACACCGCGTGCGACGCATCATCAATAACATACTCACCGTGCTCATCGTTCTAATGGGCTTGGTTGGTATAGGTTTGCTTGCGTATCCCACGTTCTCCGATTGGTGGAACAGCATGCACCAGAGCTATGCCATCGCAAACTACGATCAAGCCGTCGCGGCGCTCGACGAGCATCGCTACGACGAGCTTATCGCGGAAGCCGAGGCATATAACGCCGAGCTCACCAGGACAGGCGTTAACTGGTATATGACTGATGAGCAAATGATGCGCTACAACTCGCTCCTAAACGTCACCGGCGACGGCATGCTGGGCTACATCGAAATCCCCAAAATTCGTATTTCGCTGCCCATTTACCACGGCACGCGCGACGCCGTTTTGCGCGTTGCCATCGGACACCTCTCCGGCACGTCCCTCCCCGTCGGCGGTAAGGGAACCCATTGCAGCTTGTCGGGCCATCGCGGCCTGCCTTCCGCGCGCCTCTTCACGGATGTCGATTCGCTCACCAAGGGCGACCTCTTTACGATTACCGTTCTCGATCGCATGATAACCTACGAGGTCGACCAAGTGCGCATCGTTACGCCCGTCGAGCTCAACGACCTTGCAATCGACCCCGAGCAGGACTACGTCACGCTCGTTACATGTACGCCCTATGGCATCAACTCCCACCGTCTGCTCGTCCGCGGACACCGCGTGAAGGGCGAGCTGGATGTTGTTCTTGCCGATGCCGTGCGCATCGAGCCGGGTACAATAGCCATCGTGCTGGCAATTCCCATCCTCATTGGTGTGGTAATTTGGGAATTCGTTATAACGAGCCATCGTTCAAGGCGACAACGTGCCGCCAATGAGGCCACCGAGGAGTTCCGCCACCGGCGCGCTCGGCGTCAGGAGAAGCGCGCCGCGCCCACGTCGCAGAGAAAACCGTCCGACGAGGCCAAGCTAGACGGACCAGCCGACTCTGCGAATGGCCTTACGGAAACGGGTGCTGCCAGCGACGAACCGTCCGCCACGTCCGAGCTTCACAATTGCGAGGAAGATGCGCTCGTTGAGCGCCCACCCGTACCTAATGCCGATTCCGTCACGCCGCACGAAGGAGAGTGACATGCGTACCACATTCCGCAGCCAAACAACGTTTGCCACATCGCCCACGCGCCGCAAAGCGCGCGTATCGGGACGCATTTGCTGGCCGCTTGCAATACTTCTGGCACTCGTGCTGGCGACATCGGGCTTCCCCGCGTTTGCCTATGGCACATCACTTGACGGATCGGTCGATACTTCGGGCAACTCGAATGACGGCTCGAATGGAGATGTCGCTTCCGATACGTCGGATGGGACTGCGATCGAAGGCTCGACGGGTGCCGGCGATACCACCGACGGCGAAGCCAGGGTTGGGTCTCTTACGCTCGTGCCCGAAACCGAGATGGTTGGCGGTGTTATCGCCATTTACAAAGTCGCTGCTGTCAACCGCGACGAGGATGATCCATTCTACGATTACACTATGGGACAATTCGTCGATTCCGAAATCAACGCGGAGTTGCTGGCGGACATCTCTGACATGGATAAAGAGACGCTCGACAAAAAGAACGCGGGCATGGCAGCCTCACTCGAGGCGGAGGCAGCCCGCTCGAACATGGAGCCGTACGCAAAGAAGAACATCGAAAACAACACGGTTTCGTTCCAAAACCTCCAGGAAGGACTGTATTTGGTGTGTCAGCCCGAGCTTTCCGAAGGCGACCGCACGATCCACTCGTTCCTCATGTCCATTCCCGGTGTTGATGGCGAGCTCGACGTCGTTTCGAAGCCCAAGCCGAGCAACAGCGTAAGTCCATGGAGGAAAGACAAAACAGACGCCTCGGATGGAAACAAGGATGCAACTGGAAACACCAGCAACACCAGCAACACCAGCAATACCAACAGAACAACGACGGGCGGAACGACGGGCGGCGGCAGCGGTGGCGGCGGCGGTTCGAACATTAGCCTGCGCGTGCCGCAAACTGGCGATCGCACGACATCCGTTGCACTTATCGCATTGCTCGGCTTTTCAATTCTTATGATGGGTGCCATAATCGGCCGGACTCGCGGCGGGCGAGCAGTGGGGGCGCACAATGCGGACGCCTCCTCCGGCTCCGGTACGCACCGGCACGGCCGCAACGCGTAGCATGGCATAGCACATGAAACGTTGGACCCATGCGCGCTTGTTCATCGTGCTTGGCGCGGCCATGCTCGCAATTGCCGTGATTTTGGCTGCGAACGGCGTGTTCGACGACCTTCAGGCGACGTTTGCGAGTGCGAATGTGCTTCAACAGCTCAACGAGGAACGTCCCGAGCCTTTTACGGCCGATTCGTCTGCGAGTCTCGCCGCTAGTCGCAATCCAAACGCGAGTCGTTTCGTCGAAGATGCGTCGATGCCGGTGGTGACCATCGGCTCGTACGACTACATTGGCTCGATTGCCATCCCGGTGCTTGGTATCGACTTGCCCGTTGCGTCCGAAACCGACGACGCGCGGTTGCGCATTAGCCCGTGCCGATATGCGGGCAGCTATTTTTCGAGCGACCTTATCATTTGCGGCGAGGGTTACGCCGGACATTTTGGCGCGATTGGTTCGGTGGGCATTCGCGACGAGGTGCGCTTCGTTGCCGCCGATGGCGCGATGTACCATTATATAGTGAGCAACGTCGAAACCGACCGTCAGGAAGATATTGACGCTATCATTCACGATTGGGACCTCACGCTGTTTACGTTCAATGTTGACGGAACCGTGCGCGTTGTGCGCTGCGTGCGCATGTAACGCCCCTGAATGCTGCTTGCCGCTAATCCCCCAAAAACAACCGAATACGAACTACGACCTCATTCAGCGAAGAATCAGACTACCCTATATTGTAATATTATTTACTGAATCTTTATATCGCGGCAATGTGTAGAAAACGGAAGGCGTGCAACAAACGTTGAGGTTCCAACCCAACGCGAATGACGCCCACATATACGAATGAGGAGGACCACGCAAGTGGCATCCGTGCAGGATAACATACAACGACTGACGGCGGCAGCCAAACGGCGTCGGCGCGGCATACTAATATTTGTATGCATGGCCGTTCTTGTTAGCTTTGGTGTCGAACGTCTTATGCGCCAACAGGGCATAACTCTTACTACCACGCAACAAGTGCTCGACTGCAAAGAAACCGGCATCGTAGCCCACACTCATAATGCCGATTGTTACGACCAGGATGGCAACCTTGTGTGTCCGCTTCCCGAGCGTCCCGTGCATCTGCACGGACCCGACTGCTATGCCGATGACGGATCGCTCGTGTGCGGCCAAGAGGAAACCGAGGGCGAGCACGTTCACGGCTCCGGTTGCTTCCGTCAAATTGAGGTGGAGACGCCCGATCCCGAGCCCGCTCCTGCACCCGAATCCGAACCCGAGGCTCCGGCCGAGGATTTCGTCGACGACGCTCCAGCCGAAGACCTTCCCGAGGACGAGATTTACGACGATCATTCCGTCGACAAGCCCACACCCGTCGATGCCGCTGCCAATCCCGCGCAAACCTTCCACGAGGAGCTCAAAAGCGAGGGGGCAACCGCTCTTACCGTAGACGTTGACGCGCCCGAGGGAGCACTTCCAGCCAATACCACCATGCGCGCGACGTTGATTGAAAGGTCCAAGGTCGACGACGCCCTCGTTCAAAATGCAGTAGACAAACTCCCCAACGGTGCAGGCGGCAAAGTGCTCGACCTTCAGGCGGCCGACATCACCTTCGTCGATGCAAATGGCAAAGAAGTCGAGCCTGCTCGCTCCGTAACCGTGCGCCTCACCTCCAAGCTCATTGAAAACAGCAAAGATCAGCCCAACGTCGTGCACGTGGAAGACGCCGAAGAGGCCCGCGAACGTGCCAAGGCACAGGGCAAGAATCCCCAAAAGGCCAAGGCCGAGGGCAAAGTGGTTAAAACCCTTTCGGCTCAGGAGTTGGCCATGCGCGACGAGGGCCTCGAGGCCAATCAGGTTGCCTTTAACGCGAGCCGGTTCTCCACATATGTTTTGGCAATTACCTCGCAGCATCAAACACTCACCATGAACGACGGCGCGACCCTCGACGTAACGGTAGACGCTCCCGCGCAGGCTGGCATTCCCGCCGAGGCAAAGCTTGAGGTAAAAGAGGTTGCCCAAAATAGCGACGAATACAAAGCCTACAAGCAGCAGGCCCTCGACGCGATGGGCACCGACGACGTGGTTGCCCTCGCGCGCTTCTTCAACATACGCATTACAAATGCCGCGGGCGAAACCATCCAGCCGTCGAACGACGTCAACGTAAAAATCAAGCTTGCCGACGCGCCTTCCGACGATGCGGCCCAAACTTCCGTTGTTCACTTTGCCGACCAGCCGGAGATAATTTCCTCCCGCGAGGACGCAGGCACCACGCAGTTCGAAGCGAGCAGTATTAGCGTGTACGGCGTGCTGTATACCGTGGACTTCCTCTACGAAAACCACGAGTACACCCTGCCTGGCGGCGGCACGATGCTCTTGAGCGAGCTTATCGACGCGCTGCACATAGAACTGAGTCTTGCGGACATCGAGTCCGTTGAGTTCACGAATCCCGACGTCCTCACCGTCGAGCTCGCTGATGCGCCGACTACGATCGAGCGGCTCACCAAGGCGGCCTATGGAATGGATGCCGAGGACGAGGCGGCCGTGGACGGCGATGCCGATGCCAACCCCGAGGGCTCCGAGGGCGGGGTCGAGGGCTCCTACGCGGAGAAGCTCGTCGCGGTGCCCCTCGCTGACGGCGAAGAGTTTGAGGAGCCGCCTGCACTCACCGAGACCATCGACGTAGTCGAGGGCGACTGGATCCTTACGAGCCGCGAGTCCTTCGAGACTCCCGAAACGCTCAAGATTCTTACCAAAGACAAACTCTTCGAGATTGCCGTAACCGACCCGCCGGCGCCGCCCAACCCGTGGGGCCCGGGCTTTGGGTTCTTTGGGGGTACGGCGACGTGGGACCTTGGGAGTCTTGTTGGAGACACGCATAAGGCATCGCTCAGTGTATCGTACGATGACACGAAAGAGTACAGCAAGGGCGATGAAATCGAGCTCAACTTCACCTACCAAATCGAGAAGCTTGCCTGGACGAGCTTCCCCGATAACTATAATCCGTGGATGGGCTATCCGACGTTTACGTACGATATTGGCGAGCTTTTGAAGAGCGGCAACTTCAAGGATTTAAAAGCTAGCAAGTCACACCTTACCTTCGGTGGCAAGAAGCGCGGTACCATTGAGGTTACTCCCGACGGAAAGATTACCATTCAAATCACCGACACGAACTGGTTCAATACGCGCGACGAGATTGGCGGCACGTTTAACGTAAAGCTCAAGATTGGCGATAACGCCGGGCAGAATCAAGGCGAAAACCAGTATAACTTGCCAGGTGGAGTTACCGTTCCACCAGTGCCGCTGAAGGTCAACATCTCTGCCGGCCCAAAAAAGGTGACGACTGACGGAAAGAACGCCGACAATACGTACACTCTTAAGTACACTGCGTCTGTAAAAACTGACGCGTTGGACAGCCTTGTGTTTGAGGATACGCTCGGCGGCAAGCAGACGCTGGGAACAGTTAAAGTCAACAATCAGCAAGTAACCGTTAACAAGACTAGCGCCGGCGGGTTCGACACTGGATTCACGTATGAGTTCCCGAGATCCGGTGATATAGTTTCGGCCGACACCTACAACATCGAGTACACCACCACCGTCGATGCAAGCGTGTACGAGGGCCTCCAAGGCGGCGGCACCGACTGGACGACTACGAACAAATGCAACTGGAAGTATAACGGCGATAAGAACGTCGATGGTGGCAGCACTACCTACGAAATTTCGAAGGCGCCCCCGGCAAAGCCTACCGTTACTAAAACAAGCACGCCGAGTGGCGGTACGGTTAATCCGGGTGGTACCATAGACTACACGCTTACCATCACCGGCACGAACCTTGCCGATATGAACATTACCGATACCATGACCGACATTCAGACCATCCAGGGAACGCCGACGGTCTCGGTAAGCGTTGGCGGAAATTCGAACGCGGCTGCCGCTACGTCACTCAAGAACGCCATCTATTCCTACAATGCGGATAGCACGTACAACACGTATGGTACTCAGGTGCTCGGAGGTGCCGTCCCCAAGGAAGCACCCTTCAATGGCAACGACGAAGTCACCATCACCATCACGTACACCACCAAGGTTATTGACCAAGAGACGGCGACGGCTAGCGGAATCTACGGCGAACAGAATGTCAATAACACCCTCAGTGAGAACTGGTCGTGGCAGCAGCACACCACTACCAACAAGGTGAAGTACGAGGATGAAACCGTAACGAAGGTTACCAAGACAGCGGACTCAAGTACGCTGCAAGATACTGGTACCTATACGGGCAGCACTCTAGACGGTTCTGTAAACGGCGTGCCCGACACGGGCGGGACCATAACCTACACCATCATCGTTGGTGACGGAACCACCACGCTCGATGGAGTAAAGGTCAAAGACTACGCAAGCGGTGACCAAAAGATAATTGAAAATTCGTACACCATCGAGGGTAGCAATGTGACGATTAATCCTGCTGCCCTCCATTCATATATACCGACTTCTCCTCAGCAGTGGGACCAAACCGCACTCGACTTCACTTTCCCGGCGGGTACTGGCACCGGTCCTGTTACGATTACGTACCAGGCTAAGCCGTATCCGACCGCGAGCACGGATGACAAGAACGCACTTGCTGCGGCGGGCATCCTTGGCAAGCGTAACCTTGCGAACAAAGTGTCTACCGGTACTGACGAAGACACGACTAGCGTGCCGTTCGAATATCCCGACATAGATCCCTTTAACGTGCAGAAGAGGGCCACGCCGGACAATGGAGGCAACTCGAAGCTCGAGCCGGGTGAGACCGTTGCTTACGAAATATACTTCGGCAAGAACGACGTGTCCATTGGTTCCAACGGTACTATTACCATCACCGACGAGATGACCGACATCCAAAAGCTTACTGGTGACGTGAAGGTCGAGATTGGCACGGCCACGCTTGATGGCAATAACAAGGTGCAGTCCTTCACTGCCGATACCAGCCTCAACGGCTACGCCGCCACGATCGGTGGCAAAACAGTCACCATCGGAGACGGTTCCTTCAACATGCCCGCAGCCTCGAACGGCTGGGCTGATGATGGCATAACGTGGGGCCACTTCAATGATGGTAGCTACAACGATAACATGGTTCGAGTGTTCAACTTCAAGTTCCCGACCTTCAATGACGGTACGAATAGCGTAGACATAACGAATAAAACCATCCGCGTGACCTACACCACCACCATTATCTCTGCCGACGAAGCTGCGGCGTCGCGCATCATGGGAAAGAAAACGGCCACGAACACGGCGCTCTCGGGCACGGGCAAGTCGTCCGCAACTGTGGAGCCCGAGTTCCCCGCCAACCTCAACCACAATCCCGCAGTAACGAAGGAGTTCTCTGGTTGGGACGATGACGGCTACACCACGTGGTGGACCATCGGCATTACAACGGACGAGGAGTCCTCGTTCCCGCTCAAGAAACTCACCCTTACCGAGGATTGGGCGAACGGCAGTATTAACTACAGCACCGACTGGCCCGTGCAGAACTTCAATAAGAACGTGCTGGCCGATATTGACCTGCTTGGTGCAGAGATTGTTACCGATTCGGGCATTACCCTCCAGCCTGGTCGCGATTACACCATCGACAAAGAAAAGGGCTCGTTCTACTTCGAGGAACTCGACGAGCCAGTGAGCATTCGCATTGCGATCCACAACCCGGACGCTACTATCAACACCTTCTACCAGCGCAACAAAGTAAACCTTACGTGGCAAAAGGATGCATACAATAGCGGCCAGCTCTCTGCCGAGGCGACGGGTCGTCGCGTTAAGCAGGAGGTAGACCTCACCAAGTCTGGCAAGTACGATCCGGATACGCGCCTCATCACGTGGACGGTCATCTTCAACCCGTACTTCAAAGAGGTCACGCCCGAAATGTCGCCCATTCAGTTCGTGGATACCTTGGCTCCGGGTCTTGAGCTGGACGGCGACGTCGCCGTAGCAATCGCGGGCAACGACTGGCAGAACATTACGATAGAGAACGCCGCCGTAACCAAAACGCCGCTTGGCAACGACGCTGCTGGCAGGCCTCAAGGCACCAAGATAACCATTGCCAACCTCGATCCACAAAACCGTTGGGGCACGCCGGTCAAGAACACAAAATATTACCATGTGGTATCCGGCGGCGCGTGGGAAGAGTGTACACAGGAACAGTACGGCGCTTTACTCGGTACGGAAACTCTTGACGACCAAAATAAGCCGAATGGTAGTGCGACCAAGAAGAACGGCGATGAGGTTGTTGGTCGTAAGGTCGTGGACGTCGGCCTGGGTCTCTCTAAGAACTCCTACACCATAACCTACAAAACCAAGCTCAGCGGCGACAAGTGGGACGAGATCACCAGCTCCCTCACGGGCAAGGAAGTCTTCGAGAACAAGATTAACATTGGTAACGGATTCGACCAGAACTTCTCTGCGTCCAACAAGGTTACCGTGGAGGGCAAGGACTACCTCATCAAGCACGACGTGACGCGCGAGGACTCCGATGGCTACGTCATCGACGAAGAGGACATGCACGATAACGCCATTTGCTACGAGGTCGAGGTCAACCCCAAGAAGCTCACGCTCAACAGCGGCAAGGCACTCACGCTCACCGATCGCATCGATACCATCATGGACCTGGATACCGACACGGTAAAGGTGTATGCGGTATCTAGCGACGGAACGCGCTCCGAGCTCAGCCATGCGCAATTATCTGCTCAGGGCATTACGATTTCGTACAACGACGACACGCGCGTCCTGGCAATAAGTGGCCTCGCAGACAAAACCAGCTACGTGGTGAGCTATGAGGCTATTTCCCGTGCGTTCGGCACAAGCACGTACTCGAACACCGCGACGCTCGTGGGCGGCGGCAGTCACAGCGATAACGTGAGCGACCAGCACAACGTGACGAACGACGACTCGAGCTTCTGGGGCAATCGTCACGCCAAGCTCGAGCTCAAAAAGATTGACGAGAACGACATTACCAACAGGCTTAACGACGCAACGTTCAGTCTGTACAAGGTGAACCTTGCAACCGACACGTCCAACTGGACTCGCGACGACTGGATGGACCTGCTCGATAGGGTGAACTCGGGCGATGAGGCCGTGCTGGCGCAAGTTGCCGAACAGTTTAAGATTACGGGCAAAACACCCATCGTTCACAACCTCACGGCAGGCAGCAAAGATCCCAAGTTGATGTTTGACGACGGCTTTGTGTCGCTTGAGTACGACCAATATACGAATGTGAACGACCCCACTTCCTTCGTAGAAAGCGCCCACGATACCTTCCTCAAAGAGCACACGGTGTACTACTGGGAGGAAAATACGCCGCCCACGGGCTTCCATGCCACCGATCCTGGCAGGCACTACTTCGTGGTGTATCTCGACGGCGAGCTCGACGATGACTACACCCACGAGGAGGATCGCAAGAAGGCCGCATGGGCACTTGACGACGCCGTTACCATTGCTAACAAGGACCAAGACGTTACTATCGCTTCCATGGCGTCGGACTCCGTGTGGAACGTCAACAACACGCGCAACGGCTACACGTCGATTACCGCCACCAAGCGTTGGGAAGGCGATTACGACAACGTGTACGAAACCCGTCCGAAGAACGGTATTCTCTACGACCTGTACCGTGTGGATCCCACCACTGGCAAGGAAACGCTGATGGAGGACGTCTCTCCCGTGCCCATCAACGACGATGGTAAGGGATATTGGAGCAGCTACACGTGGTATCGTTTGGATTCCAGCTACAAGTACACCGTGAAGGAGCGTGCGGTTCCTGGCTACATTACCACGTATTCCGATAATGGCAAGGGCGTGGCAAGTGGCGTCATTACCGTTACGAATACCTACGTGCCCAAGAGCACCGACATCTACGTGCAAAAGAAGTGGGACCCCGAAGGCGGACCGAAGTCTTCGCAGGTTAAGGTACAGCTGTACAAGATCGTGCACGAGGTAAACGACGATGGGACCACAACCGCGAGCGAGCCCGAATCCATGGGTAGCGACTTTACCTACATGCTCACGGCTGCCAACAATTGGTCGCACAGTTGGAAGGGCTTGGACACGTCCGACCCCAACGGCAATACCATTTCCTACACCGTACGGGAAGACGTCGATGCCGTGAACAAGGATGCAACCGTGGCGGCGGCGCATGTAAAGTACGGCGCCGTGTACTCCGACGGCGGCGCGGGCACCGTTGACGCGCCCAAGGACGACCCCCTCGTCATCACCAACCTCGCGAACGCACCGGGCAGCCTTAAGATTACGAAGAACGTTACCGTTAACGGCGAGCACACGAACGATACAGCAGCGGACGGTGTGTATCGGTTTAGGATTACAGACAAGGACGGTAACCCCGCCACGCGCATGCACGACCACAACGAGAATTGCACGGGGAACGCGCATAATCAGTACCTCGTGGGCGACGTAACGGTACACGTGCAGAACGGTGTTGCCACCTCCACGATGGTAGACAACCTCGAAGAGGGCACGTACTACGTATATGAGTACACGCCCGAATCGCCCATGACGCTGGTAAGCGATCAGCGCGTGGAGGTTAAGGTCGTTGCCGGTGTGACGGAGGAAGATAAGGCCCCCGAGGCATCGTTCACCAACAATATTGATAAGAACCGCGTTGAGGTAACCAAGAAGTGGATGAACTCGAATAACGGCGTCGCGTCGTGGCCCGAGGGCATTGAAGTCCAGGTGCAAGTGATGAAGAAGACGGTTTCGGGCGAGGCGCCGAACCAGACGGCTACGGTAGAAGAGGTTGCGGGCGTCAAACCTGTGTGGCTCACCAACAATCAGCAATCGTACATGTGGGATTTGCCGAATGATATGCCCGCACTTGGGGCGAACGAGAGCTACGTGGTGGTTGAGACGGCCATAAAGCAAGGCGAACAGAACGGTACTGTTACTGCGGATAGTACTGACCAGTCCAAGAGAACGTTGGAAATCACCGCTGGTGGCACCACAAAAACCTACGTGTCGGAAGGCAAAGACGCCAATGCCGGCAAGGAAGGTGCCAAGGGCGTGGACTATACCCTTACCAATAGGCAGGTCGTGAACGTCCCGTTCCAAAAGCAGTGGGGAGCGGACGGTTGCGGTGAGTGGCCGAGTGATGTCAACAGCATCAAGATTCAGTTGTTCAAGGATGGGCAGCCGTATTCGAAAGACAGCGACAATGGCATAAGGATTCTTAAGAAGGAGTCCGGTAGCTACAAGGCATACAAGGAAGATGACTCGACACTCGCTGGCGACGTTACCGACGTCCCTACTATCACCCCGACAGTTGGCGGCCATCGCTACAACTACACCTTTACTGGTTTGGAGTCGGGCAACTACACGGTGCGGGAAATCAATATTAACTCCGATCCCGTTCCGGCCTCGAACCTCGCTGCGGGTTACATGGTGCAGCAGGTGGATGGCACCACTGTTCGCAATGTGTCTGCCCAAACGACCGTTAGCATCCAGAAGAAGTGGCTGAAGTCGGATGGCGAAGAGCTCACAGTTGGCGAGGGTGCTAGTCAAACGGCGGTATGGCCTCAGCTAAACGGTCAACCCCTCACTATTTCGGGCACCATAACCCGCGAGCGTCGGCCCAAGGGCTCCACGCTTGAAGTCGAGTGGGCACCTGATGCTGCGTGGAATGCGACAACAACGGGAGACGAGCACACCTTTACGGTAAGCAACGTTGGAACTGTTCCGAAGACACTCGCCAAGTACGGCGCAGATGGCGACAAGCTCTACGAGTACCGCTACACCGCCACGGAGAACACCACAAATGGCGTAACGGCTGATGGACAAGACATCACGGATTTGTTCACCTCCACCTCATCGCGCAACGGCGATGCCCTCACGGTGACCAACACCCCCAAGCCCACCGAGATTAGCTTCCAAAAGAAATGGCAAAATGCAGATGGCTCCGAGCTCGCATGGCCTCAGGAGAATGGCTCTCCGGTGCGTGTACCTATTACGGTTAAGCAGCAGAAGAGCACGTATAACGGTTCGCAGTGGTCGGCGTCCGGTGAGGCCACGAACTACGGCAACCCTTATAACCTTACGAGCAATAGAGTTGTAACTGTTGCCAACCTTCCTGAATATGCTTACGAGGTTAATGATTCGACGGCCACGCTCGTTAAGTACAGCTACACGATTGCCGAGCCTACTGCGTTTGGTGGCTTCAGCATCGTTCAAAGTGGGGGGAAGAATTATTCGGGTACGGGGACCGAGAGCGACCCTTACGTTATTACGAACAAGACTGACGCTACTAGCCTCAAGGTCGAGAAGCAGTGGAAGGATGCGAGCGGCCAGGATGTATCGTGGCCTACGGATTCGGGAAGCCCGACTAGCATCAACGGCACCATCACGCGCCAGCGCCGTCCTTACGGTACTGGCGACGCTTGGGAGCCTGACGGTTCGTTCACACCCATGGCCTTCGAGATTCAAAAAGACATGGACGGAACACGTAACGTAGTGACTGCGAGCGGGGCCGCCGCTACGGACGGCGTCACCTATGCGGGCATGAGTGGAACGAACGCCACGTTCACTCAGAGCAACTTGCCCACCAATGGATACGTGGATGGCGCTCACTATGAGTTCAAGTATGTTGCAACGGAAGCTCACGTCGATCATTACACGTGCGAGGCAACTGTAGATGAGAGTGCAACGCCCAGGACGTACACCCTCACCAACACACCGCGCGATGACGAAATGAGCGTTACGGTAAAAAAAACCTGGGAAACCACTACCGGGCGACCCGTAACCGATCTCACAGGTAAGGACGCAACCTTTACGCTGCACCAGGTTCGTTACGCTGCGCTGACGGTGAACATTAACGATACGACGTCCGATTCAGTCATCCTTACCATTAACGAAGACGGCGTGGATAAGCCCGTAACACTTACAAAAACTAATGGCCCGGGCTATACGTACAACTCAAGCACAGGCTGGACGTATACCTACGCACCGATGCTAAAGGGCAAGAATTACACAGTCGCTGTCAGCTCTTTAGGCGGTACCTATACCGGACAGGTTGTAGGAGAAAGTGGTACGAGCTTTACGGCTGGAGACCAAGACTACACTGCGAACTTTAGCCTTCAGCAAGCGGTGACTCCGACCCTCACCGTACAGGTGACGAGCATCGATGGCCAGAGTCCTGTTGGTAAGTCTGGCGAGATGGCGGTAAACATATATAACGCAAGTAATAACCAGTATGTGGGAACCATAGGCCTGAAGGACGATACTTGGAACTGGGTACGGACGAACAAACAAGCCACGTTTACGTTTGACGTTACCAACGAGATGCAGTACTACGCCGAAGTCGGTTCGTTCGCGGGCGGCATTGGCAGTGCAACGGTCGTGACCGGTAGCAAGACCAATCCCATTACTATAAACAGCAACGAAGGCCTGATTGAGATAACTGCTACGTCAGGTACGCCGACACTAACTGTAACTGCGGATGGGCTGGGCGCCAATGACGACGGATCAATCGTCGTTACCGTTACTCCAGACTATGCAGGATTTGGTGCGAATCCGCCGACCCCGCAGGACACGGCAACTCAGTACACGTTGGACAAGTCTAACAACTGGACGATTAGCCATACGATGGACGGCAGGTCCGGTACTGTCTATACCGTAAGCACTGTAACGCCTGATGGCACCCACATAACAAACGCCGTGGTCGATTCAACGGGCGTCACGCAAACGCATGGCACCGAGAGCGCAACGATTAAGGTGACTCCAACCACCGCGCCCAAGTCGCTTGTCATAACGCTACCCAACCCGCCTAACAATTATCGGTATGGTGGTTGGATTGCAGTGAATCTGAGCGAGAATGACGCATATAAGACCACTTACAACCTTACCAACGAGAACAACTGGACCGTTACCGTTGGCGACTTGAACTCGGCTGCGAATTACACGGTGAATGTCGGCTCGTTCGAAGCGAACACTTACAGTAGCGTTACGGCACCCAGCAACGAAATAAGCGGCAGAACCGGTGGAGAGTTCGACCTTTCGTCCATTCAACCCGGCCCGCCCATGCTAACGATTGTGGCAACCGATAGGAATCCGTCGGATTTGGGTTGGCTGGAGGTAACGGTAACCAAGGTTACGAATTTACATAAGGATGCTAGCGAGCGAGAAACAACATATGAGACTGTCAGGCTGAACGCAGCTAACTCGTGGACCTACGACTATCCCATGAATGGCGATTCGAATACCAGTTATACCGTAACCTACAATGGTAGCTGCGATGGCACGTACGTTACTAATGTTACGGTTGATAGTTCACAAAACAGCACGCGTGGGGCTTATGCTGATACGGTTGTCGTTAACCCGACTATCGCTACCCCACCAGCTCCAAAACTCACGGTTAACGTGAACAACCTGACGAGTGGCGATAGTGGTTGGATATGCGTAAACGTGTTAAAGAACAACAACCCAGTTGCTGGCTCGCCGATTACGCTGAGCAAGGATACAAATCCTTCTTGGACTTACGAGTTGGAACTTGACGGCCAGTCTTCATCGAACTATGAAGTGACTTTCAGCGGCGCTGATGGTTCAGTAATCCAAACAGCCAATATAACGCAAGGTGGTGGAACGTTCGACGGCACCTCCGATCACACTGTCTCACTTAATGCGACGAAAGTGGCTGGCAATGGCACGCTTACGTTCAGCGCACCATCACTCGTTGGACATCAAAGTGGCTTCATCAAAGTGTGGTATCAGGAACAAGGGCCTAGGTGGGACTGGATTGCCGTGGATATTGACCCTAGTAATAATTGGGAGATTACCATAACGGGCCTCAACCCGACATCCACTTACAAGTTCGGGGTCAATGGGTATGACCAAGGCGCTTTGGGCAACATCGTCCCTGTATGTTCGTCAGAGAGTGTTGTGGGTGGCGGAACAGTCATAGTCTACATCCCGCAGTCTTCGCAAGCCGGAGGTCGCATCGCAAGCCCAGTGACGCAACTCTTCAAGAGACGTCTTGCTCATACAGGTGACCCGGAATACGCTATGGTTGATCTGGTCTTCCGTACAGAGACTCTCAGTAATGGGGCCTCATCGTACACGTGGAACAATTTGCCCAAGTATGATGCTGCTGACAATCCTATTAAGTACTACGTTACCGAAGAGTGCAACGTCGATGACGTTGAGAAGACTCATGGAGATGGAAAAGGGTATACGAAGGACGACCCGCTCGATGCTACCGGTGACGTGAGCTTTACGAACAAGGTCCCCGAGACCAATGCTGAGATATCCGTTCGCAAGGTGTTCAAGGATGCGAACGGGAATACGCTGAGCGAGGTGCCTTCGGATGTTACGGCAAACAATACGAAGTTCACGCTCAAACGACTGAAGACGGCACCAGCGAGCGATGGACAAGTCCACATTGCAATCACAAGCACTCGTTACCATGGCACCGTTCCGGGTGACTTTGACAAGAGTACATGCACTTGGAATGGTTATTTAGTCGATGGAAATGCCTCATTTGGCAGTGAGGTGACGGTTACTTTTAACGGACTTGAAGTGCCAAAGAATAGTATATCAATCTATGCGAGTATCGGCGGAAATCAATACGATGTGTATAACCAAGGTGGATACCCCATAATTATCGATGATAATGGGTATAAGCATCAAAATGCTACTACGCAGATTACATTTGCTGTGCCTTCTGCGTCAGAAAATTGGAGCTCATACGATAGCACAATGGGTGGCATAGAGGAAGGGACAAGAATCTACGGCATCAATATTAAAATTGATAATGATGTCCTGTCTTCCATTAGTAGCTCTAACACCGCCATTGGTGCATCTGGCGGAATGGTTGTAGACAATTTCAGTAAAGAGATTGCCTTAAGCGATTTAACCTACAACAGCGAGAACCAAAGCTGGCAAGGAACGTTTACCGACGGTAGTCCTTATCCGCTAAAGGAAGGCACGACGGAGTACACCTACTACGTAGAGGAGTCTGGCGTCCCGGCGGGTTACGCAACGAGCTATAAGGTTGTTGATACGGACGTTACGGTGCCGACTTCGACGTCCCCCGATGGAACGGGCTGGCTCAACGGCAGCGGAACAGTTACGGTGACTAACAAGCAGACCACTGCAACAGTCAAGGTCCGCAAGAAATTCGTGGATGCGGCGGGCAATGCCATTACGCCAGCTGAGGCAACAGCTGGTTCGGCGACGTTCAAGCTCCAGCGTTTTGAGTACAACACTGAAGGCGGCTCCAGCGATACTGCCACGGCAGATTCGACGTATAACAATGATTCGAGTCAGTATCAGAGCCAAACACTTAGCTGGTCATCCTCAACCACAGGCGCTTATCTAGAGGTAACGTTTAACCCCGTTCCGCTTGTAAGCGATGACGGGACGAAGTCGTACATTTACTATGTGGAAGAAAGTGGCCCACCGACAGGGTATACCGAGTCCTACAGTGTTGACGGAGATGGCGTCGTTACCAACAATCCGGCTGGCTGGTTGGAAGGCAACGGAACTGTTACCGTTACCAATAAAGACACCACACGCACGAGTGTTGAGGTGGAGAAAAAGTGGGAGGATGTGGCTACGGGTGCCGCTACCACCACAACTCACGCCAATGACGCCGTTGAGTTCACGCTCTATAGAACGACAACAAACACCGGCACGGATCCCACGATGGGTAATGCCGATAACAATGGGCTGATATTCCCGACGTCTGGTGCAGAAGTAGTGCCAACAGATAACCAAATAGTGACGGCCAATCCCGTTACCGTGAGCAAGGATTCGAACGACCAGTGGAAATACGCATGGAGGAACCTTCCCACCACCGATAACAATGTTCATGATTACACGTACTTCGTGAAGGAAACTGGAATAAAGAGGAGCGGTCAACCCGTAACAACCGGCATGCATGCTGTATATGACTGCGATTACGCGGATGGCAAAGGTAGCGCGCATGCGGCGTCTGGCGTAGCAAAAGCCATTATCACAAACAGCGAAACGTCGGTTACCGCGACGAAGAAGTGGCAGGACGTAGCAACCGGCGCAGATACTACGGCACAGCATACGGGTGATACGGCAACGTTCACGCTGTACAAGCTCGAGGTTGATGCTGGCAGTACGCCCGACTCGTTCTCGGTTGACGCGACCACTGGTCGTGCGCTTCCGCAAGGCGCCGTAAAGGTTTCGGGCAACGATACGCTGGGAAATGCGATACCGAATGACGTGGCCGTGAGTTCTACAGGCGACTGGACCTGCACTTGGAATAATCTGCCGCTGCAGAATGCCGAGGACGCCACGAACGTAAAGGACATCTATTATTACGTAGTTGAGTCGGGCACAAGGGTCGGCGGCACGTTGATGGAGGGTGATACCGCGTCCTCCTATGTGTACGGAACCAATGGCGACGGCTTCAATACTGCGAGTGACCCCGCGTCTGGCGTTAAGAACGTAATTATCACTAACCGTGAGACTGGCGTGAAGGTAGCTAAAACGTGGTACGACGATCAGCAAGAACTTGACGTGAGCCTCGCTCATCGCGGCCAAACGGTCACACTTGAACTGTGGCGAGCACTCAAGATGCGTGGCACGAACGCGGGTGTTGTGGGTATTGCCGACGATGGAGTTACGAACCTTGCATTCCCCGCGAATACCGGAGCAGGGGCTTTTGCGAGCTTCGAGCGCGTGGATAGCCAAGTGATTCGTTACGACGTCACTGAGTTCAATTGGAACTACGAGTGGGAGCACTTACCTTCAGTAGTCGTTAAGGATGGGGAAGCTTACGAGGCGAGCTACTACGTACGTGAGTCGGCTAACTCCGAAAGTGCCGTTAGCGCATGGTACGACGCGACGTACGTCGTTCCGTCAGTCGGCGAGAACTCTGGTGTGAGTTCCGTTGCCATAACCAATCATGAGACGAGCGTGAAGGCTACCAAGACGTGGAGCGGTGGTGGCCACACTGAGGCTGGCGTTACTCTTGAGCTTTGGAAGGCCGTTAAAGCTCCGGTGGGTACCGCGGGAACGTTTAACATTGTGCAAGATGCGACGTCGGGGCTTGCGTTCCCGGTTGAGTCTACGACGGGCGATTATTTGGCATCGGCTCGTATGGACCGCGCGACGCTGAAGTACGACGCCACGTTTAACAATGGTGCGGGAGGCTGGCACACCGAGTGGAATCACTTGCCGACACACGAAGACTTCCTCGGTGTGACGTACGAGCTTGTGTACTACGTGCGCGAGGCGGAAACAACTGAAAACGGACAGACGTATCCGGCAAGTGCTCGGTACGTGGAAGAGTTCAACACGTCCGGCGACAAGGACTCCGGCGTGAAGTCGGTTGCCATCGAGAACTACGAGACGAGCGTGAAGGCAGTTAAGGTTTGGGCCGATCAAAGCGGCAATTTGGCCGAGGCGTATCATCGGGCCAACGACCATGTTACCTTCGAGCTGTGGAAGGCGCGTAAGAACCTGAACGGTGAGTATGGCGTAAGCGCAGCTGCCAACTCTTTGATGAGGTTCCCACGCAAGGTGACGGGCAATGGAAAGTTCGACGCTCCCGAGTTGGTGGACACGAAGAACGTTGCGTACAACGAGTCGGCTAGTGAGCATTGGGCGCAGGAGTGGACTCGGTTGCCGCTCTACGAAACAGTGGACGGGAAGACGTACGAGCTTGCCTACTTCGTTCGCGAGAAGTCCGTGTTCACGGACGGGGCAGAGTACATGCCCAGCCCGACCTATGATTACGTGCTCGCTGGCGGTGGCGATGTGAACAACGATGGCGCTAACGGAGGCACCGTAACTATTACCAACCACGAGACCAGCGTAGAGGTGGAGAAGGTGTGGGCAGGCTTCACGGACTTCTCCAATTACACCGCTACTGCTCAGCTCTATAAGGCGCGCAAGGCCATTGACGGTTTGAGCGGTGCGTACAAGGTGGCAACCGACGGTACTTCTCATCTGCGGATGCCCGAACCGAAGGGCACAAGCACGGGTGTTATTGAAAGCTACGAGCCATTCCCCAATGCCATCGGTGTTGCTGAGTTGAAGCACGACGAGTCGGATGCCACCAAGAGCTTCAAGCACAAGTGGATTAACTTGCCAATGTACGAGACGGATCCAAATTCGGGTTTGACGTACAAACTGGAGTACTTCGTCAAGGAGACGGCGGCGTCGGCGCCTGGTATTACCACTACGTATGCGTACGAGCATCACGATAACAACCAAAGCAAGGGTATTTCGAAGGTCACGATAACGAATACCAACACGAACCGATGGAGCGTAAAGGTCGATAAACACTGGACCGGTGGCAATGCTGGGCATGAGGGTGTTGCGATGGAGCTCACGCGCTACACCAAGAGTGGAGATGTGGAAACCAAGGACGAAGGCTTCCTCAAGACGATTACGCTCGATGACGGCAACAACTGGGAGTACACGTGGACCGGACTTGACTCGTCAATTACCATATCCGGTAATACATATACAACGACGAACGGAACGCTCATTTACAAGGTGGCTGAGAAGTACACTGATGAGAATAACGTGCAACGTAAGGACTTCGCGCTGGAGTACGAAGATCCGAACGACCACAGCAAGGGCACGAAGTGGCCGGATTATCAAACCGGAACGAATGCGGACAACAATATTACCTATTGGGTCGTAACGAACAAGCCTGTATACACCGGCAAACTCAAGATTAAGAAGACGTTTGATGGGATTGAGCTCAGTACGTTTGCGGGTGTGTCCGCCGCGAACATCTCTCAAGAGCATCGCGCGTTGCTGGAGGCGGCCGAGAAGAAGCTTCAGTACGACATTACGACTGTTGACTCGCAGCTTGTGTCCGTGACGAAGGCGTACAACAAGGGTACCGACGAGAATCCAGTGTGGACGAAGAATATAGAAGACGAGCTTGTTCGCACTACTTGGCATTTGGTGCATGACAAGAACAACGGCAACGCCCTTGTCTGGGTCAAAGAACCAGTGCAGAACTATGATAATAACGGCAACAGAATGATGGAGCAGAATGCGATAACGATTGATGGGCAGTCGGTTATCGTAGCGAAAGACGAATCGTACGATGACTACGCTGCGCACTACGCGACGTGGGAAACGGCGTTCAAGAACAACTACGACTACGTAACCTACGCTGACTTCACGAACGGCGAGTTCCAAATTGTTGACTCGCCGACGCACACGGGCACGCTCAGCGCCGATCTTGTTATGGACAGGGTGTACGACGTAACCGAGCTTAATGCGAATGCTCTTATCGCCAACCATACCCTCGTTGCTGACAAGAGCGCTACGAGTGCTAGTGGGCACGCGCCCAAGGAGGCGGAGGATACTATCGGCCTCACCAATACGTATGCGCCGGTTAAGGGTACGTTGCGCGTAACAAAGGACGTTACGCTGAACGGCGAGAAGTACGATGATGTTGCCGCGGGCAAGACGTTCACCATTGGCATCGAGAGGTGGGACGCGCAAGACAACAAGTGGCAGATTGTGTTCCACGACGTAACGACCACGCAAACGATGCGTCTAGAGAACGGCTTGACGACCGACATTACGACTATCGAGTCCAAGCCATGGACGCAAACGGTGACCATGGGGAAGGGCTCCACCGCCACGGTCGTGTTTGACGAGTTGCCGCTGGGGACGTACCGAGCCTACGAGATCGGGGATGACGAGTGGGGTGTTGGTACGCCTATTGTGAGCCAGGAAGAGAATGCCGATAACGGCTTGCCCATCGCTGGGTACAAGTGGCAAGTCACCGAAACTGGCTCGTACTACACATACGAAAAGAAGCAAAACAGCGACGAGTACGAGCTCAAGATGGTAGATGGTTCAGGTACGCACGAAAAGGACGCCGAGAAAGGCGGCTGGGCTAATGCTGCTGACGGGTCGGCTAAGGTAACGATAGCTAGCAACGACGAGGTGTCCTACAGTGCGAATGGCCAGAGCGGTGACTCCGGCGTGGTTCTCTCTGCCGGGACCGAGAATGAGAAGTCGCCGCGCAACGCCGAGATTACGATTACCAATAGAAAGTCCGAGACCGGTTCGATTACCGTGAACAAGACGATGCTGCGCAATGGCATTGCCGATGCGACGCGTGCGGGCAACGAGATCAAGTTCGGACTGTACAAAGGCACGCCGCCAACGACGGAAAATGCAGTGAAGGATCCGAAGGGCGATACCAAGAACTATGTTGCTACTGTTACGCTTGGGAAGGATGCGAACGGCAACACGACCTACGAGGAGGGCGGCCAAACCAAGACCTACGACGGTTCCTGGGGCGCTGCGACCTTCTCTGATTTGCAGTACAAGGACGATCAGGGCGAACCGATTACTTACTACGTTTACGAGCTCGATGGCAATGGTGATCCAATTACGACGCTCAAGAAGGAGCTTACGTTTAGAGTGAACAATGCGTCTGTGGAAGACGAGTACACCATCGTTCAGGACAACAAGGGCAAGACGCTCGAGCACGATGCTAATCCGAGCGACGGGACGGACACTGCCAATCAAACGGCCTCCTTCACGAACAATCGTTACGAGAAGGGTCGGATTAAGGTTACCAAGCGAATCCTTGGCGATAACAATACCGTTGACACGACGGCTACTGGCACCTTTAAGGTTGGTTTGTTCACGCTCGCGACGGATGACAAGGGCACCACTGATACGGCCGATGACACCCAGTACTACAAGCTCGTGCCAGGGCGTACGCTTGACGTTGAGGTTACGCAAGGCGGTACGGCAGATGTTGTGTTCGAGAATTTGAACTTCGACATCGATCGTGGCACGACCTATTACGTGTTCGAGGTCAACGAGCAGAACGAGCCCGTGGCGCAGGATGGTTATGCGGGTGCGTATCAGGTTGGATATCCCGAGGGTACGGCGATTCAGGATGCTCCGATTGTTACGAAGACGGGGCAGAAGTTCGAGCTCATGGCATCGCAGTATAAGTATGATGGCGAGACGCCGACTGGTAGCCAGACTGCGAATCCCGTGGGAGCTATTGTTAACAACACGCCAAGCTCGGTGGACATCCGCGTGCTTAAGGTTGACAAGCGCACGTACAACTACAACGTATCTGATCCCGTTGCGGACGCAACGAAGCTTGCTGGCGCGAAGTTCACGCTGACGCAGATTGACGAGAACGTTGTTTTGCCGGCAAGCGGCGCGGTGACGCAGAAGCAGGGGACCACAACGCGTGAGAGTGATGCCACTGCTGTGAACAATGATGCCACAGACGGTCTCGTGACCTTTGGTGACGTGACGGTCGGCTACTACGAAGCGAAGGAAACGGCATTCCCCACCGGCTATGTCCTTGTGGGCGACAGCACGTTCTACTTCAAGGTTGCGGGCGGCAAGGTGGTGTTCCTGCAGAAGGAAGAGAACAAGAAGCCGAGCGATTGGACCGCGATGACTGCTGAGTCGATTGCAACGTACAACAGCACGACTCATGGCAACAGCAACATCATGCGCTACGAGGCTGCCACGACCGGGCAGAATGCCGTGCCTGCTACCGTCACCGTTGGCAACGTCGCCGGCGCCGAGCTCCCGTCTACTGGCGGTGAAGGCACGTCCGTTTCCATGATTCTCGGTGCGATCATGCTTGTTAGCTCGCTTGCGCTTCTTCGTCGTCGGTTCGAGTAAAGGGTTCAGGCAAACACGTTTGCGGGGAGAGTGTCTCAGCGTGAGATGCTCTCCCCGCGAGCTTTTGTCTCATGGGCGCCCAGGATAAAACTGTCCCATGCGGGTGTTACAATGCTTTGCATCGTGGTTGCATTGTGCAAGGTATGGTGATGGCGTCGTATGAGTCTAACAAGCCTGGAAATATGTGCTGGGGCAGGTGGCCAAGCGCTAGGACTGAGTCAGGCGGGATTCGAGCATGTTGCGTTAGTGGAATACGAACCCCGGTACTGCAAAGCGCTCAGTGAGAATCGCCCGAATTGGAATGTGATTTGTGATGATCTGCACAATTTCGATGGCACGCCATACCATGGAATAGACCTACTTGCTGGGGGCGTGCCGTGTCCTCCATTCTCCGTTGCGGGAAAGCAGCTAGGCTTTAACGATGAACGCGACTTGTTTCCGGAGGCGATTCGTCTTGTTTCCGAGATTAAACCCCGTGCAGTAATGTTGGAGAACGTTCGGGGGTTCTTGGACTCACGGTTTGACGATTATAGGAATCAAATACTTCGCAGTATCGAGAATCTTGGGTATAGCACAAATATCGCTTTGCTCAATGCGTCTGATTATGGCGTTCCGCAGCTGAGGCCAAGAGTTGTAATAGTAGCCTTGCGAGACGACGTGATTGTGCCGTTTGAGTATCCGTTTGGGAGCAAAGAGTCCGCGCAAACCGTCGGCGAAGCCATTGGGGACCTTATGGGTGCTAACGGTTGGATTGGAACAAAAGAGTGGATTAAGCGGGCGAATAGAATTGCGCCGACTCTCGTGGGTGGGTCCAAAAAACATGGTGGTCCCGATCTTGGGCCAGTTCGGGCGCGAAATGCATGGCGTGAGTTGGGGGTAGACGGTACGGGGGTTGCCAACGATGCGCCAGACCGTGACTTCTCTGGCATGCCTAAACTTACGCCTCGTATGCTGGCGCGCTTGCAAGGGTTTCCCGACGAATGGACGTTTGACAAGTTTAAAACGGTGTCATGCCGGATGATAGGCAATGCGTTTCCACCGCCCGTTGCGCGGGAGGTTGGGAAACAGATTGTGAGGTGTTTGCAAAGATGAATGCATTGTTGGCTAGCGCGAGGTACGAATTTCATGAACAGCTATGCCGGGTCGAGCTTCTTTCGATGCATCGGCTTAAGCGCGTAAACAGTCCTGCATACGACGGACCCGCGTATTCCAACGCCGATGCAAGTAGTCTCATTTCGTTGAACATAGCTGCTTCGATTGCGCAGCAGCTTGAGGCTGCTGGTCACTCGATTCCCGAGCGAGAAACTAAGATTGCCGGTCAAACTGCAGGCAGGTTGTTCGAGGAGGCCGTAGCTGAATTCGTCAAGCGTACATTTCCGGCGTTGAGACATATTAGGCCCGGGCGTTGGGGTGTGGGACAGCTTGGTAATACAAGCGTGACGAATGTCTCGCATTTTGCACAGTATGAGCACCTCGAGGCGCTGTCGAAACTTAAGCGCGGGAACCCCGAACTTCAGGCTGCGTTAGGCAATGACTATATTGTTGCACCCGATGTCATTGTATGGAGAGACCAATGCGACGATGAAGAGATTAATGCCACTGAGCCGATAGTAGATGATGTGCATGGTGCTAGGTCTGCGTTGAGAAAGTCAGACCTCAATACGCGTCCTATACTTCACGCATCCATATCGGCGAAATTTACGATGCGTAGTGATCGTGCTCAAAACTCTCGTACAGAAGCGCTGAATTTGATTCGTAACAGGAAGGGGCATTTGCCGCACATCGTTGTTGTAACTGCAGAACCCTCACCAAGTCGTTTGGCTTCTCTTGCACTTGGAACTGGCGACATTGATTGCGTGTATCACTTTGCTCTTGATGAACTGGAAGAGGCGGTTGAGCGCACGGAAAATGAAGTGGCACAAGAACTCATGGCCACACTCGTCGTGGGCAAACGTCTTAAGGACATTTCCGATTTGCCACTCGATTTGGCAGTATAGTTACCTTTACATTTGAGTGATGCTTTATGAGTAGTGGTAATCGCGCGCGTATACGCAGCTTCGACATTGCAAAGGGCATTGGGATGCTCTGCATCATTGCGGGGCATTTCAGCTGGCGCGGGGTGAACGCGGTTGTTTTCACCTTTCATGTGCCGCTGTTCTTCCTCATCAGTGGTTGTTTTTATCGCAAGCCTTCGGATGCTGCAAAGGCTCTGAAGAAGCGCGCTATGCGGCTGCTGGTGCCCTATGTGATGTGTGCAACCATTTGTTGTGTGTGCCGGGGTGTGAAATTGGCGCTTTTGGGGGACGTCGGCCACAGTTGGCAGGGCATCGCAAATTGTTTCGTGAGAGCTTTGTATGGCAGCGGATCTCCTAAGGCTCCGGGAGGAGGGATTACGTCGTTCGGTACGATATGGTTCCTACTCGCGCTCTTTTGGGCATTGACCATGTACGATGCGATTGCCGACAAGAGGTGGGCGACGCCCGCGGCAATTGCGCTCTTTGCAGTTGGGGTGGCGACTAAGGGATGGTGGCTGCCGTTTTCCATACAGCCTGGCATGTGCGCCGTGCTCTTTATTCACATAGGGCATATGGCTCGAGAGCGGTTTCCCGAGTCACTGGGCAGGGGAGTCGTCCCCCACAGACTCGGCGCGGGCGCATTGGCGGTGTGGTTGGCGGTGTTGTGTTTTGCCGACCGACACCTCTCCATGGTGCGATGCTTTTATCCCTGCATTCCCGTAGACATTCTCGGTGCGCTTGCAGGTTCGCTTGTTGTTTTGTGGGTGTCCGGCTTTATTGAGTGCATTCCCCATGTTTCGGACGGTTTGGCAGCGTACGGTAGAAACGCGCTGACCGCACTCTGTTTTCATATGTTCGATCTTATTGTAATACCATGGGAGACCCTGATGGGGCCACTTGGACTTGCGGGCGACATGTGGGGTTCCGAGAGGACGAGGTTGTGCCTTCTTATGCTTAGGGTGCTCTGGAGCATCGTGGGAGTCGTGGCCGTCTGTGCGATTCGGTGGTTACGGTCGCGGGCTGGTGAGAGCGAGCGCGAGGTGTCGCGTCGCATCCGCTCCTACGATATTGCGAAGGGCCTCGTGATTCTGCTCGTTGTGGTAGGCCATCAGGGTGATATGGATCCCGTCGTTCGCAAGCTGATATTCGCCTTCCACATGCCGCTCTTCTTTATGGCGAACGCTATCTTCATCGCCGGTCGCTACGATGTGCGGCGTACCTTCCGACGGTCGCTGCGGACTCTTATATTGCCTTATGTGGTTGTGTGCCTGCTTGCGGTGCTTCTTAAGGGGCTGGTGACGGTTGAGAATACCAAGCTCGTCGTGTGGCATCGTCTGCAGGCGATGGTGGTTGGTATGAGCTTTACGGGTACGATCTTTACTGGATTCCTTTCGGTGGGTCCGGTTTGGTTCGTGGCGTGTCTCTTCGTCGCGCGCAACTTGTACGTCGTGAGCCGACGCCTAACGGTGAGTTGCCATCCATACGTTTCGTATTTGGTGCCAGTGGGTATGTGCGTTGTCGGTTGGTGGCTTGGCATGCGGCGGCTCTTCTTGCCGTGGAGTGCCGACGTGGCGCTCTTCGCGCAAGTCTTCATGCTGTTGGGCGATGAGGTCGGCAAGCGTGGGTTGCTCAAGAAGAAGCCTGTGGTCGCGACGGTCGTGCTTATTGTGGCGGTGTGGGTTGCCCTTGCGACGGGTGGCTTCCAAATCGAGATGGCGACGCGCAGGTATCCCGGGTTCGTTGCCTGCATCGTCGGCGCTTGTGCGGGTAGTCTTGCGGTTTACTGGGCTTCCGCGCGTCTCGACGATCGTAGTGCCTCAAACAGCTCCGCTTTTAACGACTGCGTAGCCAATTTGCTCGTTTGGCTTGGGCGAAACAGCATGGTGATGCTCGCCATCCACTGCCTGCGTAGGATGTGGGCGAGATGGGCGTGCGGTAACCAGAGCTTTAATGTTAGCTACGATTGGATTGCAAACGCTTGCGTCGAGATACTCTTCTGCATTGCGGTGTGCTTCGTCTACGACCGCGCCAAGGCGTGTCTCGGGGATATCCGTCGCGCGCATCGGCCGGGTGAAATGGCTCCTGCTCCAGTGCGTTAGGTGGGTTCGAGCGATTTTTGAGCGCGACGATTCCTCGTAAGCTATTAAACGGCTCGCAGCTCTCGGCCGTGACGCTTGTGGTGCCCGTGCATTGTTGCTCAAGGACGGACGGCGGAAGACGCGGGGCGCGGTGTGACGAGCTGCCTGGGCGGTCTGTTTCGTGAGCGTAGTTCGTGATGCGACGGGCCTGAACAGATTCCTGGTTCGCTGGTACGTAGTACCTAGCATAAAAAGACCAAAATACCCGTTGCCCTTGGGGGGACAACGGGTATAATGGACGTACCAGCAAGGCCCGTTGGGTTTAAAAGCAGTACGGGCGGCGCCGGTTTTTTACTTGAGGCCCGGCCGCAATCCGGGCCTTTGGTTTATCCGAACGTCATCCGCTACTTGCGCTGCCACCTCCTCCACAGTTCCCGAGTCCTGCTCGCCGCCTGGGCGAGCAACGCGATCGTGGTTGCCGAATCGGCCGCCATTGCGGCGACCAACAGACCTGCTAGGAAATCGAACATGGGCATGTCGCGCCCTCTAGAGATTGTTTTGGAAGTACCCATAGACCACATTCAGTTCGTAGGTGCCGAGTATGCGGTCGTGCCCGAAATTGGTGCCAAAGGAATACGCATGGACGTGTACGTGGCGGATGAATCGGGCACAATTTACGACGTGGAGCTGCGGAATGCCAACCAAGGAAGCTTGGAAAAACGGTCGCGCTTCTATATTAGCTCCAACGATATGGACTGCATTGCTCCGGGAGTGATGTACGAGGATATGACGGACTCGTATGTCCTGTTCATCTGCTCGTTTGATCCCTTTGAGCGTGAACTAGCTACCTACACAGTGACTCCCCACTGTAAGGAGGATAAAACGGAGATGCCCGACGGCACTACGCGCGTGTTTGTAAACGCGCTCGCGTGGGAAAAGTGTGCCAACGAGCGGCTGAAGCCCTTCCTTCGGTACCTGTGTGACGCTACGATGGTAGAGGATGATTTTACACGCAAGGTTGAGGCTGCCGTCCGGCGGGTGCGCCAGCAGCCCGAATGGAGGCACAACCGCATGAAGCTCGAGCGTTACCTTGAGGAACAGAGGGCTCTCGCGATTAAGGAAGGGCGCAAGGAAGGGCGCAAGGAAGGGCGCAAGGAAGGACGTGAAGAAGGCCAAGCTAACGAGAGGCGGCTCAATGCCTTGCTTGCAAATGCGCTCAAGGAGCGGGGCAGGTCCGACGAGGTTTTCGAAGCGATGGTCGATTCCGGTGTGCGCGATTCGCTCCTGCAGGAGCTGGGCATCGAGTAGTTGTTCACCAAGAAAAGCATCTTGTTGCACGAAGTGTGCGGTGCGGTCTTCGGGTCGGGTCGCCATCACGGCGGGTGCAAAAGGGTAAGGTCGAACAGAGTGATATCGGTGATAATGTATGTTGAGGAACAGCTATGGTGCGTCCAGCGAAAGGAACTGCCATGATCACGCTCGGAGTTTCAGTCTATCCCGACATACGCCCGCTTGAGGAGATTGCCGTATACCTCGTTTGTGCGGCACGTCACGGGTTTACGCGCGTGTTTAGTAGCATGTTTTCGGTTGACGGAACGCCGCGCGAGGTGCTTGAGCTGTTCAAACGACTCAACGACGTTGCGCATGAGCTTGGCATGGAGGTGTCGCTAGACGTCAATCCTGCGTGCATGCGTCGGCTAGGCGCTACGCCGCACGACCTCACACCGTTCGCGCGCATCGGAGCCGACATCTTGCGTATGGATGGAGCATATGGAGAGGACGAGAACCTCGTTATGCTTAACAACCCGTACGGCATGAAGATTGAGTACAATGCCTCGGCTCTTAAGCCGCGAACTATTTCGGCGTTGTGTGCGGCAGGTGCGCCTAAAGATCGTATCCTTGCTTGTCATAATTTCTATCCGCAGCGCTATACCGGTTTTGCATGGGATAAATTCCGCCAGGTAAACACGGATCTTTCGCGTGCGGGCATACGAGTTGGGGCATTCATTTCGTCGCATGCCAAAAATACTCATGGCGTATGGGACGCGAGGGATGGGCTGCCTACCGTTGAACGTTTGCGCGACCTACCGTCCAGTCTCCAGGCGCGACTGGTGGTTGCCGGAGGTGCTACCGAAGTCTTTTTTGGTAATGCGTATGCGAGCGAGGCTGAACTCGCGGGAGTGCGGGAGGCGCTAGACCCAGTTGTGCCACACTATCTTTCGGAGGCGCATGAGCAATTAGTTGCCGAAATGGCGTCGTTTATGAGTGACCCGCTGGATTACAGCGTGCAAAAGAAGATTTGCGTCGAGCCGGTGTATGACGTTTCTGATGTGGAGCGTTCAATATTGTTCGATTATTTCCCGCATGTAGACATGGGAGATAGTTCCGAGTGGATGTGGCGTTCGCGTGGACCTCGCGTCGTGTTCGCAGATAAATCCATAGAGCCGCGCCGATATGCGGCGCCGTCATTTGAGCCGGGCGACGTGATGGTTGTGAACAACAACTACCAACACTATGCGGGCGAGCTGCAGGTAGCGCTGCGTCCGATGGCAAACGATGGCACACGCAATCTCGTTGCGCGGATTGACCAAGAAGAGTTCTCTATGTTCGACACGATTCGTGATGGTGACATCTGCGTGTTCCTTCCTGTTCGGTAGGTGATAGTACTCTTGGGCTGGGTGACGGGACTTGCGAGGTATTTCTCAATGCTGCGTGGACGACGCCTGGCAAGGACGATGGCGACGGGGGTGTGCAGGAAGAGCTCGAAGCACTACTCTCATACCTGTCTGGGGAGTATGATGGGGATGATGAGTTTGTCCGCGCTCTTGACGAGGAGGTTCACTCCATCATCGCGCGACCCGATTGGAGGAAGAACGTCATGTTTTGGTCGGAGTATTATGAACAACTAGCGCAAGAGGCCGAAGAAGTGGGCATGCAGAAAGGCATGCAGAAAGGCATGCAGGAAGGTCGTGTTCAGCAAACAGTGCTCATATCGCAACTCGCCGATGTATTGCAGGAGGTGGGTCGTAGTAGTGATTTACTACCGGCGTTGCACGATCAAAAGAAGCTCAATCAGCTGTGCCAAGAGTTCGAGTTGACTGAGTAGGTGCGACTTGGCATCGATATGCCATTTTGACTAGTACGGAACCTCGAGGGGTGAGGTTTTTCTACAACGTCGATAGCAACAACATTGGGGCGCAAGGCTGTGCTTGTGACGTAGCAGGTATGTGCCCCGCCATCAGTCACAAACAATGTGGGGCGTCCGTAACAAGCGGTCGCTACGAACGCCCCACGTGGAACAGAAACGTGTCCAACAATGAAGGCAGTGTACTTTTGTACCATGCGGTTCTCAAAGAGAAGATAAGTGCAAAGCATTGAACCTCATAGACGGCAGGCTCCACTCAGTACCAACTGTACGCATACCCAAACCCTGAGAAACGAGTAAACGGAAGGTACTAGCGATAGTGCTTCTGAATATCGTCAAGCGTGATGCGCATGTCGTCAAACTGCGGCGGCTCGATTTGCGAGCACAGCTTCTTCCGGGCCGCCTTCCAGGCGCGCGTATCGTCCCCCAAAGGCTTTCCGAGCAGTTCGGCAAGCTTACACGCAACACGATGGAGCCGCTTCGGTTCGCAGGCATCACGTCGCGTTACGCAAACCGCACGAACCCCCTCGGCCTGGAGTGCGCTCAATTGGTTTTCGGTTGGCTCGGACTTTCCAACGTATTGCAGTGCTACGCGTTCCTTGGGCCAAAACATGTCGTACGCCAAATACGATCCGTGGGGTGACGGAAGCAGATTCTCTTCGCCCTCTATGACGACGCAAAGCTCGGGACGAGCAATACCATATCCTCCGCGTGCGGGCGGCAAACACAGGCATGTGTGGAGATAGCTTGCCATGGGGCTTCCCGCTTCGTCGCACACGTACCGAAGCACGCGTCGCGCACGCTTGCCTTCCTTGGTCCCACTCGCGCTCTTAAGATACTTGCGGATGAGGCTCGTCGAGGTACGCGTGCTACTCAAGTACTCAAAATCGTCGCCGCTGTTATAGCAGGTAAGCGCCGTCGAAAAACGTCCGCACAGCTCGTTGCCCAACTGAATTGCCTCTACGAAGGGCAGCTGGTTGGCCTTGCGATAAAACATATACTCGGGAGTGCTCATGCGTAGTCCGTCACCAATGATTTCAAAGGAGCCCTCTGGAATCGGACCATTCCACAAGCTCACACTACGAACAAAGCGCCCATCGCGCTGAGCCGCATCGCGCATAAACGTGGCTTCCTCCTCGGTGCGTGCAATGATTTCGATGTTGTCTAACCCATCGTCGTCATGGGATTCATCCGGCTGTCCAAGAAGCTCGCGCAATCGCGCGGCCGTCTTGGCAAACGACTCGGGATCCATGAAGTCGGCGCAGCACACGCGCAAAACGGTGTAGTCATCCCCGCCCTCGAAGGGCCTGCGATCTGGATCGTCAATAATGTCGAGAGCAACCTTTGCATCGGGCCAGTACAGTGCCATGTGAGCCTCCTTAAAGCTCGAACCAATACGTGGCACCGCACTTTACAGAGGCTAACAGACAGCAAACTCCCCGCTAGCATACAGCTATTGAGCCGATTTTTGTATTTTCCCAGATAAACACGGCTGTTTCAAAATGGCCACTTTCGTTTGGGAATTTTTTCTTCTTGACAAGTTGAGAATGATTTTTGCTGGTTCGGTTTCTAAATAAGGAGGTACGGATGTAATACCGTAGTTGTACGCCGTTGCGCGACATGTGGTTTAAACGATGCATGCACCATAATCTGCGTGTGATGAATGCGGTTTGGTTACAATGCAAGGAGACTAACGTTCTCAAGAATGGAGCACAACATGGGACTCAAGGATTTGTTTGCCGCGCATGCGGGCGTTGAGGACAAGGCGGTTGCCGAGACGCATACTGTGCACGTCGATGGCATGCATTGCAATGCATGCGAAAAACGTATGTGCATGGCACTCGAGGAGCGCGGTGCCACTAACGCGCAGGCGAACCACGAAACGGGGCTTGTCACATACGAGGGCGACCTTGACGCAGCCACGGTTGCCGAAGCTGTTGCCTCCGTGGGTTTCGAGCTCGCGTAGAGTTTCGGCACCGCCGCGTGAGAGTTGCGAGCCAACTCTGCTACACTTACAACATTGTAACTTCGGCCTAGGAGGTAGCGCCGCCGCGTGGATATAGCTCTTTCGATTGCCGTAACCGTACTTCTAACTATTGTCAACGGCTATTTTTCCATGTCGGAAATGGCCCTTTCAACTGCGAAGAAAGTCGTGCTCGACCACGAGGCCGAGGAAGGTGACCGCCGCGCAAAAACGGCCGCAGAGGTTATTGATAATCCCGGCGACTTCTTGGCCGCCATTCAAGTGGCCATTACACTCGTGGGCTTCGCGAGCTCGGCCTTCGCTGCGACGAGTCTCTCGGAGCCTTTGGCGAGGGTGTTGGATACCTTTGGCATACCTGCGTCTGGCGCAGTGGCGACGGTGCTCATCACGCTGTTCTTGTCGTACTTCTCAATTGTGGTTGGCGAGCTGGTGCCTAAGCGCATCGCCATGGCGGATGCCGAAAAAGTGAGCAAGCAAGTTGCTGGCCCCCTTAGGGCGTTCTCGTCCATGGCCAAGCCGCTGGTGTGGCTCACTGCGGCGAGCGCGAACGGCCTTGCGACGCTGTTGCACATAAAGTCTACCGACGACCGCCAAAACGTGAGCGAGGACGAAATCCGCTACATGGTGACGGACGCCGAGGAGCTCACCGAAGAAGAGAAGTCCATGATTCATGATGTCATCGACTTGGGCGATACCGTTGCGCGCGAGGTCATGATCCCACGCGTTGACGTTGAGGCCATCGAGGATACCGCTACGTGCATGGAGGCTCTTGCCGTTATGCGTCGTACGGGCTACAGTCGCGTACCAATTTATCATGAGGACATCGATGTCATCGTTGGCATCGCACATATCAAGGATTTGCTCACGCCCGTGCTCGAAGAGAATGCGGCCGAAAAAGCCGTGAGTAATTACGCACGAAACGCCACCTATGTGCCCGAGACCAAGGACATTATTCCGCTGCTTTCCGAAATGCAGGCAGCGCATGACCAGATGGTTATTGTGGTAGACGAGTACGGTGGTACTGCCGGCGTTATAACCGTCGAGGATATCGTCGAGGAGGTCGTTGGCGAAATCGAGGATGAATTCGACCCCGACAATCGCTACATCAGTCAACCCGACGAGAATACGTGGGTTGTGGACGGTCGTTACTCCATCGACGACGCCATCGAGCTCGGCTGGCCCATCGAAGACAACGCCGAGTACGAAACGATTGCAGGTTTTGTGCTCGAGCTTGCCGACAAGCTTCCGCGTGTGGGTGATTCGTTCCGCAAGGATAACTTCACCTTCGAGGTGCTCACCATGCGTGGCCGTCGCCTTGCGATGATTCGTGTAATGCGAGAGGAACTGCCTGCCGACGAGGAGGCTGAAGAAGAGTGAGAGAAACTTCTTAGGAGCTTGTCTCACATTTGCTAGAATAAAACAACTGCTTACGCGAGAAAGGCACTGCAATGGCGCAGCTCATCGATATTACGCGAGTCGTAGTGGGACCCGAGTACTTTACTGCCACGGTGTACATTGCCAACGATGCGCCGCTCATGACGATTGACGACCTCGAGGGCACGACGCGTGTGTACAACCTGCTGCCCAACATCATCGATCATGCGTGCGCCGGCGATGAGGGTTCGACCTTTAAGGACTGCATGGGCAACACCGAGCTTGCGCACCTGCTTGAGCACGTTACCGTGGAACTGCTCGCGCGTACTAATCTTACCGACGAAATCATCGCGGGGCGTACATGGCGCGAGGTAGCGTACGACCGAACGTATAGCATTCAACTACCGTGCATCGACGACGTACTTGTTGCGGCTGCGATTTCGAGCGCCATTTGGATAATGACGTGGGCGTTCACCGATGGTATGGGCGCGGTACCCGATGTTGATGCAACAGTTGCTGGTCTCGTTGGGCTCGTGAATGGCCTTTAGAATCTATGTGAGATAATGGGCACTGTGGGTTTTGTATCGTCTCGCGAATGACTCATGTTGCGAAAAACATGGGGTATATAATGGCTTGACTTGACGATAAAAACGTGCGCGTGATTGCGCCGAAGGGACTGGGAGGCCCACTATGAAGTTGCTTAACGTTGCTCTTGGTACGATTGCTGGCGCTGCCGCTGGTTTCGCGGCGGGTATTATTCTTGCCCCGCGCTCTGGTGCCGAGAGTCGGGCAATGGCTTCCGATGTTCTCAACGATGCGTGGGATTCCGCAGTCGACACGTACGAGCGTGGATCACAAGCGATTAACGATCGAATTGCTGGCGTGCGTCCCGATGTGGATGCCACGACCGACGAGTTGCGTGCAAAGGTCGACCTCGCTCGCGAGCGCATGGACCAGCTTCGCGATTCCCTTTCCAGCGCCGTTGCTCCGGAGGAAGTAGAGGTTGCCGAGGCGGCTGACGAGTCCGTAGAGGAAGCCGAGGTCGAGGTCGAAGCAGTCGAAGAGGCGGCCGAGGAGGAAGCAGCTGAGGACGAGGCCATCGACGAAGAGGATGCTGAGTAACGGCGGTTTGCTATGCTAAAAGTCAGTGCAGTGATGCGCGTGCCGGTGTATGTTCCCAAGCGAGGCCGAACGGACGAGGCGAGGGAGCTTACGCCGGCAGACTTGTCTTTGGTGGGCAAGGTTCATCAGGTGGTCTTCTCGCCCGAAGGTAAGCATGTTGTTGGGTTTTTGGTGCATAGACCCGATGTTGCCGGCATGATTCGTCGCGAGGACGCATTCGCGTCGCTTGATCGATGCGTCGCCAATGATGTGGGTTTGGTAGTGGCAAGTTCGGATGGCTTGGACGATGCAGCGCGCAAACGGCTGAACTTGGACTGGGATTCGTGCATTATTTGGACGGGCATGGATGCCCGCACGAGTGATGGAAAAGAAATCGGCTGGGTGAGTGACGCGGAATTCAGTCCGAAAACTGGGCGCGTGAAGACTTTTTTCGTGGGTGACGGCAGTGTTGCCAAATCGCTTGTGGGTAACATCGAAATACCAGTGGATATGTTGTGCGGATACCGTGACGGCAACATGATTGTGTTGCCTGAAGCAGCAAAGCTAGCGCTCAATGGCGGAATTGCGGCGAAAGCTGGTACGACCTATGCACGCGCAAAGCTTGCCGCTAATCGTGCGACGAGCAGTGTAACTGAGGATGGTGCGCGAAGCTTGGGACGCGTGCTTGGCAAGGCGAAAAAAACGGGCAAGAAGCATGCAAGCAAAACCAAAGGTATGTTTGGCGCTTTCGTTGAGGAATACAAAAAAGCCAGCAAGTAGTCCAGCGATGGCATGTGGAACGCGTTCGTTTCCTAGGTTTGTTACCTAATGGGAGCTTATGCGGGCAGTATCGCCTACAGCCTCGAAGCCTTGACGTGCGCGGAAACGTGAACCCGAAATCAGTTTGCCGGGCAGAGTGCTAATGGTATTGTTGTAGTCGAGCACGCAATCGTTGTAACTGGCACGTGCATAGCCCAGTTTAGTGATAATATCCTGGAACTCCTCGCGCAATTGCAAAAGGGATTCGTCGTTTGCAAGCTCGGGGTTATCCGTAATAATGGTAAGAAGCAGACTGATGGCGCTTGTCATTTCGGCGGATGCTGCCATCTTGGCTTCGGGAGTAGTCGCTTCTTCGTAGGCGTTATGCGTGGCGGAGAGTTGTGCCAGGGCTGCGTTATCGACCGACGGATGCGCTTCGAGTGCTTTGACGAACTGCGGAATAAGGGAACTGCGTCGTTGTAGCTGCTCGTCGATGGCTTCCCATGCGACGTCACAGCGGTTGTCTTTGCGTGTAATCGCGCCATATAGACGCTTGTACCCAATAAAAAGAAGGGAAACAATCACAGCAATCGAAACAGCAAGGATCATGAGAGCTGCGGTCCTTTCTTGTCCTAAGTTCAAAAAGATGTGCGTTTTATACCCAAGTAAAATCGAAATTATACCTATTAAAAAACGTCGTGTATTTGCTTTGCGGCCTCATGCGAGAAGCCCCTATTCCTGAAAGGCAGCTCACAGGCGTGTTCCATACCATGCTTCGCGCCTCGTGCCAAGTTTACGGATTGGGAGCACTGCGTTACGCCCACAATTTGTAGCTTCATACTATGCCACGCAACGAGGTGGCCAAAGAAATCAACGCCAAAAGAATCGTTACCCGCAAAAATGGCGGAGGGGGCGGGATTCGAACCCGCGAGACCTTTCGGCCCGGCGGTTTTCAAGACCGCTGCATTCAACCACTCTGCCACCCCTCCGCATGTGGTACCCCTTTATTATAGTACGATAAGAGGGCAAAAGGGAGTACTAATGAGAGGAGTATCTATGTCTGAACTTACAAATAATCAGGCTCATCCCGATATCGAGTCCATCCTCATCACGCAAGAGGACCTTAACCACATTGTTTCGCGCATGGGAGCACAAATTTCGGCCGACTACGCAGAGAAGAATCCGCTGGTAATCACCGTGTTGCGCGGTGCGTTCATTTTTACGGCCGACTTGTTGCGCAACATCGACGTGCCGTGCTCCATCGACTTCATGGCGGTTTCTAGCTATGGCGACGGTGTGAAGAGCACGGGCGTTGTGCGCATCGTGAAGGATCTTGATACCAAGATCGAGGGTCGCCACGTCATCATCGCCGAAGACATCCTCGACTCTGGACTTACACTCTCGTACATCGTCGACATGCTCAAGTCGCGTGGACCCGCCTCGGTGGAGGTTGCAGCGCTTCTCGTTAAGGACATTCCCGGGAAGACTCCGTCGCTCAAACCGCGTTACGTGGGCTGCCATGTGCCCAACGAGTTCATCGTGGGCTACGGCCTGGACTTCGCCGAGCGGTACCGAAACCTGCCGTACGTTGGTATTCTTAAGCCCGAGGTGTACTCGTAAGCACGCGGGTGTGGGGTTGCAGCCCAGTAGCCCACAGGCATGTAGGAACGCGCGTGAGTGCTTAGCTGCTGGTAATACCGCATGCGCGGGACGTACGACATGGCCCTCGGAAGTACGCGGCATCCCGCCGACGGATTAGTTAATCCGTCGGCGGGATGCAATACTTATGGGATTCACTGTCCGTCCTAGGTCGTCGCTCACAGTTGCGCCGTGCCCGGGACTGCGAGTCGGTCGCTGCCGGCCCTCTTCGCGTTCCCTACTTCACGATTGCGCCGCGCACGACCTCGTAGAGCCTGCCGTCGGTCTCGTCGCGGATGACGTAGACGTCGCGGAAGCGCGTCTTGCCGCCGCCGATCGTGAAGAGCCCGAGGTCGATGCCGGTCTCGAAGTGCTCGACCTTGGTGTCGAGGACGGTGCAGGGGTTGGCGCGCAGGTAGTCGACGCGGGCCCTGATCTTGCCGCCCCGCTGCGCGACGAACTGCACCTCGCCCTTCCTTACCCACTCCACGGTGCTGTGGGTGGCGGGGATGCCTCGCCCATGGCTCTATTTCGCTGATATGCTCCCCAAGATGAGCCAAAGTGTGAGCTAAGGGAATACATTGAGAACCGATGCTATTTTGTGGTATAGCCGTAATGAAAAGGGGTACAATAAGCGAGTATGTCTATTTGATAGGAGTCTCGCCTTGCCGGACGACAACAATCGCAGCAACATGCCCGACCTCACGCCGCAACGTCGCCGGCGCGGGTTTGTCTCAATTTTCATACTGCTGATATTCCTCATCTACTTCATTATGCAGTCGAACTCGATGCTCGGCAAAAAGAAGCCGATTGAACTCACGACGAATGAGTTTGTGACGGCCGTAAAAGAGGATCGCGTTAAGGAGGTCACCTTTAAGGTGGAGGACTTGTCCCTGCGCGGCAAGTTCTTCCCGAATGCCGAGGCGAAGGAAAGCGGCGCAATTTCGGACTTCCATTCCACGTATGTGAGTGCCGATAACCTCGACGACCTCATGGCCAAGCATACCGATATTAAGTTTGCAATCGATACAACCACGAGCGAACTGTGGGAAACCCTACTCATCTCGGTGCTTCCCACCGTGCTGATGATTGGCATTGTGGTGTACTTTATGAACCAGATGCAAGGTCAGAACGGTCGTGCCCTCAACTTTGGTCGCGCGAAAGCCCGAACTGACGAAGGCAAGTTGCCGGACGTCAAGTTCAAGGACGTTGCGGGCATCGATGAAGTGGTGGAAGAGCTCGAAGAGGTGCGCGACTTTCTTGCCGAGCCCGAGCGTTTCCAAAGGATGGGTGCCAAGATTCCGCGCGGCGTGTTGCTCATGGGCCCTCCGGGGACGGGCAAAACCCTGCTTGCGAAGGCCGTGGCTGGTGAGGCCGGGGTGCCGTTCTTCTCGATTTCGGGTTCCGACTTTGTGGAGATGTTCGTTGGCGTGGGTGCTTCACGCGTGCGTGACCTCTTTAAGCAGGCAAAGGAGGCCTCACCGTCTATCATCTTCATTGACGAGATTGACGCAGTTGGCCGTCAGCGTGGTGCTGGCCTTGGCGGTGGTCACGACGAGCGCGAGCAAACGCTCAATCAGCTCTTGGTGGAGATGGATGGCTTCGAAGACAACACCGCAGTCATTTTGGTCGCCGCTACCAACCGTCCCGATATTCTGGACCCGGCACTTTTGCGTCCCGGTCGCTTCGACCGCCAGGTTACGGTCGATCGCCCCGACGTGGCTGGCCGCGAGCAAATCCTCCGCGTTCATTCGGAGAACAAGCCACTTGCGAACGAAATCGATTTCTCTGCATTGGCCAAGCTCACGCCAGGTTTCACTGGTGCCGACCTTGCGAACCTTATGAACGAGGCGGCGCTGCTTGCCGCACGTCGGCACAAGTCGGCCATCAGTATGGAAGAAATCGAAGAGGCCATGGAACGTGTGGTTGCAGGCCCCGAGAAGAAGTCCCGTATTATGACGGAACGCGAGCGCAGGACGATTGCTTACCACGAATGTGGTCACGCGTTGGTGGGACACGTGCTCGAGAATTCCGATCCGGTGCACAAGATCAGCATCATTTCCCGTGGCCGTGCGCTTGGCTACACATTGCAGCTGCCCGAGGAGGATCACTTCCTCGAGACGCGCGACGGCATGCTCGACCAAATCGCCGTGCTGCTCGGTGGACGTACGGCGGAGGAACTATTCTGCGACGACATCACGACGGGCGCGAGCAACGACCTCGAGCGCGCGACGAAGATTGCCCGCGAAATGGTAACACGCTATGGCATGAGTGCCGAACTTGGCGCGCAGGTGTTTGGCGAGGCGCAGCATGAGGTGTTCCTCGGGCGCGATTGGGCGAATCACAACGACCTCGCGGCCGAAACTGCCAAACGCATCGATGATGAGGTCGAGCGCATTATGCGTACGGCGCACCAGCGTGCCACCACGGTGCTCGACGAGAGGCGCGAGCAAATGCATACCATGGCACGCGTGCTGCTCGAGCGCGAAACGGTTGAGGGCGACGTCGTGAAGGCGCTTCTCGATAACACCTGGACTGACGACCCCATGCCGGCGGTGCCCGAAGTGTAGCTTTTGTCACCTAACCCACAACAGGCTGGGTGACAATTTGCACTAGGGTATGCTAGCATGACGCTTTAACGATTAACGGCGAAAACGGAGTAGAATTATGAACAAACGTACCAACAAACTTCTTACCTGGATGCTGGCAATTACGCTGGCCGTCGCGTCGCTTGGTCTCGCGGCATGTGGCGGAAGCAATTCCACGCAAGAGCAGGACAACTGCTACGGCGACGACATGCCCGTCGTTAACGAGTAGGGTTGAAGAGCCTCATGTTTGGCAGCAAACTCGTAAATGCCATTGATGTCCAGGCGCAGATAAACCCCGATCGTGTGGTGTTTTGCAACAGTCGTGACGAGCGCATGACGTATGCCGAGTTGCGCGACCGTTCCAATGCGCTTGCCTGCTGGCTTTCGGATTCTGCGCACGTCGCGCCGGGCGCGGCGGTGGTGTTGTTTGGTCACAAATCGCCGTACATGCTCGCAAGCATGATGGCGTGCGCGAAGTCGGGCCATGCGTATGCTCCGGTCGATACGGTGTATCCGTCCGAGCGCGTGGCGCGCATCGTGGAGCAGGTGGGCAACACGCTGCTCATCGATACCACGGGTGTGGCCGGTGTTGCCCCACAAACAGCAGCGGCGTATCTTGGACTCGACGAGCTGGTTGGCATTTGTGGAAACAAGCCCACGCCGGAGGATGTTGAGGCACTGCCGGGCACGACCCGCGACGCTACGTTCTACATACTCTTCACCTCGGGATCTACCGGCGATCCCAAGGGCGTGCAAATCACCACCGAGTGCGTGGACGAGTTCTCGCGCTGGATGATGAGCGACTATGTGTTCGAGGAAGACGGCGTCCGTACGTGGTTTAACCGCACGCCTTACTCGTTCGACGTGAGCATTACCGATATTGTTTGCGGCACGACTCGTGGCGATACCACCTTTGCCCTCGAGGCAGAGGCCGACGCGAGTTTGGCTCGTACCTTCGAGACGCTTGCAGCGTGCGACGCTACCGACTGGGTTTCCACGCCGAGCTTTGTGGAACAGTGCCTGGCCGACGATACCTATAACGCTGAGCTTATGCCTCGCCTCAAGCGCATGCTGCTTGCTGGCGAAACGCTGCGACCGGCCACTGTGCGCGAGGTGAAGCGCCGTTTCCCCGGGATTCACGTGTACAACGGATACGGTCCCACCGAGTCCACCGACCTCGTTACGCTGTGCGAAATCACTGACGAGATGCTCGAGAACGACGTGGCGTTGCCCATCGGCTATGCAAAAACTGGCTCCGACCTCGTGGTTCTTAATCCCGAAACGCTCGAGCAGGTGCCCGACGGACAGCCGGGGGAGCTCTTCGTAGCGGGCAATACCGTTGCCGCCGGCTACTATGGGCGTCCCGACCTCACTGCGGCCGCGTTTGGTGTTTGTCCCGAGGAGCTTGCGTGTGGCCGTCGCTCGTATCGTACGGGAGATGAGGTGACGCGCGATCCGAGTGGCTTGTACTACTTCCATGGTCGACTCGACCTGCAAATCAAGTTGCATGGATATCGCATCGAGCTGGGCGATATTGAGGCCGGCTTGGTGGCGACGCCGCTTGTGCACATGGCGTGCGTGCTGCCTGTCGTACGCGAAGGCGCAATTCATCACCTTATGGCGTTTGTAGTTCCTACCACGGGCGTTGAGGAGCGAGGCCTTAAGCTTACGCGGCAAATTAAAGCCCAAGTGCGCGACGCGCTGCCTGCATACATGATTCCACGCACCTTTACCTATTTGGACGAGATGCCACTCAACACGAGTGGCAAGGCGGATCGTAAGGCGCTTGCGGCGCTCATGAGCAAGTAACGACGGGAGAGCCATGGATTTTTTCGTCGAACCAGCGTTCTTCGTTCTGTGCATTCCCATTGTGGCCGTGGCGTTCGTGCTTGGCATGCTGGAGCGACCGCTCTGGCGCTATGCCATGGGCGCCTCGGCCGTCATGCTCTTCCTGTTGTTCTTCCGTTCGCCTATGGCGCTCGTCTATGCCGTTGCGTACATGGGCTTTTCGGTGTTGCTCTATCGTCTGGCGCTTTCGGGTGCGCGAAATGCGCGCAACAGCGAGCAAGGTGGTGGCCTTTCCACATATGTATTGGTGGCATTACAAATTCTGCCACTCGTGGCCTACAAAGTTGGCGTCCTCTTTACGCCCGACTTTCCCGGCTTTTTGGGCATTTCCTATATAACCTTTAAGTCGGTGCAGGTATTGCTCGAGGTGCACGACGGACTGATCGACGATATGAGCGTTGCGGAGTACCTTGGGTTCCTGTGCTTCTTCCCCACGTTTACCTCGGGGCCCATCATGCGAAGCCGGCCTTTTGTGGACGATGCGCGTACATCGCTTACGCGCGACGGCTACCTCGAGCGCTTTTATCGCGGAGCAGGCTGGTTCGTGCTTGGTGCGCTTTACAAGTTCGTGGGGGCTGCGCTTGCGCAGTGGGCCATGTGGTTCGTGCCCGCTGCCGTTGGCAATGGTGCGCCTGGTTGGCTCGCGGGCGTGTTCGGATACGGCATGTATTTGTTCTTCGACTTCGCAGGTTATTCGAATATGGCCATGGGCCTTGGCCTTATGCTGGGTGTTGAGGTGCCGCGCAACTTCCGTGCGCCGTTTGTTGCCATCGACATAAAGGACTTTTGGGATCGCTGGCACATCTCACTCTCCACGTGGCTGCGCGACTTCGTGTTCATGCGTTTCTCGGCGTTTGCCCTTGGTCGTAAGCTGTTCAAGTCGCGCGTAACCTGTGCTTGTGTGGGCTTTATGCTCAACATGGTGCTCATGGGCGCATGGCATGGCCTTACGCCTGCCTACCTCGTGTACGGCCTGTATCATGGCGTGCTGCTTGCGGTGTGTCATCTCATGCAAAAGAAGTGGAAGTTCTACAAAAAGCATAAGCGCGATCGCTGGTTTAGGATTGTTTCGTGGGCCGTTACCATGATGGCCGTCTTCTTCGGCTTTGCCTTGTTCGGCGGGTATGTGATATGAGACAAACTCTTTGGGAATGCCTTTCATGCGACGGCTTAACGCTATACTGATACGACATGCTACGAGAGGAGAAGCACATGGCAAACATCGCAGAGCAAATCGTCGACCTTGTGGTGGAGATTTCGGGTGAGGACGAAGTCGCCGAGGAGCGCGACATCGACCTGTTCGAAGAGGAGATTCTTGATTCCATGGCGGCCATCGAGCTGCTCGTGGCGATTAAGGACGAGTTTGGTGTATCCATTGCGCCTACCGAGCTCGATCGCTCCGAGATGAATACCGTCAATAAGATTATCGCGCGCGTGAGCGAGCGCCTTTAAGGCAATAGCTCGCGAGTTTTAAGCGCTCAACAGCGCCAACCTTCCGCCACGACCGCACAAAACACGTAGAAACGAGAAACGGATGGATGCGCGTATCTTGCATAAGAGGCTCATTGCCATGGTGTGTGGCGTAGCCGTTGCTGCCTGTGCAGTGGCGGTGACGTGCTTTATGCTGCCGCCACAGTCTGTAACTAATAAAAGCACCGACTATGGGTATGTGTACTCCGGCGCCAAGTCGTCGAGCGTGGACTTTGTGCGTGCAAACCTGCGTGACGATTCACTGCTCATGTTGGGGTCATCGGAGTTCTCCACACCGGCAAGTACGGTTTCCACGGTTCCGGCGCAGGTGTTTGGCACCAATAACTTTGGCGTGCGACCCATGCTTGTGGGCGAGGCGTTCGACCAAGCGCTTTGGCACGCAATTGCGTTGGGCGCATTGGCGGACGGTGGACTTCCGCGCAACAAGGTTGTGCTTGTGGTGAGCCTCGGGGAGTACACCGATGGCGGACTCGATAACGCTACGTTTGGTGAGCGCTTCTCGTACTCGCTCTATCGAGCGTTTTGTAGCAACAAGAAAATTGACGAGGAGACGCGTGCATATGTGCGCCGACGCCTTGTGGAGCAGGGCATTGACGAGGCAACCGTGCGTGCCGCGAATCGCGAGGACGTAATTGGCGCGGTGGACGGTGCCGCCCTCTCGTTTACGGACGACCTTAGGTTGCGGGGACAGTTGGGTACGGTGCGTGCAAGTGGGATGCCGTATGCCGAAGGTCCGGTTTTGGTGCCCGATTGGAACGCAATGCGTTCGCAGGCATTTGCCGAGGCGCAGCAGCGCAGTACGACGAACGAATGGGGTGCGGAAGACAAGTTCTATACAAATGAGTTGCAGCCGGTACTCGAAAAGCTGGCGGGTGCCCGCGCGAGCGAGACGTACACCGCCACGCCGGAGTATGACGACCTCGAGTGCTTTATGGATGTGTGCGACGCGTGCGGAATCGAACCGCTTGTAATTATCGAACCATGCATGGGGCCCTATTACGACCATATAGGCATTGCGGCCGAAACGCGCGCACGGGCTTATAGGCACATTAGCAGTGTGGTTGCATCGCACCCCACCGCATGGCTTGCCGACTTCAGCAGTCGCGAATACGAACGATACTTCTTGTTCGACATTGTTCACTTTGGGTGGACTGGCTGGATAGATGCCGAGAAGGCGATTTATGACTTCGCTCAAACGGCAGTATAGAGGTAGTAGCAATTGGGTAGAGCACTCTTATGGCTGCTAGAAGGTAGCGGTGCCTGTAGTGCTTTGTAATACGGGTTGTGTGTCGAAGGGAAGCGCATGGCGCGCAAAAAAGCAAAAACGCTGCGAAGTCGCTACGACGCGTGGTTGGATCAGCACGAAACACTGGCATGTATCGTGGTTGGCGCATCGATTGCCGTCGCACTTGTGGGCATCTTTGCGTTCGTCACCTTTTCGGGTTTTGGCTCCTCCGCGGAGTTTATCTATAACCAATTTTAAAAGCAGTAGGTCGAGGTAGGTAACGCATGAGTAACACGCAAGAAGAGAATCGTCGCAGGACGCAGACGTCTGCGGGAAGGTCCGACGCGCCGGCGTCACGTGGGACGAGTTCTGGGCAGACTGCTCGCCGTCGTCAAAGTGCGGCTGGACAGTCGCAGGCATCGCGTGCAGGCACGCCACAGCCGCGGCGTACGGCATCGGGTGCCACAGGTACAACGGGTACGAGGCGTGCGGCCAATCGTGCGGTGGGCGTAGAGCCTGCGCGTAGAGGACCGAACCGCAATCAACCGAGGCCGCAACGTGCTCCGGAGCGCGACTACGACCCCGAGCTTGATTACGAGCTAGAGGACAACTACGACGAAGACGAGTCGTTCGGTCCTGGTCCGAGCGTTCCTTTGGTGCCTGCCCTCGTGGTGTTTGCGGTATGCATCGTGGCGACGGTGTTTATTACGCGGGCTGTGGTGCTGCGCACGAGTGGTGCGACCATGCCAACGGAGACGGCTGCGTCGAGCACCGAGAAGTCGAACACGCAGTCTACTACCGCAAGCGATGCGACGAACGGAGATGCGACGAGCGGAGCTTCGACGAGCGGAGCTTCGACGAGCAGTGACGCGTCTTCAACCGAAAGCACGGCAAATACTTCGACCGATGCTTCGGGCACCTTTAAGGCCGAGCCGGGTGACGGCGTGAAGAGTCCGTGGATTACTTCGGGAACGTACACTTCGGGTGACGCGACGCTCGATGAGGAGGTAAAGGCGTTTTGCGACCAAAACGCCACGAGCGATATGGATGTGGATACGGCTGCGCTTGAGGTGTACAAAGCCGTTGCGTGGTCGGAGTATGTGGAACGCGACGATGCGCAGAACCCTTCGGGCAAGGACTGGCGCATCGAGTATGCGCGTAAGTACTACGAGCACGACTGCTCGGGCAACTGCTACGAGTTTGCGGCATTCTTGGCGTACTGTTTGCAGTACCTTGGGTTCTCCGACGCGCATGCGGAGGGCGTACTCATTCAGCTGCAGAGTGGCGACTGGGGCGATCATGGCCTTGTGTTCGTAACAAACACTGACGGGTCCTCGTGCCTTTGCGATACGTCCAAGGGCACGAACGGCTGGATGCTCAAGGACACTGCCTACAATTATGAGCTCCAGGATTTTGAGGGCGCAAGCAGTTCCGCCGCCACTTCGACCTCGGATTCTACCGGAACCTCCGATTCCACGGGTGCGGGAACGAGCGCGACGGATGATGCTACTGGCTATGGGACGACTGGCACGGGAACCGGCTCTGGTACGGGTACAGATGCGACGGGTGCTACTGGTTACGACGCTGGGGGTACGGGTACCGACGCAAGTGGTTACGATTCCACAGAGTATGGTAGCGGTTCCACTGGTACGACGAGCGATGCCACTACTGGCTCCGACGCTTCGGGGACGGGCACTTCAACGAGTGGCAGCACGTATTAGTTTAGGCCATGTGTGCGAGTAGGGCGGGTATGGCTCCATGCGGGAACCATATCCGCCCTCATCTTGCTTTTATCTAATGTCCAAAATCCGTCTTTTCGGGTTCGAAGCGGACGGAGTGAATGCATATGATGCGTGCTCATCGCCGTTATGAGCGTTACAATAATACGGGTTGACGAAAGGAGATGCAGGTGGCAGCACGAAATGCACGCTCGCGCAAAGAGCGCAAGCCCAAGAAGCGCTCGGCGTTGCACGACGTGGTGGCCTGCATTCTGCCTATTTTGAGTCTTGGAGCATCGCTGGCGATGGTGGTGCTCATTTATCAGCATGTTCAGGAAAAGCTTGATATAGCGCAAGAGGCTCTTGCGAGTTCCGGGGTCGAGGCTGCCGCGTCTGCCGAAGTGCAAACGGAGTACTTGGGTGTTGAGGATCCGTGGATAAGCGCGGGCACGTTTACCGTCGGGTCGGAAGAGCTGGATGCTGCAATAAAGTCATTTTGCGATCAGCACACTGCGGCTGGAGCGACGGTAGAGGAAGCGGCCGAGGCAACCTTCGATGCAATCGTGGAAAGCACGTACGTAGATATGCTGGATAAGCCGTCTGGTCCAAATTGGGTTCATCGGGCGGCGCAGCAGTACTTCTCGTATCTTAAGAGCGAGAGCAAGACGATGCCGGAAGGCGATTACTACGAGTTCGCTGCGGTTATTGCCCTTTGTTTGCGCTACTTTGGTTACTCCGACGCAATTGCCGTGCCTGTTTTGCACGGTATGGATAATGGCGGCCAATACGGAGCGGCGCTGTGTCTTGTTACCAATCGCGATGGCGTCGCGAGTGTGTGCGACCCTGCGTTGGCCACCGACGGATGGATGCTTAAGCGTTCTGGATACAACATACTTATTGATGATATTGGACAAGACCTCAGCACGGTGCAGGGGATGGGTTTGGAGATTCAGCTGAGTCCCGAGCACCAGCAGGAAGCAGAAAACGCGGCAGGGAACGACACAAACGGAACCGGAGCTGTGGGCACGGGGACCGGCGGGAGCGCGACTGGTGCGAACGGAACGACGTCGGGTGAGTATGGCTCATCCGATGGCTATGGCTATGGCTCGGAAACAGATTCGTACGAGGACGAGTACGGCTATGGGACGGGCACCTCGGGAACGGGCACCACGGGGAGCAGCGCTACCGGTGGTGGCGCGAATGGTACCGGAATTACCGGAACGGGTTCGTCCGGCGCGAATGGCTCGCGCGGTTCGACGGGGTACAGCGGAAGCAACGGCACCGGGACTAGTGGTACCGGTGGCACTGGTACTGGCGCTGGGGCGACCGGAACGACTGGCGGAGCTGCGAACAACGGGACCTCGGGCTCAGGCACGTACGGTTACGACGATTACGGGTACGGCAATTTGTACTGAGCTCTCAAAGGCACCAAACGGTAACAGGCCACCGGGCGGAAGGAGGGACCCGATGGCCTGTACCTGTCTTTGGAAAGGGTACGCGCTGGCCTCGCGTACGTTCGGAAGGCATACTCTTATTGTTTCCCGTGGCCATGAGATTAAACGCTAAAACACAACGTCACAAGCCCTCCACCATGGGCACACGTTGCGTTCACATATCGTATGTTGTAGCCTCACAAGGAGCATCGAGCGCACTGGTATGGATCGGTATGGGCTTTACGCTGCGTTCGGGGAGCATGTGTGGCGAATAGCGATTCCTTCGAGCAATTTGTGTCACAGTTTACACAACAACGGTGCCATAGAGCCAAAACCTCGTTACAATGGGCATCGCGAAACGAGAAGCAGCATCGCACGGCGAGGCAGCAAAATAGTGCGCTGTTCCTGCGAACTAGGCACGTGGCTTCCGAAACGAGAAGCGGCATGTTGTACGTGCGACCTGGGCGCGTGACTTCCGAAACGAGAGGAGACATTGCATGATAAACGAGCAAAGTTATGCTTACGGTGCATCGAAATCGAGCATCCGCGAGATCGCTGCATATGGGGCAGCACGCAAGGCCGAAATCGGTGCAGAAAATGTGTTCGATTTCTCGATTGGTAACCCGAGCGTGCCTGCGCCCGACGCCGTGCGCGAGTCGATTACGCATGCACTCACGTTGCCGGCAATCGCTCTGCATGGATACACCCCCGCAAGTGGTTTGCCCGCTGCGCGTAAGGCGGTGGCAGATTCACTCAATCGGCGCTTCGCTTCGGGCAACGACACGTATTCCGCCGACGACCTGTACCTCACCTGTGGTGCTGCGGCTTCCATTTCCATCGTGCTAAACGCCGTGTGCAACGCTGGCGACGAGGTAATCGTTATTGCTCCGTACTTCCCCGAGTACGCCGTGTTCATCCAAAACGCTGGTGCCACCTGCGTGGAGGTGTTGGCCGACGCCGCCACCTTCCAAATCGACGTGGCCGCCGTCGAAGCCGCCATCACCGAGCGCACTGCGGCGGTGATGATCGACTCACCTAACAACCCGGTTGGAGCCGTGTATGCGCCCGAAAACATCGAGGCGCTTGCCGAGGTTCTTCGAGCAAAAACCGTCGAATTCGGGCACCCCATTTACCTCATCAGCGACGAGCCCTACCGTGAGATTGCCTACGATGTGCAGGTACCCTGGGTGCCCGACTTCTACGACCGCACACTCGTGTGCTATTCGTACTCCAAGTCGCTCAGCCTTCCCGGCGAGCGTATTGGGTGGGTTCTCGTACCGCCCACCAACCCCGAGCACGACCGGCTCGTGCCAGCGGTTGCGGGTGCGGGTCGCAAGATGGGCTTCGTGTGCGCACCGGCGCTCTTCCAGAGGGTTCTCATCGACTGCGTGGACGAGCCGACGAACATAGAGGCGTACGCGCGCAACCGCAAGGCCCTTACTGAGGGTTTGAGCCGCATCGGGTACGAGTACGTGGAGCCGCAAGGTGCGTTCTACCTGTGGATGAAGGCTCTCGAGCCCGACGCCAATGCCTTCTTCGAGCGTGCAAAGAGCTTCGAGCTGTTGCCCGTTCCCAGCGATTCGTTTGGCTGCACTGGTTGGGTACGCATAGGATACTGCGTGAGTTACGACACCATCGTGGATTCGATGCCCGCTTGGCAGGCCCTTTGGGATAGCTACCGGCAATAATAGGGAGAGGACCATGGCAACAAAGGAGCTTCGTCTTGTATCGTGGAACGTGAACGGTTTGCGTGCGGTGCTCAAGAAGGACCCGAGCTTCGAGGATATATTCCATATGCTCGACGCGGACGTGTTTGCTCTGCAAGAAACAAAGCTACAAGACGATCAGCGTGCCAAGTTGGGGCTCGACTTCGACGGGTATTATCAAACATGGAGCTATGCCGAACGCAAGGGCTACTCCGGGACGGCGGTGTTTAGCAAGGAAAAGCCGCTGCAGGTGATTCGCCAAATTGGCTGTGAGGTCGCCGACGACGAGGGTCGTGTGTGCGCGCTTGAGTTCCCGACGTACTGGTTCGTCAATGTGTACACCCCGAATGCGCAAAACGAGCTTAAGCGCATCGATACGCGACTTACGTGGGACGAGCGCTATAGGGAGTTTCTGTGCGAGCTGGCGGCGCAAAAACCAGTGGTTACCTGCGGCGACTTTAACGTGGCACACGAGGAGATCGACCTCAAGAACCCCGGTCCCAACCGTGGCAATGCCGGCTTTAGCGACGAGGAGCGCGAGAGCTTTACCCAACTGCTCGATGCCGGATTCGTCGACACGTTCCGCGCGCGACATCCCGACCTTACGGGAGCGTACAGCTGGTGGAGCTATAGGTTCCGTGCGCGGCAAAACAACGCGGGATGGCGCATCGACTACTTCCTCGTGAGTGACGAAATTGCCAATCGGGTAACGAGTGCGGCCATTCTTAACGAGGTGTTCGGCTCCGACCATTGTCCGGTGGAGCTTACCATTGAGCTATAGGAGTTACCATGGCTAAGCAACCAGCACATGCAACGAAGGAGACAAAATCCGCCCGCACGGTGCGCAAAGGCTCCGGCACGCGCTCATCTCGCGCAGCGGAGCCAGCCCGCATACAGGCGCCTCGTTGCCAGCACTGCAACACGCCCGTGCGCGTGACGTGGCACGTGCCGAATACCTGCAAGGAGTGTGGCGCGGCGTTCGACGCGCGGCCGAAATGGACGCTAACGTTAGCGTTTACCATCGCTACGGCCATTGCGGTGGGGATTATGGTGTCCGTACGGATGGCTTTGGTTATGGCCCAGCTGAATTACGCTGGCCTGTATGCGCTTGCGGGCATCGTTGGGGGTGTTGTTTTCTTCAACCTCGTGTTGGTTGTGATGTTTCGAACCGGCCTCATGCGACTCACCAACGTTAACGCTCCGGGCGAAGGGCCTCGTGTTGCTTTGAGTCCCACCGATGGGGACGTGCTTGCGAAGGCCGAGGAAGTGGCGCGCACGAAGAACTACGCCGGGATGTCGAAAAGCGAGCGCGAGGCCGACGCGCAGCAGTTGCGCGAGTCGCTTAGGATGGCGAAGGCCATTCGCACGGGGAATGCCGTGGCGGATGCTAGTCCGACGCAGAATGGCTCCGCGCAGGCAGAAGGAAGGTCGCAGCAAAGAGTCGCGTCGCGTGCTGCAGCACATACCCCCGCGCCGGCGACCGCTCCCGGTCGCTGTAGATTCCGCCAAGTTGACGAGACTAACGCTGCCGCGGTGCGTCGCTTGACGAAGTATGGTGCGTCGATGCGGCCAAACATCGAGTATTACTTGGTTTATCCACCGCAGGAGGCGGTGCCTCCGGCGCCGTCGGGCGAGCGTCGACGCGTGCTCTCGATTGGCTATGTTGCGCTTAGCCCGCAGGCGGGAAGCACGATTTTTATCGACGGATTTTATCTCGTACCTGAGGAGCGTGGCAGGGGGTATGCGCGCTCCATGATGCTGCTCGTGGCTCAGCGAGCCCACAGTACCGGGTGCACCCATGCGACCGCAGAGGTCGATCGCAACAACTATCAAACCATGCTCGTATGCGAGGCCCTCGGCTTCGTGCCCGTTGGCGAACATGGTGGAAATGTGGTGTACGACCTGGAACTGTAGCAGGGTTTTGGGGCGTCCCCTGTGGGGTGGCGCCCCATCAATTCACTACCCTATGGCCGCGTGGAGCACGGAGAGGAAGGCATCGGCGCTGCGCGTGGCAATGAGCTCGCGGGGGAAGTGAATCTCGTGGAGCAGCGCCGCCGTGCGGTCGAACCGCCCGACTTCGCAGGCAATGTGCGCATCCGACCCCGTAGAAATCATTACGCCCAGCTCGGCACAGCGCTCGGCAATGCGCATGCAGGTCGTTTTGGTGCGTTGGCCATAGTGCGTTTCGAAGCTATGTTCGTTTATCTCGATGAGCTTGCCGCGTTCCTTGGCCGCGCGTAGCACGGGATCGAGCTCGAACGGCACGCCCGAGCGCCCCGGATGCCCCAAGATGAGCACTTTTGGGTCGTCGAGCGCGCGAATGTACATGCGCGTGGTTTGCGCGAGCGTCGCTCCCTCGGCAAATGTTTGGTCGTGAATGCTTGCAATAACGTAGTCAAGCTCGCGCCACACGTAGTCCTTGAGCGTCGTTTCGTGCCGGAAGGCTCGTCCCGTAATCCCCTCGCGCAGCCACACATTCCAGCCAAACAGACGACCTTCGAGGTCCACGATGTCGGCCTCCACGCCATGCAGCACGCGCACTCCGTCCCAAAGTCGTGGCCAAAGCTTCAGGTTAATGAGGTACTGATAATCCCTCACGTGAAGCGATGGGCTTGTCATGCACGAATAGTGATCCGTGGACCCAAGCAACTCGAGTCCAGCGGCTTTCGCAGCTTCAACGCATTCGCCAATAGTGGAGTACGCGTGGCGCGAGAACAACGTATGCGTGTGAACGTCGCAGCCAAAGGCAGCGTGCGGTACGTGGGCTGAGTCGTAGGTGGGTTCGGCCATAGGAGGCCTCCTTTCGTCGATACTCGCTATTGTACGTCTCGGGCGAAACAAAACGGAGGAGACAAAACCGTAACATATGAACGCTTGTTCTGCTACACTATGCTTCGTATGCTCAACCGGTGTAGGCGTCTCGACGGGAGGGAGCAGGCGATGGCACGAACGATTACCGATGCACGTGAGGGTGCAGAGGAGCTGCGCAAGCGTGTTGAGCGAGCGAAGAGCGTGGTGTTCTTTGGCGGTGCGGGGGTGAGCACGGCGAGTGGCATTCCCGACTTCCGGTCGCCCGATGGCTTGTATCACCAAAAGTTTGCGTATCCGCCCGAAACGATGCTTTCGCATAGCTTTTACGAAACGCACACAGCGGAGTTCTTCGACTTCTATCGCACGCGCATGATTGCGCTCGATGCGAAGCCGTGCAGGGCGCACACGAAGCTCGCCGAACTCGAGGCTGAGGGCAAGGTGAGCGATGTAGTAACGCAAAACATCGACGGACTGCATCAGTTGGCCGGCTCGAAGCGTGTGTGGGAGCTTCATGGCTCGGTGCATCGTAACATATGTCGGCGCTGTGGCGCGGTGTACTCTGCCGAGTGGGTGCTTGGAACCACTGGCGTACCGCATTGCGAGAAGTGCGGTGGTGAGGTAAAGCCGGACGTGGTTCTTTACGAAGAAGGTCTCGACGACCGCGTGATTACCGGGGCAGTGCGTGCGATTGCCTCGGCCGATTTGCTCATCATTGGCGGCACGTCGCTTGTGGTGTACCCGGCCGCTGGTCTTGTGCAGTACTTCCGGGGTTCCGACCTCGTTATTTGCAACCTGCAGCCCACGCCGCAGGACACTTCGGCCGATTTGGTCCTCGCTTGCGATATTGCCCGTGTCTTCGACTGGTGATGAGGCGAACTGGGTAGCTTGTCTCACTTTCGATTTGGCCTACAGAGTAAAAACGGCTAGAATCTAACGAATTAACGTATAACCGAAAGGCATCCAATGCTACGGGACACCTACAGCAACTGGCGGTGTGGGAGGTACGAGATAACGCTCACGCGGCCGCGCATCATGGGCGTGCTCAACGTGACGCCAGATTCGTTTTCCGATGGTGGCGAGAACCTCGACGCCGAGGTTGCCATCGAGCGTGGCCTTACGATGCTCGACCAAGGTGCCGACATCATCGACGTGGGCGGGGAGTCCACGCGTCCTGGCCATGAGCCGATCGATCCCGAAACGGAGCTCGATCGCATTGCGCCCGTAGTTGAGGCGCTGTGCGAGCGCGGCGCCATCGTTTCGGTGGACACACGCAATCCTGAAGTTGCGCAAACGTGCTTGGAACTTGGTGCGTCCATTATTAACGACGTGAGTGGCTTCACCAAGCCCGAAATGATAGACGCGGTGCGCGAATGGGACTGTGGCTGCGTGGTGGTGCATTGGAATCAGGGAGCGGGACGTGGTACGCGCAAGTCCGTGCGACTCGATACCAGTCTGCCGGCGCGGCGCTTGGTGCCGAGTGCCCGTCGCTTCACCCTGCCCGACGAAGTTCCCGTCATGCGCGAGGTGATGGGCTTCTTGGGCGATTCGGCTCGTCGACTCATGCGGGCGGGCGTTTCGCACGACCGCATTTGCGTGGATCCTGGCCCCGGTTTCCAAAAGACCACTGATGAGGACATCATTATTCAGCGTAACACCAAGAAGCTCGTTTCCATGGGGTATCACGTTATGACGGCGGTTTCGCGCAAGCGTTTTTTGGGCGCCGTTACGTCGACGGACGACCCTCTTAAGCGTGGCCCCGCAACGTTGGGAACATGCCTTTCGGCCATCGAGAACGGTGCGCGTGTTCTGCGCGTCCACGACGTGTCGGCGGCGTTCGAGGCCATAACGGCGTACTGGGCGGCTTCGCGCGCCGACGCCCGTCTTGGTTTTGTGGCGCTTGGTTCCAATGTGGGCGATCGCATGGGATACCTTGCAGAGGCAGCGCGCCGTATAGACAAAATCCCACTTACGTGCGTGACTAACGTAAGCAACGCGTACGAAACGGAGCCTGCGTATGGCATCGCTACGGCGGTGGCCAATGCCGTGGCCGAAATCCGCACCGAGTTGCATCCCGTCGTGCTCCTCGACCACTTGCTGCACATCGAAGACGAATTGGGACGCACACGCGATCCCAAAAGCGCAGGCAACGGGCCGCGTACGGTGGATTTGGACCTTTGCTGGGTGGAGGGCGAGCAACATCAGGGCGCGCATCTTACGTTGCCACACCCCCGTATGGGCGAGCGCGAGTTCGTTCTTGTGCCTCTGGAGGACCTCATGCCCGATCCCATGCGCTTTTTTGGCCATGCTGGCGTGGACGTGCTGCCCGTCGAGCAGCGTGTTGGCCGTGTGATAAGCGACCTTGGGCCCGTGTCCTGGCAGTAGGGCGGCTGCTTGGGCGTAACACAAACTCTCGCGGAGCCTGCGCTACGCAGGTTGTGGCGTACCGTTGCAAGTCGCCGTACTCGCCAATCCTCGCTGGCTCGCGGAGCCTGCGCTACGCGGGTTGTGGTCTACCCTATTGCGCACCCTGCTCGTGCTCGCGGGTCCAAAGCCAGATGTCGCGAATGCCGCGTAGCGTGAGGTCGGGGTCGATGGCGTCGAACAACTTTGTTGCTACGCCTACCGTACGCGCAAGGCCGCCTGTGCCCACGACGGTGGCGTCCTCGATGCTAAGCTCGGCCTTTATGCGCGATACCAGTCCTTCGGCCTGAGCTGCGGCGCCGATTACCAAGCCGGACTGAACGGCCTTCTCGGTAGTATCGCCAAGGGCATGCTCGGGCGCCTCTATGGGGACGCTCGAGAGCTTTGCCGCGCGTGAGAACAGTGCGTCTGCCGAGAGCATGACGCCAGGAGCTATGGTTCCTCCGCGATACGCGCCTTCGCGATCGACCACATCGATGTTCGTCGCCGTGCCGAAGTCCACCACAATAACGGGTGCGCCATAGGTGCGCACCGCCGCTATGGCGTTGGCGACGCGATCGGCGCCTACGCGTTTGGGATTTTGCAGCGCGAGCGGCATGTCGCATGAGGTTCCGGGGCCAATCATCAGCGGGTCGTGGCCCAGCATGCGTTGGAAGCACCGCAGCCACGCGCGTGTGAGCACGGGAACCACGCTTGCCACGGCCGCGTCCTCAATGCGGTCGAACGCAAAGCCGTCCATGGCGAAATAGCCGTGCAGGCGGGAACGCAGGCTGTCTGAGGTGTCGGTGTGCAGGGTGGGCATACGCCAGCACATGAGGTTAGTGCCGTCGGTGCCAAAAAGGCCTATGGTTGTTTGGGTGTTTCCCACGTCAATAGATAAAAACATGTATCCTCCGGAGTCGTTCCACTACCTTTGCGCGTATAACACAAACGGACCAAAAATGCAAACGACAACCGCTTGCCAGTTTTGAGCATACAGTCGTTGATTTCTAGTTCGTTACAATCTTTAAAGCCCTATAATCAAATTAAGTCACTATCACCTGCAAATAATTAACAGATTCCACTTGCAATTATGGTGAAGTGATGTAATTTAGTATAGGAATGCGTTAAAGGAAGACGTATTCCATTGTAGGCCTGCTCGGGCGCCGTCCGAGCAAAGTTCGTAGGGAAAGGAAGTACCCGCTATGCTCACCATCCGTTTGTTCTGCGCCGCCGGCATGTCCACCAGCCTGCTCGTCCGCAAGATGGAAGAGGCCGCCGCTGCCGAGGGCACCGAGGTCGACATCATCGCATTCCCCGTGGGCGAGATGGATCAGCACCTTGACGGCGTCGACGTCGCACTGCTCGGCCCCCAGGTTGGCTACATGAAGGCTCAAATGCAGAAGACCGCCGCTGCCAAGGGCGTTCCCTGCGACGTTATCCCCATGGCCGACTATGGCATGGTTAACGGCAAGAACGTTCTCGCCTTCGCCAAGAAGCTCGCCAACAAGTAATTGATTCCGCAAACGGTTACCGCGCCAAAGCGGTAACCGTGTTTTATTCGAAATAACGTTAAGTGAAAGCATGTGGCCGTCTGGCCTGGCCACATAAAGGAAAGGGAAGGAGCTATCGTGGGCGAATTCATACAGAATACCATTCTCCCCGCGTTTATGAAGTTCGTAAACACTCGCGGCGTCCGCGCTATTAAGGACGGCATGATGTTTACCATGCCGCTCATCATTGTTGGTGCTGTCTACCTGCTTCTGTTCCAGCTGCCGATTCCGGCTGCAGCTGCGTTCGTTGAGAGCTTGGGTATCGTGCCGTTCCTGTCGCATGGCTACACCTCTTCGTTCCAGATCATCGCTATGGTCTGCGCTGTGGGCGTCGGCTACACGTGGGCAAAGAACGATGGCTGGGAGCCACTGTCCGCAGGCGTTATTGCCTTGGCTCTGTTCCTCATTCTCATCCCCGACTATGTTGGTGCTACCGTTAATGCTGCTGGCGGAGTTAGTGTTTTTGATAGTGAAAATGCGGCTGCAGGCGCTCAGACAGCTGATTTTAAAACTGTTGGCGAGTATGCGTCGAGCGGAATTACCGATGAGATTAGCGCGGCTGCTACCAAGGCTGCAAATGATGCTTTCTCGCAGATCACTACCGAAGACAAGGAAAAGCGCTCCGTTGAGGGAGGCGAATTCGTTACTGAGGCAGTTATGACAGCTGCCAAGAGCATGAAAGCACCGGCAGGAAATCAAGAGCTCTTTGATAAGGTTGCTGAGGCGGCAGCAAAGGCTGCTGCGAAGGAAGTCAGCGATGCTATGGGACCGGAAGGCAGCGGTGATGCTACAAGTGCGGCTGAAAAGGCGGCTGGTGCTGCTGTTGCAGCATGCAATTCCGCTGTAACAGCACAGGTTGCTGGTGGAGCTGGCGGTCTTAACAAGACATGGCTGGCTGGCCAGGGCATGATTGGTGCTATCCTCGCTGGCCTTCTGGCAGGCTTGGTGTATAGCCTCTTCATGGCTAAGGATATCCGCATTAAGATGCCCGAGGGCGTGCCCGATGGCGTCGCGGCTGCATTTACCGGCCTCATTCCGGCTGCTGTTATCCTTACCGGCGGTGTGGTTGTTTATGGTCTCTGCATGGGCATTGGTGGCGTTACGCCTATCGAGGTTATCTATCGATTTGTGCAGACTCCGCTTCAGGGTCTTGGCGACTCGCTGGTTGGCGTCATCGTATTCGAGGCCCTTATTCCTATCCTGTGGTTCTTTGGCGTACATGGCGCAACGGTTGTTGGTTCCGTTACTCAGCCGATTGGTCTTGCCAACCAGGCAGAGAACGCCGAGATCTTCAAGAAACTCATCGAGTCTGGTGTGCCTCGTAACGAAGCCATCTTCCAGATTGGTGCGCAGGGAGGCCACATCTTCACCGAGGCATTCTGCAACTGCTTCCAGGCCATCTCTGGTTCCGGCATTACGCTGGGTCTTGTAGTCTTCATGTCCTTCTTCGCGAAGTCTGCTCAGATGAAGCAGGTTGGTAAGCTCGGCCTTGGCTGCGGCATCTTCAACATCAACGAGCCCGTACTCTTCGGTACGCCGATCGTTCTTAACCCCAAGCTGATCGTTCCGTTCGTGGCTGCACCGCTCGTGTCCAACATTGGCGCTTACATTCTTACCGACATCGGCTTCATGCCCTACACGATGGGCGTCACGGTTCCTTGGACCACGCCTCCCATCCTTTCTGGTCTCCTCTGCATCGGCTGGCAGGCCGCTGCGTGGCAGGCTATTACCCTTGTCGCTTCGTTCTTCATCTACCTGCCGTTCGCGCGCTCGGTAGACGCTGACTACCTGAAGCTGGAGCAGGGCGAGGCGTAAGATTTGCCCACGCGTCGGTGGCATCTTACGGTGCCACCGATGTTTTTTAACTGGGATTTGTATTGGTTTCGACGTAAGGAGGTTTAAAGCATGACAGAAGAGATGGAGATGATCTGCTTCCAGGTCATTAGTTCCGCAGGTGGTGCCAAGTCCAACTACATTTCGGCCATCGCGGCTGCCAAGGAGGGTCGCTTCGACGACGCTCGTGCAATGATTAAGCAGGGCGACGACATGATGGTTGTTGCACACGAGCCGCACAACAAGCTGCTCATGTGGGAGGCCCAGGGCCGTACCGACATCGTGTGCGTGCTGCTTATCCACGCCGAGGACCAAATGATGAGCTGCGAAGTATTCAAGCAGCTTGCGGTTGAGTTCATCGACCTGTATGAGAACTTCCCTGCCACCAAGTAGCAGTAATTTGTCTCCAAGAAGCGCCACTCAGCCCCTGCGGGTTGGGTGGCGTTTTTTGTTTGGACAAGAACGTCTCGCCGAAAAACAGCTCAGTTGCGCATGTGTTTTGCATGTTTTGGTGTACTGTATGCTCGTATTGCATAACGTGATGTGAGGAGGACTGAATGGAACGCGATCTTATCTTTTTAGAGCCAGTGTTGCACGGCAAGTTGTGGGGTGGGCGTCGTTTGGAGACGGATTACGGCTACGACCTGCCCGAGGGGCCGGTTGGGGAGTGCTGGGCAATTAGTGCGCATCCAAATGGGGATTGTTTGATAAAAGGTGGCGCTTGGGATGGTTTGCACCTTTCGGATTTGTGGCGCGACCACCGAGAGCTGTTTGGCAATGCGGAGGGCGAAGTCTTCCCGCTGCTCATTAAGATTCTTGATGCTCAGGACGACCTTTCCATTCAGGTTCATCCCGACGATGCATATGCCGGCGAGCACGAGAATGGTTCGTTGGGCAAGCGCGAGTGCTGGTACATCCTCGACGCCAAAGAAGGTGGCGACATTGTGGTTGGTCAGCGCGCCGCCAGCCGCGAGGAGTTCGCACAGATGATAGAAGAGGGTCGCTGGGACGACCTGCTTAATCGCGTGCCCATCGCAAAAGGCGACTTCTTCCAAATCGACCCGGGTACGGTGCATGCCATTTTGGGTGGTACGCTCGTGCTCGAAACCCAACAGTCGTCGGACGTAACGTATCGCGTGTACGACTTCGATCGTCGTCAAGACGATGGTTCGCTGCGCGAGCTTCACATCGCACAAGCCGAAGACGTGGTGGACTTCAACGTACAGGCACCGACGAGTGGCAAGGTTACGGCAGAAGAGGTTGACGGCGTTACCCACCTCGTTGAAACGCCGAATTATGCTGTGGACCGCATTGTGGTAACCGAAGATGCGCCGGTAACCTATGCGCAGCCTTGGACGTTCCTCTGCGTGAGCGTGGTTGAGGGAGCAGGCTCGGTAACCGTTGGTGATGCGAAGCATGATTTGCCCAAGGGTACCCACTTCCTCGCGCCGTCCGGCTGTGGCGACTTGGCGTTTGCCGGCGACATGATGCTCATCGTTTCGCACGAGTAAGGCGCTACGAAGCGAGGCCGATGACCTCGTGGACGTATGCCAAGCGGACTTTCACCAAAGGGACCTTACCAAGGAGGACCTTATCGTCATAGGGACCTCTAAATAAAGCGGGTCGCAATGTGGATTGCGACCCGCGATTCATATTTCGGCCGACATGCTACATGGAGCTATTCCTTATTACGTGGCTTCTCTTTGGTCTTAACACGGCCATTCTTCCAGCGCATGTGACGCGCTCGCATTGTAGAGGTATTATCGGCTTTATAAAGCCGTGCGGGCTCCACATACGCGGGACTCCCAACCACTTCTTTGAATTGTTCGTGCTCCTCGGGCATAAACATGGGACAAAATACTTTGGTGTACACGCCAATCCATGCAAGCGAAACACAAAAACCGGCGAGCACGTCGGATGCGTAGTGCACGCCAAGGTACACACGACTCATGCCGACAACGGCAATCATTCCGGCGAACGCAAGGCAGCAGGCCCACCTCAGTAGGCGGTCGCGCTCGTAATGCCACACCATCCAAGCGCAAAGACCATAAAACGCCATGGAAACCATAGAGTGGCCTGAGGGGAAGCTGTATCCTACCTCCGATATAAGGCGGAATCCATCCGGACGAGGACGGTGAACGATAGTTTTAAGTATTTGATTAATGAGCACGACACTCACAAGGTTAACTGCGGCACAAAGTCCCGGCCGTCGTCCTGGAGCAAATGCCACCACCATGAGAAACATTGCCGCAATTACGATGGGCGACGAGAGACTCGAGAAGCCCTCCATAATAGTCGTCATCCACGGGCGGCGAAGCTTGAGAACGAAGAAGTTATAAGCGGCTGTGTCGAGTTGCAGGATGTCGTCCGAGCGGACGTTTTGCAGAATTGCGACGAACACAATGAGTGCAACCGAAACCACTACGGCACGACGACCCGCCCATATGCGCTTGAGTATCGACATTACCGCTTCACCTCCCAACCCAACAGCATACCTGATTTGCTGTAGTTAGTTACCCTCTATAACGAATGTGGAACGCGAATCTGGACGTTGGAAGACGGGGCTTGCTTGTGGTTTGTAGTTGAAGCGTTCGCGGGCCACTCCGAGGTGCCGGTAGTGGTCCGCGAACGCTACGTTGTGTAAAACCTAAAGAGACCAAAGCGCGTTCATTCGCTGGCTGATTGCATATGCCTGTGACTGCCACCCGAGAACGCAATTAGAGGTTTGCGGTTATTTCGCCCACGAGTGCGGCTTTCGGCATGCTGCCAACCATGGTGTGTACCGGCTTGCCACCCTTGAACAAGATAAGCGTGGGAATGGACATAATACCAAAACGTTGTGCGAGTCCGGACTCCTCGTCCACGTTGCACTTGTAAACATCCAGCTTATCGGCCATCTCGGTTGCGACTTCGTCAACGATGGGACCAAGTGCGCGGCAAGGTCCGCACCAGCTTGCCCAGAAGTCGATTAGTACGGGTTTTTCTGCTCCGGCAACGGTGGTATCGAACATCGCCTCCGTAATTGCGTTTGCCATGTTTGCTCCTTTCGTGCCCGCGCTCGCGAGCATCGGGTATGCTACGCATATGAAGTACTTGTACCCAATTGTGCAGGGCTATATCGCGAGGTTGAAAAAATGGACTCGGGTTTCGAGAGAACGACGCGGGTTTTTGCGGCAAAAACCCGGACGGAGCTTGCACGGCTCGCAAAGAAAGGTGTGCTGACGGTGGGCAATGCGTTTTCGTCGGTTGTCCTCGTAAAAGGCGTACCGAACGAGGCAGAGCGCGACGGTGGTGGTGTGCTTGCAGGTACCGATGGTATGGCGCTTCGGGCCGCGCTTTCCAAGTTGGGCTATGCGCCAGAGGACTGGTGTGGATTGGCATGCTGGGATGCGAACGGAGGGCTGCTTTCGCCCGAACTTCTTCGCTTGGCGCTTGCGACGCTCGATCCAGCAACGGTGGTGGCTTGCGACGATGTGGCTGCGACGCTCGTGTGCAACGCTTTTTTGGGCGACCTTTTTTCCCTTGAGGTTGGGCGCGTGACAATTCTCGACGGAATGCGCGTGCTTACGCTCGGTGGCTTCGAGGCCGCGCTCGGCAGTATGCCTGCAAAACAGCTCATGTGGGCACGACTCAAGCAAATCCCGCCACTTGCAGAGCCCTACTAGGAGCGAAACAAAGTGCCTGCCCCCCTTGTGCACGTTTCGTACTACAATGTGCGCATGACGAAAGGAGAGCCGCCATGCACATCTCGAGTATTCTCGCCAAACGCCAAACGTTTTCGTTCGAAATCTTTCCGCCGCGGGGCGACCTGCCGGTAGAGCAGGCCATGCACATTGCGGAGCAAATGTCTGCGCAACATCCCGACTGGATTAGCGTAACGTTTTCGGCGGGCGGCTCGGGAAACACAGGCGCAACGGCTGCCATTGCGGCTCAGATCCAGCAGACGGCGGGGACCAACGCGCTGGCGCACCTCACGTGTTTGGGTTCGAGTCGTGCCGATGTGGATGGCTTTGTAGAAGGCTTGCAGCTAAACGGCGTGCAGAATGTGCTGGCATTGCGTGGCGATCGGGCGCCTGGGCGTGAGGTCATCGACTTTGCTCATGCGAACGAGCTGATTGCGCATCTCAAACGAACAGCTCCTGAATTGTGCGTTGGCGCGGCGTGTTATCCCGAAGGTCACGTTGAGGCGCCGAATCTTGCTGCCGATGTTGAGCAGATTAAAGCGAAACAGGATGCCGGTGCAGATTTCCTCGTGACGCAGCTGTTCTTCGATAACGAGCTGTTTTATCGCTTCCGCGAGGCATGTGTTCGTGCGCGCATAAAGATTCCCATTGTGGTTGGCATTATGCCGTTTACGAGCACGAAGCAAATTCAACGTATGGCCTTCACTTGCGGAGCAAGCATTCCCTCGGCGGTGATTAGGCGGCTTATTGCGGCCGGTGACGATCCGCAGGCACAGGCGGAGGCGGGCATTGAATATGCGTGCGAGCAGTTGCGCGACCTTGCGGCGAACGGCGTGGATGGTTTGCACATCTATAGCATGAACAAGCCCTCGGTGGCACGTGCCACCTATGACGCGCTTGTTGCGTGTGGGTATCCTGCGGTGGCTGGCGAGTCGGTCGCCGATTTCGTGTCGGACGGCATGGGTGCTTATAGTGGCGCGTGAGGTGTTGGTGCAAGGGGTGGCTGCGGCTGACGGCGAGAACGGCGTAACCGATGGCGAGTTGGTTGAGCCCTGTGGCAAGACGGTTGCACGCGCTAAGATAGACATGAGCAATTCTCACGCGTCGCGGTCGACGCGCGAACCAATGCACGCTCGTCGAGAGATGCTGAGGTATTTGGGATATCGCGGCCAGGCTATAACACCCGATCTCGAGACGCGGATTTCCGAGGTTGCAGCGCGCTGTGAGGAGATTGCACGTCCCATGGCGGTTTGGCGAACGTTCCCGCCTGAGGCGGTGCGGCTTCCGGGCAACGACATCGTTCGTCATCTCGACGGAGCGATTGAGGTCGTACTCATGGCTGTGACATTGGGGCATGGAGTCGATCGTGAGCTTCGACGCCTTTCGCTTACCGACCCTCTCGAACAAGTCATATTCGATGCCGCTGCTACGGCGGCTGTCGAACGTCTTGCCGATAAGACGGAGGCCGAAATACGTACGGAAGCGGCGGAGCGTGGCTTGTTTTGCAGCTGGCGATTCTCGCCGGGATACGGCGATTTGCCGCTTGACGTACAGCCAGATGTGTTGGCGCGCCTTAACGCTGCGCGCCGCCTTGGCATTACCTACACGCGTAGCCACTTAATGGTTCCTACCAAAAGTGTGACGGCTGTTATTGGTGTTCATGCCATTCCGCAAGAGGGTGTGGCAGACGCGTGTGATGTGTGCAATCTTAGTGCGGGGTGCGAGCGCGCATGGACCGAATCGCGCTGTGGTGGCGGGTCATGCTAATAGTTTATGCGAGGAATGAAGCGGCGACCGTCGTCGCTGTGGCATGGGCCAACTCAAGAGCTGGCGCGGGCAGTCTGCGCGCGAAAGCACTGTGGTAGTTATACGGTACTTGCTGTTCACGCGGCGTGTGGGGCATGAGCCCATGAGTTTTGGCAATAATGGCAGACTTTTCGTGAGACTCTGTGGTTAGTTATGCCGAAATTTCGACTAAAAAAGGCAAATTCAGGAGTATGAGGCTCTGTTACCTGCGAAAACAGGGTCAAATACTTGGTTAAAGCGCTAAAAAACTCGAAATTTCGGCATAACTAACCACTCTTATGCCAAACACGCCAGTCAAAAGGATATATTTTGATGAGAATACTGCGAGTGACGTTTTCGACGCGTCCTAAAACTGAGAAATCCGGCTTTTGAGCTGTGGTGCGATGTCTGCATGCGTGGCCGTGGTGTTCTTGCAGGTTGTCCCTTTTTGGGTTGTGGCGCGAATTCTACAGGGGTTCTCGCTGAGTATAGCTCGTGAGTCCTGCACACAATATGTTGCCGGAGCCATACGTGCGCTGCTGTGCCATAATGGACGGCACTTTGCGTCGAAAGGAACACCCGAAAGGAATACTATGATTCGCGAACTCATTCACGACGACGAAATCCTTGGAAAGCGTTGCGAGGTGGCAACGGCCGAGGATGCGCCGCTTGCACAAGACCTGCTCGATACGCTGGAATCCATTGAGGATGGTGGCTGCATTGCGGCAAACCAAATTGGCGTAACGAAAGCCGTAATCGCCTATAAGGACGATAACGGTAAGGCGCACGTTATGTTTAACCCAAAAATTCTTTTGGGACTACGTGCGCAAAAAACCCAAGAGGGTTGTCTTTCGCGCGAGGAGGTCGTTAAGGTAACGCGCTATGCGAAGGTCAAGGTGCAGTTTGAGGAACTTAACGGCGACGTACTCGTACAGCGCAAGCGTGACTTTATGGGCTGGACAGCGCAAATGATTCAGCACATGGTTGACCACTGCAACGGCAAGCTTGTGTAGCAAAGGCATCCATTTCCGCCACCCATGGGTCCGTGCATACCGGGTGCCTATCCTTGGAGAGGTTTGGGGCTGCACTGCATGTGGCATGGGTCCGCGCATACCGGGTGCCCATGGGTGGCATAACGCTTCCGGGCAAATGGTGCCCAGCGGCACGACACGATGTCCGAGCGCCAACGCGGCGTATCAATATCAAAGTTTAGTGAATGGATGAAATAGTCTGCGAATTGTGCGTCTAATGCAATCCAAACTGGGTATTAGGTACAAGATTCTCAAAATTGATACTCAGTAAATATGTTTTAACGCGCCTTTGGAGGGCAAAATGCGTATTGGGACAATTGCAAAGGTGGCTGTGGGTGCCGTTGGTGCACTGGCTGGAGCAGCAACGGCCGTATATGGCAAACGCCTGCAAACAGCGTCCACGATTGAAAAAGTGGAAGTCCTCGACGACGGGTACGGCATCTACAAGATGGACGTAACGTACGACTATAGCATCGAAAACATCGTGAAGACCGATTTCGAGGACTCTCAGGGCTACGTTGACGCGGTTCTTGCCGAGGCCTTGCCCTTCCTGCCAGTGCATATTGACTTGCCGTCGTTTGGGTGCAGCGCGATGCAAATCAAAACGAACGATGGCGACTGGCTTACCGGGCGCAACTACGACTTCCGCAACAACACGTCAGCCATGCTCGTGCACTGCAAGCCTAAGGGTGGTTACGAGTCGCTTGCCTTCGCGGCTCTCGACAACATCGGCGCGAACGATCCTCTCAAAAGCATCAAAAATCGCATGGCATGCCTCACGGCGCCCTTTATATGCTTGGACGGCATCAACGAAAAGGGCGTTACGGTTTCGGTGCTCACGCTCGATAGCAAGCCCACTATTCAATTAACCGAGAAGCCCGCGCTCTCAACTTCGCTCGTCATGAGGCTGGTGCTCGACCGCGCGGCAACGACCGACGAGGCGGTCGAGCTGCTAAGCAAGTACGACATGATCGCGCTCATGGGTAGGGATTATCACTTCTTTATTACCGATGCGTCGGGAAATAGCGTTGCGGTTGAGTACGATTGCGAGACGCCCGACCGCACGATGACGGTAACGCCAACGGAAGTTATTACGAACTTCTTCGTTATGTATGGCGATAGGCTGGACATAAACGAGAAGAACTCCAAGTACGGGCATGGTTTGGACCGCTACGAAACGATTCTTCATGTGCTCCTGGATGCCGATGGTTCCTTCGAGAGGAAGACAGCGTGGGAAGCGCTGGAAAGTGCCTCGCAGCTTCCGAATCCGGAGGAAATCACGAGCAACACGCAGTGGTCTATTGTGTACGACAACACCAATCGTACGGCCGAGGTCGCCTTGCGTCGTAACTGGGACAAGAAGCATACGTTCGCGCTCGGCAAGGCATAGGGTTTGTTCATGTTGCCTGGCTAACGTTGACGGCTGCGGACGGGGTACGCCTTGACGGGTGTGCCTCGTTTTCGTTGGCAAGCTATCGCAAGTAAGTTAGTTGACAAAACCGAGCGGGCTACTCCTCGCCAAACAAGTCCCAGTCGTCTTCGGACTTCTCGTGGTTGTAGTACTTCATGCGCGTGCGCTTCTCGAGGAGCCAAGCGAGAATGAGAAACAGCACGACGCCGCCAATCATCAGTGCAAGAACGCCGGCTTTCGTGCCGAACAGCCAAGCAAAGCATTCGTTAATCATTTCCACGGCGGCGCCTTTCTTCATGGTTCTTGCGTGCGCACACAAGTATATACTTAGTGATGCTGCAACTGCACACAAGGTGCTCAACAGAAAGGCTTTTCATGCTCGACATCAACTATGTACGCGAGAATCCCGACGCGGTGGACGCCTCGTGCGCGTCGCGTCAAAACGCCCATTGGGACCGCGAGCGGTTCTTTGAGCTTGACGAGCAGCGTCGCTCCACCATTATGGAGGTGGAGAAGCTGCAGGCTGAGCGCAACGCCGCATCGAAGCAAATCGGCCAGCTCATGCGCGCCGGAAAACGTGACGAGGCCGAGGCCGCCAAGGCAAAGGTTGCCGCTTCCAAGGGAACGATTGCTGAGCTCGGCGACAAACGCAAGGAAGTTGAGGCGGAGCTCAAGGACCTCGTGGCCGCGATTCCCAACATTCCCGACGCTTCCGTGCCGTTTGGCGCCGACGACTCCGATAACCCCGAGGTGCGCAGGTGGGGAACGCCGCGCGACTTCGATTTCGATGCAAAGGCGCACTGGGACTTGGGTCCCGATCTGGGGATTATTGACTTCGATCGTGGCGTTAAATTGGCGGGTACGCGCTTTTACGTGTTGGCTGGTCTCGGGGCGAGGCTCGAGCGCGCACTCATCAACTTCATGATTGATTGTCATAACGAGGCTGGCTTCAAGGAGTGGTGGCCGCCAGTTATTACCAACCAGGCATCTCTTTTTGGTACGGGACAGCTGCCCAAGTTCGATGAGGACCTCTACCATGTGCGTCCGGACTTGTATCTTATTCCCACGGCTGAGGTTCAGCTAACCAACTTGCATCGTGACGAGGTGCTCGAGGCCGACCAGCTGCCCCTGTGGTACTGCGCGTTCACCCCGTGCTTCCGCGAGGAGGCAGGTTCGGCCGGTCGCGACACGCGCGGCATTATTCGCGTGCACGAATTTGACAAGGTCGAGATGGTTAAGTTTGCTAAGCCGGACGACTCCATGAACCAGCTCGAGTCCATGACGGAAGAGGCCGAGCTCGTTTTGCAGCGCCTTGGCCTGCCGTATCGTGTGGTTACGCTGTGCACGGGCGACATTGGCTTCTCGGCTTGCAAGACGTACGACATCGAGGTGTGGCTGCCCAGCTATAATGCATACAAGGAGATTTCGAGCTGCTCGAATTGCGGCGACTTCCAAGCGCGTCGTGCGAACATTCGCTACAAGGATCCGTCCGAGTTCAAGGGCACGCGTTTTGTGCATACGCTCAACGGTTCGGGACTCGCTGTGGGACGTACCATGGCTGCTGTTCTTGAAAACTACCAAAACGCCGACGGCACCATTACGGTGCCTGATGCGCTCGTGCCGTACATGGGCGGGGTGACCACTATTACGGCGTAGGGCATGGCGGCTTGTGCGGCGGCACGTGCACGGCGTTGCTGGTTGCGTGCGGGTGTCGTTTTAGGCCGCTCTAGTGGGCCTTGAATGTTCGCATGTTGGCTCAAACTGTGCTTTCGTTAAAACTTAAGGTAATGTGACGCGATGGCCAACGGGGCTCTGTTCCCTTTGGCCATTCGTCGTTTAAACAGTTTGCGTGTGACGATGAACCGGTCGTGATTGTCACGTTGTTACATTGCACACGAGGAATAGCTGGCGAAAGGATGGCCCAATACCAAGCATTTCCTCGGTGCACGGCCGTAAAGCTGTGTGCTGGCGGGGCCGTTTAGCGGGCGAAACCCGCGCTAAGTGGCGCTCGTGGCACACAAGGCTGCGTCACGTTTACGACCACGCCTGATGGTCGTATAGGCAAGGCCGTCCAACCCTCTCTGGAGAAAAGCGGTTGGTGGTGTGCTGCGGCACATCCCGAGGCGCATTGGCGGTGCAGCCATCTTGTTCGAGCTTAATTGTGTCCGAACAGTTGTTTTTACTTGCGAAACTGTGTACGGTATGCTATCCTAAACAAAAACAAACGTACGTAAGTTAGCAGGAGAGAAAACATATGTATGTACAGGAATCGCTGGGTACGACGCTGCTCGAGGTGCAACAAGGTAACGAATGCCGCCGTGTGTTTGTTTGCGAACATGGGAAGGACGTTGAGATTGGAGAGCTTACGTATGGAGACCTCACGTATGAAGTGTACGGTCTGCCTGCACATTATCATTGCGTCAGGCTTGGACCCGATGAGGCGCGTCGTGCAACGTCGGCGTTTTGCCAGCGCGTGTGCGCGGAGGAGGGCGAATCGTTAGGTTTTTGCCAACAAGTGAGTGCGGTTGGGGGCGAAGCGTTGGTCGTTTGCCAACAGATTATCGAGACGAAGGGGCTGGATTTGTTCGATATGCTCGAACATTACTTCGCGGACAAGATGCGCTTTTTGGCCGATCTTTTGGATGACTTTGACGCTTGGGGTGTGAAATACGGATACATGGATACGGGATCCGATGGTCGTGTGACGTATCGCCCGCCACGACACTTCAAAGCAAAGAACCGTCCCATCTTTATGTTTGTCGCGTAAGCTGGCGGAGCGAAATGATGTGATAAGCGTGACGAGTGTTTTGAGATAGAAAAGCGAGGGAACATGACTTGAGGCGGTGATGGGTAGTGGAGGTGTGAAAGATCCAACCTCTGTATTACACCGTTTCTTTGGCAAAGGCAAACCCGTCGCGCCCCTTGCGCTTCACTTCGTAGAGCGCACCATCCGCTGCGGCAAACAACGCGTCGTCGGCGCAACCTGGCGAACCGAAGGCAATGCCGACCGATATGGTTGCTGCGGGCAATCCATTGGATTCGTCTCGCAGGAACGTCGCCACATTACTGATTTTCCGTGCGATTTCATTTTTAAGACCGGGATGCGCATCCACCATGATTACGGCAAACTCATCTCCGCCGATGCGGCATACGTAGTCACTCGATCTAAACGACGAATACAGCGTTGCTGCGACCTCAACGAGAATCGCATCACCCATCTCATGACCTTGCTCGTCGTTAAACTGCTTGAAGTTGTCGATGTCAACCAAGATAAGGGCGGAGTGGCCTTTGTGCTTAGTGAGAAGAGCATCAAATGAACCGCGGTTAAGAACGCCAGTAAGAGCATCGTTATGGGCCTCGTGATCTAGCGACTGTGTGCGTGCGGTAGTCTGCTCGTACATGTCGTTGTAAGCCAGGATAAGATAGCGAAGCTCCTGGGCTCCGTCTGGCTCAAGAGGTTCGTTTGCCCGAATACTGGCTCCATAGCGTGCAATTGGCTGGAGCAGGAGCTTGGCCGTCGACGCAAACATAAACGCAACCACCACTACGAGTAATAAAACGAAAAGATGCAATAGCACAAGGAGGGTAGCGAGACGGGTACCGGTTGCTTCGAGCTCGGTATGGAGCTCATGCACAAGTTGGTCCGAACAAGTTTGGACATCATCGTGAATGTTCAACTTCTTTGCAGTGTAATCGTTGTCTGTAAGCAGGGTATTCGCTTTGAGTAGTTTTTCCTCTGAGGAGAGCGAGGCGTCTGCGTCGGTAATTGTAACGTTCCTTAGGGATTCGGGAAGGGTGATAATCCCATGAGCATCTGCGGCAAGACGAAGCGCGTACAACTCGACCTCAGCAAGTTCGTCGGATTGCGTGCGGGCATTGCTGAGCGCCGCGATTGCCTCATTGTTGCTGGCGTTCTCGCGCAAGTCATGCAGAGCCGAGGCTCGGCGGTCATCCTCCGTAAGCTCGTGGAGGTAGTTGTTGAGGTGGACCACCTCGCCCGTCGTGGCGAACTGCCGTGCCTCTGTAGTGAGATAGTCGGAGGCGTCCTGCAACGACTGAACAGCCTCCTGACATCGTTGATACTCGACGTTTGTGCGACTCTCCTCGCGTTGGGTTGCAAGAGAGAGTTGAATCACCACAAATGTCGCGATGGCAAGGATGGTTGCCGCTGTGATGGAGTATATGCTAATAGTGCGCATACTTCGCGGCCGTTTCGTTTGCAGTTCCATGCACGTTCTCCCGCCGATGATGAGCCCCACTTCATTTATAGCACGGTTGAGCATGTGCCGTGCGGTTGGGACCGTCGGCGATGTGGTGCGTTATGCGGGCGGTTGGGACCGTCGGCGATGTGGTGCGTTGTGCGGGCGGTTGACGGCGGTTGACGATGCGTTGTGCGGGCGGTTGACGATGCGTTGGGAGGGTGGGGCGACGAACGGTGCGTCGTGTTTGCGGGACGGCAAGCTGGGTCGTGTTACGGTAGACTGAATTGCATAGTTGCTTGAGACGCCGTTAAGGGAATGCGAATAGGCCGAGAAAGGACGGGACGAACGACGACTATGCCGTGGTCGCACCGTGGTCGTTGTCGGTCGGCGCGGACGTCTCGGCGGCAATCCCGTCGTTTGGGTGAGACGTGATGTCACACAGAAAGGAAGCCATCCATCATGCGATTCGACTTTACCACCATTCCCGACCGTCACGGACACGACGCCATCGCCGTTGACGGTTTGGGCGATGGCACGGGATTCGCGCCGTCAGCACCAAAAGAGGGATTCGACTCAATACCACTCTGGGTAGCCGATATGAGCTTCGCGACGGCACCCTCCGTGACTCGTGCCATTCACGAACGCGTGAACCACCCATTCTTTGGCTATTACGAGCCAAGTGACGAATACTATGAGGCCATTATCAACTGGCATCGCACACGCAAGGGTGTGGCGGATCTCGCTCCGGAATACATTGCCTACGAAAACGGCGTGCTTGGTGGCGTGGTGAGTGCGCTCAACGTGCTGTGCTCCAAAGGCGATAACGTACTCGTGCACAGTCCTACTTACGTGGGCTTTACGATGAGTTGCGAGAACAACGGATATCGTCTCGTTCATAGTCCGCTTAAACTCGACGAAGCGGGCGTGTGGCGCATGGACTTCGAAGACATGGAGCGCCGCATTGTAGATAATCGCATTCATGTGGCAATCCTGTGCTCGCCACACAACCCGTGTGGGCGCGTGTGGGATCGTTGGGAGCTAGAGCAGGCAATGGCGATTTTCGAGCGTCATCAGGTGTGGGTAATTGCCGACGAAATATGGTCCGACTTGCTGCTCGATGGCAGTGTGCATACGCCGACGCAGTGCGTATCGCAATGGGCACACGACCATACGATAGCCTTTTACGCACCTTCGAAAACGTTCAATCTTGCCGGGCTCATTGGCTCCTATGGCATTGCGTATAACCCGTGGCTTCGCGACCGGCTTAACAAGGAAGCGTCGCTCTCTCACTACAATGCGCAAAACGTCTTGAGCATGCATGCACTCATCGGGGCGTACAGCGATGAGGGTGCGGCTTGGACCGACGAGTTGTGCGAGGTATTGAGTGCGAACGTCGCTTACGCTTACAATCATATTCGCAACAAGTACAAGGGCGTTACGTGCGCACGGGCAGAAGGTACCTACGTGTTGCTTGCGGACTGTCGTGTGTGGTGTGACGAGCATCATGTAAGTTATACCGATTTTCCGCGCTTGGGCTGGGATGTGGGCGTTACCTGGCACGATGGGCGTCTGTTTGAATGCCCAGGCTTCGTGCGCATCGCCGTTTCAGTGCCGTACACGCAGGTTGTTGAGGCGTTCGATCGTCTTGATCGCCATGTGTTTGGAGTGGGGTGAGGCCAAGGGCGAGCCGCGTGTGCGAACGAACACCTTCCTTAAGGCCAGGGTGCTTGCGCCGAATCTTGTGAGGCCAAGGGCGAGCCATGTGGGCGAACGAGTATTTCGTTTTACGACGATTGATGAGCGAGCCTGCGCTCGTGTGCCCTGGCTGCGTTACGAGTAATTTCGTTTTGAAGCTCGTTGATGTTCTCGTAAAGACCCGTCATGAGCAAGAAGACGGGGAGGTTTTGACGAAGGAATACTTGGAAAGACGCTGCAAAAACCCTCATGTATTCAGTGCTCGTTACTTCGTCTATGGCTATGAGCAGGTGCTTGCCCGCGCGTCTGTATGTGAGATTTTTGTATGCGAGGCATGTGAATGACGTTGAGTTGAAGAACATAGCGTACCTGCCCCCGGTAGTCTTTCGATTTGACCATCCCCTATACGAGGGGCGGGATACGGCGTCCGTTCCCTCGCTCATTTGTATTATTATGTAGGAATGGACGAAACCGTTGGCGCGAAGGGCATTCCGTGGACTTTATACGTGCGCATCAGCTCGACATGATGCTGTTCTTGAGCGGCAGTTGCGGCATCTTAACAATCATGACTCTCATGCCAAGGTTTTTGTCTGTTAAACGGCGCTCCATCCTTGCTCTCATGGAAGTTGCGTCGATGTTTCAGCTCATCTTCGATCGCCTCTCGTATTTATATCGTGGTGACGAGAGCGCGTTCGGGGGCTTTATAGTGCGCATTAGCAACGGCATGACGTATTTTTTGATTCTTCTGGTTTTGCTGCTGGTTACGTCCTTTATGAAGGATCTTTACTTAAACGAAGGCGGACTCGAAAAGCCGCCACGCCGACTAGTGTTGTGTGACGTTACGTTTTTCGTCGGCACTGCCATGATTATCGCTACGCAATTCAACGGCTTTTACTATACCTTCGACGCGCACAACTACTATGAGCGAGCGGCTGGAAACGTGTTCAGCTACGTTCCGCCGTTCCTTATGGTGATTATTCTCGAGTCGGTGCTCATGAAGTATCACAGCAGGCTGAAGAATAAGCTCGTTAACGCCTTGGAGGTCAGCGTTTTTCTGCCGACCATAGCGGCTATTATCCAATACCTTCACTATGGGGTATCACTAATTAGCATGACCTTAGTTGTCGTGGTGAACGTATTCTACGTGTATGCACTCACGGCTCTTGGCGAAGAGGTGGGGCAGGCAAGGACCCGTGAGCTCGAGTTCTACAAGGAGGCCGAGAAGCGGGAGGCCGCGCAGTTCGAGGAGACCGCCGAAGCTCTGGCTAACGCCATTGACGCAAAAGACAAGTACACGCACGGCCACTCCATGCGTGTTGCCGTGCTTTCGCGACGGATTGCGGAGGAGGCCGGTTTTTCGGAAGAGGAATGTAACAAGGTCTATTTTTCGGCGCTTTTACACGATGTCGGAAAAATCGGCGTCCCCGACGATGTTATCAATAAGCCTGGAAGGTTGACCGACGAGGAATTCGAGCAAATCAAGCTTCATCCGGTGTACGGTGATCAAATCCTTTCTAGCATCAAGCAGTCGCCCTATCTGCGCATCGGTGCGCGCTACCATCATGAGCGCTACGACGGACGCGGCTACCCCGATGGACTCGCGGGCGAGGATATTCCCGTGATTGCTCGCGTTATCGCTGTGGCCGATGCCTACGATGCCATGACCTCGACCCGAAGCTATCGTAACGCGCTCGACGTGCAAAAGGTGAGAAACGAAATCGCGAAGGGGCTGGGGACGCAGTTTGACTATCAGTTCGCCGCAATAATGCTGCGCCTCATTGACGAGGGCACGGCCGAGGAACTTGCGCGGGTCAATGGCGTTATTTAGCTTGGTTGGAAGCGACGGGATGCTGCGGTGGACGTGAAACGGTGACATTATCAAAAAGGTTCAATTGTGCCTGCCGTAGAGGTGGAGGCAATCACTACGCTACTTGATTAAAGAAGATGTAAGATGTGGCATGTGGAGTGCGTCCCGCGAAACCTACCAACTCGAGGAGCGACCATGAGCAACGACCTTAAGTATTTGCGACTGCTTTCGCAACAGTTTCCCACGCGGCAGGCGGCCTATACTGAAATCATTAATTTGGAGGCGATTCTAAACCTGCCGTGCGCGACCGAGCACTTCATGAGCGACATTCATGGCGAGCTGGAGGCGTTTACGCACATCCTGAACAACTGCTCAGGTGTTATCCGCGAACGCGTGAACGCGCTTTTTGGCGAAGAGCTCGACGAGAAGACGCGCGCCGACCTCTGCACGCTCATATATTATCCCGACGAGAAGCTCGCAATGCTGCATCGCGAGGGCACAATCAGCAGCGCGTGGTACGATGCGGTGCTCAAGCACCTGTGCAACCTCGCCCGACGCCTTTCGGATAATTACACCCGCAGTCGCGTGCGCAAGCTGATGCCCGAAGCATACGGATACATAATTGATGAGCTACTGCACATAAGCCTGGGCAAGGATTCGGCTCATCACGTGTACCACGAGCGCATTATCGACTCGATTATCGCTACCGGTGCGTCTGACGACTTTATTCGCTCCATCACGCGCCTGATTAAGCGGCTGGCCGTTACGCGGCTGCACGTGGTGGGCGACGTGTACGACCGTGGCGCACGGGCCGACCGCATTGTGGACGAGCTTATGGCATACGACAACGTGGACATTCAGTGGGGCAATCACGACATCGCCTGGATGGGCGCGGCTGCTGGCAGCGAGGTGTGCATTGCTCAGGTCGTGCGCACGTGCGTCCATTACAACACGTTCGACATACTGGAGAGTAGCTACGGCGTCTCTTTGCGCGAACTGGCGATTTTTGCTGACGAGACGTATGCGAACGAGCCGGGTAAGAGCGCGACGCATCGCATGGAAAAGGCTATAAACGTCATTTTGTTCAAGCTCATGGAGCAAACCATCGAACGGCATCCCAACTGGCACATGGAGGGTCGCTGTTTGCTTGGGAACATCGACGTCGCTGCCGGTACGGTGTGCATCGACGGACGCGACTGGCCGCTCTCCACTACCGATTTCCCCACGCTGGACCTGTCGCACCCGTCGCGCCTGAGTGAGGGCGAGCGTCGCGTGATGGACGGCTTCAAGGCGGCGTTTGCCGATTCCGATCGCTTGCGCGCCCATGTTCAGTTCTTCTTCGACCACGGCTCTATATATAAAGTTAGCAACGGTATGCTGTTGTTCCACGGCTGCGTGCCACTCGACGAGTCGGGCGAGTTCGCTATGGTGATTCGCGGCGGACACGAGCTGCGCGGCAAGGAGTACCTGGACTATGCCGACCGCATTGCGCGCAAGGCGTGGACGACGGGCGACGAGTTAGCGCTGGACTGGATGTGGTACCTGTGGTGTGGCGACCATTCGCCGCTGGCGGGACGTCTCATGAAGACGTTCGAGCGGGCGTACGTGGCAGATAAAAGCACTTGGGTGGAACCACAAGACCCCTACTTCGACCTCTCACGTGACGAAGCGGTGGCAAGCAAGGTACTCGCCGAGTTTGGTTTGGTGGGCGAGGGTGTGCACATCGTGAATGGTCACACGCCAGTGCACGAGGTGGACGGCGATACGCCCGTGCGTGCGAACGGGAAGCTCCTAGTTATTGACGGTGGCTTTTGCAGCGCGTATCACAAAACCACGGGCATTGCTGGCTACACGCTCATTGCCGACCGCAACGGTGTGCGCCTGAAGGCCCATCGCCCGTTTGCAGGCGTCGAGGCTGCGCTTACCGGAAACACCGACATCGCCAGTGCGCACGAGCAGGTGATTGACGACAAAACCGCACATCCGGCAAGCGTCGCCGCCACCGACGACGGTGTGAGCATCCGTGAGCAAATCGAGGACCTTTCGGAGCTGCTCGTCGCCTATCGTGGCGGTGTGCTCCCCGAACGTGCGTGACGTCTTGAGCAACAGGAGCAGCAAGCGCAGGTGGCGGCGTGCTCCCCGAACGCGCGTGATGTCTTGCGCGACCACGCCTTCCTCACGAAGGTATCGTAATCCGCGCCACGGTGCCGCCGCCCTCGCGAGGATCGAACTCGAGTCGTCCGCCGCACATCATTTCAAGACGTTGCCGAATGTTGGCCAACGTGGTGTGCGGGTTGTCGGCGATGGCAGGATCGAACCCGGGGCCGTTGTCCTCCACGATGACCTCACTGGTGGAGCCTACCTTTCGACTTTGTATGGTAACGTGTAGGGGAACGGTTTCGGGCCGCATGCCATGCTTGACGGCATTCTCTGCGAGGGGCTGGAGCGTGAGGGGTGGCAGGAGGAACTGCTCGTGCGACACGTCGAATTCGATGACGAGCTTGCTCGCATACTGCGCCTGCTCCACGGCGAGATACGCACGGGTGTGCTCGAGTTCCTCTGCGAAGGGTATTGTCTCATCTTTTACGATTGCATTGAAATTCTTGCGTAGGTAGGTATTGAAGTCCATGGTGATGCGTTGCGCCTCTTTGGGGTCCTGTTCGCAAAGGTAGTAGATGCTCGTCATGGTGTTGTGGATGAAGTGGGGACGCATTTGGAGTACTGCGATTCTGGCGCGTTGCTGCGCGGTTTCTTGCTGAAGGACCATGTATTGATCTATTTGATCCGAAACAACGATGATGAACATGGCGAACGACGAGATGGTTACTCCGACGTATACGAGTTCGAAAGCGGGCGTGCACATGTGTACGATTATGGACGCCAAAAGTGGAATAAGGAAAACGAGGAAGGCGCGGAGGCGTTTTTTGGAGAGCCTGTTTCGCCAGCGAACTACGGTGAGTAACTCCAAGGTTAAAATTGCCAAGAGGGGAGCGACGAGCAACGGGTACCAGGGGCCGATGTGGAATTCGTTATACGGCGAGTAGTAACAAAAGGCATCTGTGAATGGTGAGAGTACCGTCAAGGCGGCGTACACCACCCACATGGCGAGTGTAGCGCGCAGGAGCGTGTTCGTGCGCAGGTCTTCCTCGCAGCAGTGTGCCAAAAAGAATGTTGGCATGGTTACGGGAATCGAAAGGAGCAACGAAAGCAGAAAATCCGCCGCTTTTATGAATGGATTGAAGGCCGGGACGCCGTAGGAGACTACATCTGCCGTGAGGGCGAACACGCATAGCTCGAGAATCGCAAAGAAGCATAGGAAGAAGCGCTTGCTCCATTGGTCTGTGCCTGGCAAAACGGTGGCGAGTCCAAGGCCGAGTACTGCCACCACCATAACAGTGCTAATTATTGCGGTGGCGGCGATGTACGCGCTCAATTCGATCATTTGCTTTTGTCTCCCATTGGGAACGGGTATCGAAGATTCGCGAGCTGCGCGCGCACGGCCTCGTCCGTGATGGGCTTGAGCATGAATCCGCTGGCGCCGGTGCTCCAGGCGTCGAGGGCGTAGTCAGCGTATGCGGTGAGGTACACCACATTTGTGCGTGGGTTTATCGCAAGAAGCTCGCGGCATAGTTCGAATCCGCTCTCGGTACCCAGCTCGATATCGAGGAAGGCCAACGAAACGCGGTTTTCCCGAGCGTAGTCCAAGGCCACGGCCGGCCACTCGAAGCCAACTACTGAGGCGTCCGGCAATACCTTTCCCAAAACAGACAAGCCCCCGTTTAGGATGACCTCTCTGTCCTCCACCATAATGACGTTGGGGACCTCGTCCTCCGTTGCGATGCTTAGCAGCTTGCGAACATCAACGTCCAAGCATTGGGCGAGCCGTGTTATCATTTCGGCACTCGGCAGACGGTTGCCCTTCTCCCACCGGGCGACGGCGGGCTGGGTGACGTACGCCATGTTCGCGAGCTCTACCTGCGAGAGCCCTCTCTCCGCCCTCAGCTTTTTGAGGGTCTCTGCGAATCGACTGTTCATTTCCCGCCCTCCGTCGCCGATGCCTTCCCACCTATAGATTTACCACGTATGGCGGCGTAAACAAGGAAGAATTGCCAAGTTGGGTATGACAGTTTGGAATATCAAGCGTTTTCGTGCGAGATAAACGCCCCGCTCTCGTGGCATATGCTACGCTCGCCGAACGCCTCTTTACGACGAGTGCGTTACAGACTAGGGTTTAATCAAGCTTTTCGGGGGAGTAGTGGCATGCTGCGGCATGTGGAGAAGCCAACAGCAAGACGCAAGAGCGTCTGGTGGTCCTTTATCAACGAGACCCGGAGCTCGGCCATAGACGCTCTGGCATTATAAGAAAGCGGAGGAAAAGTCTTTCGCGCCTAGAAAATGAAATACTTGTTGCTGAGGTATGCAAGAGGATGCCGACGCAGGGCAAAGGCGTCACTACGCAAGATGTTATTGCAATGGGAATCCGCAACATCAGGGCGCCCCAAAAGGCAACGGCTGTCATGCGTTTGGGAACTCAGCTTGGCTGTATTACCAAGCATGTGGAGACTGTGGGAGATAGTACGATCATCTTGTATCGCAAAGTAGAAGAATAGTTGTTCGTTAGGACTCGCGTGCTTGCATCTGATTACGTTGGTGCGTGACAACGGGATGGCTTTTGTCACATTCGGATTGGGCGTGCATGACTTACACGCAGACAGTATGGACGCCGTGGCGCACCGCGTCTTGGAAGATTGCACCATGCGCATGGCCGAGCGCGGATTGCGGATGGGGACCGTCTGCCGCGCTGACTCCAAGAGGGAATCACGGGCTATGCCAGTGATTCATGCATCGGCTGCGCCATTGGAAATCCCCTCGCAGAGCGCCGATTTCGTCATCGCCATGCGAGATGACACCGGCACGCCGCGCGTCGCGGAGGCAGGGCCAACATGGATGGTCATAGCTTGTCTCTCACGAGTTGGGAACGCGTGTGCCACGTGGTACGGAGATTGTCTTCGGGGCGCGTCGTTCGACGGCGCGCCCGGAAACGCCTGCCAACGGCTGGCCGGCAAACCTTCATCGAGCCTCGTAGGTGCCCGGATCGACGCCGAGGATCGACGCGATCCTTAGCAGCTCCTCCGGGCCTGCGGACTCTATGTCCGCGACGCCCAAGAGCGCGGGTCCAAAGCCCGCTGCGGCCGCGGTGCCGCACAAGTCGATGAGGCTCTCCCTCAGGGCGTCGACGTCTTCTCTCATCAGCATCCTCCTTTACGTATCGCAAGTCCCGCACCCAGTGTAATACAGTCGGTTAAGCCGGTGCACGGCATGAACACGCCGCCCGCCGGCATGACGGCCGAACTCCCGTATGCTCCCATCCGTTGATGCTATAGTCTTACTAAGGACGGTGTAGTTTGAAAGGAGAGGTCCATGGGCGTGGCGAGTGACAGCGGGGCGGTCATCCGGGTCGAGATGATGGACGGGTCGGAGCAGGAGTTCTACTTCGACCCGGACGGCTATGTGGCGTACGGGTTCACCGACCCGTTCAGCCGCCTCTTCGGATGCGACGACGTGGACGTGGTGTACGACGCCCTTGCCTCGTTCGTCTACAACAAGGATGACTCCCCGCACGAGTTCCGGCAGCAGCTGGAGGACTACATCAGGGAGGAGATTGAGATCGCCTCCACGGACGAGATAAGGTCGGTCTACGTGAAGGTCGACAGGGGCTACGACGACTTCAGTAGCGTGGACGTCTCCTTCATCGACTTCGAGAAGTACCGCGGATGGCGCGACGTCGCACGGCTCAGGCTTTCCAACTGGTACCTGCTCGACCAGAACGCGAGGGACGCCGCGCTGGGTGGGTACGCCCCGGTCGGCGGCTTCGGCGAGGGCCTGGCCGACGCGCTCGCCGCGCTCCCTCCCGAGGGCGCCGACGAGGCTGAGCTCGAGGTCCCCATCGACGGCGTCGACGGAGTCGCCAGCGTGAGGGAGGCCCTCGACGCCATCGACGCGCTGAGCGCCCTCGTCCCCGAGCTGGAGATCTCGGGCACCCTGGAGGTGGTCGGCTTCGAGGAGGGCGCCGCGGTGGCGGAGGGCTGCACCACGATATGGAGCATGAGCGGCATGGCGGGCGTGGGGTACAAGACGGTCTCGAAGACGCACGGCGGCATGTGGATCCGCAATGTCAGCGACTTCAGGTTCAAGATGGGCTTCGGCGCCACGAGCAAGAGGGACATCGGCGTCACGGGCTCCTTCATGGGCTCGCTCGCCGAGGCGACCGCGTCCGCGTCCCTGCCCGCGGTCCTCGGCACGGCGGGCCGCCGCATCCGCAAGGGCGTGGAGCTCGCGCCCGGGGACGCGCTGCTGCTCGAGGCGAACATCGACGGGAGGCGCACTGAGTTCCCGAAGCCCGGCGCTGGCCGCGGGGCCGCGAAGGGCGCGAACCCCTTCGCCGTCTCCGTCAAGACGCTCAAGGGCAAGGGGCAGGGGCAGCTCGTGGGCGACGACATGCTCATGCGGGTCATCGCGCTCAACATAGGCAGGGCCGTCGCGTTCGTCGAGACCGTCGAGCCGCTGACGGTGCGCGTGGACCTCATACCCGACGCCGCCGCGCCGACCGAGAGGGCCGTCTGCGACACCGCGTTCAAGTTCGTCCAGCGCAACGTGAAGAAGAGCCCCAAGCGCTTCACGAAACTGACGGGCTACCTGCGCAAGTACCCCGAGAGGAAGCAGGGATAAGCGATGTGACGGCAGTACACGGTACTATCGTCACATTCCCGGGCGCGCGCATCACGGTCACAGACATGCGGTTCATTAGGGCTCGGGTGGGGTGGTGCGTAGCTCGCGCCGTCCAGTGTGTAGCTTGCGCCGACCAACGAAAAGAACCGGAGACCGACTACGCGGCAAAGCCAGTCGAGCACTACTGCGTACTCGACTGGCTTGCATACCCAAGGTCTGGTAGAGGCTTCGTGATGCTGGTGGGCAAGGTTTAAGAGCGGGCGGCTGCCCTCATTCGTCCATCACGACCTTTCAACTCTTTGCTCGACAGAAATCGTCTTATCTCCGCTGTTACTTGTCAATAGGTACGTGTTGTGCATGCCTGCGTACGATGTTGTCATCTCGACAATACCGTCAATTTGTAGCTGATGAATATTTGCATGTAAATATTCAAGTAACAGCGGTTTCACAGGCCAAGAGCGACACCACACGGCCTCTTTGACACTCGTGCGGACAGCTGCTAGTGTTGTTGTTTACCAGGACACTTCAGGGACCCGCCGGATCTTCGCGTCCGCCGGCTTGGGTTACACAAGACGAGGCGTACCCCATCCGCACAGCGTGTCGGAGGTGCGCAAGCCACTACGACGAGGAGGCCCTCCCATGCCAAACGCCAACGACGCAACCATCGCCACTTTCCCCGAGGACTTCCTCTGGGGCGGGGCCACCGCCGCCAACCAGTACGAGGGCGGTTGGGACGAGGGCGGCAAGGGCCCATCGGTCACCGACATGATCACAGGCGGATCCGTGAGCGAGCCGCGCCGCATCACCAGCACCGTACGCGACGACATCTGGTACCCCAGCCACGAGGCCGTGGACTTCTACCACCACTGGCACGAGGACATCGAGCTCTTTGCCGAGATGGGCTTTAGGTGCTACCGCATGAGCGTGCAGTGGGCGCGCATCTTCCCCAACGGCGACGATGCCGCTCCCAGCCAAGCGGGACTCGACTTCTACCGCGGCGTGTTCGAGCTCTGCCGCGAGCGCGGCATCGAGCCCATGGTGACCGTCAGCCACTACGAGCTGCCCTATGCGCTCGCCCGGCGCGGCGGCTGGGCCAACCGCGACCTCGTCGACCTCTTCGTGCGCTACTGCAAGACGCTCTTCACCGAGTATCGTGGCCTGGTACGCTACTGGCTCACCTTCAACGAGATCAACTGCGCCCTGGTGGAGGGCGCCTTCGGCAACGTGATGAGCCTGGGCATCCTCCCCGACGGCGACGACGTGCCGCTAGCCGTGGGCGAGTCTGTCGCCTGGGACGTCCCCCAACGCCGCTACGAAGCCCTGCACAACCAGTTCATCGCCAGCGCCAAGGCAGTCACCCTAGCACACGAGACAGACCCCGCCAACAAGGTGGGTTGCATGGTGGCGAGCGCGGCGACCTACCCCTATTCCTGCGACCCCGACGACGTGCTCGAGGCGCAGGCCGCAAACCGCCGGGCCAACTGGTATTGCTGCGACGTGCAGGTGCGCGGCGCCTACCCCGCCTGGACCCCCGCCTTCTGGCGCAACGAGGGCGTGTGGCTCGACGTCTCGGACGAGGACGCCGCGACGCTGGCAGCCGGCAAGGTGGACTTCATATCCTTCTCCTACTACTCCAGCGCGGCGGCCTCCGCGCGCGACCTCGAGCCCGCGACCGGCAACCTCTTCGGCGGCGTCAACAACCCCCACCTGCAGAAGAGCGCGTGGGGATGGG
>JAFWMH010000048.1 GCA_017510785.1 Atopobiaceae bacterium | reverse complement strand
TGACGCAAGTCGACCCACCCCTCGCGGATGCAGGTGCGTAGGTCCCACTCGGGACGCTTAGGGTCGTCCACGCGATAGCTCCAGTAACAGCCGCCGAGGCTTGTATCCCATGCGTCGAGCTGAGCGTTCGCCAGCGTACGGTAGAACTCGCGCTTGCCATCGGCATCAAGTCGTTTTTTTAGCGGCGAGTGGTTGGCGATGCTCCACTCTCCGGCGAGGATGCGGTGGTGTTTGGCCGCGGCCTCGATTTGCGCGGCGAATTCGGCAACCTTGGCGAGGTACTCGTCGGCGTCGAAGCGTTTGAATCCTTGCTCGCTAAAGTTTAGGTACGGGTGTGTGTCGATTACGATGTTCTCGTATTGGCTTCCGGGCAGAAGATGATCCCATCGTCGCAGTTCGAACTGGTCGTGGAACACGAGTGCCACCTCGGGACCGACGATAGGACGTAGTCGCCGGTAAACCCGCTTATAAAAAGTGAGGAGCGTCCTTCGCGGGATGGCTCTCGAGCGAACCGCACGCTCGGGGAAGCGTGCGCGCAGCCGGACGAGATTCTGCCAAAGCACGGCCCTCGTTGCCGGCTCGTTAAGTGCTTCGATACCCCAAAGTGCCGGATGCCCCGCATAGCGACGGGCGATTCGTTCGAGCAAGTCCACCACGAAGTCGATGCGCGTTGGGTCGCGTGCCCAGGCGCAGAGGCCCAAATAGCCACCGTTGTCGAAGCCGTTTTGCGAAAGCGGTACGGTGTGCAGGTCCACAAGTACTGCGATGCGGTGGCGTTCGGCCCAGGCGAAGGCTTGGTCCAGGTGCTCGACGCACGCGGTGTGATGGGGCGAGCCGAAGAGGTGGTACGGCACGGGGATGCGCACGAGATTGGCGCCCGCTGCCTCCATCCACGCGAAGTCACGCTCGGTTAAGTACGTGGCGCGGTGCTCGTCCAGGGCTTTTATTAGCTGGGTGGGACTCATCTCGTCGATAAGTCCGCGGTCGTCCTCGCTTCGCGCCGACGAGAGAGGGGACACGCCCATCCACTTCTCCAAGACCAGCCAGTTGCCTAGATTCACGCCGCGAATCTTCATGTGCCCTCCTCTGCAAGAAGTCGTAGTGCCCTATGCTACTGCCTTTTGCGATTGCTCCCAGCCTCAGCCCTACAAACCTCGCCGAAGGGCACGTTTTCGGCGTTCTCGCGAGGTTTGTCGGATTCAAGCCGCGCCCAATCCTGCAAACCTCGCCGCGAGGCCCGTTTTCGCCGTTTTCGCGAGCTTTGTAGGGGCGGCCTTGTGTATGTGTACGGATAATTGCGGGTATAAGGTCGTTCAACACCCCGAAGGGAGGACCGTATGCCAACAGGCCAGAGGGAGTATCGAGACAGGTTGTTCACGTTCATATTTGGTAGCGAGGAGCATCGCAACTGGACGCTTTCGCTCTACAATGCCGTGAGCGGCGCTTGCTACGATGACCCAGATGCCGTGGTGATTACCACGATTCGTGAGGTCCTTTACCTGGGAATGCACAACGACGTGTCGTTTTTGGTGGCAAACGAGATGAGCCTGTACGAGCAGCAATCTACGCGCTGCCCTAACATGCCGTTGCGCATGCTTCAGTATGCGGGGAGCATCTACGAGAAACACGTACAGGAGCGCCGGATGAACAAGTACGGCTCCCGGCTGCTCAAACTGCCCGCACCACGCCTTGTGGTGTTCTACAATGGGGAGCGCGACGCCCCCGAGGAGGAGGTGCTCAAGCTCTCCGATTCGTTTCCCAAGGACGCAAATGCCGACATAGAGGTGAAGGTACGGGTAATCAACGTTAATCCGGGCATGAACGAGCGGATTAAGGTTTCGTGCGAGCCGTTGCGGGAGTATACTTGGGTTGTGGAGGAGATACGGCGCAACAGGGAGTCGCTCGATGTGGCAACGGCCATCGGCAAGGCCATAGACGACATGCCGGAGGATTTCCTCATACGGTCGTACCTGCAGGCGCACAAGGCGGAGGTGAGGGACATGCTGCTTACCGAGTACAACGAGGCCGAGGCCATGGAGCTCTTCCGCGAGGAGGGCCGCGAGGAGGGCCGCGAGGAGGGCCGCGAGGAGGGCCGCGACACGGCCACGCTGGGAGCCGTCGCGAGCATCATGCACAAGCTTGGATACAACGCCGAGAGGGCGCTCGAGTTCCTCGACGTCCCCAAGGCCGACCGCGCACGCTACCTCGCCATGCTGTGAGCGTGTTCGTCATAATCTAGGGGCGGTCGCCCGGTAACCTACCGCAGCCGCTCTCCGTCGCACAAGATATAGCCTACGGAGCGGGATATAGCGGGCACGCTCCTGCCATGCAGCTCAGCGATTTGCGCCTGACTGAGCCCAATGGTTTTGCGAACAACGTCCATGGGTAGGGTTGTGGCGCCACCCTTCGCCCACTATGTGAGCTTGGGATGCGAGGAGTGCAACCCGCTGGCGTTTTGCGGTCTCGACAAAAAACACTATAGCACGGCTTTACAAACTTTTGTTCGACAAATGATGGTGTGGGCATGTACGGACGTCAGTTCTCGAGCACGAGTCCTGAGTTCGGCACGTCGGGATCGTTCGACAAGTGCTGGGTGCGAGAGGAGGACGGACCGCACTTGCTCAAGCGCGGCTCGTCGGGTTACGCGAACGCCGCCTTCGAGCCCTACTCCGAGAAGCTCTGCACAGACATCCTAAAGGCGGCAGCCATAAGCCACGTGCCATACACGTTGTGCAACTACCACGGCAAGCTGGCTTCGGACTGCCCGCTGTTCACCTCGGAGGACCTCGGTTTCGTGCCTGCGGTTCGCATGTTCGATCGTGGCTTCGACGTCTACGACGTTCTATCCTTCCTGGCCGACCATGGAGGTGACGAGCTTTTCCGCGAGATGCTCGTGATGGACGCTGTGTGCGTCAACGTGGATCGCCATGCGGGCAACTACGGTTTCCTCGTGCGCAACGACACGGGAGAGGTGGTGGGTATGGCGCCGCTCTTCGACCAGAATATGGCCCTGCTGCCCTACCTCATGGAGCATGATGACGTGGACGAGTACCTCTCGCACCAAGGACGAAAGATCGGTGGCGACTTTGTGGTCGTCGCGCGTGCCATGCTCACGAGCGACATGCGCGCCAAGCTCGTGACGCTCAAGGACTTCGAGTACGAGGACCCCGGGTTTGGCTATCCCGCTTGGAAGCTCGAGGTCGCAAACCGCCTCAAGAACCAGATGATCGAAGCGATTCTCGCATAGGGGACGTGCATGGGGACGTGTCCTCGCACATCCCCTACGCGAGAGATGTGCACTCGGAGGCCTGTCCTCCGTGAGGTATTACAGCCCATGACGCAAGTCGACCCACCCCTCGCGGATGCAGGTGCGTAGGTCCCACTCGGGACGCTTAGGGTCGTCCACGCGATAGCTCCAGTAACAGCCGCCGAGGCTTGTATCCCATGCGTCGAGCTGAGCGTTCGCCAGCGTACGG
>JAFWMH010000047.1 GCA_017510785.1 Atopobiaceae bacterium | reverse complement strand
TGGCCCGAAGGGTGGCGGATCTTGCTGTCCTCGTTGTTGCGGAACTGCGTGCGACTGCTCCTTTGGGCCACTCCCAGCGTTTTGCCATCCTCGCTCCCTAAATGCCGTCAATTGGTATCACATGCAAGTGAAGCAATGTGGTCAACGATGCTGCAGTCAAAATGTGCGCTACTGCCATTTCCTATGCCGTGCCTTTGTGTAGTATGGTATGATGTAGATACGTAGCGTATCTACTTAAGGAGGTGTCATGACAACCACTGTTTCAATGTGGGGCAACTCTGTGGCAGTGCGAATCCCCCGGGCCATCCTTGGACTCGTCAATCTGGCGGCAGGAGATCAGGTAAACCTCATGGTTAATGAACGCGGCAACATAGAGTTGTCTGCGGTGAAAGAGAAGCATCGACACGTTCAGCCTGCGAAGGCCGTCACGTTCGACTCCGTGTTTGCGGGCTATGATGGAAATCGGCTCGACAGCTCGTCTGCCTGGCCGAACGATGACATGGTGGGCAGCGAGAAGGGGGCGTGGTCGTAAATGATTTGCGAGCAGGGCGATATTGTTTCTCTAAACTTTGACCCCTCTCGGCGGCACGAACCGGCCGGCAGGCACTACGCCGTTGTTTTGAGTCCTTGGGAAGTAAACAGGATGTGTTCTTTGACCACTGTTGTACCTGTGACCTCGCGAGACAACGGCTATCCGCTTCACGTGCGCATTGCCGACGACAACGAGATATACGGATTCGTACAGTGTGAAGCGCTGCGTGCCATGGACCTCGATGTCCGCGAGCGCGAGGGTAACGCCGAGGTTATCGGTCAGATTGATGACGATACCATGGCAAATGTCCTTGCCTGCGTCAAGGTCGTGCTCGGCCTCGACGGCTGAGTGCACAGGACAACACTTGGTGTGGACACCCATCGCTCGCGAGTGGATATCCGCGAATGGTACTTTTGGAAAACATGGTATATTTCGGTGCGGGCGCAACATGTTGTGGTATACTCTCCTAGCTTTTGTAGGAATTGGAGGTTGAGTCATGTCTAAGGTCTGTGAGATTTGCGGCAAACATCCCGTTGCCGGACGTTCCATCGCCCACTCGTTCCGCACGGTTAACCGCAAGTTCCGTCCCAACATTCAGCGCGTTACCATCGTGCAGGACGGGCGCAAGCGCAAGATGAACGTCTGCACCCGTTGCCTCAAGAAGGGTAATCTTGCTCGTAGCTAGTGCTGAGTGGGTGTATAACCAAGATGGACGAGGAGTCGCTTCGGCGGCTCCTTGCTTTTTTATGTTTGTGCTTCTCTGCGAGACGTTCGACGTAACGTGAGACGCGGAGCACTATAATGCGTATCTATATATGTAGGCAACGTAAGAGAAAGGAGCCATATCATGGCGCAGAATCAGGAAGAGCCTGAAGGGCGTGGCACCGAGCGTCGTACCGTGAGCATGAGTATGCCCAAGCTCGTTGGTCTCGCGGCAGGCGTTGCCGCCGTTGCCGTTGCGGCCACACTGGTATTATCACCCAAGCAATCGACTACTGTTCCCCAGCAACCTGCTACGCAGCAAACGGTCGTTTCGGACGTCGACAAGGTTGCAGTTCCGGATGTAGTCGGCCTCGAGCGACAGTCTGCGGAAAAGGTCATTGCGAACGCGAAGCTCGACATGGGCAAGGAGAAGGAAGAGTATTCCGAAACGGTTCATGCTGGCTGCGTCATTTCGCAAGATCCCGCGTCGGGAACGTTTGCGGAGGTCGATAGCAAGGTAAACATTGTAATCTCGAAGGGCCGCAAGAGCGCGCCCGAAACCACCATGCCCGACCTTACCGGCAAGACGCGCGAGGATGCCGAGAAGGCTATCACCGATGCCAGGCTCATCGCAGTTCAGGGTGCCGATGTTGTTTCCAACAAGGTAAAGCCTGGCTTGGTGTGCGAACAGTCTGTTGCTGCGGGCACAACGCTTAAGCAGGACACCTACGTTTCGTACTCCATCGCCATCGCACCGCCCAACGACTCTACGAGTGTTCCCAATGTGGCGGGCGAGCCGGTTAAGGACGCGCGGGAGCAGCTGCACAAAGCATACTTGGGCGTGGACACGAGCAAGGCCTACAGCGACACCGTGGCCAAGGACTGCGTAATAAAGCAGTCGATTGATGCCGGAACTAAGGTGGCGAAGGGAACCGTCGTTTCGCTTACCGTTTCCATGGGCAAGAAGCCGTCGGGAGATATTGAGGTTCCTGATGTTGTTGGCAAGAACTCGGGTGACGCTGCAAGCGCACTGAAGAATGCGGGCTTGTCTGTGAGCACAACAAACCAGTATAGCGACGACGTGGCGAAGGACATCGTGATGAGCCAGTCCATCAGTGCGGGTACTAAGGTGGCAAAGGATACGCCCATTACCATAGTGGTATCCATGGGTCCGCGCCAAGACGGCTCGATTACCGTTCCCGACGTTGCCGGCTGGGCAGCCGACGATGCCGAAGCCGAGCTCGTGAATGTTGGCTTGAAGTCGGAGCGTAGCGAGACTTACAGCGACACAGTCGAAAAGGGCGACGTCATTGGCCAGTCAATTCCTGCAGGCACTAAGGTTGCCAAGGATACCGTGGTGACGCTCACTGTTTCGCTCGGGACGAAGCCGGAGCCGACGCCGCCGACGCCGCCGACTCCTCCAGCGCCCGTTAAGGTGCAGGTGCCCGATATCATGACGTACACGCGCGACGAGGCGATTGAGGCCATCGAAAGTGCCGGACTCATCGAGCGTTGGTCGGGCGAGGAGAACGGAACCGTGGTTTCGCAAGATCCGCCGGCGGGCACCGAGGTCGACCAGGGGAGTGTGGTTACCTTCAAGCTCGAACATGTTGCTTCGAAGGTGGAGGTGCCCGACGTGAGTGGCCTTTCGGCCAGCGATGCTAACGTGGTAATGCAGACCGCGGGTTTGGCTCTCGACTACGACGATGGCCAGGCGGATTGGATTGTTGATAATACCGATCCGGTGGCAGGTGCGCTCGTTGACGAGGGGACGCATGTGACGGCGGTATTCAAGGAGGATGCTGCGCCCAGTGATGATTCGCAGCCGAAGTCTGACGATGATCAGGCGGATAAGGGCGGCCAGTCGGACGAACAGTCTGGCGATGCCGACGACGGGACTGCCGGGCAGCAAGACGGCCAGGAGGATACGGCTGACGGGCAGCGAGGCAACCAGTCCGATGACCAAGCAGGCGATCAGGCCAACGGGCAAAGCGACGGCCAGAACGATGGCCAAGACGACCAGGCAGGCGATCAGGCCGACGGCCAGAACGATGGCCAGGCAGGCGATCAGACCAACGGGCAACAGGACGACCAGAACGATGGCCAGGATGGCCAAGCCAGCAGTCAAGACGACCAGAGCGGCGACCAGAGCGATCAGTCTGACCAAGCCGATCAGTCGGGCGACCAGTCCCAATTGACGGGCGACAAGGGCAACGGCGGTTCCGATGCCGCAGATCCCAGCGTCATGCTCAGCGAGGCCATGGATGTGGCCGGCGCCAGCTACCAAATCGACCAGACCCTCACTACCCAAGCCGTGAACGACGGTGTGAACTATACCTTCCTCTGCCATGACGACACTGGATCTTATCAGGTGGTTGTGCATGTGCCCGGAACTAGTGGCGCCAGTGCGTCGCTCGTCTCGGTAACGCCTGCGAATGGCTAGCGCGTTCCGAGTTCTGTAATTCCTAGGTTCGTACAAGAAACGGCCCGGCCGAAAGAACTCCTTCGGTCGGGCCGTTTCTTGCTGCGGGACGCCTGCCTCCCGGACGCCTGCCTCCCGGACGTCCACCGCGGGACGCCTGCCGCGGGACGCTTTTGTCTGCGACAAATCGGGGCACGCGGTTCGTACGTGCGGACGCTCGTCGTGCTAGGTACTACTCGGCGCTTGTGGCCTTCTCGACGATGGTCATTGCGTTGAGAGAGCGGGGGTATCCGATGAAGGGCACGTTGTTGCTTACCACCTTTATGAGGAAGTCGCGGTCGTTGCCGCACTGTACGTTGGCCGTGGCGTGGGCGAGGAGCTGTGGCTCGCAGCCGCCTTGCGCGGCGATGTAGCAGAACGTGCACATTTCGCGCTCGGCAATGGTGAGGCCGCCGCGGGTGTACCAGTCGCCGAAGCAGTTCTTGACGAGCCACTGCGCGATGTGGGGGTAGTCAGCAGCGCCGCGATCCTTGTAACCGCGCATTTGCTCACCGAAGCAGGCCATTTGCGCCTGTTCGCCACCTTCGTAACGGCTTTCTTCGGTGGGAAGCGTCGTGGCCTGGTTTTTGAGTGGCAGCGTAATGCCCGCTGCTACGAGTGCGTCGTTGGTTGCCTTGAGGAACGGATACACGCGTCCGATTCCCAGGTACGCGACGCCCTGATACACGATTTCCTTGATGGTTTCGGGCTCGACACCCACGTTAAGGGCTGCCGGCAGAAGTGCGCGGAACTCGTCAATTCCCGAGCAACCCAAAAGCGTGGCAAGCCAGCACATGAAACGCGTGCGATCGGGAAGGTCTACGTCGGTAACGACGTCGTCGAAGGCGAAATTGGCGAAGCGCTCAACGAATTCGGGGTCGGTGAGCATGAGGTCGCTGCCCGCGCCTACGCGCATGCGGTCGCGGAAGGCTTGTGCCGCGGGCGTGAATTGCGGGGAGTAAGCGATGGGTCCGACGGTTGCGGGCTCGGTGGACGCAGGCTCGGTCGTTGCCTCGGAACAGGTTGGCGCGGATTGGTCATCGGCCGGTTTGGCTTCGGTCGCTTTAGATTCGTTTGCGTCGGCTGCATTTGACGTCGTCGGTTCGGCGTGTTGTGCGGCTGTGCCGTTGGCCGTGCCCTCGCACTCGGTCGGAGCGCCGTTAGTTCCAGGAGTTGTACCGCGCGTCCGGCTTTCGAAGCTACTCTCGAACTCGCGCTCGATTTGCTCCATAAATGTGCCGATGTCCTGTGCGAATGCGTTGATAGCCTTTTCGCCCTCAACTGCTAAGTCGGCAAGTTGTGCAGCAAGTTGCGCAACAACTTCGTCGTGCCTGGTTTTGTTATTGTCTTCCATTGTGGCTCCTCTCGTGGATTGCGATTTGCCTACAGCGTTTTGATGGCTGCCGTGCCTTGCCCGCGCCTTGCCCGGGCTTGCCCGTGCCCTGCGGGTGCCTTGCCCATGCCTTGCCCGCGCTTGCCCGTGCCCTGCGGGTGAGTTCACCGTGCTATTGCGGCAGTTTGCGACGCGGTGGATTCCATCGACGCGAACGCTGCGGGCGACGTGCTAAACGTCCCACATTACTCTAGCAGAAAGCTCGGGAACTACCTGCTGGTGAGTGTGCGTTTTTGGAATCTAATCTTTTCAAGATGCCTCGTGGACTGAAATCTGTAAGCTGGCAGCCTGCTTAGCCATGGCTTTGTCTGCTGTGTGGCACCCCCTGCAGGCAGGGCGATGGCGCCCAATCCTACAAACTTCGTCCACGTGCCCGTTTCCGGCCTTTTCGCGAGCTTTGTCGGATTCGGGGCGCGTCCAATCCGGCAAACCTCGCGGAAGACCCCGTTTTTGGCGTCTCCGCGAGGTTTGTAGGGCCGGGGGATCACGTGACAGTTTCGTCAGCCGCCGGTGCCGAGATCGTGCCTGGGCAAGGCACCGCACTAATTGTAGCTGCCAAGTCGACCATATGTGGACGATTTGTGAACTCGTCCCGCATGCGAGACGGGTGTGCCGCCCGCGCGTAACACCAATCAGATGACGAAGAGAACACGTTGTCCTTTCCTTCCACGTTGCGTGTGGCCAGACGCGCAACCGCCCATGAGCAGGGCACAGACCGCCGGGAACTCCTTCCGCCCGGCGGCCTGTTTCTTTTGGACCTTCCGCAACCTCATCGGGTCCGTTCGCCTCACGCGGCTCCGCTCGGTCCCTACGCGCCGCCCGTCTCACGCGGCTGACCGCCTCTCGTGGCTCTGCCCGTCTCACGCGGCTCCGCCTCATTCCCGTGGAGCTGCGTGTGGGCGCTCCTTTGGAACGATGCACCCAAACCCCTAACAATGGGTGCCGTTTGGGCCGTCTTGACAAGGGTACGGGGCGGCAAATGGCCCATTTGGCACCCATTGTTGGTAATGGGTGTCGTTTGGGCCGTCTTGCACGCCGACCCGAGCGGCAGATGGCGCGTTTGGCAAACCTGTGTGCTGGCGGGTCCGTTTAGGGCAGGTTTTGTCCGCTAAGTGGCACCCTCGGCACGCGGGGTTAAACCTGTGTGCCGGCGGATCTACTTAGCACGGGTTTCGCGGCACGTCTTTCGTGCGTATAGTGGTTTTGTTTGGGGTGCTCGGCGGGTGTAATATTGTGTAAGCGTGAAAATGCCAAGTTGTGCAACGTAGAAAAGGGCTTTCATGGCAGAGCCTGTGAGGCCGCGGCCTCATGAAGCAAAGTGTGGAAATTGCCGCCCAAGTGTGAAAGTATAGGTTACCAGTGAGGGCCTCGCGAAGCACAGCAAAGTCGGCCCGGCACGCGGGCCCAAAAGAGCACCCTCGTGACGAGGCGTCACTCGGCAGCGTCGGGCGCCTCTATGACGTAGCCCATGCCGCGC
>JAFWMH010000046.1 GCA_017510785.1 Atopobiaceae bacterium | reverse complement strand
GCCGGGAATGCAAGCTATTCGGGTCCCTGCTGCACCCTTTTCCGGCGTTGGGTGCCGATGGGTGCCAGATAGGCCGGGAATGCAAGCTATTCGGGTCCCTGCTGCACCCATTTCCGGCGTTGGGTGCCAAAGGGGTACAGATAGAGGCACAGGGTCGGCTATTTGGGTCCCCTTGGCACCCATTGCCAACGTTGGGTGCCAAAAAAAGCGGACATTCCTACTCTTCTAGTGGCATGCGCTAGACGGACTACCACCGACGGTCTAGCCACAAAAAGTCCATCAAACGTGGAACCTGACGCTCCCAATCGGCCTCGCGATGTCGCCCGCCGGAAACGAATTGGGTCATCACCGCTGCTCCGCGCTCGGCGAATGCGTCGCCAACCTCGCGGATCGCGCGCGATTCGGCCGTGTCGTCGGGTCCAAAGATGCGTCCGGCCTCATGCTCGCCCCACGACATAAACACGCGCGTGTCGGGAGAAACCGTCGAGGTCGTGAGGTCGAGCATAAGCTCTCGTCGATAAAATCGCACCCCGGTGGAAAGTGCTCCTGCTTTCCCGAACACGTCGTTGTGACAAATGACCCCATAAAGGCTCATGAGTCCGCCCATGTTGGAGCCAATGATGCCCGTCGCCTCGCGGTGTGCCCACGTGCGAAACTGTGCGTCGATGGAAGGCTTCACGTCGTGCACGATCCACTGAAAGGTTTGCTCGCCTAGCCCGTCCACGAGACGCCCGCCCGCCCTACGACGATACGGACAATACTCCAACAAACGATCATCGCCATCGTGGCTACATTCGAGTCCCACCACGATCATGGGCTTTTCCCACCTGTCGAGGAATCGTCTAAGACGCCAGCTTCGACCGTACGTAGCGTATTCGTCGTAAAATAAATTATGTCCATCGAAGAAGTACGTAACCGGCAGACGTTCGTCTGAATCGTAATACCAGTCTGGTAAATAAATGTGCAGCATCCGAGTGCCGCCGTTCGGCCAATACCAAGCGTTTTGCTGCACAATCATTATTACGCGTCCTTGTCCTTGTCTGCGTCCTTTGCCTTGCCCTCGTTATCCGCGGCGGACTAGGCCTTTGCCTGTCCTTCGTCTCCGTCCTAATCTGTATTCTGCGCTTGGAGCTCGCCGCGCACAACCTCTTGGAGGGTCTTTTCGGCCTGAGCGATGGCCTCGGCATCGCCCGAATCCCGTGCCGCCCGGAATGCTCGCATGGCAGACAAAAACGCAAGCTCGTATTCCATCTCCTGAGACTCATCGTTCATGAGGGTTCCTTTCTCGCTACGCTGTGCCTCTGCTGGCGTGGTGGCTGTGTGCTCTGCAGGGCATGGAGACGCGTTGACTAACGTGCATAAGGATGCCATGAGACACTGCGGAATAATTGTTCTGCAACATAGTAATATATGTGGGATTCATAGTGTATCCTGACCGCGCAAGTGCTGCGCGAACGGCGTTTGGCTTCAGTCGTACTAACTGCGCGAATCTGGGAATATGCTCTCCGAGGTGCTTTACAGCCGCGGTGTTAGCCATCAGCGAAGCGGTAGGGTGGACCGATTCCGGCACAACGGGAGACACCCGAGCATGGCCCGGTGGGGACACCCGAGCATGGCCCGGTGGGGACACCCGAGCATGGCACTTGACCCAAGTGTACATTCTGCCACCCAATGAAAACATTTGATGAGCAAAAGAGCAGGTACATGGCCATATGCGCAAAAGTGATATGGCAGAATGCACATTGAAAGCAACCCAAAGCGTACATTTGGCCGACCATCGAAAATATTTTATCAAAGAAAGCGCAGGTAGACGCCCATATGTTCAAAGGTGGTACGGCAGAATGTACACTCGAGAATTGCTCGTGGCATTCATGGGTACGACGAGAAGTCTCGGTTTTGATAACTAACATACATCTGGACAGCCGATTCTGGTGTAGGTCGTGCTCCGCGACAAGCCGCGCGGGCCGGCATTAGTAGAGCGCTGCGTTGGGGGCCGTTTAGCCCGCGAGACCGATCCTAAGTGGCCCCCTGTGTACACGTTACGCAGGTTGTGTACCGGGAGGGCCGTTTAGCCTGCGAAACCTGCGCTAAGCGGGCCTCCCAGCACACAAGTTTAAACCTGTGTGCTGGCGGCGCCGTTTAGCGGACAAAACCCGCCCTAAGTGGCACTGCCAGCACACAGCCTAAAAGTCCTCGGCATAATACACGTAATCAAGGTCCTCGACCTGCGAAACAACATCCGCTCGAATCAGGTCGCCAGCTGGCTGCAGCTCCACATGCATCGTAACGAGGGGTCCATCGCCATCGGCGGCGCTCTTCCTTACATGCAGCTGAGAATACTTTGCGCCAATTCGGCGCAACTGATGCAAAAGATGCTTTACGCTGCGATTAGTCTCGAGTTCGACGTAAAGGTCGAATTCGTAATTCGCCAGGTGCATGCGCGCGTCGATGCGTCGCAGGATAACAAAGGTGAATAGCACAAAGGCCAGGGCGATGAGCGTACCTTCAAGGTAACCAATCCCCGCAGCAAGTCCGATGCAGGCGCTGGCCCACAAGCCAGCAGCCGTGGTAAGGCCGCGCACTTCGTGCGTGCCAGTAACAATAATGGTACCAACGCCCAAAAAGCCCACACCACTCACAACGGAGGAGCCGATGCGACTCATATCGAGCGATCCTATGCCGGCCTCAAGAATGTACTGGCTCACGATCATGCACATCGCAGAGCCAATGCACACGAGCACGTGCGTCTTCATGCCTGCATCCTTGTTGTGAATTTCGCGCTCGGCACCAATGAGTGCGCCGGTGAACGTTGCGAGCAACATGCGCAGGAATACGGCGAGAGGACTCCATGCCGCAATCGTTTCCGAGATAATACCAAACACCATGCTCCTCCTCGTATCATCAAACTTCGAAACTAAACAATTGTTACGGCCAGCTCCCATTCCTAAAAACCAGCGGGCCGCCAAGGTAAACATCCTCAGCGACCCGCGAGCTCAAACCATCTGTAACTAGGCTCGCCAACACAGGTTCGCCATGTAAAGCGCCTCCTTGTGGAATGCTCCGCGCGGAGTGCCTCCGAGCGTTCGGCGTCGAATAACGAGAATCGAACGACAAGAACTCAAAGACAAGAGCTAAATCTTGGCCTTTATCTCGTCGATGTCGTCCTGCAAGCCACCGAGACGCTGCTCGTTCTCGGCAATCCAACGCTTGATTTGGGCAACCTTTTCGGGGTTGAGCGTGGACTCGAGACGTGTGGTGAGCGTCTCGTTTTGGTCCTTGAGGTGCTCGATTTGCCCAGACTTGCGCTCGACGGCCTCGTTAAGGCGCTCGGTGCGCTCGCGGCGCTGCTGATCGCGATGTGCGGAGTTGCCCTCCCAATAGGCGTTTTGAGCAGTGCGGAACTCCTGCCACAGGGTGTCGTTCGCGGGCTTGCCAGCGTAACCGGCTGCCTTGTACTCATCGTTAAGAACGCGCATGCGGTCGCTGTTCTCGCGCGTGTACTCCTTGGCCTCGGCGATGGCCTTGGCCTCTTCCACAATCTTACGCTTGGCGTCGGCACATGCGCGTTCCTTGGCGCGACGGTCGGCGAGGTCGGCCTTGCGGCGGTTGCGGAAGTCGCGGCGAATGCCGTTGAACTCCTCCCACAACACATGCTCGTTGTCGCGGCCGGCATTGCCTGCCGCCTTCCAACGATCCATGAGGGCGTTGAGGGCGTCGGAGGTCCTCACCCAGTTTTGCACCTCGGAGGTAAGCTGCTTGGCCTCCTCAATAATCTGCTTCTTGGCCTCGACGACCTTTGCCTGTTCGGCGCGAAGCTCGGTGTAATGCTCGTCGCGACGCGTGAAGAACTTGTCGCGCGCAGCGCGGAACTCGTCCCACAACTTGTCGTTGAGCTCCTTGCCAGCATAGCCAGCCGCTCGCCACTCCTCCATGAGTGCGCGCTGGGCATCGGTGGCCTTGCGCCAGTCCACGGAATCCTCAAGCTCCTTGGCGCGCTCGATGAGGGCTTCCTTGGCGATGCGGGCAATCTCGATTTTGGATTGTGCCGGCGCGACGTCGTCGGTTGCAACGACGACCCCTTCCTCGGCGGCCTCGGTAGGCGCGGCTTCCTCTGCGGGCGCCTCTTCTGCGGCCTCCGTAGTCGCGTCCTCGGCGGCTGCGTCCTCAGCGGGTGCCGCTTCTTCGCTGGCCTCCGGTTCCGCCTCGGGTGCCGCAACTTCTGCGACTGCCTCCTCGGCGCTCGCCTCAGGGGCGACCTCCTCGGCCACTGCATCCTCGACGGCGTCGGTCGTGATATCCTCCACGGACTCGCTTGCAGTGATGTCCTGCACGACGTTTTCTTCGGGCTCCATGCAACTTCCTTTCACATGCGCGGGAACACCACGCGCTATCCGTCAAATGAAACTACATAATACAACTATTGGCACGATTGTACAGCCAAACATCGCAGACGGCACGTAGGCGAAACAAATGTGCACGCCCGTGGCTGTGTAAGTCGGGGCGGTGGCACGGTATCTACCAATGCGGTGGGCTTCGCGACTCGTGGCCGTGTACTGCGGCGTGCCAGGCCAACATGGCACCCTCGCCAAAGAGGAAGTACTCGCCGCTGCGCCGTGTACTGCGGCGTGCCAGGCCAACATGGCACCCTCGCCAAAGAGGCAGTACTCGCCGCTGCGCCGTGTACTGCGGCGTGCCAGGCCAACATGGCACGGGTGAGAGAAGCTCCCGGGGAGTGTTTATCGCAGAAGTGTGCGCCGCGTCAGGCGACCGAGGCACGCCCGGCGAGCCAACGTTAACGCGCGATTGCGTCCACGTAAACGCCACATACGTCGAAGCGTGCAAAGTTCTGGTATCATTCTACTTTGGGGTACAAGGCGCGGCAGCGAAGATGCGTGGCCAAACCCGCGAGAGGTGTCTGCGTCAGGCGCATCAATTTGCGTACGGTCGCAGGTAGGAGGGAGGCAAGCGCTTTGTAACAACCCCGTGAGGTTAGGTGTTTGCGTGTTTGTATAGGTGTGTAAAAAAGGGGGGATTCGATTTCATGCAAAAGAAGATTAGCAAGCTTCCGTTCAAGGGGACGCCTGAGCAGGAAGAGCAACTCAAGGCTGTTATCGCCGAGAATTGCCACGACAAGAGCAACGTGATGGTCGTGATGCAAAAGGCCCAGGACATCTACGGGTACCTGCCCATCGAGGTGCAGGAAATGATCGCCGAGGGAATGGGCGTGCCGCTGGAGAAGGTGTACGGCGTCGCGACGTTCTATGCGCAGTTCGCGCTTTCGCCCAAGGGTCAATACAACATTTCCGTGTGCCTGGGTACCGCCTGCTACGTTAAGGGTTCGGGCGACGTGCTCGACAGGCTCAAGGAGAAGCTCGGCATCGACGTTGGCGAGTGCACGGCCGACGAGAAGTTCTCGCTCGAGGCATGTCGCTGCATCGGCGCGTGTGGCCTGGCTCCCGTCCTCACGGTGAACGACGAGGTATATGGCCGTCTCGTTCCCGACGACGTGGACGACATCTTGGCCAAGTACGCCAACTAGCCGCTAGGTCACAGATCTACTACGTATAGAGGACGACGAATATGAAAATCTCGATGATTAGGGACCTCTTGGAAGCCGATGTCCTGTGTTGCGAGGAGTGTCTCGATAGCGACGTGTATTCCGCATGCGGAAGCGACATGATGAGCGATGTTTTGGCCTACGTTAAGGACCAGGCGGTGTTGCTTACGGGTCTTGTGAATCCGCAGGTAATCCGGACGGCCGCGATGATGGACATGAAGTGCATCGTGTTCGTGCGCTCCAAAAAGCCGAGCGCGGCCATGGTGGAAATGGCGGAGGACGACGGAATCGTAATGATGGCGTCAGATAAACGCATGTACGACGCGTGCGGCACGCTCTACGTTAACGGACTCATAGGAACGAAGGCCGTCCATGTCTGATGCCCTTGTTTTTCATTTTGATGTAGACGGCGACAATTTCACTTCGGCGGGGCAGGCGTCCACGCAAGTGAAGAGGAATCTGCGTCAGCTGGGGCTTCCGCCCGCGATTATCCGAAGGGTCTCCATCGCCATGTACGAGGGCGAAATCAACATGGTGATCCATGCGGACGGTGGAACGGCCGACGTTATGGTAACCGAGGAATACATCGAGATTATTCTAAAGGACCAAGGACCGGGAATCGCAAACGTCGAGCAGGCAATGCAAGAGGGTTTCTCTACTGCGACGGATAGCATCCGCTCGTTGGGTTTTGGCGCAGGAATGGGTTTGCCCAACATGAAGCGCTATACCGACTCGATGGAGATAAACACGGTACTAGGGGTAGGCACTACCATAACCATGCGTGTGAACCTGGCCTAATGGAACGCAACCCGTTGTAACAGGTGGGGACGATATGACGAGCAATACATACGAGCATTCCGTGCGACTGGACGTGACGAGGTGTACCGGCTGCACGAACTGCCTGAGAAGGTGTCCGACCGAGGCGATTCGCATCAAGGACGGGCACGCACATATTGATGATGCTCGCTGCATAGACTGCGGTGAGTGCATTCGCATATGCGACAACAAGGCAAAGAAGGCAGTGGTCGAGAAGCTCGAGGCTATGGAGCGCTTCCGCTACAAAATCGCCCTGCCGGCTCCGTCACTGTATGGCCAGTTCGACAACCTGGACGACGTGGACTACGTCTTGGACGGGCTTCTAAAAATCGGGTTCGACGAGGTGTTCGAGGTTTCGAAGGCCGCGGAGCTCGTGAGTGCGTACACGCGGCAGTACCTCAAGACGGAAGGCATCAAGCTGCCCGTAATTAGCTCTGCATGTCCAGTTATCGTGCGCCTCATCGCGTTGCGTTTTCCATCCCTGAACGAGAATGTAATGCACATGCTCCCGCCCATGGAGGTGGCGGCAACCCTTGCCCGTGAGCGGGCCAAGGAGAAGCATCCAGAGCTTTCCGACGACGAGATCGGCGTATGCTTCATCTCGCCGTGTCCGGCAAAAGCCAGCTACGTGAAGAACGGCTTCGCGGACTACGAGAGCAAGGTCGACGTGGTAATTTCCATGAGCGACGTGTACTTCAGCCTCATCAGCAAAATGTCGCGTGAGGACGAGGTTGTCTCGCAAACGGAGTCTGGCATGATCGGCATCGGCTGGGCGTCTTCGGGCGGAGAGGCAACGGCACTGTTCAACGACGAGTACCTCGCGGCCGATGGCATCGAGAACGTCATCAACGTGCTGGAGCATCTGGAGAACGGCAACATCCCCCCGGTAAAGTTCATCGAGCTGGATGCATGTACGGCGGGCTGCGTTGGCGGCGTGCTTACGGTGCAAAACCCCTACATCGCAAAAACCAGGCTTCTTTCCCTGAGGCGATACCTGCCCGTCTCGAGGAACTTCCTCATGCCGGACGACGACGAATACATCCCCGAGATGTACCTGTTCAACGACCTTCCGGTGTACAAGCCCATCACGCAGCTCTCCACCAACATGGCGGAGTCCATGCGCATGATGGCCGACATCCAGCGGCTGAACAACAGCCTGCCCGGCATCGACTGTGGCGCCTGTGGCGCACCGAGCTGTCGAGCGCTGGCGGAGGACATCGTCAAGGGGCACGCAAAGCTGGAAGATTGCAAGATTCTTGAGAAGTGAGGTGAGCGACTTGAAGGTAAAGGACCTGCTTGAGCACGGGTTCGAGGCTCTCTCGTTGCCCGACGGCGACCGAGAGATAGACGGCGCCTACATTGGTGACCTGTTGAGCTGGGTTATGGGCCGTGCGCAAATGGACAACGCGTGGATTACCATTATGACGAACGTCAACGTAATCGCGGTCGCGAGCCTAGCCGATACCTCCTGCGTCATTTTGGCGGAAGGGGTGGACATGTCGGACGAGCTCGTAAGCACGGCCGAGGCGAAGGACGTCAACATACTCCGCAGCAACGATCCGACATACGAAACAGCGATCAAACTATCTGGGCTCATAGCCTGAGGTCCATGGTATGAGTAGGTTTAACTACGACTTCCACGTGCACTCCTGCCTTTCCCCTTGTGGGGATGCGGACATGACGCCGAACAACATTGCCGGCATGGCGTTTCTCAACGGCGTGCGCATGATGGCGCTCACCGATCACAACACGTCGAGGAACTGTCCGGCGTTTTTCTCGGCTGCAAAGCGGTATGGCGTGGTTCCCATCGCGGGAATGGAGCTCACCACGGCGGAGGACATTCACGTAGTTTGCCTGTTCGAGACGCTCGACGAGGCACTGGCGTTTAACGACGAGGTCGATTCGAGGCGCATTCGCATAAAGAACCGCGAGAAGATTTTTGGTGAGCAGCTCATACTGGACGACGAGGACAACATCGTAGGTCGAGAGGAAGACTTGCTGATAAACGCAACCACGATTTCGCTGGACGAGGCACCGCAACTCGTCCGCGCGTTCAACGGGATTTGCTACCCGGCACACATCGACCGCTCCGCCAACGGGGCGATTGAAACCCTGGGCGACTTCCCGCACTACGTGGGCTTTCGTTTGGCAGAGCTTCACGACCGCGAAAACAAGGACGAGTACGTAAGCAAATACGAGCTCCAAAACATCCGGCTGCTGTTTAGCTCGGATGCGCACTACCTGCATCAGCTTAGAGAGGGTGGCGAAAACGACTCCATGGAAATAAACGACGAGCCGTTTAGCCCGGAGCTGGTGCGCAGGCAACTGTTTGACGACCTCAGAGCGTGCTAGATTCGGGGTAAGCATGAAAGAGCTTTCACTCAACATACTGGACGTGGCCGAAAACTCCGTAAAGGCGGGCGCAACGCTCACGCAGATTCTTCTTACCGAGGAGAATACGCTGCTCACGTTGGAGATAATCGACGACGGGTGCGGCATGAGCGAAGACGTCGTGAGGAGCGTGACGGATCCCTTTTACACGACGCGCGAAACGCGCAAGGTGGGGATGGGCATCCCGCTGCTCAAACTTGCCGCCGAGCAAACGGAGGGCGAGCTTACGATTACCTCGGTTACGGAAGAGGCGAATCCCGAGGAGCACGGCACGCACGTGACGGCGACCTTCAACATGGACCACCTGGACTTCACGCCGATTGGCGACGTGAGTTCCACGATTCTAACCCTAATACAAGGCCATCCCGATACTGACTTCTTGTTCCAGCACACGAAGGATGGCAACGTGGTGAGGTTGGACACAAGGGAATTGCGAGAGGTGCTAGAAGATGTACCGCTGAACAGTTATGATGTGTTGGAGTGGGTTGGGGCGTACTTGCGCGAGCAATACGATGAGTTTGCATAAAACTTAATGGAGAGGAATGTGTATGAAATCTTTGGCAGAACTGCAAGCAATCAAGAACAGGATGAAGGACAAGGTCAACCTGCGCGACGGGCTTGAGGGGATCCGCGTGGTCGTGGGCATGGCTACATGTGGCATCGCCGCTGGCGCGCGTCCTGTTCTTAACGCTCTTGTTGAAGGCGTTAACAAGGAGGGCCTTGAGGGCAAGGTAAGCGTCACGCAAACCGGTTGCATCGGCCTGTGCCAGTACGAGCCGATCGTCGAGGTTTTTGAGGCGGGCAAGGAAAAGGTCACGTACGTAAAGATGACCCCCGAGAAGGCCGAAGAGGTTCTTCACACGCACCTTAAGGGTGGGCAGGTCGTCGGCGACTACACCATCGGCGCCGTTTCGGCATAAGTTTGGAGGTATAGAGTGATTCGTTCACAAGTACTTATCTGTGGCGGTACCGGTTGTACGTCCTCGGGCAGCCAAAAGATCCAGGACGTTTTTGAGGCGAAGCTCGCGAAGTATGATTTGCAGAGCGAAATCAAGCTCGTGCGCACCGGCTGCTTTGGCCTGTGCGAGCTCGGCCCCGTCGTAATCGTATACCCCGACGGCACGTTCTATAGCCGCGTGACGGTAGACGACGTCGAGGAGATCGTATCGGAGCACCTCCTCAAGGGTCGTCGCGTCGAGCGCCTCGTGTACGACGACCATGGCAAGGCACAGGCCGACGAGTTCGGCAACATCGCCCTTACCGACACCACCTTCTACAAGACGCAAAACCGCGTCGTGCTGCGCAACTGCGGCGTAATTAACCCCGAGGACATCGACGAGTACATCGCGATGGACGGCTATGCCGCACTCGGCAAGGTGCTTACCGAGATGACTCCCGAAGAGGTCATTCAGGTCGTTACCGACTCCGGCCTGCGTGGCCGTGGCGGCGGCGGCTTCCCCACGGGTCGCAAGTGGGCCCTCTGCGCGCCGAACAAGGCCGACCAAAAGTACGTGGTGTGCAACGCCGACGAGGGCGACCCCGGCGCGTTTATGGACCGCTCCGTCCTCGAGGGCGACCCGCACTGCATTATTGAGGCCATGGCCATTTGCGGCTATGCCTGCGGATGCTCCAAGGGCTACGTGTACGTGCGTGCCGAGTATCCCATCGCCGTCCAGAGGCTTACCATCGCCATCGAGCAGGCTCGCGAGTACGGTCTCCTTGGCGAGAACATCTTCGACTCCGGCTTCGACTTCGACCTCGAAATCAGGCTTGGCGCCGGCGCCTTCGTGTGCGGCGAGGAGACGGCACTCATGACGTCCATCGAGGGCAACCGCGGCGAGCCTCGTCCGCGTCCGCCGTTCCCGGCCGTCAAGGGCCTCTTCGGCAAGCCCACGGTGGAGAACAACGTCGAGACGTTCGCGAACATCCCGCAAATCATCCTGCGTGGCGCCGAGTGGTTTGCCTCCATGGGCACCGAGCGCTCCAAGGGAACCAAGGTGTTCGCGCTGGGCGGCAAGATCAACCACACCGGTCTCGTGGAAATCCCCATGGGCACGACGCTCGAGCACATCATTTACGAAATCGGCGGCGGCATCCCCAACGGCAAGAAGTTCAAGGCCGCGCAAACCGGCGGTCCTTCGGGCGGCTGCATCCCGGCAAGCCTCATCGAAACCGAGGTCGACTACGACAACCTCACCGCAATTGGCTGCATGATGGGCTCTGGCGGCCTCATCGTAATGGATGAGGACAGCTGCATGGTGGACATGGCGAAGTTCTTCCTGGAGTTCACCGTGGACGAGTCCTGCGGCAAGTGCACGCCCTGCCGTGTAGGCACCAAGCGGCTCCTCGAGCTGCTCGACAAGATCACGTCCGGCAAGGGGACGATGGAAGACATCGACCGCATCGAGGACCTCTGCAACTACATCAAGACGAACTCGCTGTGCGGCCTGGGCCAAACCGCGCCTAACCCTGTTTTGGCCACGCTCAAGTTCTTCCGCGACGAGTACGTCGCCCACGTGCAGGAAAAGAAGTGCCCGGCTGGCGTGTGCAAGGACCTCCTTACCTTCACCATCGACAAAGACAAGTGCATCGGCTGCGGCCTGTGCGCGCGTAACTGCCCGGTGGAGTGCATCTCGCAAACGGATTACGTGGCACCCAAGCACCGTCGTGCGTCGTACGAGATCAATCCGGAGAAGTGCATCAAGTGCGGTGCCTGCATGAGCAACTGTAAGTTCAAAGCTATCAGCAAGCAGTAAAAGGAGCCTTGTGGGTATGAATATGGTTAATGTTAAAGTTAACGGTATCGCCGTAAGCGTACCGGCGGGCTCCACGATTCTCGAGGCGGCTCGCAAGGCAGGCGTCGAGATTCCGACGCTCTGCTTCATGAAGGAAAAGAACGAGATCGGCGCCTGCCGCATCTGCATCGTCGAGGCAACCGGCACGAGGGGCCTTGTGACGGCCTGCGTGTATCCCGTTGCCGAGGGCATGGAAATCCAAACGAACACCGAGAAGGTTCGTCAGTATCGCAAGACCACCTTGGAGCTCATGCTTTCCACGCACGACAAGAAGTGCCTCTCGTGCCCCCGCTCCACCGACTGCGAGCTGCAAAAGCTCTGCTTGGAGTACGGCGTGGACGAGGATGCGTTCGAGGGCTTCAAGCCTGAGTACGAAATCGACTACTCGGTGCCGCATCTCGTGCGCGACAACAACAAGTGCATCCTGTGCCGTCGCTGCGTGGCCGCATGCAACGAGCAGTTCGTAGGCGTCATCGGTGCGAACGACCGCGGCATCGACACCAACATCGGTTCGCCGTTCAATCGCCTGCTGCGCGACGTGCCCTGCATCTCCTGCGGCCAGTGCACGGTCGTGTGCCCGACCGGCGCCCTTACCGTTAAGGACGATACCGACAAGGTCCTGGCGGCCATCGCCGATCCCACGAAGCACGTGGTCGTGCAAACCGCTCCGTCCGTTCGCGCGCAGCTTGGCGAGGCCTTTGGCATGCCCATCGGCACGAACGTCGAGGGCAAGATGGTTGCGGCACTTCGTCGCCTGGGCTTCGACAAGGTGTTCGACACCGACTTCGGTGCCGACCTCACCATCGTCGAGGAGGCTAACGAGCTCGTCGAGCGCATCAAGAACGGCGGCGTGCTGCCCATGGTTACCTCCTGCAGCCCCGGTTGGGTGAAGTTCTGCGAGTACTACTATCCTGGCCTTCTCCCGCACCTTTCCACCTGCAAGTCCCCGCAGCAAATGCAGGGCGCCGTCATCAAGACGTACTATGCCGAGAAGATGGGCATCGATCCCAAGGACATCGTTTCCGTTTCCGTTATGCCCTGCACCGCCAAGAAGTTCGAAATCGGTCGCGACGACCAGTCCGCAGCCGGCCCCGGCATGCCCGACCTCGACATTTCGATTACGTCGCGCGAGCTTGGCTACCTCATCAAGAAGGCCGGCCTCAAGTTCGAGATGCTGCCCGACGAGCAGTTCGACGATCCTCTGGCCGAGGACACCGGCGCTGCCGTCATCTTCGGTGCCACCGGTGGCGTTATGGAAGCTGCCGTTCGTACCGCCAACGCATGGCTCAACGGCGCTACCGAGCCGCTCGAGCTCACCGCAGTGCGCGGAACCGAGAGCATCAAGGAGGCTACGGTTAACGTGGCCGGCACCGACCTCAAGGTGTGCGTTGCTTCTGGCGCTAGTGCTGCCGCAGAGGTTATGGAGAAGGTCGCGGCTGGCAATCCCGAGGGCTGGGGCTTCATCGAGATCATGGGCTGCCCGGGTGGCTGCGTAAACGGCGGCGGCCAGGTTATTCAGCCGCAGTACGTGCGCGACACGGTGGACGTCAAGGCCCTGCGCGCCAAGGCGCTCTACGACGCGGATGCCTCCATGGAGCTGCGCATGTCGCACGAGAACCCTGCCATCATCAAGCTCTATGACGAGTGGTACACCGATGGCTTCGGCAAGGGCAAGGCGCACCATGCGCTACATACGAGCTATGTTGCCCGCGAGAAGTATCCCAAGGAGTAACACTTTGGTGCATTAGGTGCGGGTTTGTCTCGTGCTTGTTGGTCGGTGGTCCTGCCGTATGGGTAGGGCCACCGGCCTTTTTTGCGCATCATGGCCTTCGCGTGGTACAGTTAAAGATACTGACCATACATAAGGGAGGATACTATGCGGCGCGAATTTAGGTTTGTTCTCGTGATGACGCTTACCGCAGTGCTTGCGACCAGTGGCATTCCCGCGCAGGCGTTGGCGGAGGCGATACCTCAGGGGGCTGAGGAAGTCGCGGATGCGACGGACGCGCTCGAGTCGGCTGGAAACGGTGGGTCGGCCGAAAGCGGCGCGGCGGAGGTAAGTAAGTCGGTTGATGCCGTCAAGGAAGATGGGACGACGGAAGACGAAGCGACCAATCGAGTGACGGTTGATGAGTCCGAATCCCAAACGGAGGGGGAGGCTACAAACGCTGCGGATGGCGCTAACGGAGTCGAGGACGCCGGCGAGACGGAACATGCGGATGCGATGCAGTCTGGTGCCGTAGGGTCGGCGGTGGCGGAGCGGGGCAGCGCCACAAACGAGACTCCGGCAGGCGAGGGCGAAGAAGTGCCGCAGGCGGAAGCGAATGCGGACGACACCGATGCGGGCGACGCCTCCGAGCAGGCCGCCGTGGACGAGGTGAGCATAACGCGCACGCGTCGCTACGACCTCGCCTTCGAGGTTCTCGAGCACGTCAACGCCGAGCGCGCGAAAGAGGGCCTTGCGGCAATTACGATGGACGAGGCGCTCATGGAAGGCGCCATGACGCGCGCGGGCGAGGTGGTTGCGCGCTTCGACCACACGAGGCCGGACGGGACGCCGTACGAGTCCGTGTGGGACGGAGCTGGGGCTTCGGACGACGCGGCGGAAGAGAACGGCGCGACGACGGGGGACGGCGCGGCGGACCAGAGCGGCGCGACAGCCGAGAGCGACGTAGTGGGCCAGAGCGACGTGGCGGGAGAGAGCGACGCGACGGGAGAGAGCGGCGCGGCAGCCGAGAGCGACGTGGTAGCCGAAAGCGGCGTGGCAGCCGAGAGCGGCGCTGCGACTGAAAGCGACGCGGCGACCGAAAGCGACACGCTGGCTGGGGACGGTGAGTCGGTCGAGGGCAAGACGCCGGCCAAGAATGCCGTACGCGCCGAGAACATCGCGCGCGGATTTGCATCTGCCCAGGAGTGCGTGGACTCGTGGCTTGCCCAGGGCGCCGATGCGAAGAACATCATGGACCCTAGCGTTGGCGGCGTTGGCGTTGGCGTCGTGGAGGTTGGCGGCAGCCTGTATTGGGTGCAGCTGTTCGGCGAGTCGGGTCCGGACGCAAGCTGTAGCCAGCCCGAAAACGCGACGGGAACCCAGGTGCTGCATCTCGAGCGTGGCGCATATGCCGCGTCGCTCAACGTTGAAAACTCCATGTTCGTTGGGGAGAGTCAGGACGCAACCGTCACCATTTCGTGCGAGGCGACCGAATCCTCGTTCGCGCCGGAAGCGGAGAGCGTGGAGTGGAACACGAGTAACGCTGAGGTGGCCGGGGTTGCGGCATCGGGTTCGGTGCGGGCCAATGCCGAGGGGACGGCTTTTATCACCGTGAGCTCCGGGGAACTGCAGGCGTCGCAGGAAGTTACGGTGGTCGGCATTTCCGGGGCCACGGATCTTGCGCCCGAGGCGCAAGAGTCCGCCGATGGTGATGTGAATTTGCCCGAGATTCCCATAAATGGAACGACCAAGAAGATCAGCATTAAAACGGCGACCATAGCGACCGTTGACAATCAAACGTACACGGGTAAGGAGATAAAGCCGACGCCCGAAGTGAAGCTCGGGACTACAACCCTCAAGAGGGGTACCGATTACACGTTCTCGTACACGAACAACACGGACGCTGGCACCGCCACCATAACTGCGACTGGAAAAGGTAACTATGAGGGCACGACAAGCAAAAGGTTCACGATTGTGCCACTAAGCATCGCAGGCGCGGTCGTTCCGCAGATCTCAAATAAAGTCTATGTCTATACCGGCAAGGCCATTACACCCACGCCGACGGTGACTGTTGGCGGTAAGACCCTCGTCAAGGGCACCGACTATGACCTCTCGTACGCGAACAACACGAATGTTGGTACCGCGACCATCACCGTAACCGGCAAGGGCAACTATACGGGTACGAAGAAGCTGCAGTTCAAAATCGTGAAGGCAAACATCAAAGACGCAAAGGTAACGGTTGATAATAAAACGTACACTGGTGCGGCGATAAAGCCGTCTGCGGTGGTGAAGCTCGGCACCACCACTCTCAAGAATACCGATTACACGCTTGCGTATACGAACAACATAAACGCCGGAAAAGCAACTGTTACCGTAACCGGCAAGGGCAACTGTACGGGTACGACGAGCGCAACATTTGAAATTATGCCGGCAAGCATCTCTGGCGCAACCGTGGCAGCGGTCCCGAATCAAGCGTACACGGGCACGGCAATCAAGCCGACGCCAGCCGTGACGCTCGGCGGTACGACCCTTAAGAAGGACACCGACTACACGCTTTCGTATGCGAGCAATATAGACCCTGGCACGGCAAAGATCACCGTAACGGGCAAGGGCAACTATACGGGAACCAAACCGTGCACGTTTACGATAACCGCACCAGCCTTGGTGGGCACGGTGAGCATCACGCGTACGCGGCACTACGACTTGGCATTCAGCGTGCTCAATCTCGTGAACAAAGAACGCGCAAAGAAGAACCTTCAGCCGCTTACGATGGACGCGGCGCTCATGGAGGCGGCCATGACGCGCGCGGGCGAGCTTGTGGCGCGCTTCGATAGCACGAGGCCGAATGGCGTGAGGTGTTTCTCTGTGGCTCCTACCGCAAAGGCCGAAAACTTCGCGGCAGACGTATCTACTGCGCAGGCCTGCGTGAACTTGTGGATGGCGGATGATGCTTCGAAGGCGAACAATTTGGACAGTGCCTGCAAGGGGCTTGGCGTGGGGGTTGTGAAGGTTGGCAATAGGTTCTTCTGGGTGCAATTGTTCAGCAAGAATGGTCCGGCAAAGGATTGCGCCAAGCCTGCAAACGCAACGGGCAGCCAGGAGCTGGCGCTCGAAAGCGGCTCGTTCACCGCGAAGCTCAACGCATCGAGCTCCATGCTTGCGGATGCTAGCCAAAACGCCACCGTTACGGTAACGTGCACGAAGACGAAGGATTCGTTCAAGCCGGATGCAAAGAGCTTCACTTGGAGCTCGAGTGCGGCGAAGGTAGCGAGCGTGACGTCTGCGGGGGTCGTGCAGGCGAAGGCATTGGGAAAAACAACCATCAAGGCAGTGGCTGGAAAGCTGCAGGCGTCGGCGTCGATTGCCGTGGATCCAATTCCCATGGCGAACACGGATATTAACCTCTACGCAAGCCGGGTGTACACCGGTTCCGCCGTCGACCCTCAGCCGGTGGTAAAACGCAAGGGTGTGACGCTTACGAAGGACAAAGACTACACCGTAAGTTACAAGAATAACGTTAACGTGGGTACCGCAACCGCCACGTTCACGGGCAAGGGGTTGTTTACGGGAACGCGATCCACGACGTTCAAGGTCGTGGCTGCAAGTGTTGCGAACGCGAGCGTTTCGGGACTTGGTACGTATTGCTACACCGGTAAACAGGTTAAGCCTAAGCCCACCGTGAAGGTTGGAAAGCGAACCCTCAAGCTCGACCAGGACTACAAACTCACGTATGCGAACAACACCAAAGCGGGTACCGCGACGGTCACCATAGCCGGCAAGGGCAACTACAAGGGGATCAAGAAGTGCACGTTTAAAATAGTTGCCCCGAGCGTGCAGTACTTCGTGCACCGGCAAACGTATGGTTGGGAGATGGACTGGTCGAAGGCCAACGGGGATCAATCGGGCACCACGGGCCAATCCAAACGACTGGAGGGCATTAAGGTGCGTCTCAACACCAAGCCGCTCAAGGGTTCCATCGAGTACCGTACGCACATCCAAACCTATGGATGGGAAGTGGGATGGAAAAAGGATGGCGAGATGTCGGGCACGTCTGGCCAGTCGAAGCGCCTGGAAGCCATCCAAATTCGCCTGACGGATAACATGGCAAAGCACTACGACGTGTTCTATAGGGTCCACGCGCAAAAGTTCGGTTGGATGGGCTGGGCGAAGAACGGCGCCAACTCGGGAACTGCGGGCTATTCGTATCGCCTTGAGGCTATTCAAATCGTCATTCTCCCCAAGGGCTCGGCGGCTCCGCCGGCAACGTACAAGGGTGCCACGAGCAACACGAATATTGCGTTCGCGAAAAAGGGGTAGTGCGCGCGTTACGCAGGGTACACGTTGGCAAGGTTGTGTACTGTGGGGGCCGTTTAGCGGACGAAAGCCGGGCTAAGTGGCCCCCTGGGTACACGTTACGACGTTGTGTGCCACAGGGGCCGTTTAGCCCGCGAAACCCTGCCTAAGTGGGCCCGTGGGTACACGTTACACGTTATGTACCGGCGGGGCCGTTTAGGACGCGAAACCCGCGCTAAGTGGGCCTGCTGGCACACAGGTTGCGGCCTGTCCGGGGGAGCCACGACACAGGCAGCATGTCGGTGCCTGTTGCGCCGCAACCCGCCGGCCCCGCCGCAACACGCCACCACGTGCCGCGTTCCCGTAGAATAGATTTGCAAAAAAGTTGGAAGGCGTGTATTAGTTGCGGCGAAATAGGGTATAGTGTCTTTTGTTGCGCGCCATCTGGTAAACTGGTGCGCTGTGCGTAAACGCGGGCGTGGCGAAACTGGCAGACGCGCTGGATTTAGGTTCCAGTGGGGGAGACCCCGTGAAGGTTCGAGTCCTTTCGCCCGCACCAACGCAAGCTTGGCGCAAGCCGCTAATCATGAGCACGAGATACTGGAGGAACGTTGAATATTACCGTCAACACCGAGAAGCCCGAAAGCGGGCAGCTTATAGCAACGCTTACCATTGCCAAGAAGGACGTCGATGCGGCCATTAAGAAGACGTATCGCGAGATTGCTCGCAAGTATGCCTTCCAGGGCTTCCGTCGTGGGCGTGCACCTCGTCCCGTCATCGATGGCATCGTGGGACGCGAGGCCGTACTTGCCGACGCTACCAATAGCTTGCTCGTCGAGGCGGAGCCTCTCATGCTCGAGCAGCTCGATATTGTTCCGCTTGGCCAAATCGATTACGGCGAGAACCCCGACCTCGCTCAGGAAAAGAGCGATTACACCATCGAGGCGAAGATTGCCGTGCGTCCCGACGTAGAGCTCGACTCCTACGACGCACCTGCCATCGAGATGCCGCCCGAAGAGGCCACCGAGGCCGAGATTGATCGTCAGCTCGACATGCTCCTTTCGTATCGTACGACGTTTGAGGACGTGGAAGAGGATCGTGGGGCCGAGGAAGCCGATATAATTCTTGCCGATGTGGAGAGCATCAACAACCTTCGCGAGTATGAGGGCGAGAACCGCATGTTCTCCTTGAGCGACCTCAGCCTGCACGAGGAGTGGCGTCAGGCGCTGCTCGGCATGAAGAAGGGCGAGGAGAAGGAAGTCCGTTGGACCATCGACGGTGTTCCCAAGGAAGATGGCGAAACGCCGGAAATTCTCTTTGCCGCCAAGGTGAAGGTTAACGCCATTCGTCAGACTGTAACGCCTGAGCTCACCGAGGAAAACGTGCAGGACGATTTTGGCTTCGAGACCATCGCCGAGCTGCGCGATGCAGTGAAGGAAGAGATTGAGGAAGACAAGTCCCGTAGCCTGCCTCGTCTCAAGGAGGACCGCGTCGTTGAGGCCATAGGCGCGCACCTCACGCTCGAGGAGGTTCCCGAGGCATATGGCGAGCAGGTTTTCCAGGAGCTTGCCAACCAGTTCCTTACGCAGCTTCAGGGCCAGGGCATGTCGCTCGACGCATACCTCAAGGCCAACGGCAGCACGTCCGACGACTTCGTAAAGGGTTTGCGCGAGCAGGCCGACGAGCGCGCGCGTCAGTCCTTGGCACTCGACGCCTTGGCCGATCACCTCGGTTTTGAGGCGACGGACGAGGATTTGAGGGAAGAGTTCGAGAAGGCCGGCGTGCCCGACGTGGATGCTGCGATGAAGGAGTTCTACTCCGAGGGTCGTATGCCTGCGGTGCGTGAGTCCATCCGTCGTACGAAGGCCGTTAACTGGCTGGTGGAGAACGCCGAGGTTACCGTTGTGGACGAGATTGCCCGCAGCGCGGAGGAAGCCGACGATAACGAGTAACAGGTAGTAATAGCGGCACAAGGGGGACCTACCTCGCGCATGCCCGAGCACGTTGTGCTTGCCGCTGTGAGGTATGTCCCCTTGTGCTATGTATAGAGTGCAAGTCGGTAAGAAAGGGAGTCCATGAACAACCCCACCAACATCCCGCTCATCCCCTACGTCGTGGAGCAAACGCCCCGCGGAGAGCGTAGCTACGACATCTACTCGCGCTTGCTCAACGATCGCATTGTGTTCTTGGGCGAGCCCATCACGCGCGAGAGCGCAAACCTCGTAATCGCACAGCTCCTTCATTTAGAGAGCCAAGACCCCGACAAGGACATTTCGCTCTACATCGACTCGCCCGGCGGCGAGGTATACGCCGGCCTTGGGATTCTGGACACGATGAACTTCATCAAGCCCGAAATCTCCACCATTTGCGTTGGCATGGCTGCCTCCATGGCGGCGGTGCTTCTGGCGTGTGGAACCAAGGGCAAGCGACTTGCGCTGCCCAACTCCATGGTGCTTATCCACCAGCCGAGCTCTGGCGTGCAAGGCCAGCAAACCGATATTCAAATCGTGGCTGACGAGACGAAGTACATCCGCGAGCACCTCAACCAAATACTCTCGGATGCAACCGGGCAACCCATCGAGAAGATTCAGGCCGATACCGAGCGCGACAATTACCTGCGTGCCAACGCAGCGCTTGAGTATGGCTTGGTGGACCGTGTGATCCGCTCGCGCTTCGAGCAGTCGAATGAGGAGTAGCAAGGTGCCGAACGATTCGATGCATTGCTCGTTTTGTGGCAAGCCGCGAAACCAGGTGAACAAGCTCATCCAGGGCTCGAACGGGATTTGCATTTGTGACGAGTGCGTGGGTGCTTGTGCCGAGATGATTCTCGAAGCCGATGCAAGTGCTCAAATTGCGGAGGAGGCGCCTGCGTTCGCCGGCGATTCTTTGCTTGCCGACCTGCCTACACCGCACGAGATTTACGACGAGCTCTCGCGCTACGTTATGGGGCAAGAACGCGCGAAGCGTGCGATGAGTGTTGCCGTCTACAACCATTACCGTCGTGTGATTACGGGTGACGATTCTGTGATGGAGGACGAGGAGGGCGTCGAGCTCGCAAAGAGCAACGTGCTGCTCCTTGGGCCTACCGGCACAGGCAAAACGCTCCTTGCGCAAACTCTGGCGCGGTTTTTGCAGGTTCCCTTTGCCATTGCCGACGCAACGACGCTCACGGAGGCAGGCTACGTGGGCGAGGATGCCGAGAACATTCTGCTCAAGCTCATCAATGCCGCCGATGGCGACGTGGAGAGGGCGGAAATCGGCATCGTGTACGTGGACGAAATCGATAAAATCGCTCGCAAGGCCGAGAACCTCTCCATTACGCGCGACGTGAGTGGCGAAGGCGTGCAGCAGGCTCTTCTCAAAATACTGGAGGGAACCGACGCGAGCGTCCCGCCGCAGGGAGGGCGCAAGCATCCCCAGCAGGAGCTTATCCACATCAACACGAACAACATCCTGTTCATTTGCGCTGGTGCGTTCGTGGGATTAGACAAAATCGTGGCCGAGCGCATCGGCAAGCGAGGCGTGGGCTTTTCGGGCGAGTTGGGCAGCAAGGTGGAAGAGGCCACCGACATGCTCATGGCGTCGGTTATGCCGCAAGACTTGCAAAAGTTCGGTATGATCCCCGAGTTCGTGGGCCGCATTCCGGTTATTACGGCCACGCAAAAGCTCACTGAGGACGACCTCGTGGATATTCTTACCAAGCCGCGCAACGCCATCGTTAAGCAGTACAAGCGCATGTTCCAAATCGAGGGCGTTACGCTCGAGTTCGAGGAAGAGGCGCTGCGTGCCATCGCGCAGCTTGCCATAACGCGCGAGACGGGCGCCCGTGGCCTGCGTTCGATTTGCGAGTCCGTGCTGCAAGACGTTATGTTCGACCTGCCGAGCGACTACGACGTGGAGCGTGTCGTGGTGACTGCCGCTTCGGTGCGTGGCGAGGAGCCGCCCATCATCGAGCGAGGCTAACGTCACGCACGGTGCAGCCGGGGGGTTGTTGTTGGTTCCCTGCGCTCATGCCTGTCTCCGGACGTACGCAGCAATTGTTTGGCACTTATCATAAAGCCGGGCGTAATGCTCGGCTTTTATGCTTACTGCCAGTTCTTGCCTTTTTGCCATAAGTTACCAACCCGTTAGGCAACATCGCGTGCGTATCATGGTATCCTTAGAGACCGATTACATTGTGCTCGCGACGTCAGCTCGACGACGGGCGTTCGGTTTGGGGGCAATATGGGTATGACGGTTAAAGAAGCTCGGCAAAAGGAAGAGGCGGCGCGTGCCGTCGTAGCGCAAAAGATCGCCGCGAGGACCGAGGCACAAGAGGCGCTGCAGCGTGCTCGCGAGGAGCTCGAGGCTGCGGACGTGGCTCGTCAAGAGGCACGTGCCTCCTTGGAAACGCTACAGGCTAAGTTGCGCTACACGCGTGAGGAGATTTTGCCGAATGAGGCAGCAGATAAACGCGCACGCGCCGAGCTTGCCAGCGCTCAGGAGGGGCTGCAGGGAGCCAGACTCGCCCGCGAATCGGCCGAGACTGCCCTTGAGGCCGCAGAGGCCGCTCGCGACGAGGCCGAGCAGCTGCTCGCCGAGGCTCAGGTGCTTGCGGAGGATGCCGGCGAGGAGGAGACGTCCTCGCGTGCCAGCCTCGATCGCAAGGTGCAGCGTGCGACGGAGGCTCAGCGTGCCCTCGACGAGGCCAAGAATGCGCTCAAGAAGGCGCAGGACGACCTCGTTGCTGCCGAGAACAGCTTGGAGGCGGCGCGCGAGGCGGCCGAGGAGCTTCCGACCGACGACGACCCGCTCGTACACGCCATCCGTGTGCGTGAGCAGCGGCTCGACCACATAGTCGCGCAGGGCAAAGAGGCTCAAAAGGCACTTGATACGGAGCGCGAGCGGCTTGATGCGGCCGAAAAGGATGCTGCTGAGGCCAAGCAGGCGTACGACAAGGCGCAGGAAAACCTGAGGTCGGCCATAGCTGCCGCCGATCGTGCGGAGACGCGCATGGAGCAGGCTCGCGATGCCAGCATCGAAAGCGGCGAGCTAACGGAGGCGGCGAGTAGGGCGGTTGCGGAGTACACCTCCGCAGGCGAGGTACGCAAAGCCGCCATGGCGGTTAACGCGCAGGCGCTCACGACGCTTGCCGATGCCGATGTGGAGGCCATTCGCGTAAGGATTTCGTGCGATGCTGCTGCGACCACGCTTGACGACCTCAATGCCGAGCGCGCGCGTGCCGAACGCGAGCTACGCGAGGCTCGCGAGGCTGCCGACCGCGATTTCGAGCGCCGCAAGGAGTCCAACGAAGTAGTCGCGCGCTGCCGAGACGAGCTCGAGGTCGCACGGGAGCGTCTTGTTGAGGCGGAGCACAACGTGGAGCAAGCCACGAGAGAGAACGCGGACGCTCAGGCCGGACTTAAGGCGATGCAGGACATGACGGTGCGCAGCGGTCAGGCGAGCCTCGATGCCACGAGCACGCTTGACGAGCGCAGGCATGCGCTCTCGGAAGCCGTATCGGCGGTGGAAGTGGCCCGCGAGAGGCTCGACGCGGCACGTGCCAGCGAAGACGAATGCGCCGCGCGCGTGGACGTGGCCTACACGGCCGCAGAGGAAGCGGGCAAGCTGTATTCCGCCTCGAAGTCTTTTATTGACGAGGCCGAGGAGAGCATTGAGCGCGGGCGTAGCGACCTGCAGGCATCCGAGGAGCGTGCCGTAGAGCTTGCGGCAGCCTTCCGTCGTGCCGACGAGGCGCTCTCGCATGCTCAGCGCGATGTTGACATTGCCAATTCCGACCTCACCGACGCCGAGGTTTCGGTATTCATGGCCGAAATCGAAGATCGCATCGGATAAAATCACGCGCAGTTCGAAACGCGAGGACAGGTACCTTGTCTCATCGAGTGGGACAAGGTACCTGTCGTTGTTTTCCATCTGTTCTTGCGTTTGTCTCTTGTGCTATCCTAGAACAATTGCAGTTCTAGGAGAGGGCGGTCCAACGTGGAAGAAATGCCAAAGACGTACGACCCGCAAACGAGCGAGCCCGAGCTCGTTGAGCAGTGGATGGAAGCTGGGTGCTACCAGCGCAGTGAGGGCAACGAGGATTGCACCGTTGTTATTCCGCCGCCAAATGTAACGGGCGTTCTGCACATGGGTCATGCGATGGACGATACCATCCAAGATACCTACATTCGCTTTTCTCGCATGCGTGGCAAGTCCACGCGCTGGATTTTGGGTACCGACCACGCGGGCATCGCGACGCAAACCAAGGTGGATAAAAAACTCAAGGAAGAGGGCATCTCTCGCCTGGAGATAGGGCGCGAGAAGTTCTTGGAGGCGTGCCAGGACTGGCGCCGCGAGTATGGCGGCATCATCGTCGAGCAAATCAAGCGCATGGGGTGTTCCATCGACTTCGACGACGAGAAGTTCACCATGAGCGACGAGTATGCCAAGGCCGTGCGCAAGGTGTTTTGCGACTGGTATCATGACGGGCTTATCTATCGTGGCAAGCGCATCGTTAACTGGTGCCCGAGCTGTACGACGGCGATTAGCGACGACGAGGCCGAGTACCAAAACGAGAAGGGCCACCTGTGGCATTTGCGCTACCCGCTCAAAGAGCCGGTGGATGGCGTGGAGTACGTCGAAGTCGCGACGACGCGTCCCGAAACGATGCTGGGCGATACGGGCATTGCGGTGAGTCCGGAGGATCCCGAGAAGGCCAAGTTCGTGGGCAAAACGGTTGTTCTGCCCATCGTGGACCGCGAGATTCCCATCTTTTCCGACTGGCACGTCGATGCCGGCTTTGGCACGGGCTTCGTAAAGGTGACGCCCGCGCACGACCCCAACGACTACGCGATGGGTCAGGCGCACGACCTGCCGCAAATCAACATTTTTGACGAGCACGCGGTGGTCGTGGACGGCTACGGCGAGTTTAGCGGCATGAATCGCGACGAGTGCCGCGTGGCCGTTGTGAAGTGGTTCGAGGAGCATGGCCTTTTGGGCGATATTGACGAGCACGAGCACTCCGTCATGCACTGCTATCGCTGCGACTCAACTTTGGAGCCGTGGCTCTCGGAGCAGTGGTTCGTTGCGGTAGACAAGCTCAAGGAGCGTGCCACCGAGGTCGTTACCTCGGGCGAGGTGCAGTTCCATCCCGAGCGCTGGACGCAAACGTACCTCACGTGGATGGATAACCTCAAGGACTGGTGTATTTCGCGTCAGCTGTGGTGGGGCCATCGCATTCCCGTGTTCACCTGCGATGAGTGCGGCTGGGAGGACGCCCTCATGGAGGACGTCGACGTGTGTCCGCATTGCGGTGCGCCCGTGCGCCAGGACGAGGACGTGCTCGACACGTGGTTCTCGTCGCAGCTGTGGACGTTTGCCACGCAGGGCTGGCCCGACCATCCCGAGCAGATGGAAGGCCACCATCCCACCAAGGTGCTCGTTACCGCGCGCGACATCATTGCGCTGTGGGTTGCCCGCATGATAATGAGCTCGCTGTACTTTTGCGACGAGGTTCCGTTCCACGACGTGTACATTTATGCGACGATTCTCGCCAAGGACGGCAGCCGCATGAGCAAGTCCAAGGGCAACGGCGTGGATCCCATGGACCTTATGGCGAAGTACGGTGCCGACGCCATGCGCTTCGGTTTGCTTACGCTCGTGACGGGCAACCAGGACGTGAAGTTCGACGCCAACATCGACAAGAAGACGCATGAGCTCGTCGACTCTCCGCGCACCGAACAGGCCCGAGCGTTCGTTACCAAGATTTGGAACGCGAGCCGCTTCGTGCAGATGAACCTCGAGGGGTACGAGCCGGGCGCTCCCGTGGCCGAGACACCTGAGGACCAGTGGATGCTGAGCCGTTTGGCGCGCGTGTGCGCCGAGGCGACGGAGCAGCTCGAGGGATATGGCTTTGGCGAGTACGCGCGCTCCATCCAGGCGTTCTTCTGGAACGAGGTGTGCGACTGGTACATCGAGCTGTGCAAGGGACGCCTGCTCCATGGTACGCCCGAGGAGCGCCTGCAGGTACAGCGCAACCTCGTGTACGTGCTCGACGTGAGCATGCGCCTGCTGCATCCCGTGATGCCGTTCGTTACTGAGCGCGTGTGGGATGCGCTGCCCGCGAGTGGTCTCGATGCGCACGACGCCCAGTTCCTCATGGTTGCGGCGTGGCCCGACCCGTCCGCGCTTGCGGAGTTCATTAACGACGAGGCCGAGCACGACTTCGAGCTGGCGCGTCGCGTTATTTCGGCCGTGCGCTCCACGCGTGCGCGGTATCGCCTCTCGCCGAAGACGGTTCTCGACGTGTTCGTGCGCACCGACGACGCCGACGCGTGTGCGCTCGGTAGCCAGAGCAACTTCGTGTGCAACGTGGGACGTGCGGGCAAGCTCGTGGTGGGCGTTGACGTCGAGAAGCCCGAGGCATCGATTTCGCTCGTCGATGGCGACATGCAAATCTTCGTGGTGGTTGGCGGTCTTGTTGACCTGGCGAGCGAGGCTAAGCGCCTACAAAAGGAGTTTGCCAAGGCCGAAAAGCAGCTCGTTGGCGTAGCGCGTACGTTGATGAACCCCGGCTTCGTCGCCAAGGCATCGGCCGAGGTCATTGCCAAGAAACGCGAGCAGCGCGAGGAGCTCCAGCGTACGATTGAGCGACTCAAGGAGCAACTGGCCGACCTTATGTAGTTCGGCGAACGATAGCAGTTGGGAACGCTCCCTTGGTGCATGCGCGAGTAGGCGTGCGTGCATCAAGGGATTTTTTTGTAACCGCATCATAGTGTAGCTGTAATGTTACGTGCATGGCTACGCCCCTTGGGGTGCGCCTCGTCTCCTTCGCCGATTTGCGCGCCCGCGCGGGCGCGCGCCGTGCTATGGTGAAAATACGGAGCCGCCGCGGCGGCGGCGCGACGAGGCGGCGCATGCGGCGTCGGAAAGGAGGCCGAAATGGCACAGATGTTCGGTGGGAGTTTGTCTCGTGGGCTCTTGGGCCTGACGCTCGGCGCGTCAGTGGCGCTGGGGGCGGCGCCAGGGATCGCGGCGCGTGCGGCGCTCGCGCAGGAGGATGCCGGCGGCAGCACCTATACGGTGGAGATCCCCGCGAAGGTCGAGCTCGCGAAGGCGGGCTGGAACGCAACGGCGGGCATCAGCGCGCAGGGGTCGCTCGCGTCCGACAAGAGGCTCACGGTGACGGCGGCCTCCACGAACGGCTGGGCGCTCAAGAGCGGCGAGAATGCGATTGGGTACAACTTGGCCACCGCCGAGGGCACATATGGCGCCGCGGCGACCCCCGCCTCCTGGGAGTTTTCCGCGGACGAGTTGGCTGCTAACGGCGGCGCGACCAAGCCTATGGGCATCATCGTAGATGATTACAGCTCCAAGCCCGCTGGCGCCTATCAGGACACCGTGACCTTTACGGCGAAGGTGGAGACTTTGGTGACAATGACGATAGCGGGCATAAATCAAGTATCAATGAGCGCCAGCATCACGTATGTTCCGGGAGAAACGTGGCAGCAAGCAATCACTAATCATCCACTTGAAAATGTAGGGTGGGAAACAGATGGGGGGGTTCGTTATGAATCAGGCGGGTCCGATTTACATGCAGTGTTCGATCGGAACGATACGGAGATAAATAGTAATGCGGTCATAGTAAGTGATTCGAGTCACTATTACCTCAAAAATATAGAGGTGGGTCCAGATCCAGATCCAGGAGAGTTGGATTAGATGTTTGATCCACGGACACAGCCTGCCTTGAAAGGTCGTGAGCATATGAACCGAAAACCGAGTCTCCTCGCGGCCATTTTTGTCTTCGCGCTTTGCGCGCTGCCGAGGTACTCGGTAGGTGCCGGTACCGCGTAGTTCCGGCCGTTGTCAGCGTGGCGACTGCGCCTGCGATCGTCGCCATTCACGGCAACGATCACGTTGAGCTCGCGGCGGGACGGGGCAACGCAGGGTGCCGGCGTGCGCGACCACGGGCGGGACGCCCGCACCCTTCGTATGGCGCTCGCGTTTGGCGGCGAGATGCTTTGGGCCTCCGGGCCGGGCGGGCGCCCCGCCG
>JAFWMH010000045.1 GCA_017510785.1 Atopobiaceae bacterium | reverse complement strand
CGGACGAGATTCTGCCAAAGCACGGCCCTCGTTGCCGGCTCGTTAAGTGCTTCGATACCCCAAAGTGCCGGATGCCCCGCATAGCGACGGGCGATTCGTTCGAGCAAGTCCACCACGAAGTCGATGCGTGCTGGGTCGCGTGCCCAGGCGCAGAGGCCCAAATAGCCGCCGTTGTCGAAGCCGTTTTGCGAAAGCGGTACGGTGTGCAGGTCCACAAGTACTGCGATGCGGTGGCGTTCGGCCCAGGCGAAGGCTTGGTCCAAATACTCGACACACGAGGTGTGGTGGGGCGAGCCGAAGAGGTGGTACGGCACGGGGATGCGCACGAGATTGGCGCCCGCTGCCTCCATCCACGCGAAGTCACGCTCGGTTATGTATGTGACGCGGTGCTCGTCCAGGGCTTTTATTAGCTGGGTGGGACTCATCTCGTCGATAAGTCCGCGGTCGTCTTCGCTTCGCGCCGACGAGAGAGGGGACACGCCCATCCACTTCTCCAAGACCAGCCAGTTGCCCAGATTCACGCCGCGAACCTTCATGCGTCCTCCTTTGTGGGGTGTCGTATTGCTCTATGCTACTGCTTTTGTGCGGGGACACGTGCGTGTGAGGACGGAGGCGTTTCGCATCGGCGGATTCCTCGATTGCCCATCGCGCTTACGCAAATTTTGCTTGCAGTGTCCCTTAAGATTGGCACGATGCGCAAGGTGGCATGCTGCTACAATGTGCGGTATGTAGGTTCCTGGACGAGGAGGCCGCCGTCGTTCAGGCACAGTACGAACAGGCGGGCGAACTCGCGCAGGCCGCGCGCGAGGCGGCGTTGGGCCTCGAGGGCCAGCCGCCCGCAGACAAGATCGCCTCGCTCTACACGCTCCTCGCGGGCGTGTCCGTGGCGGATGCGGGTGACGGCGACGCGGCGGACACCCCCGTAGACGTGTCGACGGGCGATTCTGGTGAGACCGACGCGGGGCAAGCGTACGCAGACGCGTCACCGATCGTCTCGGATGCGGGCGACGCGTCCGCTGACGGTGTCGATGCGCGCGACGTCGATGCCGAGGCACTCGTGGCGTTTCGCGGTGAGGCTACCACGTCTGCGGGCGTGTCCCGCGCGTTCGCGCTCGCGGCGGCCGAGGCCGGCCTCAAGGCTGTTGAGGTGACGGGCGCCAATGGGAGCACGTGGTGCATGGTGGACGTGGACGGCGCGTGGCGCCATGTCGACCCCGCCGCCGCAGAGGGCGCGTCCGACGCGTCCTGGCTCATGCTCACCGACGACGAGCTTGCGCAGAGGGCGCCCGACGCGGCCCCGTGGGCCCTCGCGGATGGCGGTGAGGCGCCGCGGGCCGAGGCCCAGCAGGACGATCGGCAGGCCGACGAAGATGACGATGCCGCGGAGGGTCAGCAGGCGGACGGTGCCGACGCTCGAGACGATGTTGGCGGCGGCGACGACCAGCAGGCGGATGGCGCTGGCGTCGACAACGACAACGAAGGTCAGTCGGACGTAGATGACGCCGAAGGCAACGAGGGCAACGCCGACGTCGAGCAGGTGGATGCCAGCGAGAACGCGGAGGAGATCGATTCGGCAGGCGAAGCAACGAACTCCGAGGAAACGGACTCCGAAGGGGACACTGAAAAGCGGGGCGGCCCTGAGGCGAGCGAATCCGCGGACGAGGCTGCAGGGGCAAAGGGCCGCAGTGCCGCAACATCATCGGCCAAGTCCCTCGTGCAGACTCTCAACGAGAAGCCCGGGCTTGCGCCCCAGGCGGGGCGCAATACGGGTACGATTACCCTTAACGGTGGTTGGCAATCCTACATGCATGAGAAAGATACGATGGACTTGTTGACCTTTAGACTCACGAAGCCCGGCCTACTCAAGATTACTATCCAGACGGAAATCGGAAATACCGGATGCGTGCTTTACGACGAGGACGAATCGGTTTATCTGGCTGGAGTGTGCCGTTACGTCGAGGGGTCGTCAACTTCGCCTGCGACCAGGTCGAATCAGTGGTGGCTGGCATCTGGTAAGTATGCCGTACAAGTATTCGATGAATGGAGACATTACGCCGGTAAGTATCGCCTCAAGGTAGATTTCTCACCTGTTACTCTTGATGAGCGGGAGCCAAACGCCACCTTCGATGACGCGCAGTATTTAGAGCAGGGAGCAACCATCAAGGCCATGACATCTCCGTATAGCAAGAGCGAGGGATACGTAGACTCGGATACCGACTTCTACAGGATTACCGTCCCGCACAGCGGAAACCTCCGCCTCTGGATTAACACGAAGAAATATATCGACAACGGAGGCATGACGTTCTACATGAATTACGAGATATTTGATGCCGAAAAGGTGCTCATTGCATCTGGTAGGCCATTTGCGGAATACGGTAGTCAATCCAACGTCCATAATATTGAGCAAAAGGTTAAGCCTGGTACATATTATATTAAATTACAACCTACCCGTATGTACTCAGGTCTGTACGACCTCCGTTGGAAGATGGATGTGTCCGGGTTATCGGTCTCCCCAATCGCAAAACAGCCCTACACGGGCAAGGCTATCAAGCCCAAGCCCACGGTCAAGCTCGGCGGCAAGAAGCTGAAGCTGAACACCGACTACACCCTCAAGTACGCCAACAACGTAAAGCCAGGGAACGCAAAGGTCGCCATCGTCGGTAAGGGCAAATACGCTGGCTCCGTGACAGTCCCGTTCAAGATTGTGGCTCCAACGGCGAATTGCAAAGTCCATCGTCAGACATACGGCTGGGAAACCGAGTGGAAGAAGAACGGCGACCAGTCCGGTACCGTTGGCGAGTCAAAGAGGCTGGAGGGCATTTATCTCAAGCTCGGCAAGGGCTTCCCCGTCTCCGGCGGAATTCGCTACAAGACCCATATTCAGGGCATCGGCTGGGAGAAGAGCTGGAAGTACAACGGTAAGGTGTCCGGTACGGTGGGGAAGTCCAGGCGACTGGAGGCCATTCGCATCGAACTCACCGGCAACATGAAGAAGAAATATGACGTGTATTACCGCGTCCACGCGCAGCAATTCGGCTGGATGGGTTGGGCCAAGAACGGCGCCCCCGCCGGCACCGAGGGCTACAGCTACCGGCTCGAGGCCATCCAGATCGTCCTTGTCCCCAAGGGTGGTAAGGCTCCGGCATCCACCCTTAAGGGTGCGAGTCAAGGCAGGGTTAGCACGGCATTCCAAAAGAGGTAATAACCCTTTCTTTTCTGAGGTTCTTCCCGCTTAGCCCCCATCGTACGTGCCGCGCTTGCGGTTGCGTCCGATGGGGGCGCTTTTGTCTCCGGGGTCGGCACCCCGCACTCTCGTGTTCCGACGCTGAAGCTGGGCAGTCACATGGCGTAACGAGCAGCTCGTGCGCGCGGGGACGTGTGCACGAGGACGGAGGCTTTTCACATCGACTAAGGCCGTCATGTGCGTGTGTATGCGCGCGGTTACGGAGACCCTTCACGTCGTCAGGGGCTTCATTCCGTTTCGCTTCGTGCGTCACACACATGTAAAAGCGTCTCTTTCCTTAGGACGTACATACGAAGCGCTACATGTGTCCTCCGCGGCGCCGAGATGCGACGAACGACGCTGTTTTGCCGTGGCGGGTGGCCCCTCGGTACGTCCGTCTGCCTGTCGCTCGTCGATTCGAGACCGGATTGGCCTCTAGCTGATATAAAGCTGAAACATTACTTGATATACTTTAAGCGTTAGTGGCCACTTTCAGACGACTAAATACCGCTGCTCTCAAACAATCCGTCCACGGAAGTCCCGGGCGGAGACGCGCGCGTGTTCGTTCGTACGACCCATCTCCGTCTCTCTTCGCGTCCTGCGCAACCTTTAAGTTATGTTACAATTTGGTTATAGCCATTCAGGAGAAGGTGATAAACATGTTGAAGAGGGGAAGACCTGTACTCACGCTACTACTCTCGATGATGCTGGCGATGACGTTCGGCGTGTATCGAGCTCACGCTTTGGGAGATGCGACCGAAAGCGCAAATACCGAGGTGTCCAAGATTGGCACAGAAGGCTCCGCGAAGGCGAACGAGCAGGGCAGGGATGATTCGGCGCAAGACGATGGCGCTCCGGGGTTGCCGAACCGAAGCGATGATGCCTCGGGAGAGTCCAATGGTCCTGATGGCCTCGAGAACTCCGATCTCGACGAGAACCCCGATCCCGACCCGCTCGACATCTCGGAAGCCGTGGTGGAGATTTCCGGTTCCTACGTCTACAGCGGAACCCCCATAGCGCCCGCCGAAGATGAGGTGCGCGTTACCCTGAGCGGCGCTGCGCTCGACCCTGCGGCAGACTACGACTTCGAGGCGACGAACAACGTTAATGCTGGAACCGCGCAGGTCACGATAACGGGCAAAGGTGCATATACTGGCACGGCGCAAGGCTCGTTTGTCATCGATGCCAAGTCCGTAACCGTCACCGCGCAGAATGCGACAAAGGCGATGGGCGATTGGGATCCTGCGTTTGAGGCGTCGGTGGATGGTGTTATCGGCGAGGACGTAATCGTATACGACATCTCCCGTGAGGCGGGAGAATTGCCCGGAACATATGCCATAACGCCTGTGGGCGAAGCGAACCAGGGTAATTACGCGGTTACATACGCGTCCGCCACGCTTACGATTGAGCCTTCCGAGGCCTATGCCGATATCAGCAACATGGGCATGTATTATATCGGCCTCGATGGTGAGGGGTCCTACGACTATACCGGTTCGGCGATCAAGCCAAAGGTTAACGTGAGGTGGGACGCTAGGCTTGGTCCTATAACGCTAACGGAGGGCAAGGACTACACGGTTGCGTACGAAAACAACGTGCTTCCCGGTTTGGCAACCGTGCTCGTTACGGGCAAGGGCGCTTTTAGGGGCACTGCGCAGCAAACCTTCAGCATTGTTTGCCGAGACGCGTCATTCATAACCGTTACGGCGCCGGATGTAAACTACGGAGAGCTCCACTGGCCGGTCGACACTACGCCCGTTGTGAAGCTTCGTACGGCAAGCGGTCAAAAGACGCTCAAGAACGGTACGGATTACTGGTATTCGTGCGATAACAATTTTTATCCTGGCGAGGCGACCGTAGAGATTGCGTTTTCCGAATACTACGGAAATATGAAGCTCACGAAGAAGTATCGCATCACGTGCGGCATGTCAAAGGTCGTGGTGGTGGCGGAGAAATACGCGGACGGATCTCTAAACAGCAGCGGGCAGGAAGCGCGATACTACGAAGCGCAGTACTCGGGCAAGGCATGGAAAGCGAAGCCAGTCAATGCATACCTTGCGTATCCCGATGGCGAAGGCTATGATCCCAGCCAGCGCCTTGCGGAGGGAAAGGACTTCACGGTCTCTTATAAGAACAACGTGCTTCCCGGCAAGGCAACCGTTACCGTAACGGGCAAGGGGTGCTACACCGGCACAAAATCGTTTACGTTCCCCATCTACTGCAAGGATGCTAAATACATTTCGGTGAGCGGCGTGCCAAAGCAGATTCTGCAGGCTGGCACCTACACCAAGCCGAAGCCGACGAGCGTAAAGATCGGTTCAACGGTCCTCAAGGAGGGGACGCACTACACGATCAAATACTTCTATAATTATTTTACTAATTGCGGAAACGGCGGGAACGCCACGCTGGCAATAGTCGGCAAGGGATATTATCAGTTCCAAAAGAACATATCCTTCAAGATCATCCCCTCGGTCGCCTACGCCAAGACGGACATTGCCTACAAGCCGGTATACGACAATGTTGAAGGTTGGCACGCGCAATCGGTTGGAAGCAAGTACGTGTACTCGGGCAAGGAAAAGAAGCCCATTCCGTTTGTGCAGCACGATGCACAGTGGCACTACAGCGAAACATATACAAACGGAGGAAGGAATCAGCGCATCCTCAAGTACGGAACCGACTATACCGTTACGTGGTCGAACAATGTGAAGGTCGGTACGGCGACGGCGACCATAAAGGGCAAAGGCAAGTACGGAGGCACCAAGAAGCTCACGTTTACCATCGTTCCCAAGGGAAGCGGCGTATCGAAGCTGACGCCCGCCAAGAAGGCCATTACGGTTACTTGGGCCAAGCAGGCGACGCAGACGACCGGTTATCAGGTGCAGTGGTGCCTGCGCAAGGACTTCAAGAGCGGCGCGAAGACGGCAACGATAAGCAACACCAAGACCACCAGCAAGAAGATCGGCAGCCTCACGTCGAAGAAGAAGTACTACGTGCGCGTCCGCACCTACAAGAAGGTTGGCGACAAGACGTACTACAGCTCGTGGAGCGCTGTGAAGGCAGCCACGGCGAAGTAGCTGGGACAAGGCGACCGCGGGAACGGCCCGCTGGCCTCAAGTGAAATGAGTTCATGAGCAGTGTTCCCAGCTGTGAGTGGGAGTGGTAAAAGAGGCCGCCTTTAAGGCGGCCTCGATTCGTAGGAGGTCGTTTATGGCGAGTTCTTTGCGAGTGCTTTGAAGCAAAACGCAGCGCTTTGTCTCTTCCAAGTTCCGTAGTACAATGAACCGTGCTATCTGACGGCGAGGTTCGGTCCGAGCACCAAGAGGCGGGAGAAACATGCTTAAAATAGCCATTTACGGCAAGGGCGGCATTGGCAAGTCAACCATGACGAGCAATCTGGCGGCGGCGTTCGCCACGTTGGGCAAGCGCGTCATTCAGATCGGCTGCGATCCCAAGGCCGACTCCACCATCAACCTGCTAGGCGGCGAGCCGCTGCTGCCCGTCATGAACTACATGCGCGAGAATGACGACGACCCGAGCCTGTCCGATATCGCGCGCGAGGGATTCGGCGGCGTGCTGTGCATCGAGACGGGCGGGCCGACGCCGGGACTGGGCTGCGCTGGGCGTGGCATCATCGCCACGTTCAACCTGCTTGAGGATTTGCGCCTCTTTGAGACGTGGAAGCCCGACGTGGTGCTCTACGACGTGCTCGGCGACGTGGTGTGCGGCGGGTTTGCCGCGCCCATACGAGAGGGATATGCCGAGAAGGTCCTCATCGTGACCTCCGGCGAAAAGATGGCCCTTTACGCGGCGAACAACATCAACACGGCGGTTGCGAACTTCGAGGACCGGGGATATGCGCGCGTGGCGGGCATCATCCTCAACCATCGTAACGTGCCCGACGAGGATGCGCGTGTCGAGGCGTTCGCAGCCCAGAATGACCTGCCCATTGTGGCGCGCATTCCCCGTTCGGACGACATCACGCGCTACGAGGATGAGGGCAAAACCGCAGTCGAGGGCGACGCCGAGCTGCCGGTGAGCCAGTGCTTCATCGACCTTGCCAAGCGCCTTGTCTCGGGCGAGGTGTAGCATGGCCAATACAACGATTGAGTTTGCCGGGGCGCAGGCTCCCGGCGAGTTCGCGCCCAACGACGAGCGTGCGCTCGAGATAAGACCTTCCGAGGAGCCAACATCCGGGGCAAAGGGTTCCGCCGGGCACGTGCCCGCCGAATGCCGCGCCGCGAGCCGCGCCGACGGCCGCCGCGTTGCCTCAGGCTTCACCGCCGCAGAACTCGCGGCACGCGGAATCGACGACCTGCCCGACGAGCTTGTCTCGAACCGACATCTCATCTACAGCTCACCTGCCACGTTGGCCTTTAACTCGCCCGGCGCGGAGGGCTTTGGCGTCAAACGGGCCGGACTCGCGATTCCGGGTTCTGTGATGCTGCTCGTGGCGCCGGGCTGCTGCGGGCGCAACACCAAGCTGGTGAGCGACATACCGGCGTATCGCGATAGGTTCTTTTATCTCAACATGGACGAGACGGATATCGTAACGGGACGCCATTTGCGCAAGATTCCGCAGGCGGTGGAGGACGTTGTGGCAAGTCTGGCCACGCCGCCGTCGGTCGTTATGATATGCATTACCTGTGTGGACGCCTTGCTTGGTACCGATATGGAACGCGTGTGTCGTCGCGCCGAGGAGCGTGTGGGGCTGCCCGTGCGGCCGTGCTACATGTATGCCCTTACGCGCGAGGGACGGCGTCCGCCCATGGTGCACGTGCGTCAAAGCTTGTATTCCCTGCTCGAGGCGCGGCCCAAGAGGGCGACGTCCGTCAACATCCTGGGATTCTTTGCGCCGCTGGTGGACGACTGCGAGCTGTATTGCTATCTGCGCGACTTGGGCGTGCGGGCGGTGCGCGAGGTCTCGCGGTGTGCAGACTTCGACGACTTCCAACACATGGCCGAGGCGAACTTCAACCTCGTGCTTCACCCCGAAGCGCGCTTTGCGGCGGCCGACCTCGCCGAGCGGCTTGGCATTCCGAGCATTGAACTGGTGCGCCTGCATCAGTTGGACCGCATCCGCTCGCAGTATCGTGCGTTGGGCCAGGCCCTTGGCGCGACGTTCGACGACGCGGCCGACTACGAGGCCGCCGAGGCCGCAATCGAGGCGTTTCGCGCCGAGGTGCCGCACGCGGCGTTTGCGGTGGGGGAGTGTTTGAACGGTGATCCCTTCGAGCTGGCCGTCGCTCTCGTTCGCTATGGCTTCGAGGTTCGCGAGGTGTTCGGTACGCTGCAGGCGGAGAACTTCGTGTTCCTGCGACGACTTGCCGAGCTCAGCCCCCACACGCGCGTGTACTCCAACATGGAGCCCACGATGATTCACTACGATGCCAAGCTGCAACCGGTGGACGTGGCCCTTGGCAAGGATGCGTGCTGGTACCATCCCGAGGCTGCGGGATTGGCGTGGAATTCTGACGTGCAGCCCTATGGCTATGCTGGGGTGCGTCGACTCTTCGAAGCGCTCCAGAGGAAGCTGGGCGGGAGCGAGGTTGTTGCTCAACCCACTGTGGATTCTCAGATAAACGCAGTGCATGTGGCCAAGGAGATGCGTTACCGGAACCTTCGCGGCGGTGCGCGCAAGGGCCTGCGCAAGTACCTCACGCCGTTTGCGCCCGACCAGTCCGGTGCGGCGAGCGTGCTCTTCGACCTCGGTGGCATCGTGGTTGTGTGCGATGCTGGTGGTTGCACCGGCAACATTTGCGGATTCGACGAGCCGCGCTGGACGTCCGCGCGCTCGGCCGTGTTCAGCGCCGGCCTGCGCGACATGGATGCCATTCTTGGCCGCGACGACAAACTCGTGGACGAGCTCGCGGATGCCGCCCAAAAGATCGACGCAAACTTCGCGGCCATAGTGGGTACGCCCGTGCCCGCCGTCATCGGCACGGACTACCGAGCCCTGCGACGCATGAGCGAGCGCCGTGCGGGCCTGCCAACAATTTGCATAGATTCAAACGGCACCGAGCTATACGACAAAGGCGCAAGCAAAGCGTACGTGGCATTGTTCGACCGTTTTGCCACCGAACTGCTCGACGTCGAGCCGGGACGCTTGGGCGTTCTTGGCGCCAATCCGCTCGATTTGAGCTGCGATCCGCCTGAAGGATGGCATCTTACCTTCGATGCCATCCAAACCGCATCCGCAGCAGAGAAAAACCTTGTGGTGGCTCCTTCCGGACTTGCCACTGCCAAGCTGCTACAAAAGCGCTTCGGCACCCCATACGAGGTGGGCAACCCGCTTGTGAGGCGGGCCTGTCGCGACGGGCGTTTCTTGGACGGAACAACCATTGCAAACAAGCGTGTGCTGGTAGTGCAACAGCAGGTAACTGCCAAGGTGCTGCGTGAGGAGCTTCTCGCGGCCGGCGCGGCGTCCGTGACGTGTGCTACGTGGTTCATGATGCTCGACGAGCTGGCGGAGTCAGGCGATGTGCGGCTGCGCGATGAGGCTGACTTCGAGGAGCTCGTTCGCGAGGGTGGTTTCGACGTCCTCGTGGGCGACCCCGTGCTGTGGCGTATCGTGGACTTCTTCGAAGGTACGGCCATCGACTTGCCCGAGTTCCCGGTTTCGGGAACGTTTGGCGATGGGGCGACTGCGGCTGGGATGTGCGCAGGCGGAACACGGGCCGACGGGGAGCCTGCCGACGCACAACCGAGGAGCATGACGTGAGCGCGGCGACGAGGCGTATCCGCGTGTATGGCATCGTGCAGGGCGTGGGCTTTCGGCCAACGGTGGCACGGCACGCGACGACGGCGGGCATAGTGGGTACCGTGTGCAACAAAGGCCCGTACGTGGAGATTTACGCGCAGGGCCCAACACAGAATCTCGATTGCTTTGAGCGTCTCCTTCGTGCCGAACCGCCGCGGCGAGCCGCGATTCTCAAGCTCGATGTTCGCCCGGTGGTGGATGCTCCCGAGTTTGGAGAGTTCGCAATTGTCGAGAGCGAGAAAACTGCAGGAGAGATTTTCGTCTCGCCCGACATAGCCATTTGTGACGACTGTGTGCGGGAGCTGTTCGACCCCAACGATCGTCGTTATCTGCATCCCTTCATTAACTGCACGTGCTGTGGGCCGCGCCTCACCATTCTCGATGCGCTGCCCTACGATCGCGTGCGAACGAGCATGGCGGCATTCCCTATGTGTCCTACGTGCGCGCGCGAGTACCACGATCCGGCGAGCCGACGCTACGACGCGCAGCCGGTATGTTGCAACGAATGCGGACCCGAGGCCTATTTGCTCGACCGGTCCGAGCGCGGGCGCGACGCGATCACTGAAGCGCGGCGTATTGTGGCAAACGGTGGAATCGTGGCGGTTAAGGGCATCGGTGGGTTTCATCTGTGCTGTGACGCAACCAATCCTGTGGCCGTTGAGCTGCTGCGCACGCGCAAGAGGCGTGTGGCGAAGCCCTTTGCAGTGATGGCCGCGAGCCTTGAGGTGGCACAGCGCGAGTGTGACGTTTCGTCGGAGGCTGCGAGCATCCTCGCTGGGCATCAAAAGCCCATTCTGTTGCTGCCGCGCCGTATGGATGGGCGCGTGTGCGAGGGCGTGGCGCCACACAATCCCAAGCTTGGCGTCATGCTGCCCTACGCACCGCTGCAGCTGCTGCTCTTTCGCTATGACGACGGCATTGAGATGCCCGATTGCTTGGTGATGACAAGCGCCAACGAGTCGGGTGCACCCATTTGCCGCGATGACGACGATGCGCGACGCGAGCTTGGGCCGCTGGCCGATGCGATTCTCTCGCACAATCGCCTTATTCGCGTGCGGGCAGACGATACCGTGATGGACCTCTTCGAGAGCCGTCCCTACATGGTGCGCCGGTCGCGTGGTTGGGCGCCGCTGCCTGTGGTGCGCGGCAGGCGACTTAACGCACGCGTGCTGGCTGTTGGCGGCGAGCTCAAGAATGCGTTTTGCGTGGGCGTGGGAGACCTCTTGTATCCCTCTCCCTACGTTGGCGACTTGGCCGACGTGCGCACGATTGATGCTTTGCACGAGACCATCGGCCGCTTTCAAACGCTGCTCGAAATGACTCCCGAGGTGATTGCCTGCGACCTGCATCCGCGCTATAACTCCACGGTGGTCGCACGCGAACTCGCCGCAGAGCTAGGCGTGCCGCTCGTTCCCGTGCAGCATCACTATGCGCACGTCGTGGCGTGCATGGCCGAAAACGACGTATATGAGCAGGTCATTGGCGTATCGTTCGATGGTACGGGGTATGGCGAAGACGGTACCATTTGGGGCGGCGAAATTCTTTTGGCCGACGAGTACGGATACGAACGGTTCGGGCACATCGCGTCGTTCCCGCAGGCAGGTGGCGACGCATCCGCACGCGAGGGCTGGCGTATTGCGGTAGGTATGCTCTCGGCGCTCGGGGAGCGCGGCGAGTGGGCCACCCGCCCCGACGTTCGTGCCAGCAGCGATGCCAGCTCCGACGCCAGCAGCGATGCCAGCTCCGACGCCAGCAGCGATGCCAGCTCCGACGCCGGCGGAACCCTTCCCGGCGCTGCCGGCACCCGCCCCGACGTTCGCCTTGGCAGTGACGCTTGCGCTGTGGCGGAGCAGCTTGGCTTATGCAGCGCCACCGAAGCGCGCATCGTTCTTGCAATGATTGCGCGCGGCGTCAATACGGTGACTTCCACCAGTGCGGGGCGCCTGTTCGATGCCGTGAGTGCGGTGCTGGGTATTCGTCGTGTGTCGACGTTCGAGGGCGAGGCGGCCACGCAACTGCAGTTTGCCGCCGAGCGGGGCAGGGCAAGGGTGCCGTATTCGAATGTGCCTGCTTTTACGCAAACCGACGAGCTGTTTGCATGGATTGCGGAACAGCGGCTTGCTGGCACCGATGCGGATGAGTTAGCCTACGCCTTTCATGTTGGCTTGGCCGACTTCGTCTTGGGTTCGTGCGAGGCGGCGCGCAAGGCCACGGGTGTGGATGTGGTTGCCCTAACGGGAGGCTGTTATCAAAATACCTTGCTGCTTGAGCTTTCGGTCGTGCGCCTGCGCGCGCGTGGGTTCCGTGTGCTTACGCACAGCATGATTCCGCCCAACGACGGTGGCATCGCGCTGGGCCAGGCCGTAGTGGCAGCAGCAAGCCGACGGAGTGCTGAGGAAGACCGAACCCAGCATTCAATTGCATAAGGAGAATCCAGCAGGAGGGCAATCCTCCGCATAGAGAGGAGAAGGACATGTGTGTGGGACTTTCGGCAAAGGTGGTGCGCATTCAGGATGGCACGGCCATAGTGGACGCATCCGGCGCGCGCCGTGACGTATCGGTGGCGCTGCTCGACGAAATCGAGCCCGGTGACTACGTTATGGTGCATGCTGGCATTGCCATTGCCAAGATTACCGACGAGGACGAACACGAAACCGACGAGGTGCTGGAGGCGTTGTACGCATGAGCGACGCAACACGTCTCACGCCCGCGCAGATTCTGGCTTCTTACGACGGGCGTCCGCTGCGCATCATGGAAGTGTGCGGCACACATACGCACGAGATATTCCGTCTCGGCATTCGTAAGATGTTTCCCGCGCAGGTCGAACTCATTAGCGGGCCGGGATGTCCGGTGTGCGTGACGCCGGTAGGTTTTATCGACGAGGCCATATGGCTGGCCGAGCACGGGGCGACGATTACCACGTTCGGCGACCTCGTGCGCGTGCCGGGCACGTCGGGGAGCCTCGCCACGGCGCGTGCGGCGGGCGCCCGCGTTCAGGTGGTGTACTCGCCGCTCGACGCCGTGGACTACGCGCGCGAGCATACCGACGAGCAGGTCGTGTTTCTTTCCGTGGGCTTCGAAACAACCGTGCCGGCGTCGTGCCTTGCGGCAAAGCAGGCGCTCGACGAGGGGCTCACGAACTTCAGCCTGCTTACGGCCAACAAGACGATGCCCAACGCATACGCTGCGCTGCGCGACTCGGCCGACGTGTTCCTGTATCCCGGACACGTGCATGCCATCATTGGCACGGCGCTGTGCGAGGACCTCGTCGCTCAAGGCGTGAGCGGCGTGCTCGCGGGCTTCACGGCAAAAGAGCTGGTCACAGCGTTGGCGGTAGCCGTCGCCAAGGGTGCGACGGGCGAGCCGTTCTTCGTGAACGCCTATCCGCGCGTGGTCCGTCCCGAGGGCACTCCTCAGGCGGTTGCGCTTATTGACGAGCTCATGGAGCCGTGCGATACCGAGTGGCGCGGACTGGGCGTCATCCCTCAGTCGGGTCTCAAGCTGCGCGACAAGTTCGCGGCGGTGGACGCACGTCGCGTATTCAACATGCCGGCCATCGAGGGACGGGCTAACCCGGCGTGCCGTTGCGGCGAAATCCTGCGCGGATCGTGCAAGCCAAGCGATTGTCCGCTGTTCGGGCGCGTTTGCACGCCGCAGCATCCGGTGGGCGCATGCATGGTTTCGGGCGAGGGCGCCTGCTCGGCGTACTACCAATATGGAGGTGATATGCTGTGAGTGCAGCAGAGAAGGTCACGCTGGCGATGGGCGCTGGCGGCAAACAAACGTCGGAGCTCATCGAGCGCGTGTTTGCGCAGCGGTTCGCGAGTCCACTTCTTACAGCCGACGATGCGGCAGTGCTCGACGCGCCGCACGGCAAAATGGCCATGTCGACCGACGGATTCATTGTGTCGCCTTCGTTCTTCGCAGGTGGCAACATTGGCAAGCTTTCGATTTGCGGCACGGTGAACGATCTTGCCTGCATGGGTGCACGGCCCCTGTACCTTACCTGCGCGTTTGTAATTGAGGAGGGGTATCCGCTCGACAAGCTCGAACAGATTGCCGATGCCATGGCGGCAACAGCCGCCGAGGTGGGTGTGACGCTTGTGGCGGGCGATACTAAGGTAGCGGGTCGCGGACAAGTTGACGGCGTATTCATCACCACCACGGGCGTGGGCGAGCTCGTGGAAGGGGCGGCTCCGGAGGGGAGCAAGGCCGCTCCCGGTGACGCGATAATTGTGACGGGCGACGTGGGACGCCATGGCTGCACGATTTTGCTCGAACGTGATGATTTTGGAATCGAGGCGGACGTCACAAGCGACTGTGCGCCGCTGTGGGCGAGCGTGGAGGCCATGTTCGACGTGACGCATGACGTGCATGTGATTCGCGATGCGACGCGTGGCGGCGTGGGCACGGTGCTCTACGAGATTGCGGGCCAAAGCGACGTGGGAGTCGTGCTTGACGCTGCAGCGATTCCCGTCGATCCTGCCGTTGGCGGCGTGTGCCGCATGCTTGGTCTCGAGCCGCTGTACCTCGCGTGCGAGGGCAGGCTTGTGATAATTGCGCCAAAGGATGTGGCGCCGGCAATCGTGGAGGCGTTGCGCGCTTGTCCGTATTCTGCTGGTGCGGCAATTATTGGTGAGGTAACGGCCGAGCGTCCTGGTTGGGTTGTACTCAATACCGAGATTGGCACGCAAACGCTGCTGCCACAGCCCACGGGCGAGCTGCTTCCGCGGATTTGCTAACGAGTAGTGCGTTGGGGTGAGTCGGGCGCCGGTCCGTGCCTGTTCCTGAGCAATAATTCATGCGGGGAGGGCCAGGATGAGCGGCCCGGCGCGACCAGCTGCGACACGATGGCGTATGTTGATACAGGAGGACACCCATGCTCAAACGACTCGGTCCGTCCGTCGTGGCGGCAGGCGATACGACTTCGCCAGCGCTCTTCGACTCCAAGCTTGAGTTCAACCCGCCGGCACACGGCGTGTGGAACATTGTGCACGTTGGGATGCTGGTGCCCGAGGCGCATCAAATTTACGTTTGTGCCGTCAACTGCATGCGTGGCGTGGTGCTGACGGCGGCCGAAATGGGGTTATCCAATAGGTTTTCGTGCGTCGTGCTCAAGGAAACCGACATCGTGCGTGGAACGGTGGAAGAAGTCACGCTCGAGGGCATTGCCGACGTGTTGCTTAAGCTCAAAGCGCGCGGCACCCTTCCGCCCTGCGTCATCGTGTTTCCGGTGTGCACGCATCATTTTTTGGGCGTGAGTATGGCGCGCGTGTATCGCGAACTGCGCCATCGTTTCCCATCGGTGGATTTTGTCGAGGCGTATATGGATCCCATTATGAAGCGCCGCCTTGCGCCTGATGTGCGGTTGCGCAAGGCGATATACGACCCGCTCGAACCATGCGAGGCCGACTCGCGGCTGGTGGCGCTTTTGGGTAGTGACTTTGCGCTCGACGACGATTGCGATTTGCGTGCGGCGCTTGATGCGGGTGGTTACAAGCTCACAGACGTGCAGAGTTGCACGACGTACGCCGAGTTCAAGGCCATGGCCGCCGCGGGAACTTTCGTTTCGGTATACCCGAATGCGGCATATGGGGCGCGGAAGGCCGCAAGCCGACTTGGTCGAGCTCACCTCTATATGCCTTCGAGTTTTTCTTACGACGAAATTGCGCGGCAGCACAAGCTGCTGCGCACGGAGCTCGGCGTTCCAGCGGGGACCATCGTCGACGCCGACGAGATCGAGCGTTGCGAGCAGGCGCTCAACGAGGCTCGGCAGGTAATTGGCAGCGCGTCCATCGTCATCGATGCGTCGGCACATCCGCGCCCGCTTGGCCTTGCGCGGCTGCTCATCGAGCACGGCTTTCGTGTTGACGAGGTGTATCTTGATGGCGTTACCGACGAAGATGCGTCGGCATTGGACTGGCTTCGTGCTCATGCGCCGGAGCTTCAGTTGTCGTCCATCGTGTTGCCCGAGCTACGCGTTGCCCCGCGTGAGCGCATCGAGCGGGTTATTGCCATCGGACAAAAGGCGGCATGGTTTACAGGTACACCATACTTTGTAAACATCGTTGAGGGCGCAGGCCTTTGGGGTTATGCGGGTATTCGCACTATGGCTCGTGCCATGGTCGAGGCATGGCGAGTGCCCAAAAACGCCCGCGATATCGTGCCACGTAAAGGTCTTGGCTGCGCGAGCTGCTTTTAGGGTGATGGTGAAAGCCGTGGACCTCGATACGCATTGGATGTAGCGACAGGCCGGTGTTCCGTCATATTCCGTTCCCGGCGACGTGCTATGCGCGAACGCAGGACAAACCCGTGCCGGCCGCACGTCCTACAGGCCCAGCTCGCGATACGCCCTGCACACTTCGAGCGTGGGGCCAACCATGCGCATCTTGCCCTTCTCAATCCAGCACACGCGGTCGCACAGGCTTTCCACCAAGTCGATGCTGTGACTCACAAGCAGCACGGTGACCTTTCCCGACGATACCAGCTCCTGGATGCGCTCCTCGCATTTGCGCTGGAAGAGGAAGTCGCCCACCGAGAGCGTTTCGTCCACAATGAGGATGTCGGGCTCGGTGACGGTTGCAATGGCGAAGGCGATGCGCGCCACCATGCCGCTCGAGTAGTTTTTGAGCGGCATCTCCATAAAGTTTTCGAGCTCTGCAAACTCCACGATGTCGTCGAGATGCTCGTCAATAAAGTCTCTGCGGTATCCCAGCAGCGATCCGTTAAGATAAATGTTTTCTTTGGCGGTAAGCTCCATGTCGAAGCCCGCGCCAAGCTCGATGAGCGGCGCGATGGTGCCCGTCACCCTGCATTCTCCCTCGGACGCGTCGAGCACGCCGGCAATAATCTTGAGCATGGTGGACTTGCCCGACCCGTTGGTACCCACGAGGCCGAACGCCTCGCCTCGCTTGACCTCAAACGAAATGTGGTCGAGCGCGCGAAATGCCTTAAAGCTCAGCTCGTGCTTGCTGGCCGCGAGGAAGTACTCCTTAAGTGAGTTGTACCGCTCGGACGCGATGTTGAACACCATGGAAACGTCGTTCACCGCGATGGTCGTCTCGGCGTCCGCGCTCACTTTCCGTCGGATGAGGGGCGCCTGTTCGCCCTTCTTGCCCACCACGAGGTTTTCGGTTACAGACTTCATGGTGCCGTCGGGCGCGAGGAAGGTGCACGTTACGATGTAGTTGGCCTCAAACGTTACGAAAAAGTTGAACTCAGGTTCGTAGATAAAACCAGAGGCCCAAAAGGCCGACCCGTTGGCGAGCTGCCACGAGTAGGCGTAACGAAACCCCTTGGGATCGATGCCGTCGAGGTGCATAAAATAGTCGATGTGGTTTTCGGACGCCCACTTGGACCAATCGATGGTAAAGGAGGGTACCCAATCCTTCACGTTCGTCCCCTTCCGCAGATGAGTACTCAAAGGATAGCCTATATGCTGTCGGTTTTTCTTGCGGATACAAAACCAACAGCGCGATTGCCGCCATGAGGCGAACTTCTGGGAAATGTGTCCCACTCCATCGGTATAATGCGACTTACTTGCAAAAAAGTGACGTAGATAAAAACGTCGAGGTGGGGGCGACCATGGCTAAACGAACGATGCGCGCGAGACGAACGATGCGCGTGAGTGCTGTGTGTAGGGGCGAGGGCACAGGCTACCTCGCGGTGCAAAGCGCAAAGAACGTGGAGAACATGCGCGTGGAAGTGCGCACCGCGACGGGAACAGTCGTGCCAAGCGCGTTGTTTGCCGTGCTGGTGCCTTCGGAGCGTGCGGTGCTCGCCCCCGACGGATCGTTTGCGTGGATTGTGGTATTCCCGCTGCTCGATTGCGCCTGCGCCGTGTCGCTGTGGCGTGCTGACGACGACGTGTGCCTGCTGCGCCATACGTTTTCGCCGCGCGCATCTAAGGTGGCGTCTCGTTTGCTCACGCGGCGAGCGCCCGATGTTGCCGGCCTGATGCGTGGCTTCGAGCAACGTCGCGGCGCCGGCCGCTCGCTGCTCTTCATACGCGATGGGTTGCCTGCGGATGACGGGCGCGTCGCATGGCGTATGCAGGCGGAGTTTCCTACCGGCGACGCAACCCTCGCACCTTCGCTTGTGGTGTACGACGCTGCTGCCAACAAGGCCGATGCGAAGGTCGTGCTCATGGAGGACCACGTCGTGCCCTTCGTGCGCGACGATGGCATGCTCGTGAGGCTCGTTACCTTCTCGTGCCTCCTGCCAGAGTCGCTTGGAAACTTTCATGCCGTGGCAACGCTTGGGGACGACGTGAGGCTGCGCGCGTTCGCCTGCATGAACGCACCACGCGCCGCAGGCATGCTTGCCGATGCACGCCACAGGATGGAGGGGGCGCCTGCCAACGACTGGTACGAGGGTTGGTTCGCAAACACACGCGCTACCGATGCCGAGCTCAAGCGCCAGCGCGAGGCGTGCGAGGCCCTCTCGAGCGACGAAACGCCGCTCATCAGCATCGTAATGCCCATCTTCCGTCCGCAACCGGAGTTCCTCCGGGCAGCGCTTAAGTCGGTACTCGCGCAGTCGTACGACCGATGGGAGCTTGTCGCCGTCAATGCGAGTGGCGAGTGCCCTGAGGTGGACGAGGTGTTGGCCGAGGTGCGCGACGAGCGCGTATGCGTGCTGAACATCGCCAACCGCTCCATTGCCGAGAACACCAACGAGGGCATCGAGGCGGCACATGGCGACTACGTGGCCTTTTTCGACCACGACGACGCGCTCGAGCCCGACGCGCTCTGGCATTTCGCCAAGCATATACGGGCGAATCCCGAGGTTGACCTTCTCTACTGCGATGAGGACCACCTTGCCGGCGAGCACGTGCACGCGCCGGCGTTCAAGACGTTTCCCAACTACGGCAAGCTGTACACGCACAACTTTGTAACGCATCTGCTCATGGTGAGTCGCTACGTCCTCGAGCACACCGAGCGCACGAGCAAGGAGGTTTCGGGCGCGCAGGACTATGACCTTACGCTCAAGGCGTTCGAGGTGGCTCGTGCCATAAAGCACGTTCCGCGCGTACTGTACCACTGGCGCGAGCACGAGGGCTCGACTTCGGGCGGCGGCGACCAAAAGCCGTATGCGCATGTTGCCGGCCAGCGTGCGCTCGAGCAACACCTCGGACGCCGCGGCATCCGCGCGCGCGTCGAGGATGGTCCGCTGCCGTATACGTACCGCGTGCGTTACGAGCTACCCGACCCGCATCCGCTGGTGAGCATCGTTATCCCCACGCGCGATCACGCGGATTTGCTGCGTACCTGCGTAACGAGCATCCTCGAGCGAAGCACCTACCCGCGCTACGAGGTCGTGCTCGTAGAGAATGGCAGCACGCAGGACGAGACCTTTGCCCTCTACGAGGAGCTTTCCGTCGACGAGCGCGTGAGCGTCGTGCGCTGGAAGCCGGGCGAGCAGGGCTTTAACTACTCGGCGCTTATCAACTTTGGCGTGGCACATACGACGGGCGAACTCGTTGTGCTGCTCAACAACGACACCGAGGTCATCGAGCCGTCGTGGATGGAGGAGATGGCGGGATGCATGATGCGCCCGGAGGTGGGAGCCGTCGGAGCCAAGCTGCTCTTTTACGACGGGCTCATTCAGCATGTGGGCATGGTGGCGAACCCCGCTGGCGACAATTGCCACGTGTGTCAAAACCTCACGCGCGACGCCTTTGGGGCGGGCTATGCGGCGCTCATGCCGGGCGACTATGCCATGGTGACGGGGGCTTGTACAATGACGCGAAGGGAGCTCTTCGATGCGCTGGGCGGCTACGACGAGGAGCTGGCCGTGGGCTTTAACGACAGCGACTACTGCCTGCGCGTGCGCGAGGCGGGCTATGCGACCACGATGGCAGCCCACGCGCTGCTCTACCATCGGGAGTTCTCCTCGCGCGGACGCGAAGTAACCGATAAACGCCTGCGCGCTCGCCTTGTGCAGGAAAAGGCCCGCATCATGGCCAAGCATCCCGACTTTTATGCCGAGGGCGACCCTAGCCTCAACCCCAACCTCAACGGCTTCTCGTGGTATTTCGACCTGTAAACGTGTCGCCGGGTCCAAGGTGGGCCCGGCGACACGGCGTCATGCCGAAACTTGCTTGCGTTCATCTTCTGCGGCGCCTGCCCATGAATAGCCAAGTGCTCCGTCCGTGGCCCGGAGGGCAAAGCTCAAACGGCTATCGGCCTGCGGAACTGCGCGCGGCTGCTGCTCCGGGCTACTCCCCGATTCGAGCATGCCTTAGGGGCAGGTGCGAGACGAGCTGCCCGGGCCGTGCCTCACGTCTCACGAACGGCGGCGCAGCAATCCCACGACGGTGCGTGGCACGAAGGTGGCCGCACGGCCAATCCTAAACGACGTCGAGCTAGTTGCACACGCGAAGGCATGGCGCTGCTCCTCGAGCTCGGCCTCAAGTTCCGCAATGCGTTCGTCACGCTCGGCGATGGCGTCGTGCGCCTGCTCTTGCGCCTCTTCGAGCTTGCCGGTGAGTTCATCGAGCTTTACATGGGCTGCCGACAAGGAGGTTTGCGCAGTGGCCTGCTCGGCGCGGAACGCCTCCGCAATGCGGAAGAGTGTTTGCTGTGCCTCGCCCTCAACGAGGGGACGAATCTGGTCGTAGTAGTTGGGCATATCGGACTTCTCGCGCGGGAAGTCAACTATGTCGAGCTGCTCGAAGCCCTCTCGCTCCAAATGATCGGCAATGGCGCGGTAGGTTTCGTACGAGCGCGCATAGCGAAGGTTTACCGCAATGCCCTCGATGGTCCAGTTTACAAACGAGTCGTGATAAAGCGTCCATGCGCCGGACTCTTCGAGTGCCGCACGTAAGGCTGCAAACGCCTTGAAGAAGTCGAGGGGGTAGAGGTCGCTCGTGGCCATGGCGCTTTGCGCGTTGTTCACACGATAGAGGTAAAGTGGCATGTCGAGCAGCGCGATGCGCTCGGCCTCTGCCAGTGCCCTGCAGGTGAAGAGGAGGTCGGCCGTTCGGTGCACATGCTGCATGTGCAGGTTGTGCTCGCGTACGAACGAGCCGCGGAACAGCTTGTTGTGCACCCAGTTTTGGAACGAGTTGAACACGTGTTCGGGATGCTCCCGCGGGCAAAACGTAGTCCCCTCGAGCCAGTCGTGCTTGAACGACCATTCGCAGGCATACTGCTCTCCCGTTTGATCGTCGAGCATCGTCGTGCGGAACACCACGACATCGGCTTGCTCGCGCTCCCCGCACGCGATGGCCTCCTCGAGCAGGTTCGGTCCCATGATGTCGTCCGCATCGAGAAAGTACAGCCAGTCGCCAGTGGCAGCGCACAAACCCGCGTCGCGTGCGGGACCCTCTCCGCCATTTGGTTGCTCGAGCACGCGAATGCGTTCGTCTTTGGCAGCGAGTTGCTTGAGAATTGCGAGCGTCTTGTCGTTCGACCCGTCGTCTACGCAAATTATCTCGATGTCGCGAACGACCTGTGCCTGCGCACTGGCAACGCTTTCCTCGACGAACCGTTCGGCGTTATAACAGGGAATGACGATTGATGCCTTAGGCATCGATGCCCTCCTCTGCCTCCGCTGCGTTTTCCTCCTGTTTGGGGGCCTCATTGGTGGTCGTTTCTGTCAAGCCCAAATAGTTCTTCCAGAACTCGGTCGAAATGATGTACGGTTTGGCGTCGGCGTACTCGCCCATTATTTGTTCGCGATTCTTCTCGAAGAGCTTAAGATCGTCTTTGTAGCGCTTCCACAGCTCGCGGCAACGGGCGTTGTCGCGATGGCGAATGGTGCCCCTTCCGCTCAGGGGGTCAATGACGATGAGGGTGCTCTTGCCATATACCCTGCCGTACGAAATCGCCCAGCCTGCCGACTCGATAACGGCGACATCGCCATCGTAGGGCTTAATCTTTCCGAACAGCTGCCCGTTGATGCTTCGTTCGAACATTTGGACATGCCTAACATTGAAGAGACGGCCCTTGGGTTGCAGCCCGATGGGAATGTCTCGCACAATCTCGTCGAAGTTGTAGTCGTTGATGTCGATGCCCGTTTCGGCCAGGGCGTGCTCGCGCAACTCCTCGTAAGGCACGAGTTGCTCACGCCGCTTGTTGGCAGCGAGGTAGGTCTCCTCTGCCTTTCCGGGCGCCGAGAAGAACCCAGGTCCCTTGAGGAAGTCCTCGAAGCCGTCGAGGATAAGCGCGGCGTCGGCATAGTTGAACTTCGCCAGCTCCACAAAGAGGTTGCCGCGCAGGCCGCCCAAAAGCGTGCTGAGCGGGGCGCCCGTCATGGCCTGCATGATGAGATAGTTGCGCATCGTTTGGTAGCGCTCGACGGCCGCGTTGTAGCGATGCGTGAACTCGTCGTGCCAGATGCATATGCCGTTCATGGTCATGAAGTTGGGCTTGCAGCGCAGGCTGTACTCCACGTCGTCGTGCCGCACGAACAGCGGCAGCGGCAGCCCCTCGCGGCGAATCGTCTCAGCGGGAATGCAGCAGTACCACCAAGCGGCATATCGCTGCGCCACGTCGGGGAAGTTGTCTTCGTGCGGCTTAATCGTTTCGTTGTAAATGGTGTCCCTAAAGAGGGAGACAAGATACTTTGGCTTGAGCGACAGGTGGAATCCGCCCGCCGCCACGAAGCCCAAGTCCTCCCAGCGAAGATCGGGCTGCAGGGAGCTCATCATGGCGCCGCTCACGAAGGCGTCGGCCCACTCGTCGCGCGCGAGCGCGAGCAGGTTGAAGGTGCGCAGCAGCGACTCCGGCGACACCTCCACGTCGTCGTCCATCAGCAGGACGTGCGTCGCGGGCGGCTCCT
>JAFWMH010000044.1 GCA_017510785.1 Atopobiaceae bacterium | reverse complement strand
GTTGCTGCTGTTGCTGCTGTTGCTGCTGGCGTCCACGGGCGGCCATCTCGGCACGCTGCTGACGCTTTGCCTGCTGTTGCTGCCTCTTGCGCTCGGCCTCGGCCTCCTGACGCTCCTTCTTCTCCTTCTCCTGCTGGCGCATAATCTCGTCCTGCTGGGCGATCTGTTCGAGCAGGCTGCTGAAGTTCGTCGTTGTTTTCGGCGCGTTGTCGCGCACGCGGTTGCGCTCGGCCTCCTCGGCCGCCTTGCGCTCGGCCTCGAGGCGCGCCTCCTCGGCCTTCTTGCGCGCGGCCTCGGCGGCTGCACGACGGGCCTCTTCCTCCTCGCGCTCCCTGCGGCGACGCTCCTCAGCGGCGATGCGGTCAGCCTCAGCCTTGGCGCGAGCTTCGGCCTCAGCCTTGGCCTGGGCCTCGGCCTCTGCGCGCTTCTGCGCCTCTATTTCGGCCGCGCGAGCCTCTAGAATCGGCTCGAGGCGCTTCTTGATAATGGAAACGTAGGCGGCCTCGAGCGCGGACGACGCCGATTTCGCCGGTATCTTCATGTCGCGGAGATGTCCGAGCATCTCCTTGCTGGTCATGCCATATTCTTTGGCCAGGTCGTGTACGCGGGTCTTTGCCATCGGTAACCTTTCTGTTACAGGCGTCTACACGCCGGGCGGCTAGATAAGGGAGTCGGGGTCGTCGGATACTTCACTTGCGGCCATTTCGCTCATGGCCTCATGCACACCGCAGAAACGCGAATCCGGCCGTGCGCTGTTGCGGCAACGCCTGCCGTCGGGGAACACGAACTGGCAACGACCGTCGCCCTCCGGCTCCTCGGTTTCGTCTCCCACGATGCTGGGGATCTCACGCAACACGTCGCGCGCGAGGGACTCGTTCTTGATGTCGATGTGATATCCCGTCAGGCGTGCGGCGAGGCGAGCGTTTTGTCCCTCCTTGCCGATGGCAAGCGAGAGTTGGTCGTCGGGCACGATTACGGTTGCATATTTGTTCTCGGTATCAACCAGCACGCGCGAAACCTTCGCGGGCGAGAGGGCGTTCGCGACGCAGCGGCCAGGTTCGTCGCTCCACAGCACGACGTCCACGCGCTCGCCACGCAGCTCGGAAACCACGGTGCGCACGCGGCTGCCCTTCGGGCCAACACACGCCCCCACCGGATCGAGCTTCTCGTCGTTGGACGAAACCGCCACCTTCGAGCGAATGCCCGGCTCGCGCGCGACCGAGCGCACCTCGACCACGCGGTCGTACACCTCGGGCACTTCGAGCTCGAACAACCTCGTAATGAGGTCGGGATGCGTACGACTAATCACGATGGGCGGACGCTGACGCTCGCCACGCACCGGCTGCTGGGTGCTGTTGGGATCGCGCACGTCTATGATAAGTGCCTTGAGGCGTTGGTTGTGGGAGTAGCGTTCTCCGGCCGGGCGCTCGTTGCGCTCCTCGGGGAATCGACGCTGGTCGAAGTGCGGCAGCTCCGCCTCGACGCCCTCGCGAATCTTGACGATTTCGAAGTCGGGAGTGGACTGCAGCACCGTACCGGTAATGATGTCACCGATGCGATCGGAGAACTCCTCGAATATTTGCTGGCGGGCGGCGTTGCGCACGATGGCTTTTATCTCAATCTTTGCCTGCTGGGCAGCGATGCGACTCGTGCCGCGCGGCGTAACATCGACCTCGCGGTAATTCGTGTATTCGCCCGTTTCCTCGTCGGGCTCGCCTACCGGAATGAGCTTGTACACGTACACCTTGCCCGTCGCGCGGTCGATCGTGACCTTTGCGCCGTAGTCGAGGTGCAGTACGTCCGCATAGCTCTTGGCAAGCGACTGCTCAAGGCGGTCGAGCAGATACAGTTCGTCGATATGGCGCTCCTGGCATAGGGCCATAAGCGCATCCATCATCTCAGATGCCATCTTTTCCTCCTATCGTCGACCCGCTTGCGCCTTGCCACGACCTTTGCCGCCCTTGCCCTTGCGGCCTCCGTCGTCAAACGCGGGCTTTATCTTGCACGAACGAACCTCGTCGAGGGGAATGGACACGTCCTCGCCGTCGCAGGTGAGCAACACTGCGCCGTCCTCGAATCCGCGGAGGGTGCCGGTGTAGCGGCGACGCCCCTCCGACGCAGTGGTTTTGAGCGCCACTTGCTCGCCTGCGAACCGCTCGAAGTCGCGCGCGCGACGCAGCGGACGCGCAAGTCCGGGCGACGAGACCTCGAGCACGTATGCGCCGTCGATGGGATCGAGCTCGTCGATGAGCTCCGAAATCCAACCCGTTTGGGCACTCACCTCTTCGAGCGTAATTGGCCCAGCGGCTTGCGCGGCAGGCTCGTCGACCAGCTCGGCCGGCTCGGCGGGCTGCGCGGCGGGTTCCCCGGCTTGCGCAACCGGTTCGACCGACGCTACGGACTCGGCACCCTGCTCAGCGGGCCCGCTGGCCTGTGCGCCCGCTTCGACGACCCGAGCGTCCTGCGCAACACCCTCATCGGCATGGTCGATACGCACGCGCACCGTACGCGCCTTCGCCGAACCCACCACTTCAACGTCCACGATGTCGATGCCATGGACTGGCGCTAGCGCCTCGAGCGCCTCGAGCAACGCAATACGCACTTCCTCTGGCGTCTTCCCTTCCATCTCGCTCCCCTCTGTATACAAACACAAAGGAAGCGGGGCGACACGTTCCACCCCACTTCCTCGACATAACTACGATTGGCTATACTATACCAGATATGGGCCGTTCTCAAGAAATACCCACAATTTGCTGGCCTGCGTCTGAAAACGGTTGAAAGCGTGTCCTCAGCCTGGAAGCATCCGGTTTTGATGACCAGCGCATGCCGACGCTTTAAACGAAACCCAAACACTGCTTAAGACCAAGCCCGGGTTTTGTCCGCTAAACGGCCCCGCCAGCACACAGGTTCCCGCCTGTATGTCAGAGGGGCCACTTATGCTGGGCCCGTTCGTAGACGGGGCAGTCTCGAATTCACAAACACCGAGGCCAAGTGTCCGAAAACGCTACCAACAAAGCCCCCGCACTCCCAACCAGCTGCCAACACCGACTCGCCAAATCACCGAGTCCGCACGACGGCCACGATGGCCACGGCAACCAAAAGCAACGTCGGCAACGACCGGAATCACCGAGTCCGCACGACGGCCACGATGGCCACGGCAATCAAAACAACGCCGAGGACAACCGGAATCACCACGAACAAGGGGTTGATGCCCGCAGACACAACCGCAGTTGCATCGTTCACCTCCACGTCGGCCGCAGCCGCTTGCTCGGACGAGGCCACAGACCCTTGTCCCACGTGTGCCGCAGCCGGCTCGAACACCACAGCACCGCATCGCGCACAAGACCCCTGATCAAGCGCACCGCCACCTACCTGAGCGGAGGTCCACTTCGCCACATCATGCGCAACCGGCGTCCAGTTGCAGGGGTACGTGTATCCACACAAGGCACAGGTGCGCTGCGTATGACCACGGTCGGTACAGGTTCCCGCCACAACCTCCTCCGACCACTGGGGATTCTCACATGCGTGCGGTACCAAATCCACATCATATTCGAACCGCTCGTCGGGCGTGAAGTCGCTCGTGTTGCCTTCTCGCGTGGTGATTGCTTCCATGCTCATGTTCTCGCCGATCTCTGGCTCGCAGTAGGCCCGACGATCCTCGTTGTCCTCAAAGAAGGTAATGAAACCTTGCACGCGATTGTTTGCGACGGTTCCCGCATGCTGATCGCTCTCGTCGTACACTATGTACATGCCAATCAAACCGCCATTGTGCACATACCCGTGATCGGAGTCGTAACCACGAAGCGTGACGGTATTCCCCACGAGGTCGGCGTATCCGACGCCATACGCACCACCCATGAACTGCTCGTCCTTCGCAGCGGCGTCGAGGTCGCGGCACACGAGCGTAACGTCGGCGACGCAGTTTTCGATGCGCCCGCGACCAAAGCCCGCAATGCCACCCACGCCGAAGCTCGTGCCGGTGGTGGCAAGCCACACTTCTCCGCCTATGGTACATCCCTCGATTGTGGCGTTGTCCATGTATCCGCACAAGCCGCCCACGAAAGTTGGCTCCGAAGTATTCACGTTAACGTTCAAGCCGAGAAATACCACATTGCGTACGGTAGCGTTCTCCAGCGTATCGAAGAATCCTGCAAATGCGGTGGTGTATTCCTTCATGTTGCCATCGTAGGTGGATCGACGCGCCTGACCAGCTGTCGTGATGTTCGCGTTAAGGATGGCGTGCCCATTGCCCTCGAGCGTGCCATGGAACTCGATGGGCTGCCACGCAGTACCAGCAAGGTCCACGTCGCACATTAGCTGATAATTTCCGTTCGGATTGCTGGCCATCGCCAAAAGCCCGTTGGCATCAAAGATTGGCGTGGCTTCTTGGGACACGGTGCCTTGGGCGGTTGTTTGCGCATCGGCGGCGTCCTGCGACGTCGCGCCCTGAGCGGTTGTTTGCGCGCCGGCGGCGTCCTGCGACGTCGCGCCCTGGGCTCCAACACCCGGCGCGCCGGCGGCGTCCTGCGACGTCGCGCCCTGGCCGCCAAGCTGCGTCCCCGTTGTCCCCGTTGCATCTTGAGATCCAACGCCCTGCGCGCCGGCGGCGTCCTGCTGCGCCACGCCCCGGGCGGTTGCCTGCGCACCGGCAGCGTCCTGCTGCGCCGCACCCTGACCGCCGTTCAAAACGCCTGTGGTCCCTTGGCCAGCCGACGCCTCGCTCGCAGACACCCCGTTAACAGACGACTCGGCCGCAATCAATGCGCTCGGAAGCGCAATTATCAATGCACAGCAAACGGCAACTATTACTGCAAGCGAGCTACGTACGGATTTCATTGCTTCCTCCTCCGATTGGGGGCAAATGTGCTACGGGACTGTGTCCGACTCTGGCATAGGGGCATTCTACTCCATATGTTCCCAATCTGACCGATGGTGCCTGCAACAGTTCGCCAAGCGAGAAAACGCCAACTTGTACAACGCAGAAAAGGCTAACATGACAAATCCCGTGAGGCCTCGGCCCCATTAAATGAAGTGCGAAATTATAAGTGCGAAATTATAACTACGCCTTGCTGCTGGTCTTATCTACCGCACGGCACGGCACGGCACACATTGACGGCGTGCGATGCCGAACGTGCTCTTTTCCCAAGGAAGCCCACGCGGCTGCGGCCGCCGATGGCGAGATGGGTGCTATAGGCGCCGCTTTTTTTCCCAGGGAAGCCTTACGTAGTCTTTCAGGTGTATTAAGTGCGAAAAAAGTTTGATTTTGATACTGATGAAGTGCTCTTGTCTGAGACAAAACCGCAGGTCAAAGCGTCGTACGACTCCTGATATTTATTATGGTATCAAACTTTTTTCGCACTTAATGACGATTACTAAAGCGTGATACTGCCACGCTGACAACGCGGAGGAAGGTTTTCGTGGCAATGTCTGTGAGGCCGTGGCCTCATGAGGCAAAGTGAGAAGTGTTTTTGTCTGCATATTTCAGGAACATGCTTTCCAAGATGCTTCATAACGAGCGCGATGGCGAGAGCCCAGGAATCTTGTGCCCTACCGGCCCCGCCCAGGCGCAAATCCGTCACACCCAATCTGCGCTGCTCCGCCCTATCTGCGCTGCTCCGCCCTATCTGCGCTGCTCCGCCCCGTCTGCACCGTTCCACCCCGTCTGCCAACGCCAAGGGCAAGTCGCTAGTGTACATTCTGCCGTACAACTTTTGTGCATATGGGCGCCTACCTGCGCTTTCTTTGATCAAATATTTTCGGTGGTCGTCCAAATGTACACTTTAGGTTACTTTCAGTGCGCATTCTGCCGCATTAGCTTTGTGCATGTGGCCATCTACCTGCGCTTTTTCTCATCAAATAATTTCAGACGTGGCAGAATGTACACTTGGGCCGGGCACCTCGCTCAAACGGACGTGCGCGACGCCCCCGGGACAAAAATCTGTCGGAATATCGACCTCTGCAAATCGCCGGGGACGGAATCGGACGAAAAATCGACCTCTGCAAATCGCAGGAGCAAAATCGTACGGAATATTGACCTGTGCAAATCGCCCACTGGCTATCGCCCGCCGACCTCGTCCGTTCGTCCTACTCCCTGAAAGTCTTTCTCATGAGACAACAGCCACAGTGATATAGTGACAATGTGCATATAAATGCACTGCACACTCTTATCAGCATACTGGGGAAGGTGGAAGTGATGACCGCAAAGGCACCCGCAGAGGCAAAGAAGATTTCGCTGGAAGAAGTGAAGAGGCTAGCCAAGGAATCGGGCGAAGAACTAACCGCGGAACAGCTCGACGGCATCTCGGGCGGATGGGGCAACAACAAATTGTGCCCCGACGGACAGCACAACTACGTGTCGCAAGGGCTACAGCCCTGTGGTAGCCAGGTGAAGGAGCTATGGGTGTGCACCAAGTGCGGAGATGGATACTACGGCATGTAATATTTGGGTACCTCACCAACTGAACGACATCAAGGCAAGGGGCGGCAATCCATTCGGTTGCCGCCCCTTGGTCTTGGACTATCCAGCGCGTTCCTTCCAGCGCGTGCTCAGGCTCGCGTGCAGCGGCACTCGCAGGCTATGTCACCCACTAGCCGCCGAACCCCTAGCCGCCACACGCATGGCGCACCGGTCCTCGCCCAGCGCCCTAGTTCGCAACGATGTTCACGAGGCGTCCCGGCACGACGATAACCTTGCGCACCGTCTTGCCCGCGATGAAGCCCGCAACCGCGGCACGCGCCGCAGCCTCGAGCTCGTCCTTCGACGCATCTGCAGCGACGTCGATGCGCGCACGCACCTTGCCAAGGACCTGCACAGCGATCTGAATGGTGCTCGCCTTCGCACACTCCTCGTCGAACTCGGGCCACGGCTCGTCGTATACCGACGTCTCGAAGCCCAGCGCCTCGTGGTAAAGCTCCTCCGCCCAGTGCGGGCAAATGGGGCTCAACATGGCCACGATGGCACGCGCCACGACAAAGCACAGCGCCGCATCGCGCTTGTCGATGCGCACCTTGTTGAGGTAGCCGCTCGCATCGTTCACAAGCTCCATCACAGCACTAATCGCCGTGTTGAACTGCGCGCGATCGAAGTCAGTCGTGCACTTTATGCCCATCTCGTGCATGCGACGATGCAGCTCCTTGCCCGCCGCATCGAGCTTCGCCACGTCGAGCTTCGCGTTCGCGTCGGCCGTCTCGGCGAGCGACCACACGGTACGCCACGCACGCTTGATAAAGCGGTTAGCACCCGCGACAACCTCCTCGTCCCAGTTAAAGTCCTTCTCGGACGGAGCAATAAAGAGAATGGCGAGTCGCATGGTGTCGGCGCCGTACGGCCCGATTACGGAGCTTGGCGGAACAACGTTGCCCTTGGACTTGCTCATCGTGTCGCCGTTTTTGTCTTTTACCATGCCCTGGCACAGCAAGTTGGTGAACGGCTCGTCGAAGTCGAGCATGCCGAGGTCGCGCATCACCTTTGTCCAGAAGCGCGAGTACAACAAATGCAGGATTGCATGCTCGATGCCGCCGATGTAGTTGTCGACGGGCATCCAGTGGTCCGCCGCCTCGCGGGAGAACGGGGCCTCGTCGTTGTGGGGGTCGCAGTAACGCAGATAATACCAGCTCGAGCAGGTAAAGGTATCCATCGTGTCGGTGATGCGCTTGGCTGGCTTGCCGCACTTCGGGCACGTCGTCTCGTAGAACGGCGCATACTCGGCCAGCGTCTCGCCGGCGCCAAGGTCGAGGTCGTCCGGCAACGTGACGGGCAGGTCCTCATAGGGCACGGGCACGTCGCCACAGCAGTCGCAGTGAATCATCGGGATGGGATTGCCCCAGTAGCGCTGGCGGCTTATGAGCCAGTCGCGCAGGCGGAACTGCACCTTCGGGCGACCGATGCCGCGCTCGGAGAGGTAGGAGATAATAGCATCCACAGCCTCGGAGTGCTTGCCGCCCTTGAGTCCCGTAAACTCGCCGGACTGGATGAGGTAGCCCTCGGCATCCATGGCGTGGTCCCAGTCCACGTTCGTCACGCGCAGCTCACGCTCGTCCTTGAGCTCCTCGTAAAGAGGATCGTCCTTTTGGGCGATGATAGGCGGAATCGGCAGGTCGTACTTGCGCGCGAAGTCGAAGTCGCGCTGGTCGCCCGAGGGAACACCCATCACGGCGCCCGTACCATAGTCGAGCAGGATGTAGTCGGCCACCCAAATCGGGGCAGGCGCACCCGTGAGCGGGTTTATCACATAACGACCCGTAAACACGCCGTGCTTCTCGCGCTCGGATCCCTGGCGGTCCACTGACGACACCTGCTCGACGGACTTCTTGAGCTCAAGATACGCAGCCTCGTACTCGGTACCAGCAACGAGCTCGGCAGCCAGCGGGCTCTCGGGCGGGAGCAGGAAGAACGATACGCCGAAGAGCGTGTCGGCACGCGTCGTGAACACGGTGATGAGGCGATCGGTGGGAGTGACGCCATCCTCCGCCGCCAGCGCGAAGTCGATTTCGGCACCCTCGGAGCGGCCGATCCAGTTGCGCTGCTGAGCCTTTACGTTTTCGGGCCAGCCAGTGAGCGTGTCGAGGTCGTCGAGCAGCTCTTGGGCGTAGTCGGTAATGCGCAGGTACCACTGGCTGAGCTCGCGCTTTTCGGGAACCTCGCCGCAGCGCCAGCACTTGCCGTCCACGACCTGCTCGTTCGCGAGCACCGTGTTGCAGCTCGGGCACCAGTTTACGGGACTGGTCGCGCGATACGCCAGGCCCTTTTCCCACATCTTAAGAAACGCCCACTGGCCCCAGCGATAGTAGTCCGAATCGCACGTGCGCACGAGGCGGTCGTAGTCGTAGCTAAAGCCCATGCGCTTCATTGTGGCAACGGCCGTGTCCATGTTTTGGTACGTCCACGCACCGGCCTGGGTTTTGTGCTTGATGGCGGCATTCTCGGCAGGAAGTCCGAAGGCATCGAAGCCCATAGGATGGAGAACCTCAAAACCACGCATCCGTGCCTGGCGTGCCATGGCGTCGCCGATGGAGTAGTTGCGCGCATGACCCATATGCAGGTCGCCGGAAGGGTACGGGAACATCTCGAGCACGTACTTCTTCGGGCGGTCGGACTCGTCACGCGCCTTGAACGTGTCCTCGCTCTCCCAAGTCTTCTGCCACTTGGTTTCGATTGCCTCCGCATTGTAGGCGGGAATCTCTCGTGCCATATGCTTCTCCTTCTTTCGCACTCAAAGCATCAGGCAAGTATAGCCCATCTTGAGCTTGACAACATAGAGCGTATGCGGCGCAATTGAATCGTTTTGGAGAAGGAAACCCTGGCGCCTGCGTCCAATACGTCGCCAAGGGGGCAGGGTATGAGACAAAAACGGGCGCTGCCATTCCTTTCCGGTATCAACAGCGCCCATCCCAAGCCTCGCCTGCCCCTACTCGCCTGCCCCTGAAGAATAGCCAAGTACCCCGTCCGTGGCCCGGAGGGCGCCGTGCTCACACAGTCCTCGCTTCGCTGCGGAACTGCGCGCGGCTGTTCCTCCGGGCCACTCGCCGATTTGGCCGTCCATTAGGGACAGGCAGTCTCGCCTGCTATTCGCACTCGCCGAACAGCGTCACATCAGCCTTTTGGCACAAGCTCGACCTGCACGGCCTCCATGCGCTTGGACTGGCCCTCGGTGCCGGCAACCTCGTCGTTCGTTACCCAATCCATCCAGCCAATGCCCTGCACGTGAGCCCTGTACCTCACGTCAAACTTCTGAGCAAGCTTGCCGGTGAGGCGGATTTGGATGGCCTCCACGCGCTTGGACTCGCCCGTCGTGCCAGCCATCGCGCCATCGGCCACGTAGTCCATCCAGCCGACCTGCTGCACGTGCACACGATACTCGATGGAGCCCTTGTAGGGCGAGCCGCCCGCCTGCAGCGTAAGTGCCTCGAGCCGCTTGGACTCTCCCACGGTGCCGCTCACTGCCCCACCGAACACGGCATCCTGCCAGCCCGTGCCCTGCACATGGGCGCTGTACGAGGCCGCGAGACGGAATGCATCCCCACGGGTTCCGGGAGCGTCCGAGCTCTTCGGGAGAACGTGAATCTCCACCGCCTCCACGCGTTTGCCAAAGCCCGCCGTGCCCGAGGGCTCGTTGTTTTTGGCCCAGCCCATCCATCCTATGGATTGCACGTGCGCGCGATACCACACGTCATAATGCTTGGACATCTTCCCGGTAAGGCGAATCTGGATTGCCTCCATGCGCTTGGACTGGCCCTCGGTGCCGCAGGGAACGCCGTCGGCGACGTACTTTTGCCAGCCGTCACGCTGCACGTGGGCGCGATACTCGATCGATCCCTCATAAGGCGCGTCCGCAAGCTGCACCATGAGGCTCTCGAGCCTCTTCGACTTACCCTCGGTGCCCGCAAGCGCGCCATCGGCCTTCCACGTTTGCCAACCCTCGCCCTGCACATGGCCGAGGTACTTCACGTGGGCATCCGGCTCGGGCTTGGGCACGGGTTCCGGTTCGGGCGCAGGCGTGGGACCGGGCTCCGGCTCGGGACCGGGCTCCGGCTTAGGCTGCTCGTCAATCCTGAACTGCGTCTCCACCACCCGCTGTGCGGAGAGTGGCGCACCGTAGTCGTACGTTGCCGAAAGCGTGTGCTCGCCCGCGGTAAGCGTGTTGAGGTAGTCGGCCGAAAGCTCGATGACGGTCGACCCCATGGTCACCTCATATTTCGGAGGCTCGATGACGCTGCCATCGACCGACACACTGGCCAGGAAATCGCAGCGCGCGTTGTTCTTGAACGTCAGCGAATCCGCCGTGCCCTTCGTGTGCTTCCCGCCAGCGCCCTCCGTGAACACGTACGTGTACTCAAGTCCAAAGTCACGCTCGTACAACACCTCACTCGAGTAGTGAAGCACGCCATCGCGATCCTCCACGATTGCAGGAATCTCAACCGGAAGCGTGCCGACCACCGACGGATCGTCGAACATCGCCCCGACGGCGGCAACGAGGTTCGCGTTGAAGGCGCCCACATTCGCACCGCCGCTCGCTTGCGAGGTGGGATCGATGTCGGTCCCCGTGCCCATATACGCCAGCAGTATGGCATCGGCATCTTGGTAGCGTGCCGCATCGTAAGGGAGGTTGTCGCTTATGAACACGAACTTGCCACCGGCCCGGTGAGTGTCGTCAAGCGGGCCGCGGATGGCCTCATACTGCGGCGCACCCTTCTTCAGGGCGCTGAGCGCATACGTCTTCGCCACCGCGCCAACGACGTTGGCCTCCGCGATGGCCTGCTTGAGCTCGTCCGTATAGTGCACGGCCTGCTTGGAGAGGTCGAAGGTATAGTCAATGGTAATCTTCGTGGAGGAGGACGCGTCACCCCGCTGTGTTCCCGCCGCGAGGTTGTTCACGAAGGCGTCCTCAGCAATGAGTCCGGTGCTCTGCAGGTTCTTCACCGCGTAGTCCAAGGCGACGTTGTCGCCCTGCGTGCGGCCAATCAGCACGACGCTGTTGTTGTGCCCCGACGTTGGCAGCGTGTAGCCGTCGTTCTTCACGAGCGTGATGGCCTCCCTGGCGACTGCCATCTCCTGGTCGTGATGCTCGCTTGAACCGACGGAAGATATGTCGCCGGCAGGCGTGGGCTCGTGGAGGAAGCCATACTTCTCCTTGAGCTTGAGGATGCGCGTCACGCTCTCGTCGATGCGAGCCATGCTAATGGGTTTGCCATCGCCCACTTTTGCTGACACGGCCGCAATGTAGGCGTCGTAGAATTCCGCGGAATCCTGCTTCGTGAAGTCGGTCGGCATAAGAAGGATGTCGCAACCGGCGTTGATGACCTTCTCTGCTATGTTCGCACGCTGCTCCACGATGCCGTCGCCGCCCACCATGGCCTCTTTTACCTTCTCGATGGCGTCCATTTCGAGCGCATCGGTAATCACTACGCCGTCGTAGCCCATCTCGCCACGAAGGAGCTCGGTAATCACCTTGTGCGACATAGTCGCGGGATAAAAGCCCTTCGAACCGTCGGCAAACTGCTGCTCGTCGTCGTACTTGGGCAGCGTGATGTGCGCGGTCATTATCATGTCGGCGCCATACGAAATGGCAGACCTAAACGGCACGAGCTCGCAGGCCTCGAGTTGTTCCTTCGTCTTGTTGACGCTCGCGGTGCCAATGTGCGTATCGGTATCGGTGTCGCCATGACCGGGGAAGTGCTTGAGCGTGGCGATGGTGCTCGTTTCCGCATGACCCTCAATCCAGGCGCTGCCCAGCTCGGAGACCATGCCCGGGTCGTCGGAGAAGGCGCGCGTACCGATGGTGGGATTCGCGGGATTGCTGTTCACGTCCAGGCTCGGAGCAAAGTTTACGTTGAGGCCCAAGGCGTTGAGCTCGGAGCCAATGACTAAACCCGTGGTCCGCGCGTTTGCCGCACGGTCGGGCGTCGCACCGACGGCCATGCTACCCGTCATACGCGTGCCGTTCGTGAGGCGCGTCACGATGCCACCCTCCTCGTCGGCAGCGATGAAGTACGGAATGAAGGTCGAGACTCCCTGAGCCTCCATGTTGTTGTTTTGCAGCTGCTGCACGAGGTTCGCGACTTGCTCGTTGGTCCTGACGTTCGAACCATAAATGATAAAACCGCCGTACTGGTGCTTCCGCAGGGCCTCCGCCAGATGGGGCGCCGCCGAAAGGTCGGTGACGTCGGTGCCATCCCAGGCACGGCTGCTCACAATGATCATTTGGCTTATCTTCTCGTCGAGCGTCATGCGACTCACGATGTCTTCGACGTCCCCGCCACTCGCCTGTTGCGAGACCGTAGCCTCCGGCTCCGCTTTCTTCTCGTCGCCGGACGCCTGCCCTGACGTGGCCCGCCCTTCGGCAGCCGCCTCGTCACCGGAGGCCTGTCCTGCCGCGGCCTGTCCCTCGGCGGCCGTCTCGTCGCCGGAGGCCTGCCCTGCCGTGGCCTGTCCCATGGCAGCCGCCTCGTCCTGGGCATTCGCTTGCTCGACCCTCGCCTGCTCGCCGCCGACCGTTTGCTCCTCGCCCTCGCGCACCTCCTCTTGTTGTTCCCCCTCAATCGTTGGGGCGCCCCCGGCTTCCGCTGCGTATGCAAGCAGTGGCGAAAACGCCAACAGCAGCGACATCGAAGTTGCGCCAACCAACCTTGCTAGCTTGTGCGGCATGAGACAATCCCTTCTACGAGTATGGCTTCGGTACGTGTCCATAGTAACCCTCTCCCGCACCCCCTTGGACGCAAAAACGGCGCACCGCCCCTAGATGGCGGTGCGCCGTATGAGAACTCGTAGGGTTTTATCTACAATACGTCTTACTTCGAGTGCGGGCCTGCCTCGCGCACCTCGTCGGCCATGTTGGGGTACTTCTTCGCAGCGTTCTCCTCGAACATGGCCGCAAGGCGACGGGCCTGCTCGTCGTATGCGTCGGCATCCTTCCACGTACGGCGCGGGTTGAGCACGATGTCGGGCACGCCGTGAATATGAGTGGGCACCTCCACGTTAAAGATGTCGTGGTGGCGGAAGTCGGACTTCTCGATTTCGCCGTTGAGGGCGGCCGTCACCATGGCGCGCGTGTACGGCAGGTTGATGCGCTTTCCCTCGCCGTAGGCGCCGCCGGTCCAACCAGTGTTGATGAGGTACACCTTGGTGCCGTACTTCTCCATGCGCTCGCCGAACATCGCCGCATAGCGCATGGGGTCGAGCGGCATGAAGGGCTCGCCAAACAGCGTGGAGAACGTAGGCGTGGGTTCGGTGATGCCACGCTCGGTGCCGGCAACCTTGCTGGTGAAGCCGCTCACGAAGTGGTACATGGCGGCGTTGCGCGAAAGGCGCGAAATGGGGGGCAGGACGCCAAACGCGTCGGCCGTAAGCATGATGACTACCTTCGGGGCGCCGCCGTATCCAAGCATCTGCGCGTTGGAGATGTACTCAACGGGATACGCCACACGCGTGTTCTCCGTCATCGAGTCGTCGAAGTAGTCGGGCACGCGGCTGCCGGGCGCGAGCACGACGTTCTCCACAACGGAGCCAAAGCGAATTGCTTGGAAGATCTCGGGCTCGGTAACGTAGGAGATGCGGATGGCCTTCGCATAGCAGCCGCCCTCGAAGTTAAAGACGCCGTCGTCGGACCAACCGTGCTCGTCGTCGCCGATGAGCGCGCGGTTCGGGTCGGCCGAAAGGGTCGTTTTGCCCGTACCCGAAAGGCCGAAGAACACGGCCGTATCGCCCGACACGGGATCCATGTTGCACGACGAGTGCATGGGAAGGACGTTCTCCTCGATGGGCATAAGATAATTCATTACCGAGAAGATGCCCTTTTTGATTTCGCCAGAATACTGCGTGCCAGCAATAACGATTTTGCGATCGGCGAAGTTGATAAGTACGGCCGCCTCGGAGTTCGTACCATACTCCTCGGGGTCGAGCTTGAGCAGCGGTGCCGCAAGGACGGTAAAGTCCGCGCTGCCATACTCGTCAAGTTCCTGCTTGGAGGGGCGAACGAGCATCTGTGTGGTGAACAGCGCCTGACTCGCCAGCTCGGTTACCACCATGAACTTACGAGAATAGCGACGCTGGGCACCCGCAAGGCCGTGCACGACGAAGATGTCGTGATGCGAAAGATGCTCGCACACCGCGGCCTTTATCTTTTCGTAGCCTTCAAGAGAGAACGGCTTGTTAACCTTGCCCCAGGCAATGACGTCGTGCACTTCGGGCGTGTCCACAATGAAGCGGTCCTCGGGCGAGCGGCCGGTGTAGCGACCCGTCTTCACCCTGAGGGCGCCCGTATCGGTAAGCTTGCCCTCGCGCCTCGAGAGCGCCTTCTCTACGAGCTTGGCGGGGCTGCCGTCGATGAGCACGGCGCCCGTGCGGTCGTGTATGCCACACCTTGTAAGTTCGTCGTCGATCATGAATCCTCCTCGTCTGTGGGCGTAATCGCACGGTAGACTACAGCTTAGCGCCATTTTTTGTAAGCGTTCAACTATGTAACAAAAAGGTCTCATTAAGCATATTCTTGTTTACGTTACACGAACTATTCCGTGCGCGGCATGTTTTCTCGATTTGTGGCGAAATCGTGGAGAAGGCCCAACCTGTTCGCATCCTCGAGGTCCATGTGCGGAATCGCGGAGAAGGCCTGCCTCTTCGCGTCAACGAGGTCCACATGCGGAATCGCTGTAAACGACCAACCTGTTCGCATCGTCGAGGTCAACGTACGGAATCGTGGAGAACGCCCGCTCCATCTCGGCTCTTCCCAGAGCCATCGCGCCGGATTGCGAGCTGGCGATTCTCGGCAAATGCTTCCTCCACACAATCAAGCCGCCCGTCTGCCTATGCGTCTTTGCTACGTCGCGATTGCTGTGCAATAGTAGACGTAGCTTTTGTCTACGAGAAAGGATTTGCGATGAGCGAAATCATTACCATTCGCGACGGTGGCATGGAGGCTAGCATCGACACAGCGGGTGCCCAACTCATGAGCCTCAAGAAGGACGGCGGCGAGTATTTGTGGCAACGCGACCCGAAGTGGTGGCCGCGGTGCGCGCCGGTGCTCTTCCCCATCGTCGGCAACATCCGCGACGACCGCGCCGATTCCGCCCAGGGAGAGATTCGCTTCGGTCGCCACGGTCTTGCGCGCAACTACGAGTTCGCCGTAACGGAGGCAACCGAGTCGCTGGTTCGCCTCACCCTGGAGTCGTCCGACGCGACGCGCGCCGCCTTCCCCTACGACTTCCGCCTCGACATGACGTACGCGCTTGCCGACGGAGCCCTCGAGCAGCGCTTCACCGTAACGAACACGGGCGACGTGGTCCTTCCGTTCGTCGTGGGCGGCCATCCCGCGTTCAACGTGCCCGCGCCGGGCTGCGACGACGAGGACTTCGGCGACTACGTGCTCAAGTTCGCCGAGCCGTGGACGTACGCCTCTCCCACCATTAACACCACGACTGGTCTCATCGACTTCCAAACTCGCTTCTCGCTCGTGGAGGATTCCGACACGCTGGCACTCTCGCATCGCCTGTTCGACGTCGACACGCTCATATTCGAGGACGTGCCGCTGCGCACCGTTTCCATGGTCGGTCCTTCCGGCCACGGCATGCGCGTGGACTTCGACGGCTTCGATTACCTCGGCGTGTGGAGCGCCGCCAACGACGCGCCGTTCGTAGCCATCGAGCCGTGGCGCGGCACCGCGACCGGCACCGACGAGGACGACGTGTTCGACCACAAGCGCGGCATGGACCTGCTCGAGGCCGGCGACGTGGCCGAGTACGCGTTCTTCATGCGTCCGCTGTAGTTCGCGGCTCGGGTGGCTTGCAGCGCCGATTGACTTGATGGCACGGATCGGCTTGCGGCACGGGTTGGTTTGACGTCACGGATTTGGCTTATCACCTGCGACCCAAGGGATTGCTTGCCCTTGGGCCGTTTTTGTGGCGAAATCGCGACTAGCATAAGGTACTATCTTCAAACTTTTTCGCACTCAAGAAACGCTTGTTAAGTGCGAAAATGCCAAGTTGTACAACACAGAGAAGGGTTTTATGGCAAGGCCCGTGAGGGCCCGTCCCCATGAAGGTAAGCGCGGGAGTATCGCGGCGCCTCACGCTTGGTCTTGTCTGCCGGGTGGCGCAAACGGCACCCATTGCCGACGTTGGGTGCCAAACGTGCCACTTCGTCACCCCCAAGGAGCTCCGTGCGCATTTCAGGGATATTAAGTGCGAAAAAAGTTTGATTTTGAAACTGCTGAAATGCTCTTGTCTGCGACAAAAGCGCAGGTCAGAGCGTCGTACGCATAATTATATCTGTTCTTGCATCAATATTTTTTCGCACTTAACGACGATTCCTTAAGCGTGATAATACCAAGTTATGCAACGCAGAAAAGGACTTTCATGGCAAAGCCCGTGAGGCCGCGGCTTATGTAGCGAAGTGTGATAATACCACGTCATACAACACGGAGGAGGATTTCGCGCCAAAGCCCGTGAGACCGCCGCCTCGTGAAGCGAAGGACGAAAAGTTTGATTCCCACATATGGGTAGTCAAATACCCATGACGCTCGGCTGGCCGGGGCTTCCGAAAACGAGCGACCGGCGAGTCTTCCGCCTCCCACGCCTTTTCTCTCATGCCCTCCGTTTGAATGCTACACTGGAGCCATATGGAACAAGCTCTTTTAGAAGGCGGAGTCATGGCCGATAACCCAGAGCCCACCTATTTCCGCAAGTCGGAAAGCACAGATAGCTCATACAAGCGCGCGCTGTGGGATGCCGCTTTCGGCTTGCAGGCGGTCGATGACCTCGAACCCTCCCCTTACGCGCGCAGACTTGCCGAGGAGAACGCCTCCGGCCGCATCTCGCTCGATCAGGTGGGTAAAGACCTTAACGCTTATTACAAGCAGGAACGCTCGCTTTCGGGCGAGCAAACGCGCGCCGAGGAGGCCGACAAAGTAAGCCACCACATCGTCGAGGTGCTCGAGGACGGCTCCTTTGCGCTCGACCCGCACATGCTCAACACGATTCATGCCCACCTGTTTCGAGGAATCGACGACGCTCTGTACCTCCCGGGCGAGTTCAAGGCCGAGCAGCTCGTCAAATGCGAGCGCATCCTGAATGGCGACAGCGTCCTTTACGGCCCGCCCTCCTTGTACGCGCGCTCGCTTGACATGCTGTTCATGCGCGAGATTGATCATGCTTACGCGGGCTACGCCGACGGCGCTGCCCTGAGCTGGGCGGATGCCGAAACACTCGCCCGCTTCGTGGCGAACGTCTGGATGGTACACCCATTCAGAGAGGGCAACACGAGAACCGTCGCGGTATTCCTTGCACTGTACCTGCGGTCGATGGGATTCGACGTTGCAAGCGAGCCGTTCGCGCGGCATGCCTCGTTCTTCCGCGACGCCCTCGTGCGGGCGACGTACCAAAACCGACCCATTGGTGTGGCCTTAGATACGTCCCACTTAGCTCTGTTCCTATCGAAGCTGGTCGAGGAACCCTCGGTCCCGCTCGACTACGAGGCGCTGTGGTGCGTCCCCCTGTTCGAGCAACCCAATCGCGTGAGGAACGTCTCGCTTGCCGACGCACGTCCCGTCCAAGAGCAACTCATGCGCGAGGGAGTGACGCAGCGTCTGATTCGCGGTGACTCGGCCGACGCGGAAAAGCGTACGTGCGATGGTTAAACAAATCGTGTTGTACAATGGGAAAACGTCTCTGTCCAAGCACCTGCGACATGACGCCTTTGTGTAGCGAGGAGCGTTAAGGGCGCTTGAAGATCGCACGGTTGCCCAGCAGGCTCTTTGAGAGGCGCTCCAAAGGACTCGACTTTACCGTTATCGGTTCGTTGCGAAAGGGGCCTCAGCAAAACAGGCCGGAGGCTCTTGTCTGTTGGGTTGGAATCCGAGCCCACATGCTGCGCGCGGGCTCTTTGGGCATCGATCATGGGCATAAAGTCTTCAATGTGTACAATTTCCTCACCAAATAAACGGCTCAATGTACGATCTTGTCTCCGAATCGTACATTGAGCCGATTTTTCATCCACGAAATTGTACACGCCAAAATAGGCTGAATGCAATGTGGCTGACAGCCCCGGCTCGAGGCCGGCGCCGAAGGCCAAACGCACGGACGTGCGGACCACGTCGGCGGTGACTAACAGCCCCGGTTCGAGGCCGGCGCCGAAGGCCAAACAGCACGACAGGCTACACGCAGAACGGCCACTTCAATGAGGACAGCAACACTGCCCGCAGGTAGTATCTCCTACCCCAGAAGCTCGGCAACGTCGAGGGCGATCATGTACTCCTCGTTCGTGGGAACCACGAGCACGCGAATCTTGGAATCGGGCGTGGAAATGCAACGGACCTTGTCGGAGCGCACCTTGTTGGCTTCCTCGTCAATCTTGACGCCCATCCACTCGAGCTCTTTGGCGACGCCCAGGCGCATAACGGCGGAGTTCTCGCCGATGCCGGCCGAGAAGGCCATCGTGTCGAAGCCGTGCATGGCCTGTGCCATCTCCATGATGAGCTGGCTCGTGCGATAGTAGAACATGTCGAGAGCCATTTGGCAGTTGGCGTCGCCGTTGGCCACGCCGTCCTCGATGTCGCGGGAGTCGGAGCTAATGGCGCTGAGCGCGAGCAGGCCCGACTGTTTGTTCATCATGGTATCGACCTCGTCAACGCTGTAGCCGCCCTCGCGCATGAGGTAGCACACGGTCGCGGGGTCGATGGTTCCGCAGCGCGTGCCCATGATGAGGCCGTCGAGCGGCGTGAGGCCCATGGTGGTATCCATGTCCTTACCATCCTGAATGGCCGAAAGCGACGCGCCGGAGCCGAGGTGACAACTCACGAGCTTGTGCATGTCGTCCCCCACGAACTCCTTGGCAGCACGCCAAATGTAGCGATGCGAGGTGCCGTGCGCGCCGTACTTGCGGATGTGCAGCTTGTCCACCACGTCGCGCGGCAGGGCGTAGCGCCAGGCCTTCTCGGGAATGTTGTAGTGGAACGACGTGTCGGCCACGACGACGTTTCCCTTCTCGGGGAAGAGCTCGCGACACACCTGAATGGCGTCGGCCTCGGCATAGTTGTGCAGCGGGGCGAGCGGCGCCACCTCGCGCACCCAGCCCAGGCTCTCGTCGGTGACGACCTTGGACTCGGGGAAGTACCAACCACCCTGAACGACGCGGTGACCGATGCCGATGAAGTCCTTGCCTGTGGCGTTGATAATATCGATGACGTACTGCATGGCTGTTTTGTGGTCGGGCAGCGGCGCCTCGATTTTTTGCTTGCCCTCGACGGCAATCGACTCGTAGCCCACGAAGGAACCCTCGATGCCAATGCGCTCGCAGTTGCCCTTGGCATACACCTCGCGCGTGTCCACGTCGAGCAGCTGGAACTTCAACGACGAGCTGCCAGCATTAATAACCAATACGTTCATGGGATGGAACTCCTCTCCTCGGCGCATCGCGGCGCCCTTGCAGACAAACACCATACATAGTAGCGCAAAACTGATGCGGGAACGACGATAAGCGGCTCACCAACTGGGACTGTCAGCTGCGTCGCAAATGGGGCTTTCGGTTGCGTCGCTTTCAGCCTGTTTTGGTGTGTACAATTTCATGGATGAAAACCCCCCCCCTCAGCCCTTTGAGCAGTCTCGGATTCTATTATACCGAGGTCAGCGGACAAGAAAACCGCGACAAGTGCGCCCAGCCCCCCTCGCATAGTGCTACAATATTCCTCAGATATAACAAGGCATGTTGACAGATAGCTAGTTATAC
>JAFWMH010000004.1 GCA_017510785.1 Atopobiaceae bacterium | reverse complement strand
GCTCCGGGCGAGCCCCTCCAGGCGCCTCCTGTCGCGCTCGTCGATCTCCAGACGTGTTGCCTTCGCCATTCCGACCACCTCCGCCACCATTCTAGCGGAGATGGTTCTATTGGTCTAGTTATCATTGGAACGTTCTACTAGCCAGTGTTGTAAGGCGCGCACGGACGAGACAAACTCTGGAAAGCGTCTCAACCCTTTCGGGCGTGTGGTACCCTTGCATCAAAGACATGGGTCGAAAGAGAAAGGATGGGGCCGTGGAACACGAATCGTACGAGTACACTACATTCCCTAAGCAGTTTTTGTCGTATAAGTGGTTTAAGCCACTGCTCGTTGGTGCGCTTACGGCACTGTTTGCGATTGTTTTCCAAATGACGGTGCTTCTTGTCGTCTCGTTTGTGCTGGGAGGCCAAGAAGCAGTGAACCAGGCGCTTGATCGAAACAACCCGATGTTTTATCAGGCGCCGGGACTCATCCTCTCGCTGGGCGGAATCGCGCTCTTTACGCCCGCGCTGGCTCTGGCGGCGCTCATCGTAAAGGATCGCCCCTTCTCGTCGTATTCGTCGTCGCGCGGTGGGTTTAACTGGGGCGCGTTCGTAAAGTACCTGCTTGTATCCTTTGTGCTTTTGGGTGCTCTTATGGGGCTCTTTACCTTCGTGTTCCCCGGCGATGGTGACGGCGTGGTTAAGTTTAGCGTGGGAAGCTTCGTGCTTTTCTCTGTGCTCGTGCTCTTTCAGGGTGCGGGTGAAGAGTACCTCTTTCGTGGACTGATTATGCAAACCGTCGCCTCGTGGACGAATCTGCCCGTTGTGGGTATGGCGGTTTCAACCTTAGTGTTTGCAATCTCCCACAGCTACGATATTTTTGGCATCATAGCCGTTTGCGTCGATGGGTTTGCCATGGCATTTCTCGCGTGGCGCACGCGAGGCCTCGAGGTTTCGTGCGCCTTGCATGGCGTTCATAACTTCTTCGTCCTGGCAATGTCGGGGCTCGGATTCGTTGAGGTCGGTTCGGGCGGTTTGGAAGGCCTTGTTCAAGTCGTCGTTATGCAGGCCGTGTATGTTGCGGTTATTATGCTCATAGAGAATAAATTCCACTGGTGTACGCCGAAGGGCGATGGCGTGACCGCCTTTAACGAGAAGTATCTCGCCAAAATGGAGTCGAAGCAACAATAATTGCAGCATGAGCGCGAAGGTCGCCATCCGTGGGGGAACGGTGCCGCGCATGCTAACGGCGCGGTGGCACCTTTCGGTGGCGCCTTTTGCGTTTGTCGCGCTCGTTGCGCGCTGGCTTTGGATGCGGCGCAGCTGGCCATGGCGTGTGCCGCGAAGCGAAAACTCCAAAAACACGCATACCTGCTGCGTTATGATGGTGTGCGTCGGAGATGGGGGACCACATGAAAACGCTAGGGCGGGCCAAGTACGTTGAGCTGTTGAATTGCGATTACGACTCGTGCTTCGACGGATGTCATACGCTTGTGTATTTGCACATCGATAACCTTAAGCACTACAACCGCCTTTTCGGCGTGCAGGCAGGCGACCGCGTCCTGCACAGAACGATTCGGTGGGCGTCGGGCAAGGCGTTTGGTAGCCGTGTGTCGCGCTATGCCGGCGATGGCCTCGTGTTCGTTGTGCCAACTGATGAGGTCGACGCGCTTTCCACGCAAATAAACGCCTCGCTTCCCACGTTTGGCGAGGCAAACGGGCTTCGGGCACACCTTGGCGCTGCGGCGTGCGTGCGTCCCATGAGCGTGGACGATGCCATGCAACAGGCGCTGTTTGCGTGCGGCAGCATCGGGGACGCGCAAGACGCGTATTTGTGCAAGTTCGAGGGCGACGTAAAGCTTCGGTTCGACCGGAGAACCTACATAGTCGACCACATCGACGACGCCATCGAGCGCGGCGAAATCCAAGCTTGGGCACAGCCCATCGTGCGAGTGCTCACGGGACGGATTTGCGAGGTCGAGATTCTTGCGCGCTGGGAGAGCGAGAAGTATGGATTCTTGTACCCCGACGAGTTCATTCCGGTGCTCGAGCAGCACGAGCTTATCCACAAGCTGGACTTGGAGGTGATTCGCCTCGCATGCGCGCAATGGGCCGAGGCGCGTGCGCTTGGTACTAACGTGCCGTTTGGCATTAACCTCTCGCGACTCGACTTCGAGCTGTGCGATATTTACGCGGCGGTGTGCGCTCGCATGGAGCGCTACGGTGTGCCCGTCAACCAACTCCACGTTGAGGTGACGGAAAGCTCCGCGGTGCACGACCGCATCATAACCGAGGGCGTTCGGCGCTTTCGCGAAGCCGGTTTTCAGGTGTATATGGACGACTTCGGCAGTGGCTACTCGTCCCTGGGCCAAATGGCGGGCATGCGCTTCGACGTTATAAAATTTGATAAGGGCATGGTGGACGACGTGACCACCAACGAGCGCGCCCGCGCGGTTCTGGCCGATAGCATCTCCATGGTAAAGCGCCTCGGTTTGCAAACGCTCTGCGAGGGTGTGGAAACAATCGAGCAGTTCAACTTTTTGCGTGCGGTGGGGTGCGAGAAGGTGCAGGGCTACTACTTTGGTAGGCCCGCCCCTCACGAGACGACCCTGCGGGAGCTTAGCGCGCGTGCGTGTCGGCCGGAAGAGACGGTGTACAGCGCGTATCTCGATGCCGTTGGTCAGGTTAATCTGCTGGAGGGGACGAGTGCGAGCCTCCATGGCGTCGAGGCCGCCGCTTTTCTTGGGCGCTCGCCGGTGGCGTTGCTCGAGCTTGCGGATGATCGTTTGAGGATGCTTACGTGCAACCATGCGTTCCAGTTTCTCGTCACGCGTATGGGGTTCGAGTCGTTCGATTCGCTGGTGCGGACTTCCACGCCAACCGGTGGGCGCATCAATGCGTCGGCGGTAAATGCCGCGAAGAACGCGCGCGATACGGGCGACGCCCAGGTGTTCGACTTCATAGCAGGCGGCGTGTTTTGCTCGGTGACTGTGGAGTTTGTCGCGCGGATGGAGGGGCGCGAGGCGTTTATCTATACGGTGACAAGCGTGGAGAACTCACCGCAGGTTACCGAGCACACCCTGCTCGACGGCGTGCTCGAAACAAGCAACCTGTGCTTCTTTTGGAAGGATACCGAGCGGCGCTTCCTCGGGGCCAATCGGCGCTTTTACGACTATTATGGATTCTCGGGCCTCGAGGACATTTTGGGCAAAACCGACGAGGAAATGGGCTGGCACACCAACGAAGAACCGTATCACGACGACGAGGTACATGTGTTGCAGGGTGCGGTAATTTCGCGGGCGCCGGGCATTTGCATACGCCAGGGCGAGCAGCGCAACATTATTGCCACCAAGCGGCCGCTCTATTCGCATGGTGCCATCGTAGGCCTTGTGGGCTACTTCGAGGACGTCGGCCCGCATCAGTAGCCGTTGTGCTCATGCAAAAACGCCACGAACTCGTCCTGAGGCATCGGGCGGGCAAAGTAGAAGCCTTGGATGTAGTCGGCGCCCATCGCGCGGAGAAGCTCTACTTGCTCTCGCGTCTCGACGCCCTCGACGAGCACGTGCTTGCCAATCGAGTGCATCATGGCGATGCTTTGTTCGACTACGGTACGCGTTGCGGGGTCGTCGATGCCGTCCGCGAGGGTTTTGTCGAATTTGACGAGCGAAAACGGCAAGTCGAGCGCCCGCGTGAGGCTTGAGTACCCCGTGCCGTAGTCGTCGAGCGAAAACGAGAAGCCCGCTTCGGCAAGTGTCCGTACGTTGCGCGCAATCGCCTGGTGGGAGTACGTCGACGACGTTTCGGTGATTTCCAAATTGATGCGCGGCGGCGCCACGTTATACCGTTGCGCCAGGTCCAAGAGCTCTTGTGCCGTGTGGGCGCGAACGCATTGATCCGCCGAGAGGTTAACCTCCACGTAGTGAAAGCCCGTCGTATCGTAGTCCATCCCTCCCATAAAGGCGAAGATTTTATCTAAGAGAATGGATCCGATTTGCTGGATTGCTCCGTTGTACTCGGCCTCGGGTATGAACAGCGCGGGCGAGACGTAGCCAAACTGAGGGTCGTTGAGCCGCACGAGTGCCTCTGCGGAGTGAAAGCGGCCATCGGCCATGCAGTAGATTGGCTGATAAAACACTTCGAACGTGCGCTTGCGAATGGCGTTTGTTACGACGTCGGAAAGGGACATCTGCAGCTCGAAATCCTCCATTTTGGAGAGCTCGGCGAAGGACGTAACGCTCGAAGTCGGCACCAGATGCGAGAACCGTCGCACGAAGTTGCGCAGCGTCGAGAGGTCGTGCACGTCCTCGGGAACGCGAATGACGCAGGTGCGCAGCTCAAGGTCGTCGGGATGCTCAACGGGATGCTCGATGTGCGCTGGGGAGAGCGCCCGCTTTTGCTCGTGGGCGGTTCGCGCGATGCTGAGCGCGCGATTCGCGTCGATGTTGTGCGGCGCAATGCAAAACAGGCCGTTGCGCAGGTAGTACAACACGTCACCCGGAGCGAGCATGCTATGCAGATTGATGGAGACCGTTCGCACGATGGTTTGCATTCCGTCCTTGCCCACCAGTTCGCGCAGGCGCTCTATGCTTACGATTTCGGTGTACACGAGGCACATGGGTTTATCGGTAATGAACGCCCGCTCGCACATCTCGCGATACGCCTGTAGGCTTGCGGCGTCGGCGAGGGCGTCGAATTGCCGCTCCGGACGCATCACGAAGTCCGAGAGAAGCATGAGCACGACGGAGGTCACGAACATCTCGAGGCGCATCTTGGGTATAAAATATTGGATAATGGCGGAGGTGCACACGATGGGGTACAGCAGGGCGAGCGTCGCGAAGGTGTCGTAGGTGAGGATGCGCCGCCAGCGCAAGAGCCATGCCATGCCGACGAGGGAGTAGTACAGGGAGGAGGCGTACAGCACGAGGATGAGCGGGCCACGGTGCGAGCCAGTTGCGTCGTAAAAGAACACGAGGTGATGGAGGGGATTCGTGAGCACGAGAAGCGTGGTTATCACCACGGGCGCCCACATCAAGAACATTACGACTTTGCCGCGTTTGAGGCGATGCGACGTGTAGGTTATTGCGGTGATGAGCACGAAGTATAGCGGCGCGGTGAGGCTGCGCATCGTGTAGTAGAGCATCGAGATGGCGTTTCGCATAACGAGAGGGTAGGAGATGGCTCCCGACGCGGGCGCGATTGTGGCTGGTCCGAGCGCGCGGTCGTACACCTCTGCGCCGAGCGAGGCGAATGCTGTGAGCAGTATAACAATCGTGGTTGCGAGGTATATGCGGTTGATGGGACCGCTCATCTTGCGACGCAGGATGAGCGATGCTATGCATATGGTGGTGATTACGACGGCGGCAACGTCGTAGCGCATGACGGCAGTCTGGTCCATGGCTCTCCCCCGGCGACATGTTTACAGGCTAGTGTAGCTTGTTTTCGTTCAACGGCTTCGTCCAACCTTCATGAATTTGTCTAGATTTTTGCAAAAGCCGTGCACTTGTGCTATGGGTGCTGTATACTACAACAGCTTCTTTTGCAGAGCCCCGTTATCTCTGGCAAATACAAACAGCAGCGATGGTCAGTCCAGGGGCCGTCGTGGTACGTCCGGTTCGTTTATGGAGGAGTCAAGTGAAGAAGTCGACTCATTACGCCAAGCCCGGCGAGGTCGAGCGCAAGTGGGTGCTCATCGACGCCGACGGTGCGACGCTTGGTCGCCTTGCCACCAAGGCAGCCATGATTCTGCGCGGCAAGAACAAGCCGCAGTTCACCCCGCACACCGATACCGGCGACTTCGTGGTCGTCATCAATGCCGATAAGGTCAAGCTTACGGGTAACAAAGCTCAGCAAAAGTTCTATTGGCGTCACTCCGGGTATCTCGGTGGTCTCAAGATTGAGTCCTTCCAAGAGGCCATGGCCAAGAAGCCCGAGTGGGTTGTGGAGCACGCTGTGAAGGGCATGCTGCCGCACACGAGGCTTGGTCGCAAGCAAGGCATGAAGCTCAAGGTTTACGCTGGTCCCGAGCACCCGCATGCAGCTCAGAACCCCGTTAAGATCGATTGGGAGGCATAACCGATGGCCGATAACACCGCAGTCTACACCGGCACCGGTCGTCGTAAGGAGGCCGTCGCGCGCGTGCGCCTCGTCCCCGGCACCGGCAAAGTTACCGTTAATGGCCGCGATGCGAGCGATTATTTTGGTCGTCAGCAGCTCGTGGATAACGCCGTTGCGCCCTTCCGCGTAACCGATACCGTCGATCGTTTCGACGTGCTCGCCAACTGCAAGGGTGGCGGCATCACCGGTCAGTCCGGTGCCCTGCGTCTGGGCATCGCTCGCGCACTGCTTGAGGCTGGCGAGTACCGTGCCGAGCTCAAGAAGGCCGGCTACCTCACCCGTGACGCCCGTGCCGTGGAGCGCAAGAAGTACGGCCTCAAGAAGGCCCGCAAGCGTCCGCAATTCTCCAAGCGCTAGTCGTTTATTGCGACCTGTTTTTGTTCGCCCGTCGGTTCGCCGGCGGGCGTTTTTGTCTGCTGGTCTGCTGAATTTGTTCGCAATCCTGCGGTGGGCGTGTAGGTCCATTCCATTTGCTAAAATCAAGCGCACACGAGTAGAGAGAGGGTCGCATATGAAGTACTTCGGCACCGACGGTTTCCGTGGCCAGGCAAACGAGGGCCTTAACGTTGAACATGCGTTTAAAATCGGCCGCTTCGTAGGTTGGTACTACGGCGGGCGTCGTCAGCAAAAGGCGCGCATCGTGCTTGGCAAGGACACGCGTCGTTCCAGCTACATGTTTGAGGCGGCCTTGGTCGCAGGTCTTGTTGCGAGTGGTGCCGATGCCTACATGCTGCACGTTATTCCGACGCCTGGCGTGAGCTACGAGGTTGTGGACGGAGCCTTCGATTGCGGCATTATGATAACCGCGAGTCACAATCCTTATTACGATAACGGCATTAAGCTCGTCAACCGCGAGGGCTACAAGATGGACGAGGAAGTCCTGGAGCGGATTGAGGACTACATCGATGGCAAAATCGACGTGCCGCTTGCCACGGGCGACGAGATTGGCCAAACGGTGGACTACATGCAGGGACGCAATCGCTACATCGCCCACCTCATCGCAAGCGCCAACTTCAGCTTGCAGGGCGTGCGCGTGGGCTTGGACTGCGCCAACGGAGCGGCGAGCTCGGTGGCGAAGCCTGTGTTCGACGCGCTTGGTGCCGACGTCCATGTTATAAACAATGCGCCGAGTGGCTTCAACATCAACGTCCATTGCGGCTCCACTCACATCGAGAACCTCCAAACGTACGTGGTGCGCAACAAGCTCGACGTGGGCTTTGCCTTCGACGGCGACGCGGACCGCTGCCTTGCCGTGGACGAGAATGGCCACGTGGTGGACGGCGACCTCATTCTTTATGTGTGCGGTCGGTACCTGCACAAGTACGGACGCTTGGTCAAGGATACGGTCGTGCCTACGGTTATGAGCAACTTCGGACTTTACAAGGCGTTCGACGAGCTGGGCATTAAGTACAAGGCCACCGACGTGGGCGACAAGTACGTGCACGCCTGCATGCGCGAGCACGGCTACATTTTGGGCGGCGAGCAGTCGGGCCACATTATTTTTGGTGAAATCGAGCAGACGGGCGACGGCATTATGACGGCGTTGCGCGTTATGGAGGCCGTGCGCGCCGAGCGCGAGAGCCTGAGCGTGCTCACGCGTCCCGTCAAGCGGTATCCGCAGCGGCTCGACAACGTGCCCGTGCGCGATAAGAACGAGGCCATGGCGGCTCCGGAGGTTCTGGCGGCCGAGAAGGAGGCCCAGCAGTTCCTTGGCAACAACGGGCGGTGCTTCGTGCGCGCGAGCGGTACAGAGAACCTCGTCCGCGTGCTCTCGGAGGCGCCCGGCGCCGAGTTGTGCAAGCAGGCCAACGACATCGTGCTCGCGGCGCTCGAACCCTATATGTCGTAACCTCATGCCTTGGTTACCGTTGCGTGACAATGCCAAAAACATCATGAACACCTTTGGCGCTGGAGGCCGATGAGGGGGTACCATGGCATAAAGCCTTGGATATAGGAGGAACGCATGCCTTCCCAAACCCCTCATCAGTTCGTTGCCGTGCTCGACTTTGGCGCCCAGTACGGGCAGCTCATTGCGCGGCGTGTGCGCGATCTGCACGTATACTCGCAAATCGTCCCGTGCGACATCGATGCGGCGGAGCTCAAGGCAATGGGTCCCGCAGCCATCATCCTCTCGGGAGGGCCTGCGAGCGTGTACGCCGACGACGCGCCCGACGTTGACTCCGGCGTGTTCGAGCTGGGCGTGCCGGTGCTGGGCTTTTGCTATGGTCAGCAAATCATGGCCGCGCGTCTTGGCGGCGCGGTGGGCCACACCGAAAAGGGCGAGTATGGCCCGGCCACGCTCGTACGTGACGGCGCGTCCATGCTTTTGTCTGATACTCCTGCCGAGCAAACCGTGTGGATGAGTCATCGCGACGCAGTGAGCCGTGTGCCGGAAGGATTTCGTGTGACGGCCCACACCGAAACGTGTGCAGTGGCCGCCATGGAGTGTCCGCGCAGGCGTCTTTTTGCCACGCAGTTCCATCCCGAGGTGCGGCATACGGCGTGGGGTAACAAGATGCTCGAGACGTTCCTCTTCCACATTTGCGGACTCGAACCCACGTGGACCATGGACAACCTCGTGGAAGAGCTTGTGGGAGGCATTCGGGAGCAGGTTGGGATCGGGCGCGTTATTTTGGCCCTCTCCGGCGGAGTGGATTCGTCGGTTGTGGCGGCGCTCGTGCACCGTGCGGTGGGGGAGCAGCTTACGTGCGTGTTCGTGAATCACGGCATGTTGCGCAAGGGAGAGCCCGAGCTCGTGGAGCAGGTGTTCCGCCGTCAGTTCGACGTGCCACTCGTGCACGTGCATGCCGAGGAGCGCTACGTGCGGCTTTTGTGTGGCGTTACGGATCCCGAAGAGAAACGCCGTCGCATAGGTTCGGAGTTCTGGAAGGTGTTTTTCGAGGAGGCGCAAAAGCTCGACGGTGTTGAGTTCTTGGCGCAGGGCACGATTTATCCCGACATCATAGAGAGTGGCGCGCGCAAGACGGGCGGCAAGGCGTCCACCATCAAGAGTCACCACAACCTCATCCCGTTCCCGCCTGGCGTGCACTTCGACCTCATCGAGCCGCTCGACCATCTCTTCAAGGACGAGGTGCGGGCGCTGGGCGTGGCGCTGGGGCTGCCCGAGGCCATGGTGTACAGGCAACCGTTCCCGGGACCCGGCTTGGCCATTCGCATCATTGGCGAGGTGACGCCCGAGAAGCTCGCGATACTTAAGGATGCCGACGCCATCGTGCGTGAGGAGCTCGACGCGTACAACGCTCGGCTCTTCGACCAGACGGGGGAGCGCAACAGCGAGCACAGCTGCTGGCAGTACTTCGCGGTGTTGCCCGACATCCGCTCGGTGGGCGTGATGGGTGACGAGCGCACCTACGCGCGGCCCGTCATCGTACGCGCGGTGGAGTCGAGCGACGCCATGACGGCCGACTGGGCCAAGCTGCCCTACGAGGTGCTGGGCGGCATCTCCAGCCGCATCGTCGCCGAGGTCGCAGGCGTTAATCGCGTGGTGTATGACGTAACGCCCAAGCCGCCCGCGACGATTGAGTGGGAATAAGACCGCTACATAATTGTGCACATGGAATGTGCGGGCAGTGACGCCGAAAGGATCCGTTTCGACGCATCATGCCAAAGCCTCATCTGGTGTTAGTTGCTCGACGCATCGTTGCGGCAGACGAGCTCGATTGCCTCTTCGAGCGGAGCGAGGTCCACATGGCGCCTGTTCAGGCGTTTCACGTCTCGCGAGAATGCCGGGGTAAATTGGTCTGCTCATCCACTCGTATGGTGACGGAAAGTGTGAAAGCTAGATACGGCTAAGAGGGTCTTTAGGCCCGCACTGAACTACCCCTGCCGTCGGCAGGGCAAAGCACCTTGATAATCGTAGAAGCGGCGTCACGCCTCGACGACAGTCTTGGATATGTCGTAGCCCCTGGCAGCCAGGAACTCTATTGCGGACTCCACGGTCATCTTGGTGGCCTTGGGCTTGGGGTTCTTGAGCTCCCAGTAGTCCGAAGGGCTGAACACCTCGCCCGTCGACAGCATGTGCCAGACGCAGACGAGCATCATCCGGGCCACGGCGACGATCGCCTTCTTGTGGCCCCTGCGCTTCAGCAGGCGGCGGTACTTGATGGCGAAGTAGTCCTCTTGGGTGGACTTGACCGCGGCGAGCGCGCACTGTATGAGCACGGGCTTCAGGAACTGGCCCGCCTTGGACGTCCTCGTCGACTTCTTCTTTCCGGCGCTCTCGTTGTTGGCGGGCACGAGCCCCGCCCAGGAGCACAGGTGGTCGGCGTCCTCGAACACGGACATGTCCACGCCCGTCTCCGCCAGCATGAGGCAGGCGGAGAGCTCGGTGATGCCGGGCATGCCGGCGACGAGCGTGACCGCGTCCCAGTGCGGTCGCATCCTGACGTAGAGCTCCAGCTCGCAGCGGGCTATCATCTCGTCGAGGTAGTCCATGTGGGCGGACGCCTCGTTGATCTTGAACCTCTGGTCCGCGCGTATGTCGCAGTCGCGCACGGATGCGATGATGCGGTCGGCCTTCGCCTTGGCGCGCCCCCTGACGAGCTTGAGGCACTTCTCCTCGTCGAAGCCCTCGGGGCTCGCCACCTGCCCCATTATCGCCTGCGCGGTCTTCCCGAACGGGTCGGAGAGCACGCTCGCGAGCCCGATGTTCGAGGTGGTCATGCAGTCCTGGTAGCGGTTGCGCTCCGACGAGCGCATGCCGACGAGCTTGGCGCGGTAGCGGGCGACCTCGCGGCACTCCCGGATGTCCCTAGGCGGTATGAACGACGTCCTCACGAGGTCGTGGCGGAACAGGTCGGCGATCCACTTGGAGTCCTTCTTGTCCGTCTTCTTCCCCTTGATGGCCCTCACGTACTTCGGGTGCGTGAGGCACACGCCGACGTGGCCCTCGAGGACGTTGTATATGGGAATCCAGTACTTGCCGGTCGACTCCATGCACACCTCCGGGCACCCCCTCTCGAGGAGCCAGTCGCGCAGGGCGAAGAGGTCGGGGTTCAGCGTCGTGAAGCTGCGCTGCTCGTAGGAGGCGACGCCCTCCGCGTCCGTGGTGGCGATCGTGGCGACGATCAGGCTCTTGTGGACGTCGAGCCCGCAGCAGGTCGGGCGGACGACTTTCATTCTCAACACCTCCCTCCCGGTCGTCCGAAGAGGGGAGCGGCGGCGTTGACTGTCGCCCAAGCTGGGGGCTTATCCTTGCCGACAAAGATAAGTGTACGGGCTCTGAGTCCCACTTGTCTGTGCTTGTGAGGGCGACGGCACATATAGCCATACGGTGTCGGGACGGTCCGCCCGCGACTACCCGCCTCCCCGTGCTCTGTAGTGCACCGCCGCTTCCGCCAATACGATTATCGCAGAACTGTCCGGGGGCGACCCCGCTTTAATAACGGTTTGTGCCGCCGCAGGGCGGCGGAATGGAGTAAGCCATGATAAACCTCTCTTTCGTAAGGCGAATTTATCATTGCGTCTTACATTAGTGGGCGTACCCGCAAAATGAGATGCTGCTGCAACCCAAATTACACGAGCCCTTGGTAGTTTTGCGAGCCGTGGAAGAAGTTGGTCACCCAGACCGTGCCCTCGCGCCCGACGCACTCCCATGCGCGCAAGCAATGGGTAGTTTACACGATGGAAATATATCCCTAAAGCGAATAATCGCAGACAAAAACTGACCGTTATGATATACGGCCGGGATGGAGGAAACTCAGATCTCCTTGAACAGGGTAAACCCTCGACAGGCCTTATCCTGAAGAAACGTCAAATCGAGGAGTGGCCCGAAAGGAGCGGCCGCGCGCAATTCCGCAGGAACGAGGACTGTTTGAGCACGGCCCCTTCCGGGCCACGGACGGGGCAGTTGACCATTCTTTAGGCTACGAGTAGAGCACGGTGAGCGGGTGGTGTACTGCATCCGGGGCATGCTCAAGCCCCGGCCGCAGTTGTGTAAAGGTCGGGAATTGCGGCTACTTGAGCTTGGTAAACACGTGGCCACAGCGTGGGCACTTCTGCCAATTCTTTCCTTTTTCAACGTCGAAGAAATGTTTGCATCTGGGGCATTTATTCGTCGAACTACCGAATATCCACTTCAGACCTTCCCAAAAAGTCCCACCGCTCGCTACGCGTACACGAGCTGGGGATGCTCCTCGATCTTGATGTTCTTGTCGCAGGCTGCGAAGCTCTGGGCCTGCTCGCGGTTGAAGAAGTGGTAGGCGGACGGTGCGACCGCAGTTCGGTTGCACCGTCCGCCTACAGTCAACTGACCGTTACAAAAGGGGAGGGCTGCAGGCAAACGCGCGCTTTTGTTCTTCCTACATGAACTGGACGTTGAGCCCCGCCGGGTCCTTTACGAAGAAGAAGCGGACCTGCGGCATGGGCGAGACGTAGTCCGTCGGTTCGAGACCCGCCTCAACAAGGTCGGCGCGAAGCGCGTCGAGGTCGTCGGCCTCAAAGCCAATGGATAGGTTGGCATTGCCGGAGTCGGCGGCGTCTGGCCTCTCGATTAACTCGATTTCGGTGTCGCCATTCTTGTTTGCCAAAAACACCATGTCGCGTCCCATAGGCCTCATATCCCTCTGGATGGCAAGGTGGGCGTACTTGATATAAAAGTCGATCTCCTCAGCAAAGTTTGCGGTCTGTATGGTTACATGGCAGAGCTTCATGGCGGTATCCCTTCTTGGTGGCGACGCTCCCATTATCTACCGACATGCGGGGACGTGGCAATGACCTCAAGGTGTTCAAGGAACGCATGCTCGAACGCTGCCGGAGAAAGGTGCTAAAGCCATGATGAGCGGAGCGAGCGTATCCTTCGAGCATGGCACCCTCCTCGTCGTGAGTTGGCGAGAAGGGCATCCGCCCGAATCACAAGTCCGTCAATGCTCCGGGAGCGACAGCCAGCTGCCCAGTGCCATCAGGCCGAGCGCTGCGAGAAAGCTTGCGTCCGGCGCTTCGCCGAAAAGCGCCCAAGCGACGGCCACCCCGATGAACGGTCCCACAGTGTAGTAGGCACTGGTTCTTGCAGCGCCCAAGCCGCGTTGCGCCCACACGTAGGCGAGGATGGAAAGCCCGTAGCTCGCGAAGCCAAGCAGCATGGCGAGAAGGCCCGGTACCGATTCGGGCAACGCGGAGCCCGAGAGCAGTGCCACGGCAAGTGCGCCCGCACCGGAGCCTGCGCCCTTCACGGCCACAACGAGCGCCGGGTCGCAGTCGGAGATGGATGCCGTGCAGTTGTTCTCCACGCCCCAGCACAGGCACGCCCCCAGCACCAGCAGCGACCCTGGGGAGAACGAGAGTGCCACGCCTGGCTTCATCACGAGCAGCGCGCACGAAGCGGTCATGGCGGTGATGCCTGTCCAGAGCCTGGGCGATATGGCCTCGCCGAAGAGAGCCCGCGCGAAGAGCGCGGTGGCCACGATCTCGAAGTTGTTGAGCAGCGACACACTCTCGGCGGGCGTCGTCGCGAGTCCCGCCATCAGCAGCGGCGGCGCGGCCACGTCGAGAGCCACCATGCCGACGACGTAGGGGGCGTCGCGGCGCGCCATCGGACGCGACGGGCTCTTCCTGCCGACCGCCCTCCTCGCGCCGAGGTACGCCCACATGCCGGCTCCAGCGCCAAGGTAGAGCAGCCCCGCCAGCGCTCTTGGGTCGACGCTGCCTATGAGCAGCTTCGAGAGCGGCACGCTCAGTGCGTAGAGCGCGGCCGCAGCCACCGCGAGTCCCACGTACCTCATGTCTGCGCGACTGCTATCAATGAGGGCAGCTTCGGCGGTGTTCCCACGAGCTACTACGACCTCTGGCGCGTCGAGGACGGAAAGATTGCCGAGCACTGGGACGTCATGGAGACCATCGCCGAGTGTGATACCTGGGCAAACGAGAACGGCAAGCTCTAGGACAAAGCGGAGGACAGAGGACGGCCGCATGTCACACCTGGCATGCGGCCGTCCGCGGCTCACGAGGGCTGCCATCGGGTGCGCTCCCGGTGGCAGCCCTCGCTTCGTGCATAATTCTGCATGTCATTTGACATGCAGAATTATGCACGTAAAATGACATACAGAATCCTGCATGCAAGGAGTGCCACATGGACGACATAGCCGTTACCGACATGACCGTCTCGATCCCCCGCCAGGCCGGCATATACGTGCGGCGCGAGCGCGAGTCGCAGGGGAGGACCCGCGCACAGCTCGCTCGCACTGCGCACGTCTCCGAGCGCCTGCTCGCGTCGCTCGAGCTGGGAGAGGCGCCCGGCATCCAGCTCGACAAGCTCCTCGCTGTGTGCGGGGCTCTTGGCCTCGAGCTTTGCCTGCGTGCCACGGGAGTGCCCGCGCAGGACGAGGCTCCGGCGCAGCAGGCCTCCGTGCCCAGCACGCAGCTCACGCAGCCTGCCTCTGACTACGCCGCCGCCTGGCAGGAGTTCATGGCTGCCCAGGGCATCGTTCTCACAGACGCTTCGGACGCGGATGAGAGGCGGGTGGACTAGCTATGGCAGTCATCAAACTCAACGTCCTCATCTGTGGGAGGGCCACTGGCGTGTTGACG
>JAFWMH010000043.1 GCA_017510785.1 Atopobiaceae bacterium | reverse complement strand
TTATCCGGCCGGTTTCACAATCGGCCTTTTTAATACGGCGAAGTGGCCAAGTGGTAAGGCAGAGGCCTGCAAAGCCTTTATCCCCGGTTCGAATCCGGGCTTCGCCTCCAGAAACTCCCCGACCCGGCCATGAGCCGGGTTGTTTTTTGCATAGCACCAGCGACCGATTGCAATGGCTCGCAACCAATGCTTGGACGTATGCTTGGACGTTGGGTGCCATGAGGCGCCAAATAAGACAATCTTATTCGCTATTCGGTGCCATTTAGCACCCATCCCCGGCGTTGGGTGCAGAAGCGGTAGCAAATGGGCGGGAGACTGGTGCCAATTTGGGTCATATTGCTCCCCAGACCTCTTCATAGTCGGCGGATGCATGGCAGTCGTGGCGCCCCAACGTTACGGCGCCATGCCGGAATCGCGACCCATCTTGCAAGCGGGTCATCGTCGGGACGCTACTACCAAGGAAAAAGTCTAACCAAAATGCTACCTCTGCAAAATGAGGGATTTGCAGAGGTCGATATTCCGTCCGATTTCCTTGCGCGGCGTCGCGGAAGCTCACTCACCCACCATCGACCCTACCACGGGCGAGCAAGTGTGCGAGCCGAGCGTCTGGCGATTGACTGGACGCTATGATTCACCTTCGGGAGCATACGGGATCATTTCACACCCATTGTCGACAACCAATTTTGATGACAAAAGCAATAGCGGATTCTGTTGAGCCGGTGTTATCGGGTCTGTAATCGCGTCAACAAGCATTCGGCCCCTCGGAAGCCGGTTAGCCTCCACTTGAGGCAAACACTCTTTGCCGCCGTCGAGCGCAGCCCCCTCGGGAGCCGGACGTTCGCACACTGCGGTCCCACTGCCACGCAGAGCTTTGGATGGCGTGGATAATCAAGACTTACAACCCTCGGCGGGACCCCTGTTTTTCGGCGTTTCCGCGAGCTTTGTAGGATTCCGGCCGCGCCCAATCCGACAAACCTCGCCGCGGGGCCAGTTTCCGACGATTTCGCGAGCTTTGTAGGGCTTTGTGACATTCAACGGTACCAAGACGTGCCCCAATTGATGAATCAATCCAAGACCATCTAGCGCATGCAGTACATACACCCCTTGCGCTCGGACTTCTCGAGAAGGCAACATGGCATCGAATCCCGCCCGTTGCCAAGGAGAATCGGGCACATGCCGAGCAAGCGGTCTCGGATTCTATAATGCGAATGCAATTGCCCTCGGCACCACATCGATCGGCACCATACGTTGCCGGCCGCGGTTCCGTGCGTTGTCGGCCGCGGTAACAAAAGCGCCAAAGCGCCAAAACGCCAAAGCAACATAACGCCAAAACGCCAAAGCAACATAACGCCAAAAGCGCCATAACGCCAAACAACCCGCGCCTACGCGGTGAGCTTCACCAACCTAACGAGCGTGCCCGCACCATTTGCTCGCCGCTCGATGCACACCGAATCCACCAAAAGACGCATGAGCATGATGCCCCGCCCGCGCTCAGGATCGCACGAGTCGGGAAGTGCGTTTCCATCGAACCCGTCACCACAATCGGTGACTTCAACAACAATCCTGTCGGGATACGCCGTTACGGTGGCCAAAACGCCCTCACCACAAGTATGGTCGGCCGCGTTACCCAACGCCTCCCCCACCGCCAGCGTTAAGTCAAACACCTCATCACACGAAAACGGCAACCGCTGGGCAAGCTCCGAAACGCGCTGACGAGCCGCGTGCAAATCCTTCGCATTCACGGGCAAAGTAGTACGCCACAACGGCAATACCGAGGGGTCGAGCTCGGGCACGCCGCTCGGCGTGTTTGCAGCACGTACCGGAATCAAATCCACAATTCGCGCAATCCGCAACGAATACAACACGCCAGGAGTCACATCGATGAGCGATAGAAGCCCCCCACACTCCCTCATGCGGCGAACCATGCCAAGGATAAAAGACATTCCCGCAGTATCAACATGCGAAACTTCCGCCATGTTAAGCACAATACGGCGCTTGCCTGTAGCCATAAGGCCCTCAAGAACACCGCGCACGTACGGAACCGTGCGCGAAGTGAGGTCATCCAGAATTGGAACCAATGCTATGTCGCTCGAATGTCGCATAAGGCATTTATTCCCCAATGCAACCAGCTTATACAGCACATATACAGGAACAATTCGGTTATACGACCCTGTCTGCGCTCTCGACGCCGACCAACGACCGTACGATGCGACGCATCACGCGAACAACCGCTTGCGCGTCAAGCCGCACCTCGACAGGCCGAACGCGCCGCTCTCGTGACGCACGCGCAACGCCACTCACACGTCAAACCGCAAGGCGACCAGCGCCACGTCGTCACCTAGCGTTCCGCCCGCAAAGCTCTCCACATCCTCAAGGATGCGGTCGCACACGCCTTCGAAGCCGCATGCCACTTCAAGTGCCGCCGCCTCGCGCAATCCATCCTCGCCAAAAAAGCTGCCTTGGGGGCTTCGGGCCTCCGTAGAGCCATCGGTATAGAGCAACAGTACGTCGCCCTCGTCAATCTCAATTTCACCATCGGTATAACGCATGTCACCAAACGCACCCACAACGCCCGACTGAACCTCAAGCGTTATGAGCTCACCCGTTTCCGCGCGTGCGAGCAGTGCGGGAGGATGGCCAGCAGAGCAATACACGAGGGTTTTCTCTGATAAATCCACGAGTCCCACAAACATCGTGGCAAAGGTCTCCACCTTCGAGAATCCCAGCAAAAAGTCGTTGAGCAGCGACACCATGCGCGCGGGGCCGACGCCCTCCCACGCATATGCGCCAATTGCCGTTTTTACCGCCGACGCAACCGAAGCCGCCTCCACGCCCTTGCCCGAAACGTCGCCCATTACTACACACGCGCGCCGTTCAGGCAACCGGATTAAGTCGTAAAAGTCGCCACCCACATACGCGGTTTCTGTCGCCGAACAATAGCAGCTCTCGGTAGATATTCCATCCACACGCTGCAGCTCGTTGCGCATGCCCCACTGCAATGCCTGCGCAATGCGCTTGTCGCGCGTTCGCGCCCGCGCACCCTCGCCAACGGCCCGCACATCTTCCACAAAGCGTTGCAAAAACGATAGATCCACGTCTTCGAACGGTCCGCTATCCTCCGGACGCAAAACCAAATACCCCCTGTAGGAGTCTTCCGGCGTAGGGATAATCGCCAAGACTCCCTGCTCGGGCAGGCCAAACTCGTGCAACCAACGCAAAAGCGAATCCATGGGCGCAACATCCAAAAGCGCGGCCTCCTGCGCCCCCGCGAGGCTTGCAAGATCGACGGGAATCGATTGCCATGTGCCGTCCGCGATCTTTGCCACCGTCGTCCGCTGGTGCGCATTGCCCGCAAGCTTTACGTGCTGTGCCTCAACGCCCTGCGCTGCCAGCGCAAACGTCTCGTCGAGCGCCGCCTCCATGTTTCCATCGCCGGCCATGAGGCGCTCGCGCAGCTGCGAGGCCAGCGATTCCAAATGCTCGGCATGTTGCGCACGCATCGCAGCAAACGCCCCCGCAAGCTGCACCGAAAGATACTCGGCAACCGCATCGAGCAGCCGGATGTCGTCGTCCTCAACCGAATGCTCGTGCTTCCAGCCAACCACCAGCAACGCTATGGTAGTTCCCCCAAACCAAACGGGACACATAACCAAGCTCGCAAACGGCGCGACGTCCCCTGCCGCCACCGTAATCGTTTGCAGCGAGTCCTCCTCTATTACCTGTCGCTCGGTAAGCACACCCTTGCGCAAGTCATCCCTTGTGGGGCGCAACACGCGCAAGCGCAAACACCTGCCCTCACGCTCCATAAGCTCGGCGAACGGATGGCTCGCCGAAAAAAACATGGGAGCCCGCGACTTCCCTAGCGCTTCGGCACCTCCACGAAGGCGGTATCCGTCGTTTTCGGCCACGTACGCAAGCGTCGCCCAGGCATCGAGCGTATCCGAAATCTCGTCGAGCACACGGTCGAACAGCATGCCTACATCGAGCGAATCGAGCGTTTCGAGCACAACCCGAAGCGTACCCGAAAGGCGGCGATTCGCACGCGAAAGCTCCTCCACAAGCCGCGCATGCTCCTGCTCCTCCGCCACATGAGCATCGCTCGCAAAGCCAACGAGCACATATAACTCGTCGTATCCCCGCATGGACTCGCAGCGCACATTGACGCGAATGTGGTCGCCATTCGCCCGTTCGCACACAAGGGCCGTAGTCGTGCCATCAAGCGAGAACGGTACGCTCGCCTCGAAATCGTCTGAGTCATCGGATGCGATGGCCGGGGGGAACAGCTTGCGCACATCCGCTCCCACCAGCCCTCCCTCGCACGTCCTGAAGAGCCTCTCCGCCTCACTGTTCGCAAGCATGATGTGCCCATCGCTCCCGAATGCCAGCACGGCATCGCTCGTCAATTGCAAAAACGTTACGAGCGCACGCGCCAAAACGGCACTATCGAGGTTCTGCGCCGCAAAGCCATGTATTGGAACGGGGTGAAGCTCTTCAATCATGCTATTTAGTCACCATCCGGAACATACACGTCGACGTTGGAGAGACCGATGTGGCCAGCATCCGCAAGCTGCTTCTCCACGTCGTTGCCCGTCACCTTGAGCACGTCGATTGTTCTGCCGCCAATGGAGGCGCAATATGCGTACTCAACGTTGAGGCTCACCTTGGCGAGCTCCTCAAGTGCGTCGGCCAGCCCACCCGGGACGTTGTTCACCTCAATTGCCAAAACCTTCGTTGCCGCTGCATGATACCCCTCGTTAGCCAAAGCCTTCGCAGCCTTACGCGGCGTATCGCAAATGATGCGCACGATGCCAAACTCGGCAGTATCGGCCACCATAAGAGCATGCATCTGGATGCCCGCGTCTCCAAGCACGCGCGCCATTCGAGCGAGCCTACCGGGCTCGTTGGGCAAAAACACTGTGAGTTGGTCAATCATGGAGCACGTCCTTCCGTATCGCCTAACACGTATCGCCTTACACAAAAAGCGGGTTCCCGAAGGAACCCGCCATTTCTTTTGGTGTCGGAGGCGGGACTTGAACCCGCACGACCGTGTAGTTAGTCACTAGCACCTCAAGCTAGCGCGTCTGCCAATTCCGCCACTCCGACTTGCACCGCCTTTCGGCAAGAAGTAATATAGCACACCTTTCTCCGCGAATGCAAGAACTTTTTTGAGAAATTTCTGGCGTTCGCTTATTCGGTTACTGCGTCCAGCTCAATGGAGCTCTCCTTTATGGGAGTCGGCTCGGCGTAGTGGCACGCGCAGAAGTGGCCCGGCAGCACCTCGCGCAGCTGCGGCTTCTCCTGCGAGCAACGCGCCTTTGCGATCGGGCAGCGTGTGTGGAACGGGCAGCCGCTCGGCGGGTTAATGGGCGATGGCGGGTCGCCGCGAAGAATGATTCGGTTGCGCGAGGCCTGGATATCGGGGTCGGGAATAGGCACGGCCGAGAGCAACGACTGCGTATAGGGATGGCACGGCTCCGCATAGAGCGTCTTCCAGTCGGAGTACTCCATCATGTTGCCCAAGTACATTACGGCGACACGATCGGATATGTGCTGAACCACCGACAAGTCATGCGCGATGAAGAGATATGCCGTACCGTATTCCTTTTGCAAATCGTCCAAAAGGTTAAGAACCTGGGCCTGAATCGATACGTCAAGCGCCGAAACGGGCTCGTCGCAAATGATGAGTTTCGGTCGAAGCGCAAACGCACGCGCAATGCCCACGCGCTGACACTGACCACCCGAGAACTCATGCGGATAGCGGTTGATGTGCTCAGGATTAAGGCCAACCGTATCGAGCAGCTCGCGCACGATGCGCTCACGCTCCGCCTTGTCGGGCACCGTCCCATGAATGACGAGCGGCTCGGAAACGATTTCGCCAATGGTCATGCGCGGATTGAGGCTTGCGTACGGGTCTTGGAAAATGAACTGCATCTCGCGTCGCATGGCCTTGAGCTCGGCACGATTCATCTTTGCAACGTCGCGACCCTCAAAGAGCACCTTGCCCGACGTTGGCTCGGTAAGACGCATGATGCACCTGCCGGTCGTGGACTTGCCACATCCCGACTCTCCTACCAGTCCAAACGTCTCGCCGGCCGCAATATCGAACGATACGTCGTTTACCGCATGAACGCTGCGCACCGTCCCACGACGCCTCGCAATGAAGCCGTCATCTATGGGAAACTCCTTGCAGAGGTTCTCGACACGCAACAGGATGTTTGAATCCGTCATGATGCCCTGCCCCCCTTCTTTAGGCGCTCGTCTTCCGTCGGCGTGGCCGCAACCTTTCGCGTACGCGATGTTTCCGGAGCGTTCGCACGAACGAACTCCGCGTTGCCGCTGTAGTGACACTTCGCGTAGTGACCGGACTCGGTAACGTACGTCGGTGGCACCTCCTTGAAGCACTTTTCCGTTGCATACGGGCAACGCGGTGCAAACACGCACCCCTCCGGTAGGTCCACCAGCGAAGGTGGGTTACCCTTAATCGGCGTAAGCGGGTGCTTCTCGCCAATTTCGGGCTCGGGAATCGAGCGATTGAGACCCCACGTATACGGATGCATGGGTGCATAGAAAATCTCGTCGCGACTTCCGAACTCTACCGGCGACCCGGCATACATCACCATGATTTTGTCGGCAATATCGGCAACAACGCCCAAGTCATGCGTAATCATGATGATGGCGTTGCCGTTCTTTTGCTGCATTTCCTCCATGAGCTCGATGATTTGCGCCTGAATCGTAACGTCAAGCGCTGTGGTGGGCTCGTCGGCAATGAGGATATCGGGTTCGCACGCGAGCGCCATGGCAATCATAACGCGCTGGCGCATGCCGCCCGAAAACTCGTGCGGGTACTCCTGCACGCGCTGCTCGGGATTGGGGATGCCCACCATGCGAAGCAACTCCACCGAACGCGCGAGGGCGTCCTTCTTGCTCATACCCTTGTGAAGACGCATGCCTTCCGAGAGCTGACGCCCTATGGTGTACACCGGGTTGAGGGAGGTCATAGGGTCTTGGAATATCATGGCGATGTCGTTGCCGCGCACGCCTTCCAGCTCCTCCTCGCTCATGCTGATGAGCGACTTGCCACGGTAAAGGACGTCTCCGCCCTCCACCTTTCCGGGAGGCATGGGGATAAGCCCCATGATGGTGAGCGACGTCACGGACTTGCCTGAGCCAGATTCGCCTACCACACCAAGCGTTTCTCCGCGGTCAAGCGTGTACGACACGCCGTTTACGGCCTTTACGATGCCATCCTCGGTGTGAAAGTACATTTTAAGGTCGTTGACCTCAAGGAGATGATGCCCCTCGGGGATGGGCGTATTACGCAAGTCTTGCGTGTTGCGTTTTTTGAGTCCTAGTCCAAACATCATGCATCCTTCATCTTGACGTCGAGAGCATCGCGGAGGCCGTCACCGAGCAAGGTGAAGGCGAGTACCGTGGTTAGAATGGCCAAACCAGGCATGATCATGAGCCACGGTTCGGTGGCAAGGTACGTCTGTCCGTCCTGAATCATAATGCCCCACGAGGGATCGGGTGGCACAACGCCCATGCCCAAGAACGAAAGCGCGCTCTCGGTAAGAATGGCGCCACCGATGTTCATGGTGGCATACACCACAACGGAGGCAACGGAGTTGGGGAAGATGTGCCGCACGATGATGCGACCATCCGATGCGCCCATCGCACGCGCCGCGTCGACGTAGTCGTTCTCCTTTACCGAAAGAATGGCACTACGGAACACGCGCGCGATGGAGGGCCAACCCAACACGCCGATTGCAATGAACACGTTTTGAATGCCAGGGCCAATTACCGCAAGCATGGCAATAACGAATAGCGTATACGGGAACGCGAGGAAAATATCTGCCATACGCATGATGAGGGTATCCCACCATCCGCCGTTGTAGGCAGCAAGCGCTCCCGCAATCAAGCCAAGTACCGTAGATATTGCCGTGGCAAGCACGCCAACCGCCAAGGAAATGCGTGCGCCGTAAATAACGCGGCACAGTACGTCGCGCCCGAGCGTGTCGGTACCAAAGGGATGCTCGGCCGAAGGCGGCAGACGCGACATGTCCTTCATGGTCGTCGAGTCGATTTCGGTGGGACTACCCAATGTTTGCGGCACCCAAAGGTCTGCCGTCAACGCGACGATTACAATAAAGATAATCCAGATGCCTGCAATCACCGCAAGCTTGTTGCGCTTAAGACGTCGCCACGCATCGCCCCAAAGCGTCCTCGAGGGTCGAGTGCTTCCCGAACCTGTACGGGCCTGTTCTCCAGCTTCCACAACCTCGAAGTTGTTCGTGTTTTCCTCCTTCATGTGCTTCCCCCCTACTCGCTCTTCGAGCCGTCAAAGCGAATGCGTGGGTCGAGGAACGCATAGCTTACGTCCACAACAAGGTTGATTATCATAACCACGACCACGATTACCGTAACGCTGCCCAACACGACCGGCCAGTCTCTCGATGTGATGGCACGATACGTCTCGAAGCCCACGCCCGGCCAATTGAATACCGTCTCCGTAAGGATGGCGCCCGCAAGCATGCCGCCAAAATCCATGCCTATGTACGTGACGACGGGAATAAGTGCGTTCTTGAGCGCATGGCGGAATATTACCGCCTTGCGAGAAAGGCCCTTTGCCCTCGCCGTCCGAATATAGTCCTGACCCAGCACCTCGAGGAGCTGCGAGCGCATGATGCGTGCTGTGTAGGCCGTCGAAACAGCAGCCAAGGTAAATGCAGGCAGCAGATAATACGCCCAAGCCTGGAACTCCGCATGCGGTCCACCAGCACCGGAAATTGGCAGGTAAAACGCGCCATCCGTAACGTTTTTAAGGAAGATGCCCCAGAAGAGCTGCTGCAACATGCCGAACCAAAACGCCGGCATGGCCACGAGCGCAGACGTCACCGTCGTCACGCCTATGTCCCAGGCGGAGTAGCGCTTGATGGCCGATATCATACCGGCGGCAATGCCGATGATAGACTCAATTATTATGGCCAAGAGCGCGAGTCGTATGGTGTAGGGGTATTTCTCGGCCAGAATGTCGGCGACGGGCTTGCCGTTCTGTTGATACGAACGGCCCAAGTCGCCTTGCAAGAGGCCTACGATGTATTGGATGTAGCGCTTCCACAGAGGAGTTTCGATGGTGTTTCCGTTCTCGTCGAGAATCGCCTCGCCATTCTCGTCCGTTTCGATGAGGTGATAGGACGCCCTAAGGCTAATCTCCGTTTGGGGATCGAGCTTCTTTTCGCCTGCTATGAGCTTTATGGGGTCGCCGGGGACCACGTTTTGCAGCACAAAGAGAATGAGCGTAACACCCAGAAACACGGGTATGAACTGCACAATGCGCTTTGCGATGTATTTAATCATCTTTTGGACTCCCAAGGTCCTCTATTTGCCGATATACGAACAGCGATGGGCTGCCCTTGCAAGGGCAGCCCTTGGATGAGGCGCAATGAGTCTAGCGCTCAAACACGCTAGGCCATTTCGACCGTCTCGAAGTCCGTCTTCGTTTGCGGATTGTTATACAAACTCGCAAGACGCTCGGAACCAACGTGATTATGCGCATAGTACATAAGCGGAATGACGGGCATGTCCTCAGCGATTATTTGGTTGAGCTTGCGGTACGCAGCCTTGCGCTCTTCCTCGTCTACGATCTTGCGTGCCTCGACCAAGCCCTTGTCCAGCTCCTTGCTGCTGTACTTCGAGTAGTTGTTCTCGGACGTGGTAAGGAAGTTGGGATAGATGAAGTTGTCCATAATGGGGAAGTCGGCGTTCCAACCCATGCGGCCGATTTGCACCGTGCCATCGCCCATGGCCGAAAGATACGCTGCCCACTCCATCGACTCCTGCGTGCACTCAATGCCCACTGCTTCCAAGTCGCCCTGGATGCACGACATGATGTTTTCGTGGCCGCCACCGGAGTTGTACGAAAGCGTGAGCTTGATGCCGCGCTTGCCCTTGGAATCGGCGGGATACTTCTCGTCAAGCAGCTTGATGGCCGCCTCCTTGTCGTACTTGCAGAACTCCCACACGTCCGAGGGATCGTCGTCGATGGTCGTGGGGAACACGCTGGTGGCAGGCTTCCTGGTGCCCTCGAACACGGTGTCCACGATGTTCTGGCGATTGATTGCCAGCGAGATGGCCTGGCGCAGCGTGAGGTCGCTCAGTACATCGTCCTTTACGTTTACCGTAAGCCAGTATACGCCGGCCTCCTCGCCCTTAAGAACCTGCTTGCCAGGGGTCACGGTGTAGCCGTCGTCAGACGTGCCCACTTTGCTCTCAAGCTCCTGAATGCGTCCGGCGGGGATATCGGTGAAGTCGATGTTTCCAGCCTCGAACTCGCGGAATGCGGTTTCGGGATCCTTTTGAATCGAGAAGTAAATCTCGTCAATCTTTGCAGGCTCGCCATAATAGTCGTCGAACCGCACCAAATCGATGTACTGGTCGGCAACCCACTCGCCTTGCATCATGAAGGGGCCATTGCCAATGGGCGCGTGTGCGAACGCCTCGGGGTCGTCCAGCGCTGCCTGCGGCACGGGTGCCAGCGCATCATGCGTGCAGATGTAGGGGAACTCCGCCATCGGCTCCGTAAGCGTCACCTCGAGCGTGAGATCGTCAATGACCTTTACTCCCTCAATCTCCTTGGCCTTGCCCTTCTGCATCGCCTCAGCGCCCTTAATGGGATTGAGGTGGTACGCAATCACGGAAGGCGTAGCCATTGTGGGATCGCAAATGCGCTCCCAGCCACGCTTGAAGCTCGCTGCATCCACGGGGTCGCCATTATGGAACTTGGCACCCTCTACCAAGTGGAACGTGAACACCTTCGCGTCGTCGCTCACTTCCCAGCTTTCCGCCGCCCTCGGAACAAGCTCGCCCGAATCCCAATCGAAGTCGGTGAGCGAGTCGAACAGCGCCTGCGTAACCTGCATGCCCTGGGTTTCCTGCGCGTTATACGGATCGATGGCAACCGGATTGCTGAGGTAATACTTCACGACTCCACCGGTGGCTGCGGTTCCGGCAGCTTCGCCACCTTCGCTTGCCGCGCCGCCCCCATCGCTCTTCTTTCCGCACGCTGCGAGCGCGCCCAATGCGCTGGCGGCTAGGCCGCCCTTCACGAACGTACGACGGTTCATACTACTGCTTGGCATAGGATCCCCTTTCATTCTTAGACACTATGCGCCAACATACATGTTTCGATTTTCTTCGCACATGCCTTTTCGTGCAACCTTCGCACGACAGACGGTGCCATATGTTTGATGAAAGGTATCCCCCAGCAACCCAAATAGACTGCTGGGGGACACCCCTCACAACACGTGAATTAATCACTACATACCAGCGATGGTTCCCACCGGGAACGTGAGCGCCATAACGCACACACAAATGCCAAAGATAACGGCAAATATTACGGTAAGACGATCGAGGTTTTTCTCCCATATACCCGAGCCTGCAGTGGCGTTGTACATGGAAGCCGCAATCATGTCGGACACACCCGTGCCCTTGCCCGAATGCATAAGCACGAGGATGATGGTGAACAGGGCCGAAATAGACATGATTACGAGCAGCGCGACGTTAAGAGGACTCACGATGGAACTCCTTGAATAGACGAACGTAAATGACCAATAGAAACACGCAAGGCATATTTATAGCACAAATTATCCACGATTGGCAAGAGAAGAATTTACTCCCGCTTGCGTATCGAGAACCTGGAGGTTCTTCATGCTCAAATCGAGTATGCCCGCAGAGTGCGTCAACGCGCCGCATGAGATAACGTCCACCTTGAGATCAGCGAAGCTCGCCACATTTTCCTCCGTAACGTTGCCGCTGATTTCGAGCAACGCGCGACCACTCACGTAGTCGATGGCCTCTTGCATCTGCTCATGGCTCATGTTGTCGAGCATGATGACGTCGGCACCGGCTTCGACGGCCTCACGCACCATGCCAAGGTCCTCGCACTCAACCTCGATTTTCGTCATGAACGAACATCGTGTGCGGGCCATGCGCACCGCATCAAAAACGCTGCCGGCCGCATCGATGTGGTTATCCTTCAGCAAAATGGCATCCGAGAGGTTCTGCCTGTGGTTGCCTCCCCCGCCGATGCGCATCGCCATCTTGTCGAAGATGCGCATGCCCGGCGTCGTCTTGCGCGTATCCACCAGCTGCGCCGTAGATCCCGCCTGATGAAGGATGTCGACCATCTTGCGCGTATACGAGGCAACGCCGCTCATATGCTGCAGGTAGTTCAAGGCGGTTCGCTCCCCCGAAAGCAGCGTGCGCACGTCACCCTCGATGGTCGCAAGCATTTGTCCCTTACGAATGCGGTCGCCGTCGCGCACCAAAGGGGTGACGGTCGTCGCCGGGTCGAGGAGTTTGAAGGTCTTCACGAATATGGCCATGCCGGCAATTACGCCGTCCTGCTTGCACAAGAGCTCAACGCGCGCCTGGCGCCTGTCGGGAATGACGGAGTCGGTGGAAAGGTCGCCACTGGGCATGTCTTCCTCGAGCGACGCGCGAATGTGCTTCTCCATAACCATGCTAAGCGATGAGGGATCCACGCGTGGCCGCTGCTCGCGCGTGTGATCCAAGGCGATTTTCTCTGCGGCGCGGCGCGCGAAGACGAGGCACTCCAGCAAGCTGTTGGAGGCGAGGCGGTTACGCCCATGCACGCCCGTACAGGACGTTTCGCCCACGGCAAACAGGCGCGGCATGGTGGTTTCGGAGTTCGTATCGACGTGAATGCCGCCCATAAAGTAGTGCTGCGCAGGAACGACGGGAATTGGTTCCGTCGTGATGTCGTACCCCTTCGTGAGGCAATACTCGTATATGTGCTTGAAGTGCGTGCGGATGATCTCGTTCATCACGTTTTCGAACGAAAGCCACACGTGCTCCGAGCCCTCACGCTCCATCTCGTCCAGAATGGCCTGCGTCACCACGTCGCGCGGCTGCAACTCGTCGGTAAACCGCTCGTAGCGCGAGTTGAGAAGCACCGCGCCCTCGCCGCGTGCGGTCTCGCTAATGAGGAACGACCGCCCCGGCGTCGTACGGTAGAGCGTAGTGGGATGAATCTGAACGTAATCCATGTTCTCGAGCGCGACGCCATGCGCTGCGGCAATACGACACCCGTCCCCCGTCAGAATGGGATAGTTCGTGGAGCGCTCGTAGGTGCCACCGATGCCACCCGTCGCCAAGATGGTGAAGCGCGAGAAAATGTCGAGCTGCTTGCCACCCTTTTGCATGCATCGCACGCCGGTGCACACGCGCTTTTCGTCGGCACCCACCTCGTCGAGCAGGTCGATCATCTCGGTGTTCTCGTACATGCGTACGTTATGCGCAGCACGTGCCTGCAGCAACAAGGTTTCGGTTATCTCGCGGCCGGTAATATCCTCGTGGTACAGAATGCGCGCACGCGAATGGGCACCCTCGCGCGCGTAGAGCAGCTCACCCTGCGGGTTGCGGTCGAAGCGCACGCCGTAGGAGATAAGGTCGTTGATGCAGGAGCGAGAGTCGCGAATCATAATCTCCACGCTCTCGCGCCGGTTCTCGTAGTGGCCAGCCTTGAGGGTATCTTCGACGTACTGCTCGTAATCGTCCTCGTTGCGCATGACGGCAATGCCGCCCTGCGCAAGCATGGAGTCGCACGTCTCGATATCGCCCTTCGCAATGACGATTACCTTGCAGCTGCGCGGCAACTTGAGCGCCGCATAGAGGCCGGAAATGCCACAGCCAACCACGACAACGTCGCACTGGAGCTTCTTTAGGTCGTTGGAACCCTTGCGAGAGCGCGGGGGTTGCAACAAAAGTGGTTCGTTTTCCATCTATGCCGCCAATTCAAGCATGCGGGTGAGGGCGCGACGCGCGCCTTCCGCGGTCGACTCGTCTACGAACACCTCGCCCGAAAGGTCGCGCAGGCACGCAACGACCTTCTCCCCCGTCACGCGACTCATGTTGGGGCAAATGGGCGTCGTGGCAGGGAAGTAGAATCGCTTCTTCCCAGCATCACCCGCTGCTGCCACCTGCTTCTCGATTTCGTGAAGCACGCCATGCACGGTACAAATAATGTAGTCCTGCTCGGAGCCCGCCACACAGCGCTCGATTATGCCGGACGTCGAGCCAATGTAGTCCGCTTCGTCGAGCACCCAACTCGCGCACTCAGGATGCGCGCATACCACCGCGCCGGGATGCTCTGCCTTGAGCAGCTTCACCTCCGCAACTTCAATCGCCTCGTGCGTGGGACAAAAGCCGTCGTTGAGGATGATGTTTTTAGACGGAACCTGCTCTTGAATGTAATGGCCAAGATGCAAATCGGGCACGAACAGGACGTTGTGCTCCTCCAGGCGCTCAACTATGCGAACGGCATTCGAAGAAGTTACGCACACGTCCGACCACGCCTTCATTTGGTTTGTTGAATTGACGTAGCACGCAACCGCAAGATCGTCGCCGTACTTCTCGCGTGCTGCGTCGATGGTCGCCTTTTCCAACATGTGCGCCATGGGACAATCGGCCGTCGGCTCGGGCATGAGCACCCGCTTGTTTGGCGAAAGCAGCTTGGCGCTTTCGGCCATGAATTCGACACCTGCGAATACCAGCGTCTCGCAATCGATCGTTGCGGCCTTCCGTGCGAGGAAGTACGAGTCCCCCACGAAGTCGGCAAGATCCTGCGCGTCGTTTTGTACATAGTAATGAGCGAGCACCACCGCATTCCGGCGCTCCTTAAGCTCTGCGAACTCCTCGAGCAACGCTTTGCTCAGCATGACCAACCCCTCTCGGTTGCCAGCGGTTTGCGATACTATAGCACACGTTGCGTTCGACGTTTTAAATATAAGAGCCATCCAACGAAGGAGCCCACAACCATGCATAACCAGTACCGCCATACCCCTCAGTTTCCAATCGTGGCAGCCATGCTCCATTTGGTCATCATGGTTGCACTTGTAGCCATGTTGTTCGGGTGTGCCGACGCCAACACGAACGGCGCGGGAAGCACTGCAGAGCCTGACACTGGCAACGCCACAGCACCCGCGCCCGTCACCGTAGCCGGAAGGCCCGAGAAGGATGCGGCCAACACCGCACCACTGCACGCCTACTCCTTGCTGGAAGCTCACGAGGTAGACGGCAGACAGGGCATTGCCTGCGAGAACGGCACCTATTACGTAAGCGGAAGCACGACGCTTTCGCGCTACGGCGCGGACTGGAACCTCGTTGCCAGCGCCACCGATCCGTTCGCAGGCTTCGATGCCGAGGTTAACCACATTGGTGACATCGACGTGTACGACGGCCAAATCTATGCCGGTGTGGAGTACTTCATGGACGGTGAGGCGAAAAACATCCAAATCGCCGTGTACGACGCGAACACGTTCGAGCTGGTGCGCACCTACCCATTCGACGAGACGAGCGGGCAAACGGAGGTTTCGGGCATTGCCGTGGATTCGCAAAACAACGTAATTTGGCTGTGCTCGTGGGCAGATGGCGAGAGTGGTCGCTACGTATACAAATACTCTTTGGACGACGGGAGCTACCTTGGCAAGACGCACCTGCAAGCTCCTCCCCAGTGGATTCAGGGGCTGGCTTGCCACGACGGATGGCTCTACCTCACCGCAGACGACGGCACGGCCGACTTGGGCGAGCCCGACCACGTCTATCGCTGCTCCGCCGACGTCGCGAAAACCGCTGCAACGGTAACGTTGGAACGGACGCTCGACGACGTCCCGATGCAGGGCGAAATCGAGGGAATAAGCTTTGACGAGGCGCGAGGCCAAATGTTGATTAGCTATAACCGCGGAGCCCAAATCGTGCTCGGCATGCCAAGGGGGTTTTACGAGGGGTACGAGAGCGAGCTGCACGAGGTTCTCGTGTACGAATATGCAAAAGAGGCGGGAACACTTACCAGCGCTGAGGACCTCGGACTCCACGAGGTGGACGACACCGGGAGCAACTACGCCTTCACCTACGCGGGCGAAGAATTCCAGGCGCGCTACACCGAGGACAACTGGAAAATAATCGATTCCTACCGCATTACCAACGAAGCCGACATCACGCTCGTGTGCCAGGCCCTCATCGACGAGCACCCCATTCACGGAAGCGACATGGAGTCCTTCCGCACGGCCGAGGACATGGCCTTTGAGTGGATGCAGCACAACTATGCGTGGAAGAATCTGCCCGAGGAGAGTGCGTGGCGCCAAAACGCCAAGGACGTCGACTTGGATCCCGCCGACCAAGGACGCACCCTCGCACAGATGTACGAGGCTCGCACGGGACGCCCGTTCAACCCCGCGGAGATTATCTAAATCATGGACGGGGCTTTTGTCGCAAGGTGACAAAAGCCCCGTCCCGTCATTAATTATTGCATTATCCCAGCAGCTCGCAAAGCACGTCGCACAGCTCGTCGACCTGCTCCTTCGTTACGATGAGAGGCGGCAGGAAGCGAAGCACGGAGTCGCCGATGTGGTTGAGTACCACACCGCGACGCTTGGCGTCCGCACGTTTGAGACCAAGCTCCACAAGTTCCGTCGCACGAGGAACGTCGAGCTGGGCGCCACGCATCAAGCCGGCACCGCGTACCTCCGCCACATGGGGAACCTCCGCAAGGCGCGTGGCAAAGTACTCGCCCACCTCGATGACGTGCTCGCCCACGTTCTCCTCGACGAGTGTCGAAAGACAAGCACGACCGGCAGCCACCGCGAGCGCGTTGCCACCAAACGTCGAGCCGTGATCTCCGGGCACCAGCAGGTCAGCAACCTCGGCGCGCGCCGAAACAGCGCCCGTGGGGAAGCCGCCCGCAACGCCCTTGGCCACGGTAACCACATCGGGCTCGATGCCTGCGCGCTGGAACGCAAAGGGAGCTCCCGTACGGAACACACCCGTTTGAACCTCGTCCACGATGAGGAGGATGTTGCGAGCCTTGCATTCCGCACGTACGGCACGCAGATAATCAAGGTCGGCAGGCCACACGCCGCCCTCGCCCTGAATGCATTCGAGCATGACGGCACACACGGGGCCGGTCTCGCTCGTGGGGTGATCGAGCGCGTGCACGAGCGCTTCGATGTTGTTAAGCTCCACCGAATCGAAACCGGCGGGCAAAGGCCTAAAGCTCTTGTGGAACACGTCCTGTCCCGTTGCCGCCAGCGTCGCGAGCGTACGTCCGTGGAAGCTCTTGCGCGCGGTAAGGATACCGGACGCACCGTTGAGGTGCTTCTCGCCCCAGCGGCGTGCCAGCTTGAAGGCGCCCTCGTTGGCCTCGGCGCCCGTGTTCGCAAAAAACGTCTTCCACACGGTATCCGTCTTACCCGTAATGTGGCCCATCTCGTCGGTCGTCGAGGCAAGGAGCTCGCTGAGTAAACGCGCATACTCGCCACGATTCTCCTCGTGGAAGTAGTTGCTCACCGTCCACAGCTTGCCAACCTGCTCGTTGAGCGCGCTCACGAGCGCCGGATGCGAGTGACCAAGGCTCAGGCACGCGATGCCGGCCAGGAAGTCCAAATACTCGTTGCCACCCGCATCGGTAAGAATCGCACCCTCGCCACGCACGAACTCCACCGGATAGCGTCCATACGTATGAATGACGTACTGCTCGTCGAGCCTGAGCGCCTCTTCGCTTGCAAACATGTTTTCTCCAATCAATCCTGGTAGAACGCCGTACCAATACCCGCGTCGGTGAACTGCTCGAGGAGCAGCGCATGCGGGAACGTGCCGTTCATGATGCGCACGTCGTGCACGCCGGCATCGAGCGCCTCGGCAATGGAGGCAATCTTGGGAATCATGCCCGAGGTAAGCTCGCCGCTCTCCAAAATGAGGTGGCACTCCAGCCGCGTGAGCGAACTGATGAGGCTCTCCTCGTTGCCAATCTCACCGTACAGGCCATCCACGTCGGTAAGATACGCCAACGTGTGAGCGCCCAGCGCCTGTGCCACCTTACTTGCGGCAATATCGGCATTCACGTTGTAAAGACCATCCGGACCACAACCCACGCTCGCGATGACGGGAATGTATCCGCGCTCGAGTACGCCTTCGATGAGGTCCGTGTTCACCGACACGACCTCACCAACATGCCCCAGCTTCGGGTTCGTTTGCTTGCACTTGAGCGTTTTTCCATCCGCCCCCGAAATGCCCACTGCGTTAGCACCGTACTCGTTGAGCAGCCACACGAGCTCCTGGTTCACCTTGCCTATAAGAACCTCGGCCACGGCCTCCATGGTGGCGTCGTCAGTCACCCGCAGGCCGTCTTCAAAGCGTACCGGCAACTCGAGCTTGGCCAAAAGCGCGTTGATGGCATTGCCGCCACCATGCACAAGCACCACCCGAACGCCCATGAGCTTAAGAAGCTCAATATCGGTCAGCACCGACTTGCAAAGCTCGGCATCCTCCATGGCGGCGCCACCATACTTAACCACCATGATGCGCCCGCTCATCTTTTGAATCCACGGCATGGCCTCAATAAGGACGTCAGCCTTCTTCTTTGCCTGTTCGCGTCGACGCGCGTCTTCTTTTCTCATCGTCTCTCCTTAAATGGCAAGCCTTAGCAATGCACACCAACATTACGTGCGATAGTCTCCGTTAATGGTGATGTACTCATGCGTGAGGTCACACGTCCAAATGCGTGCGCTCGCCTCGCCCAAACCAAGCGAAATCACAATGCGAACCTCGTCGTTTTGCTCGAACCTGCGCAGCATGTCGTCCTCGTCCATTTCGAGCGGCAAACCACCACGCAGCACGGGCACGTCCATAAAGTCAATGTCCACATCGTATTGGTCGAACTCAACGCCACATTTGCCCGCAGCCGCAGCGATGCGGCCCCAATTTGCGTCGTGTCCGAAAATGGCCGTTTTAACCAGCGGGGAGTTTGCGATGGACCGTGCGACCACGTCGGCTTCGGCCTCCGTGGCAGCGCCCAGCACATCCACGGTAACCAGCTTGGTGGCTCCCTCGCCGTCGGCTGCAATCTGGCGCGCAAGGTCCTCGCACACCGCACGGATGGCGGCAGCAACTGCCGGGTAAGCCGCCGATTCCCCGCCTATGGCCTTGCCAGGAGCTGCCTTGCCAGTAGCGAACAGGATGCACGTATCGTTGGTTGACGTGTCGGAATCTACCGTCACCTTGTTAAAGGAGTTATTTACCGCGTCGCGCAGCGCCTGCTGAGCGGCCGCGCGCGTAAGCGGCGCATCAGTAGACAAAACCGAGAGCATGGTGGCCATGTTCGGCGAAATCATGCCCGAACCCTTAACGAAACCGCCCACCGAAACCGTTGCGACAGTGCCGTCCTCCAGCGTCACCTCGCCACGCCAGGCACTTTCCTTGGAAACGGTGTCGGTAGTCATTACCGCGCGCGCCGCAAGATGCGCGGCCTCTGCCGAGTGCTCAAGGGCACGTACCGCAGCCGGCACACCCTCGCGATACGGATCGAGCTCGAGCTGCTTGCCAATCACGCCAGTGGAGGCTACCAAAACCTGCTGCTCGGGACACCCCAGCTCGCGCGCCACAATGGCACACGACTCACGAGCCACCTCAAGGCCAGGCACTCCTGTAGAGGCATTGGCATTGCCTGAGTTCAAAACAACGGCTCGCGCAACACCCTGTGCTACACGCTCGCGCGAAACCTGCACTGGCGCCGCACAAAAGCGATTTTGCGTAAACGTAGCCGCAACCGTGCAGGGCTCGTCGGCGACGACTAACGCCATATCCAGACGGTTAGGATCGTCCCTAAAGCCAGCATGCACACCGGTGGCTCGCATTCCCTTGGCGGCACACACGCCGCCTTCGCAAGGCGCGAAACCAAACTCCGCCGCAGGCGTTTTCACACTCGTAGCATCCATCTAAAACCTCCTCGCACTCGATGGTACGCATGTGTTCTAGCATATCCCAATATGCAGCCCTAGCCCTTTAATTGTTCCATTTGTGACAAAACTCCGGTGGGACAACTGCGCTATAGTATTCTTTCCGCAAGTCGTCGAGGCGCTAAAGGAGCCTGCATGCCTGCACCAACCACGTACAAATCCCGCGAGCTCATCGTCAATCGCGAAGAAAAATCGTTGTGCGGAAAGCTGTTTACTCCGGCCAACGCATCGCAGGAGCCGCTCCCGGCCCTCGTGTGCGGTCATGCCTTTGGCGCCAATTACCTGAGTTGCGTACCCTATGCGTGGGCACTTGTGGAGCTTGGCTTTGCCGTATATTGCTTCGACTTTTGTGGCGGAGGGTATGCGGTAAAGAGCGCGGGCAATCCGTTGGAAATGACCATTGCCACCGAGGCCGAGGACGTGCACGCGGCGGTCGAGACGCTGTGTACATCGGAATCCATCGACGAACAGCGCGTGTTTGTTTTGGGAGAAGGCCAAGGCGGCCTCGCGACGTGCCTCTATGCCGACGCATATCCTTTAGAGGCAGCAGGCATCGTACTTGTTCACCCAACGCTTAACCTTCACGACCAAACGCGCAAGCTCTTCCCCACCAAAAAGAATATCCCCACCTCGTATAGGCACCAAGGCATGCGCGTGGGACGAGCCTTTGGAGAGGTGGCATGGGACACAAACCCCTTCGAGCACATGCAACGCTTCGAGGGGGACGTACTACTCATCCATGGCGACGAGGACACCGTGGTTTCAATCAACTACTCTCGGCGCGCGGCCAACGTATTCACGTACGCGTGGCTTGAAGTCGTGCGTCACGGGCGCCATACGTTTAAGGGTGCGACGCAGGAACAGTGCATAGAGGCAATCCGAACGTTTTTGCGCGCCGCCATGTAAACTGCGAGGCAGTTTCCGGAGAAACTGCCTCGCAAAACGTTACTCAATAACGATGTTGTCGCGCGTGCAGTCGTCGGCTGCCTGCTCGGGTGCGGCATCAGCCACAGGCTCGGCCGCCTCTTCAACCGCGGCAGGCTCCTCCACCGACGCTTCCTCAACTTCCACCACAGGCGCTTCCTCGGCTACAGGCTCCTCCACCGTAACCTCTTCCACGGCCGGCTCGGTATAGGCGGTGTCGTTCGCATTGGACGTAGTGCCTAATTCGGTTTCGTGCGTCGCATCGGCATAGCTGGCATCTTCGCTCTGGGCACTCACGCCTTCGGAGGAGGTTTCCGCAGCGTCACCTTCTTCCACGGCAACCACAACACCGGTCGTTCCCTCGGCCTTAAGGGCAAACGCACTCATGCCATCGAGTTCCACCGCATCAAACTGCACCTGGGCACCATCCGAGGTAACCGCCACAAAGTCGTACGTCGTTGCTTCATCACTTGGAACATATCCAAGCTCTACCTTTGCGTTCTTCTTAATAACCTCGTTGCTCTTGAGCAGATTGTTCCCCCACGACGTCTCGCCGGTTGCACGAATGGAGAAGGACGTGATGTCGCTCCCGAGACTGTTAGTCATGGTAACTTTGGTTGCCTCGTTAGACGCGTCGCCAATTTTGGTAGCTTCCTTTGTGGGGGCGACAGCGGTGGAGCCGGACGAGGAGCTGGAGTCGGCCGCAGAGGTTGTGCTCGTTGCCGAATCCGCCTTTTGCTCGGCCGTCGTTTCGGCCTGTGCGTCCGCGGAAGCCGAAGTGCTTGCCTCGCCTCCACCGCACGCAACCAGCGTCACACTAAGCGCCAATGCGGAACCCGCCGTAAGCAGCCTCGTCCACCACGCTTTTCCAAACATGTTCTTCATAGCAAACATCCTCTCTTCTTACCCTCACCCTTACAGCAAGAGCTGATTGTCGTTGAGGTCGTAGTACCTTAAGTGCGCATCAGCATATTTTATCATGAACCAATTGTATTCGGGATACCCATCGTTGCCGTTCATCTCCGCGTCAATAATATACACTTGACCGTCCAGAAGCACCTCGACCCACCCATGGTCGCAGTGCGGATTCACTCTTCCCGGTATCCAACCAGGCACCACCTTGGCATCGTATCCCAAACGACGTGCCGTCCAGCACATGAGCGACGCATAGCGATAGCAGTTGCCCGTATGGTTTCTGTACATTTCTTTTGCATACGGTATGGACCAACTCTCCCAATCCGGACCGGGCCAACGATTGCCCTGAGAGTACGGATAGCTACTTATGATTTCATACGCACGGCGCAGCCCCTCGTAGCCCGTTCCGGTGCGCGTAACGAATTCACCTATCATGGCATCGAGTTCGGCGTCACCCGAAAGCGTGGGGTCGCGGTCGATGAAGGCGCCCTCGGTGCTGCCCGGGGCGGGGCGGCCCTTCGGGACGAGCCTGATCTCGAGCGCCTCCATGCGCCGGGAGAGGTTGGCCGTGCCGGAGTCCTGGGTGTTCTTGGCCCAGCCGAGCCAGCCGTACGTCTGCACGTGGGTGCGGTACCACACGTCGAAGTACTTTGCCACCTCGCCCTTGAGCTCGACGCGGATGGCCTCGAGGCGCTTGGACTCGCCGGAGGTGCCCGCCATGGCGCCGTCGGCCCTCACGTCCTGCCAGCCGTAGGACTGCACGTGGACCGCATAGCGGATGGAGCCCGGCACCTTGTTGGAGCCGAGCTTCGCCTCGAGGGCCTCGAGG
>JAFWMH010000042.1 GCA_017510785.1 Atopobiaceae bacterium | reverse complement strand
GCCGAGGGGTTCTTCGGCAGGCTGAAGAACGAGTTCTTCTACGGCAGGGACTGGCGCGGTGTGCGCGCCGAGGAGTTCATCGCGCGCCTCGACGCCTGGATGCACTTCTACAGCGAGGGGAGGCTGAAGCTGTTCGTCGAGGCCGACGGCAGGAAGGTGTACGATACGATCGACAACCACCGAAGGCGCCTGGGGTTGGCGGCCTAGGTGGTCCAAAAAATCGTCCGCACCCCCGTTACTCGGCCGCGCGACGATAAGAGGGACGATGCACGACATTTGGAATCCGTGGCACGGCTGCAAGAGGTGCAGCGAGGGCTGCGCCAACTGCTACATGTATTACTTGGACAGCCTGCGCGGTGGTGACGGCGGACACATCTACCGTACCAAGGCGGGCTTCTCGTACCCGCTCTCGCGGACCCGCGACGGTCAGTTTAAGGTCAAGAGCGGAGAGATGCTGCGCGTGTGCATGACCTCCGACTTCTTTTTGGATGAGGCTGACCCATGGCGCAGCGAGGCCTGGCAGATTATTGCGCAACGGCCCGACGTTAAGTTCTTCCTGCTCACCAAGCGTCCCGAGCGCGTGGCGGAATGCCTGCCACACGACTGGGGAGACGGATGGGAGAACGTCTTCTTTAACGTTTCGTGCGAGAACCAGCTCCGTGCCGACGAACGCATCCCGCTCTTGCTCTCGCTGCCGTTCAAGCACAAGGGCATTATGTGTGCGCCGTTTATTGGCCCGGTGAGCATTGGCAAGTACCTCGACGAAGGCCAGATCGAGCAGGTGCTGTGCGACGGCGAGAACTACGGCGGGGCGCGACCTTGCCACTACGAATGGGTGTGTGCGCTGCGCGAGGAATGCGTGGCTCACGACGTAACGTTTGTGTTCTGCGGTACGGGCAGACGCTTCGTTAAGGACGGCAAGCTCTACAAACTCGAGGGCAACGGTTTGCAGAGCCAGCAGGCGCACAAGTCGGGTTTGAGCTATGTGGGCAAGCCCATCGAGTTTAAGCTCACCGACGGACTGGGCCTTCCGCTCTCCGACGAGGATTTGTATCACCCCTATTTTGGTGAACGCTGCCAAACCTGCGGCATGCGTCTCGCTTGCAACGGCTGCACCCGCTGCGGCAAGTGCGCGTAAATAAGGCGCGCAGATAAGGTGGTGGCCCCGTCTGCTCCTTTCTCTCAAGAAGTCCAAACCTTTCCGGTGGCTTGGCAAGCGCTGCGCTCTGGCAGCCCTCGCAACGCCTACAGCACTTTGACCTCGGACAAAATGCGCATCCAGTCCCGCCACATAATGCAGATCGTCTCACGTCGGCTGTATAGCCGCAGGTACGCGGCTTGAATCGGAAAGGTCCGCATTCTGACTCGTCATAAAGTGCGCATTCCGTTCCGCCTCATGATGCACCTGGGCGAACAGTTTGACAGTCTGACAGCTCGTGAAGCGAAACAAGCCGCCTGACGGGTTATACCAAACGTTAGGGGCGACTCCGTTCGCGTCCCGGTTTTAGGAGACTGTTACTATTTATTGCTGGTGGTTTGGGGCGCTACGTCCAACCCAGAAACATATGCTATATTAAGCTGGCAAAACTGTCATTCCATTTCTCACCGGTACAAAAGTTCTTCCATGCTGCGTTGGTGAGGTGTACATAAGCGCAAATAACTGCTCGGAGGTAGGCATGAAGTCGAGTTTGAGGGCACGTGTGTTTGCCATGCTTTTGTCGATTGGTATGGTTCTGTCGCTCTTTCCGGCACCAGCGCTGGCCGAGGCACTAGACGAGATGCAAGCAGCGCTCACCGAGCAACAGGAATCTCCGGCTCAGGACACGGGGGGCGAGTCCGAGGAGGCACCAAGCGACGACGAGGAAACGCCGAAGGAAGAAAAAAGCGAAAAGGGCGAGAGCACCCCACAAGATGCGCTCTCCGATGTTCAACCACAGGGAGAGGACACCTCCTCCTGGCCGTCGTTTGACCAATCGAGCGAAGTCGAGGGCGTGCGCATCTTGGTCGAGGCGCCTGAGGGAACCTTCCCGGCCGGCGCGCGGCTCGTTGCCACGAAGGCGACCAACGAGCAGCGGGAGCAGGCGACAGCGGCCGTCGACGAGGTGCGACCGGACGACCAAAACGTGGCTCGCACCTATATATATGACATTAAGGTAACTGACGAACAGGGCACCGAGCTACAGCCAGCCAACGACCATGAGGTGAAGGTGAGCTTTGCACTCGCACAGGAGACGGGCGAGGCCGTAGAGGCGAACGTGTATCACGTCGTGGAGCAGCCAGAGGCCAACGAACTCGAGGCCGAGCAGCTCAAGACGGAGGTCGACGACAAGCAGGGGATCGTTCGGGCCCAGACCGATGGCTTCTCGGTGTATGTGGTGCAGCTCACCTACGGTGGCCTCAACTACCAGATGCCCTTTGGTTCCTCCGTGGAGTTGCAGAAGATACTCGATGCCGTGGGCATCAAGGGCGAGGCGGGGTTGGCACAGGTGTTTCCCAAAGACAACAACCCGCTGATCTTCTCGGTGCAAAAGCTGCAGGACACCTGGTTTGTGGTCTCGAGCCAAAACGCACCGGACGATGCGGCCAACGCGAAGGGCCAGTTGGTTGTTGACGCCGGCGGAAGCAGGTACACCATTGAGCTTACCGCCGCGAGCGCGGGTATGGTGACCATTCACAAGGAGTGGGTGGATGCCGAGGGCCTACCCCTTGAGCCACAGGACGACCAACTCGCGGTGACCATCAACTACACCGTTACCAATCCGCCCGCGGAAGAAGACGAAGGCGATCCGGCGCCGGTACCGGGTGGCGGCTCGGAGGACCCGGCCCCCGCCAGTGGATACGTTGCGAGCGGTACGCTTACCCTCGATGAGGGCAACGACTGGTCTCAGACCATTGCCGTGCCCGAGCCTTTCTTGGGCACCATTACCCTTGAGGAGGAGGCCATTCCCGGATTCAAGGCGACCGAATGGGTGCTCAACAACGAAAACCGCTACGTGCTGCCCTTCGACGGTACCAAGGCGACGCTCGACCTCTCGAAGTTCTATGACGAGCAGGGCGCCTACGACACAGCCAACGTCAACGCGATCATCGAGGACGGAACCGCCAAGATTACCGTGGCCAACGAGTCCACCTCAGAGGGCGTGGATTATGTAAACCGCTGGTGGGATGGCAGCTCGGTTCAGCAGCAAACGCTCAGGATCTACGACGCCGGCGGTACGCTGCACAACGTAGAGTACCTCATCAGAGATGGCTGGGACGGCGCTATGCAGGACGGCCATTGGTACGTTGTGCGGGGCGAGGCCGTGCTCCCCGACATGCGCTTTACCGTGCAGGGCACCGCTCACCTCATCCTGTGCGACGGTGCCAAGCTCACGCTGGGTCAGGGAATACAAGTGCCCCAGGGCGCGACGCTCAACGTGTATGGCCAAGAGAGTGACTCGGGAGAGCTGATAGCCACGGCAGAAAAGGGGAACGCCGGCATTGGCGGAAATTCCGGGTCGTCGGCAGGCACCATTGTGATCCAAGGCGGCAACGTTAGTTCCAGGGGAGGCGAATCGGCCTCAGGCATAGGAGCCGGCTTTGGGGCCGGTGCCCAATACGAGAACGTCAATATACTTGGCGGTAGCGTAACGAGCTACGGCGGCTTTTACGGCGCTGGCATTGGTGGGGGCCAAGACAATCGCAACATTGGCACGACTACCATCTATGGCGGCACAGTTGCAGCAACCGGTGGCATGCGCGCCGCTGGCATGGGCTCGGGAATGTACACGAATGCCGGGACGGTGGACTCAAGCGGCTCGGTTGTTATTGAGGGGGGCGATGTTCATGCCACCGGTCAGGGTGAGGATGACGGGCGCTCTGGCGGTGCCGGCATCGGCGGTGGCAGCAACGCGCCAGGCTGTACCGTAACTATCAATCGTGGTTCGGTTGAGGCAATCGGTGGAGTGTACGCCGCTGGCATTGGCGGTGGAAGCAACGGTGGCGGTGGGGCGGTGTTTGCCACTGGCGGAGTTGTTACCATCAACGGCGGCACGGTTGTGGCAAACGGCGGCAACCAGGGCGCTGGCATTGGTGGCGGTTTGCGAGGCGCCAACACCAAGGTGGTCGTTGCCGGCGGCGACGTAACGGCACGAGGCGGCAACACGGCGGCGGGCATCGGCAGTGGCGGAGACGTTCCGTCGCCCAAGTTTGCCGGAGAGGTGAGCTTGGAGGGCGGTTCCACAAAGGCGTTTGGCGGCATTGGCGGCGCCGGCATTGGCGGAGGCACGGACTGCGACGGTGCCACGCTGCGCATAACGGGTGGCGAGATGTATGCGAGTGGTGGCAAGAACGCTGCTGGCATTGGCGGAGGCGGCGACGGTCCCGACTCAGGCACAAGCGGCGGCAATGGCGGCGATACGACCATTGAGGGTGGCCACGTTACCGCGCAGGGCGGAGAGAACGGCGCCGGCATAGGCAGCGGCGAGGGGTCGTCGTTCGACAGCAGTGCGATGGGTGGCGTTACGGTCATCAAGGGCGGCACCGTGTTTGCGACGGGCGGCGACGACGGTGCCGGCATCGGAGGCGGTCAGCACGCCAACGGCAACCAGGTAACGATCTCGGGCGGCTTGGTTAACGCTGCAGGCGGCATCGACGCAGCTGGCATTGGCTGTGGCCTCGGCGCGTCCGGCGGAAACGTGACCATTACCGGCGGCATCGTGGATGCCATCTCGCCCAAGGGTGGCGCCGGCATTGGCGGCGGTAGCAACAGCAGCGGTGCGAACGTTACCGTAACGGGTGGCATCGTCGTGGCAAACGCGGGAGCGGAGGACATTCGCGCCATTGGCAAGGGCGAGCAGCCCTTCATTAGCTTCAACTCCGACAAGGACCTCACGCTGGGAGATGCCATAGGATGCACGTATGGCAAACGCGCAAACATACCGGAGGGCGTGGCCACCAAGGAGACCCGCGTGGCGCGCTGTCGTGACCACAGCTACGTGCGCCTGGAGAACCTCGCAAACTCCATTGAGGTCAGGGTCGCTTGGACCGATCCCAACAGCGACCAGCATCCTGACTCCATAAAGATCGCCTATCGTCAACGGAAGCGCGACGGTACCGTCGTGCGCAGCGGCACCATGGCCTTGCCCAAGGATGCGAACGGTGCCTATACCGGTCGCGTCTTCGTGGAGCCTGACTTCGACGGCACGATTGAGTTCGAAGAGTCGGCCATCGACGGTTACCGCATCAAAACGTGGGACTTTGGCGTGCCGGCGCAAGGTGACGGCGAGGCGCAGACCTACGACACGGCAAGCAACGCGGGCGAAAAGTCCTATCCGCCCTATCAATTCGATCCCATGGCCAAACCCGATGCAGCCACGGCCATCAGGAGTGGCACGGGCGTGTGCACGGTTACCAACGAACCCTATCTGCCACTCGTAATCCGCAAGGCGTGGCCTGGCAACGACGAAGCGGACGAGGCAACCCTGCCGGAGCAGGTGAGCATCCAGTACACGCTTGCAAACGCAACGGGTTCGGCACAACCCGCCGCGCTTACGCTCAAGCCCTCGGACGACGGCAAGAACAAGGCGTGGGAAGGCGCGATCAACCTCGCCACACAAGGCGGCGAGCGCTACGACGTCGTCACGCTCAAAGAGGACCCCGTGCCCGACGGCTTCCTGGCCAAAGGCTGGAAGCTGGATGTGGGCAGCATCGATGAGGGTCTTGTGCGCGACGTGCCCAGCGCGGGGTCGCAAGAGCGGGACAAGGCGACCGCAAGGCTCGTTCTCAACACGCGCGAGTCGACGCCGTTCAGCGAGGGAGAACTCACTAAGATTTGGCAGGCCATCAAGGCCGAGAAGGCCACCGTCACCATCACAAATGCCGTGAGCAAGACGTTCCACGTGCAAAAGGAGTGGCTGTCGGCAGATCAGCAGGCCCCGAAGCCCCAATCCATTCAGGCACAGCTCGCACGGCGCGTCGTGGCAAACGACGGCAAGGTAACGTGGGAGGGCCTGCAAACGGTGGTCCTCAGCGAGCAAAACGACTGGTCGGCGGACTTCTCGCCGGTCGCCGCGTCGGATGACGACGAATACATCATCCGCGAGCTCACCCGCGACGACAAGATGGTCTATGCGGCCACAGACGACGGCGCTCCGGCGGACTGGACGGGCGAGGTTGACTATGAGGTTGGTCCAGAGGACGGCAAGCACATCGAGTACTACGTAGCAAGCTATGCGTATGGCCAGGACGATGAGGAAAACGAAGATCCCAGCAAGACCATCATCACCAATGCGGCCTCCCAGGAGTTCTCGGTGCGCAAGACGTGGGTGCTGGGAAGCCATACCAGCGAGCGTCCCGCCGCTGTGTCGGCGGTGCTGCAACGCGCAGACGACGGCGACGAGGCGTCGTGGACCACGGTCCAAACGGTCGAGCTTAATGAGCAAAACGACTGGCGGGCAACCTTCAAGCGCGTGCCATCCGTCGAGCGGGGAGAGGACGGCGAGGTCACGCAGATTTCGTATCGCGTGCGCGAGCTGGACAAGGACGGCGAGGTGGTATGT
>JAFWMH010000041.1 GCA_017510785.1 Atopobiaceae bacterium | reverse complement strand
GTCTGACTTTTCGCAACCGACGATTGTAGGACGGTGGCCCACCCCTTCACCCAATCAACGCACTGTCCCGGGATACAGTACGTTTGTTCGCCCCCCCATGGGGGGAGGGGGAGGTCTTACACCACTTTTCGGGACGCTACTCCCATTCGTTGCACAGGTCGATATTCCGTACGACTCCATCGGGGCGTCCCCGAGGCGGAGTCGCCATCGACCCTCCCGCGGGTGGGCCGGGGGTGGGGATCGAGCGTCTGGCGATCGGCTGAGCATTATGAAGCATCCTGGGGAGCATATACCTGTTTTTCTCTGATGTGCCCCCAAGATGCTTCATAATCTGCGCGATGGCGAGAGCCCCTGAATCGTCCGCCCTGGCCCAGGTTTGCCCCGCCCAATCCGCACCGTTCCGCCCCGCCCGCCAACACCGAGGCGGGTCGCGAGTGTGCATTCTGCCGTATGACTTTTCCGCATATGGGCGTCTACCTGCGCTTTCTTTGATAAAACATTTTCGGGGATCGTCCAAATGTACACTTTGGGTTGCTTTCAGTGCGCATTCTGCCGCATCGCCTTTATGCATATGGCCATCTACCTGCGCTTTTGTTCATCAAATATTTTCGGGGGTCGGCAGAATGTACACTTGGGCCGAGCCTCGCTCGGACGCGCCAGTTGGACTGGGCGACTCGCTCGGACGCGCCCGTATGGCCGGACGACCCGCCCGGACGCGCCAGTCGGCGGACCGAGCCGCCTCGCTCGACCGAACACTTGGGCCGGGCGCCTCGCTCGACCGAACACTTGGGACGGGCGCCTCGCTCGAACGTCACTGCTCGGCCGGGGCCCGACCGCACGGGCGACCCGCAGGCGACCAATCCCGCGGCTACGAAGCACCTTGAGGAGCATGTTCTCTGATAAGAGAATGGCAGAGGTCCGGATTCCGGTCAGGTTTTTCGCGATTGTGACCTCTGCCACGCTGCCGTACGGGATCGCGACCTCTGCCACTCGATTTGTCGGGATTGCAAGCTCTGCCAGGCCCGCTGTGGCAGAGGTCCCGTTCTCGTCCGAGTTTTCCTTTTCGCGACCTCTGCAACGCGCTCGGAGGCGCTCGGAGGCGCGCGATTGCGCGGAAAGGCAAGCTGCTGCCCGGCCATCGGAGATACGGCCCCTGCCGCTCTGCCTGCCAATCAAATGTTCTGGAGGATGGTAGAATGTACACTTCGCAGTGGCCCGAACGCTGGAGCCGAAGCTCGTCCGCTCGACCACCCAGAGCCAACGCGCTGCCAACGCACATGTCAGCCCACCAAGAAACGAGGTCGTTATGCCCACATCGTCAACCACGACGCTCGCATACTACGCCACCAATGCCGAAGCCTTCGCTGCGTCAACCCTAAACGTGGACTTTTCGGCGACTCAAGAACGGTTCGCGCGCCTCCTGCCCCAAGGGTCTCGCGTGCTCGATTTTGGCTGCGGTTCGGGACGCGACGCGCGATGGTTCAAAGAACACGGATTTGTTGTAACCGCAACCGACGGGTCTCCCGAGCTGGCAGCCATCGCAGAACAAGTTGCAGGCATCCCCGTACGAGTTGAGCTTTTCGGCGACCTCGCGGATGTTGAGGCGTTCGACGGCGTTTGGGCATGCTCCTCAATTCTTCATCTTCCCAAGCAAGAACTCGCCGACGTTTTGCGACGCATCGAGCGAGCCCTTATCCCCGGAGGCATTCTGTACACATCCTTCAAGCACGGAGACTTCGAGGGCATGCGAAACGGTCGCCATTTCACAAACTTCACGGAGCCATCGTTTCGAAGGTTCGTATCCGACGTCTGTGAGCTTGAAGTCGAGGAGTTCTGGACCTCTGCCGACGTTCGTCCGGACCGTGGTGACGAGCGTTGGCTCAATGCAATCTTACGCAAGAAGCAAGTGACCGCACACACGAAGGCGCACTAAAACAAACGCTCGACGACCTCGGCGATTCCGTCATGATCGCAATCAGCTACCTGCAAATTCGCCACTCGCGTCACCTCAGGAACGGCATTGCCCATCGCCACCGGCATACCGACGCTTCGCAACACCTCGAGGTCATTATCCGCATCGCCCACCATAACAACTTCCTGAAGCGTGCAACCCACATGTTCGCACAATGCAGCCAAACCACGCGCCTTGCTTATGCCCAGCGGAGAGCACTCCAACGAGGTTTCCTCGGCCGTCGAGACCGTAATCCGCATCCCCTCAAGACGCCGACGGCTACGCTCGCGCGACTCAGTTGACAAATGATACAGGTTGACCTTGAGCACCTCCCCCTCATATGCCTTCACAGCATCGGCAAGATCATCCACATGCACGGCACACGTCTCGTAGAGCGGCCGATACACACCCATCCCCACGTCTTCGAGCCGTCCCATGTCGCGCTTGGCAATAAACGAGTCACCCGTGGTCAAAATGTGCACCATCGCATCCTCGCGCTCGCCAATTTCGATGAGCTTGAGGGCCACATTCAAATCGTGCGGATACGAAACGACCGCTTCGTTCGAAGCAAAATCACGCACGAGGGCACCGCTCACCAGCACGCCATAACGAATGAACGAAAGCTCGTCCAAGTACGGCCGCAGCTCCGCAACGTTTCGCCCCGTACAAAACGCTATGGGAACTCCATGCGCCGCCAACTCAGAGAGGGCCTGCGCCGTACGCGGAGTCACCCGCTTGTGTGAGTTGAGCAGCGTGCCGTCCATATCGAGCGCGAGCAGCTTGTACGTTGCCATAAAACCTCCTGAAGAGTCATGAGTAGAGTCATTTCGAGACATTGATGAGACGATGTGTGCAGATACTATATCTCATTACATATGTTATATCATGAGAAGCGCAGACGCGAAGCAAACTCCTTGGAAGGTTGTCTCACACCGATGAGACGACATTCGTGTCCCACATCTCATTTATACTAAAGAAAAGATTACGGCAGATAAGGGAGTTCGCATGTCTTGGCCGGTTACCCTGTACACAGAGCGTCTCGTCCTGCGTCCTTGGCGGGAGTCGGACGCCGCATCACTTTTCGCCTATGCCTCCGATCCGGACGTTGGTCCCAGCGCGGGATGGCCAGCTCACCAAAGTATCGAGGAGAGCGCGCAGGCAATCCGCGACGTGCTGGCCGTACCCCACTCCTTTGCCATCACCCTGCGCGACGCAGATAATCCCGACGAGCCGGTTGGCGCCATCACACTTAAGATTGGCGAGGCGTCCGACCTTGCCATAGGATGTGATCAGGCGGAGTTGGGCTTTTGGATTGGCAAACCCCTGTGGGGCAAGGGATACATGCCCGAGGCGGTACGCGAGGTTATGCGTTACGCGTTTTGCGACCTTGGACTCAAGGCCATTTGGGCGGGACACAGCTACGACAATTACCAAAGCCAGCGCGTTCAGGAAAAGACGGGCTTCACGCGACAGCGCTCCATTCGCGACCGCCCGCGCAAGCTCGTGGGCGACTACAAAACGGAGGACGTAAACTGGATAACGCGCGGCGAATGGGAGGTTCTCCTACACACCGACCCCGTGGACGCCGAGACGGTTCAACAGCAACAGAGCGAGGCCAACTCAATCGCTTCGTCGCTCTCGCGCATTGCCTACATCCGTTCCGGCGGCCAAACCGGCGCCGACCGAGGGGCTTTGGACGCAGCCCGCGAAGCCGGCGTTCCCATTTGTGGATGGTGTCCTCCACGCGGCTTGGCGGAGGACATGCCAGAGGCACCGGGCCTACTCGCAGAGTATCCCGAACTCAAGGAAGGCGTGAGCGAAGGATACGTCGAGAGAACCGCATGGAACGTGCGCGACTCGCATGCTACGCTCATCGTTGCCCCCGCCGGCCTCGAGCCGAAGAGCGGCACCGAAATGACGGCACGCTTCGCCCATGAATACGACCGTCCTTGCCTTGTGATTCGCGGCATCGAAGAGTTCGACGTCGTGCACTCGTGGCTCGCCACGCTAGGGTTTGGCCTCACGCTCAACGTCGCGGGTCCGCGCGAGAGCAAGACTCCCGGTACCTACGCGCTCACGAAGAGGATTGTAGGACTGCTCCTCGCCGAAGCGTAGCAAAAAGGTCGGAGCCTTTGTTGCGGAGCAATACCGTCGTCCAGCCTTGACGTGCGTGCCCGTCCAACCTACTGGCGAACTGCAGCGCACGTGCCCGCCACGCCTGCCGAACCATACCGCATCGCGTCGTCCCGCCACGGCATGCTTGCCAACCGCGACGCGCCTGCCACAGCGCCCTGTCCCGCCACGGCATGCTTGCCAACCGCAACGTACGTGTCTACCGCGGTGCGTCGTCCCACCCACACGTTATTATGGAAATCCGTCAGGCCTTGCGCGAAAGGACACATCATGGCGTTCGACTTCAAGAAGGAATACCGCGATCTGTATCAGCCGAAGACAAAACCCTCCATCGTGGAAGTTCCGCCCATGCGCTTCCTCGCCGTTGAGGGAACGGGCGACCCCAACGAGGAGGGCGGTGCTTACAAGCATGCACTCGAGCTTCTTTATAGCGTGGCATACACCCTTAAGATGAGCTATAAAACGGACTATGCCATCGAGGGATTCTTTCAATATGTGGTCCCGCCACTGGAGGGATTTTGGTGGCAGCCGGACGTGGAGGGCGTGGATTACAGTGACAAGTCGTCCTTTAATTGGGTCTCGGCTATTCGTGTGCCCGAGTTCGTAAGCGAGGATGACTTTGCCTGGGCAATTGATGTGGCAACGGCAAAGAAGAAGCTCGACTTCTCGCCCGTACGCCTCATCGAGATTGACGAAGGTTTGTGCGTGCAGTGCATGCATATTGGTCCCTACGACGACGAGCCGGCAACGGTCGCAGCCATGCATGAGTTTGCCGAGGCACAGGGATATGCGCCAGACTTCTCGGACGAACGTCGACATCACGAGATATACCTCTCGGATCCGCGCAAGGCCAATCCTGCCAAGATGCGTACCGTTGTGAGGCATCCAGTAAGAAGGTTTGCGTAATCCAAAGGCTTGGATGGAGCCAGCAGCTCGGACGGAGCCAAAGGCTCGGGTGTGGAATTATGGGCAGCGGTACGGACGGAACTGCCGAACAAGAGTCACTCCTCAAGCAACTCAACAAGGACATCCGGTGCCACGTAGTGCCTTTGGCCGCAAAAGTGACAAATGACCTCCGCCGTCTCGGACTTGGAAATCATGTCGCGTATAACGGACTCACCGAGTGCAGCCACGGCACGCTTGGCGCGTGGCTCGTCACAACCGCAGTAGAACTCAACGGGCACGGCGTCAAGCTCCTCGTACTCCATGTCGCGAAGAATATACTTGAGAATATCGGTGGGGCTCATACCGGCTTCGAGCAAATCGGTAACCGAGTCGACGCCCTTGAGGTTTTGTTCGAGCTGCTCCGCAAACTCGTCGGGGCAGTCGGGCATAAGCTGCACGATAAAGCCGCCCGCATTGCGAACATTTGTATCTGCCCCCACAAGAACACCGAGTCCCACGGCCGAAGGCACTTGGTCGCTCGCGGCAAAATAGTAGGCAACGTCTTCGGCAATCTCGCCCGAGACAAGCGGCACTTCGCTCGAGTAGGGCATGACACCCGGTTGGTCGAAAACAGCCGAGAGCTCGCCCGAACCGATTCCCTTGCGAACGTCCAAGTGCCCGTCCGCACGTACTGGGAGCCACGCATTGGGGTGATGGGCAAATCCCTTCACTTGTCCGTGATTGTTCGCCGTAACAGTGAGGCCACCAATCGGCCCACTCCCCCTCACCGAAAGCGTGAGCAGCTCGTCGTCGTTCTTCGACATGAGGCCCATCATTTGGGCCGCCATCATAAGACGCCCAAGTGCCGCCGTAACGAGCGAACTGGTATGGTGCCTTTCGCGGGCGGTTTGTACGGTTTCGCGCGAGCTCACGGCAAAAGCGCGAATCATGCCGCCCATAGCAGTGCCACGAACCGCATGGTCGCCTCGGCGCACGCGCGCATCCGCGAAATCAATCACCTCGTGTTCCACGACTCCCCTCCAATTCGGTCGCTAACAATCACAAACCTCAAGCCACACGCCGCCAGCACCTTTTGAACCGTTGCAAACGTCGGGTTTCCGCCTTCCCTGAGCGATCGATACAGGCTCTCCCTGTTAAGGCCCGTCCTCTCGGAGATCTTCGTCATTCCCTCCGAACGGGCCACAGTACCTATGGCGTCCATGAGCTCGCCCAAATCGTTCTCCTCAAGCACGACGTTGAGATACGCAACTACGTCCTCAAAGTCGTGAATGTATTTCGCCTCGTCAAACTCTGTTGTTTGCACTTCCTTTCCCCTCTCTCCATTCTTTGGCCAGGGCAACCGCCTTGGCAATATCGCGACTTTGAGTGGATTTATCGCCACCCACCAAGAGCAATAGCAGTTCTTCGCCTTCCTGCGTAACGTACACTCGATATCCGGGACCGAAGTTGAACCTGACTTCGACCACCTTCGATCGTACCGTTTTGCAGTCACCCACAATCCGACTGCCAGCTAGCATTTTTTTGAAATAGCGGTTTATACGAAATTTGGCTTCTCTGTTGCGGAGCCCGTTAATCCAGTGATCGTACTCGTCCGTAGTCAGAATTCTCACAGGCCCTCCTTGCGACACAATTGTAGCTTTTAGGCTACAATTTTGCAACTGCTTTTCTCGTTTTTCTCTAATAACAGTATACATACGTTTGTACGTTTTGCAACATCTGTTCGCTTTAATTAGCACACGAGTTCTTGCCGCAAACCGAAAATAACATGAAAACACCCGCGCACCCACCAGCTCTTGTTGCAAAGGACGCCAACGCGAAGGATTGCACATCAAAGACACGCCTGCGAACAAAACGGGATTATCACCAGCCTTTCCGCCGGCTGATGGCACAAAGTGTGGGTCACGTCTACGAACAAGACGCGCTTATCTACTAGCCCTCCCACCGCCATCGTGCTAAAGTTTGAGCAAAATACTATTTCAGGAAGGCATATGGGCTCTGTTGCGCGCGACATATTCAAGGCAATCCACGAACACAAGTGGCTAAGCGTTGAGTATCGCAATCGGCAGGAACAGGTAACGCACTACTGGATTGGCATCAACGACCTCAACCCGCAGACGCGAGTGCTCAACGTCGACGGCTTGCACCTTGGCATGCACACAATTCGCAGCCTGAGCATCCGGTTGGACTCCATAGTCTCGTCGTCCGTCGTAGAGGGGTCGTACCATCAAACTCCAAATCGCCTCCTCTCAGCGATTGCCAAGGACGATCGATACGAAGAAATCTTTGGCCACGTGCCTAACCTTAAGATACTTGATTACCTCTACGACTGTGCTCGCCTGAATTGCACGCCGTACATCAAGGACTTTTGCAACCTAATATACCCGCCGCGACAGCACAGCAGGGATTTTCCCCTCTCGCTCGTGTACCAAGAGGCGAACCTCGACCAGCTGCTCGCCATCAACCAAGCCATTAAGTATCCGCTCACCTATGTGCAGGGGCCGCCCGGAACGGGCAAGACGAGCACCATCGTAAACGCCATAGCCAACGCATTTTGCAACGGCAAGACGGTTCTGTTCGCCTCTTACAATAACCATCCCGTCGATGGCGTGTTCCAAAGCCTCACGTCCCTCACCTATGGCGACCTCACGATTCCCTTCCCGGTGCTCAGGCTTGTCAACAAGGATCGCGTGGGCAGTGCGCTCGAGTACATGCGAGACTTGTACGAGCGAACGAAAGACCTGCCGGTGCCTCGCGGCAAACCGCGCCTAGGAGACAAAAGCGGCGCCGAGCGCGCGCAAACGCTCACCGCGCTTCTTAAGGAGTACGAGAAGCAAATCGAGCTCATCGAGCGCCGCGACTCAATCCAGACGCTGGCCGATTCAAGCGATAACCTCAACTTCGCCATCGAGTTGCAAAGCAAGCAACTCGCTCAGGTAAACAAGCAACTCGAGGACATGCAGCACTTGGACGGCCTCTTCGCGCGCGCCCGCAAGCTTACGGACGGAGACCGCGATGCGCTCCTGCAGTTCATCCTCGGAGCTTCTCTGTACCGCATTCAACTGCTCGGCAAGCCGCGATACGCCGAATTGCTCGAGATGGCGACGTCCGACGACCCGATTGAGCAAAGGGCAGATCGCTTCAACAAGTACGTTTCCGACCCGACTAACCTCAAGGCTCTGCAACGCATCTTCCCCGTTATTGCCACGACCTGCATTTCGGCCCGCACGCTTGGCCCGCCCGAGCCCTCGTTTGATGTAACTATAATCGACGAGGCAAGCCAGTGCGATACCGCGACCGCACTTGTCCCCATTTTGCGCGGCAAAAGCCTTGTATTATCTTGGTAGCCAACCCGTTATCGATGGAAGGAAACATGATGCGTCAGGTAACAATCTTCACGAGCAGCCTGCTTTCGGCCGTTTTGGCAATCGGCCTAACACTTGCGGCGTGTCCTATACGCGCTTTCGGCATGGGCGTGCATCATGTTGATTCGGGTACGGCAAGCTGTGCTTTGACCAACGCAGGCATGCGTAATAGCGCAATTACGATGCGTGCGACGTCCGCGCAAGCCAACAAGAATACTGCTGGCGCAAAATCCTCTTCCGCCAGCACAAAAGAAAACGCTGCTCGTTCGCCCAAAAAAGGAACCGATGACGAACGCATACCCGTATACAACATCAAATCCGCCACTTATCCCTACGCGCGAGAGGTTACGCATCACATTGACTTGGCCAAAAAATGGGGCACCAAAGCAAGCGAAGGAAACGTAACCTGCATATGGGCTTATCACCAAGCCCTCGCAACAATACACTTCGACACACTGCTCCGTGAAATTGAGAAATCGCAGGATTCCAAATCTCAGGACTCCGCCAATGCAAAAGGCATGATGGACGCCAACCCAGCAGGCTACGCAATCGATGGGCAGGTCGCGTATTTAAGATTCGATATCTCTCATAAAGAGCAAAGTGTCTCGGTTGTTTTCGACAAAAGCGGCGAAGTCATGGAAGTGTCGACGGTAGGCGGCGACGCCTTCGACTCCTGGGACTTTCATGAAGGTACACTCTTAAGCCACACGGGTGGATTCAGCAACGGCGAGGTGAAAGAGCCGCAAGCGATGGGGCCATGGGACGAGGACGAGCGGCTTTCTAAGCAAAAAGAGCTACTTGATGAGGTGTATGTGCAGCGTGACTTACTGCAGGCCGACAGCATGATTGATGTTTGATCCTGCGCTTGACCGCCGCACATCCGGAGCGGCTGGCGACGCGAGGATGCCGAGAGCATGAATCTTGGGCGCGAAGAGTGCCATCTGGCAGCCAGAAACGCGGCAAAAGTGGCACAAACGACACCCAATGTTAGGGATGGCGATTTGCACAGGTCGATCCAGCGTGCCACAAACAAGGCGTCACACATTCGCGCAAACACGAACCAACTCGCCGAGAATTTCCAACTCGAGTCCCTCAATCGCGCGCACAGACTGCCCCGGTGCAACGTTGGCCACTTCTCTGCCAAACCTTACCTTCCACGATTCGCGGGAGACGTTACACAACCTAACGTCGTACGCGCACTGCGAGCCACCTTTTTTGGAGACTGCCCACAGCTGAGGTTCGAGCATGTAGTCCGGACTGCAAGAACGGTTCAATTGACTCCGGTACAGACGGGCATCTGTAACAAGCGCAACCGAGCTTTCCCGAGCCCCATGCGTAGGGGCGTCCCCAATCGAAACGCAAGGATCACGGGCATCAAATCCCCCTACCTCCAAGCGTAATGGCGCCCCACATAGCGCTCCGCACCGTCCGCATCGAACGGCGCTCGCGCCATCCAAAAAGACCTCGTCCCAGCACTTGCATGGCACCACTTCCGAACGAAAGCGCACAAGTTCGCGCATCCACTCAAGCTCCGAGGGACGTCGCCTCGGATCAAGCAGTGCGTCACGCGAAAAAGCGCGACAAAAGAAATCTCGCATGTGACGAGGAAGGGATTCCCACGTACACGAGGCAAGTATTGCCGAATCTGGCCGGTTGGAAGAATCGTCAGAATCGAAAACAAACACAGGGCCCAAACCATATGCTCGTCGCCTTTCGGAGTCGTCAGGTATTCGGCCCTCACAAAATCGTGCACCTTCAAGAGGGTGCAGATGGCATAAAAGCATGAATACTATCACAGCCATCGAGTAGCGATCGCTCCGCATACTTGGCACAGAAGCTCCGGTCACAATTTCGGGAGCTGCGTATCGCCCCGAAGCCATCACGTCGGTATAAGTGCCTTCGGGCGCTACATTCTCGCCTCTGCTAAAGATAACCCCACCCTTCTGAGGGTCAACGAAGAGATCCCACATAGGTATATCTTGAAAACAATATCCCTTGCAGTGAACAGCATGAAAACAGGAAACGATTTGAATGCAAGCATCAATAATTCGCTTATACGAGGGAAAACGGCCTGGATTCGCATAAAGATCCTCAGCACACTCAAAGTCTTCAGGCAATAAATCCATCACACAGCCGAACAGATCCGAGACCTCATCAACAATATCAATCGGCCATATAAAATGTTTAGATGGAGGGCCGGACAAACACATGCTCTTGCAATTCGCGACAAGTCGGTGATCAGCGTGAAGTTCCGACAGACGATACCATTTCATCGCCTTTATTCCACATCCATCAAGTTCAACTTCATATGATGTAGCATTCCCACCGGCCCCGAGCTCCCTCACGACGCGCAACCAAATGCCAAACTTCGTCCTCAAACACGTACCCGGCTTGAGTTCCTGTTTATTTAACAATTGCGTCCGCTCCCTCCACCAACCGCACGGCCTCGGCTATCGCCTCAATCGCAACATCCTGCGCCGTCGCGAACTGAAGAACGCTCAAACGCTTACATACGAGGTACGTCACCCGCATGAGCAACTTAACAAAAACATTGTAGTCGGATGTGCACATAACCGTCTTCGGCGTTTCAGTAAGCTCAATAAACACGTCTCGAGCAGGCACACGGCCGATGCCAAAGCCGATTCGTGCGGCCTTTGCAAACCACTCGTTCTGTCTGAGGAGCTGCAAGGCAGAACGATAGTCGTCCGTGGGCCATCCCCCGCCAATAAAAAACACCACGGGACCAAGGTAATGTGCCGGGCCGTCGTCGTAACCAACTGATAACAACTTCGCATCAAGAGCGCTAAGGGCAGCACCAAGCTCAATGTTTCCACCAGCAGTTAAGCCAGTAACCCACACCGATTCCAAATCCTGCGGCCCGTTGGGAGTAATCCAAAATGCTCTGGAACTGAATTTTAGAATCGACACCCTGATCCTTACGCGCTCGTTAAGCTCTCCATCTACTCGCATGTTCCTTAACGCCTCTTGTAAGACGCGACTAACGACCTTCACCGGCTTCCCGTTCATCCACCCACTTGTCTCTACTACGAAGAACAAGTCCAAAACCGGTCGCTCAACTTCTACGTGCCTGCAAACCTGCACGACCTCACCAAGTATCTCGAGTCCAAGACCATCCATTACTGGCGCATCTTGTCCCGGTTGAACGGTAAGCTCGCAATCATTGAGCATGGCCTTCCACAGCCCATCCGACACATTATGAATCGCCAGGTTCTTGCCTCCGTACTTCGGCTCAGCAACCCTAGCCTGTAGCTCAAGCGCCCTTTCCGCTCCACATGCGCGATCAATTTGACAACGGTACACATGCATGTCGTACGAAACAGGTACCTTTACACCAGGCAGCAAAAGGTCGTACTCCCCTGCGCACATCGCTCCGCATTTGTCACATGCTCTGCCCTTTGCGCCATCCAATATGACCTCGTTGCCACAACCACACCGCACAACCTCCGCCCTTAGCCGAGCCAGCTCGCGCATCCACTCCACTACAGGCGGTCTTGCTTCGGGAACCCATAACGCACCGTACGAGAACGCTCGGCAAAAGAGCTCTCTCATGTGTTGCGGCATACTACGCCATTTTTTCGCCACATCGGAATCGGGAGATTCAATCAATGGGTTATTCAGAGTATCGGGTTCGAAGATAAAACCTTGCCCAAAACCCAAGTCCCATAAATCCGACCGTGGTTCTCCCACAAAGAGCGGATGCTGTTGGAATAGCAGCTGAAACACAAGGACGCCCAACGAATGCAAATCGCTCAATTGCGACGCAGACCCCATAAGCCTGGCAATGAATCGCTCAGGTGCCATGAGCTCCGTTAGTCCACAGTCTCCAACATATGAGCCGTCAATCGAAAGGTCATCGCCAACAAAGAACATGACACGACCCGATGCTGGATTGACGAGGATACGTTTGTAGTCTATGTACCGAAAACAACGGCCGCACTTCCTGTGCAGCTCATGAAACGCCGAGGCCATACTCAGGCAAATATCAATCCGTCGGGCGTAGGATGGAATCAAATCCGGCTGTGCCATCACGTCCGCGAAGCTGACAAAACCCTCGGGTATAGGTTCCGTAAGGCGCCCGAACAGATTGTCTGATTCTTGAATAGCGTCAATCGGACACAAAAAATCACTGAATTGCGAGCCACATGCGATTTCGTATCGCAGCCACTCTCGCTGCCGTTCCCTCGTCTTCTCGTCATAGTCCCGCCGCCATCTTCTGTAGATGTTTAGAATGTAGTCTTCGTCGTCTCGCCTAACCCAGCATGCGGCCCACGAGTGATCCAGCGAAATTCGCTTAACAACATATGCATCACCACCGGAATTGGTGGGTAGCACCGAACCGATTTCCAAGTTGTCTGCCAGCATACGCGATCCTCGCTCACCGCCTGTTGCCATCATTACTCGAGTCTACACTCTGGACAGTCGCCATGGCTGGAGTTTTCGTTAGGCCCCTTCACTTGGGACTTCAACCGTCAGGCGAAGCATCCATCCGCATCACTAGGTGAGCCAAGTACCGAAAAATATTGACAACCCCCATTACGCATTACTGCCATGAGCAACCAAGGACCTGGAAAAACCTCCGTTGAACAGGTACTCGTCATGCAGTGCATAATGCCTTGTCTGAGCATAGTAGCTTAGGTTCTGCATCTTTTTCGAATCAATTGCGTTTTCGTTCTTAACCATAAACCATCTCACAGCATCAAAGATGGTACGCTTTGTCAATTCGCCTGCCCCGGCTCGAATACGCCCAACACTTTGGCATCTCGAAAATGCATTATACGACATGCAGCAACAAAGCTTCTTACTTATACCACGTAAAGCACCAATTTGCGCCATTCAAGCATTTTAAAAGAGCCAGCTTCCCACTGAGAAGCGCCCGTCCTTCGATCGATTCTGTGACGCAAGCCATGAACCACGCAACACGCGCAGCAATCCCCGCATAGTGTTACAAAAGCGCGGAGAAGGAGAAGCGACCAGAAGGGAGAAACCCATGGCACACGATTGTGAGAATAGCGCGACAAGCGGCTCACGCACCTTCACGGTAATCATCGAGGAGACGGTAGCGCAGGAATTCCAAGTGGAGGCGCCGAACGCGGAGGCCGCGGCCGAGACGGCGAGGGAACTCTACCGCACGGGCGAGCTCGTACTATGCCCCGGCGAGCTTCAGTCTGCGCGGATCTGCGTAGCATCCGAAGGCGAGCTTGGTGTTTGGGAGGACGTATAGCCCCCAGCCGCGGCAGCATCGTCAAGCGGAAACCACTGCCCCGGCTCCGATGCTATCCACCGCGCGGCCTCGTCACGCCGGATATCCTTATCACGCGCCTGATCGAGACTGCCAACGGCGTCGCCCGTTGCGCGCAATACGTCTAGGTCGACCTTGGTTACGCAGTACGTGGTGGGACCGTCGAAGTCCGGGTCGAGAAGCACGCAATCACCCGTCGGGGATTCCACGGGACACGACCGAAACATGAGAGTACCATGCGCTCGCATTTCCACGCGAGGTGCGAGCGCATGGCAAAAGCAACTCGTAGTTTTCAATCGCTATTGTCTTGCCTCATCGCATTCGCAACCCACTCAGGAAGACTGTTCACAAACATATAGCCCAGCAGCAAAGCACATACCACCACAAGGACAACCACAACTGCAACCGAAGCCGCGTAATTGAAACCTGAAGTTGGAATCTACGACTCCGCCCTACGACCGTGCATCATTCTATCGAAGATGCGCCGAACTTCATCAGACATCTCCATATTTGCTTGAGCGCCAATAAAACCATCTTCGTCTTGGTACGCGGCCGAAGCCTGATTGCGATACAAACGGTTCCCGGTCGGGATGGACTCCAAACGTTCAAAGACCAACTGTGCTATCCGCATTTTAGGAGCAAGTTTGATGTTATTTCCCGATACGTTGAGAATCCCAATTTGCAAACGCCCCACATAGCCGGGATTACAGAATTGTGGTGCAACGAGAAGACCAAGACGCGTGAAACGAGTTCTGGGCATCACACGCGCGACAACATTGTAAGGAAGCGCTATGACCTCGTCGAGCGCCGCGAGACAGTATTGACCAGGTTTGAGGATAAACTCCTCCAAGCCACGTTTGGTGCTGTAGATTAAATCAACGGCATCCTGGTTGGATAGGTCCAGCACATCGGCCCTCTCGAGCAAGGCCGGTTATCCCCCCGTCAAGGGACACGTCGTACGACGCTGCTCGTAGCCTAGAATCATCAAAGGGTGTGATGAGAGGGGTGGCTCCACCCTGAATCTTCAGTATATCTTTGTCCGAAAGAACCATGCAATCGCCTCCAAGCATATGTCCCAACCCTGTGCGTATTAGATTACCGCCATAACAGGACAAGATTACTCGCGACGCGGCAGATGGCTCAAGTGCCAACACGCCAGGATCTTCCAATTCCCTGCCTTCTGTGGGATCATGCCATTGCAAGGATGTCCACGTATGGAATGGCTCGCTATGAACGCAAACGCAAAAACAGTCAGGCTCCTCCTGCACGACGGAACCCTTGAGGGAGTGGTCGGCATCGAGGTAACCGGCTGGGATGGAGAGCTGCTCATCGTTCCCCGCAGTTCCATGAATCACACTCGTTTGAGCGAGATGAGTAAGCTAGACGGACTATGTGTTCTGCTTTCAGCCGCAAGCGCACGCGTTTGTTTGCCGCACGACTTGTCCCGGCAGCTTGCGAGCCCCGATTTCGCCAACAATGGCTTAGATAAGGTCATACTAATCACGACACAGGAAGTCCATCTCGGCGATACCGATATCCACTATTTGACAAAAGAACTCACAGGCAAGGGCGAGCACGTCATCACGGATATTGCCCAGCACATCATCGAACTGCCCGACACGCAAAGACAAACGTATTTGCACCGTTTCCTCGAGGAGGCGCTCTTCCTCTTAGATATCGTTGGCATTGACTTGTCGCGACCGTTGGCGGCCAATAACGCGGGTGCTGAGACACCTCCCAAACCAAGTGGCCAAAAGAACTCCATCCGCCCGCAGCCCGGAACTCAACTTAGCAAGGGTCAAGCACTCGCCTATGTGCGCGAACAAGGCATGGACCTGAATTCCAGGGCTACCAGCTTCGCCACGCTCCAAAAGGACAAACCATATTTCTGGATAAATCCAAGAGTCACGCTACTGGAAAACGACTGGCATATCGTACTCAACGACAACATGCACTACGAACTTATCATTTTGCGCGTGCCGACAAACACCATGACTACACGCGACAAAAGCCCATATGGGCTCCAACTGCGCACTGACAAGCCCGAACTCATCGACTTGCAAATCGACCTCGACAGCCTCAAGGACCGCCGCTCGGGGAAGAGCTTCGCGCCATACGTGGTGACGAAAATCGCGTATTAGGTATCAAACAGATCACCCAGTACTATTTCCAAATGGTGTTTGCTTCCCGAGCGGCACCGCCCGAACCCCGACTTCATCGCTTATCACCAAGACGTCGTGTTCCTCGGGTAAAAGCCATGGAACACATTGGCGCGTGAGTGCACGTACTTACGACTGCGGGAACACAAAGCACTGCCTGCCCGAGACCAGCACCGCCTCCATCCCCTTCGAACGACGAAAACCCCTCTCGTTGGCGGGCAATGCCTTCTGTACTCGTGGCCTTCGCCTCGACGCGGCGTTAATCTGAGGAATTCACCCAACCAATGTAGAGAATCCACGCGAGCGCGATGATGGCATAGCGCACAGCAGGCTTCACGTCCTTCTTGTTGAGCATGATGATGGTAAGGGGCACGGGGAAGATGAAAATCCAACCCAGAACCCATAGCCACGTACGTCTCTTCTTCTTGGGTACCGGCTGGTAGACGGGCTGGGCAACGGGCTGAACGATGGGTTGCTGGGCCGCCTCGGCTATGGCGCGCTGCCTTCCCTTCTCGAATTGGTAGCCGGCATCCTCGGCGTTGGCGTAGTTCACCATGTGTTCGACTCGCTGGACCTCGTCGTCCACGAATATCTGTGCCCCACAATATGTGCAAAAGATCCTCTCCCGACCGGGTTCGATTTCGAGCCGACCTCCACACGATGGGCAGTTCAGTGCGATAAGTTTCATGGTCGACCTCCCGGTTGCGCACCGTCCGCACATGCTCCGGCAACGCTTTCGATTACGATTGGGCTTGTATTCACATAAATTGTAAGGATAGCAGACTCCAGCGCGTTGCATAGGTACCACACGCCAGTTGTAGGCCCAAATCCGAATGAATCGCCAAAAGAGTTGCCAAAGGTTGAGTTACAAAAGAGGGCGGTACCCCGCGAGCTTGTGGCCGCGGAGTACCGCCCTCTCTGAAGTGCATTCTCTAGATTCTTGGAATCTGAGGTCGCTCCCTCGCTATGCTACCACGATCCGGTTGCACCGCCATCCTTGGGCTCGTCAGATTTCTCGAGCATCTCCTTGAGACGCTTCATCCTACGCCTCTTTCGCAGCAACGGGTCGCGCATTCCGCCGTTCACTCCTTCGAGCACTTCCTCGCTGAGTTCGACCTCGGCCTCGGCCATCGGCTCCTGATTGATGTTTTCTTTCGTCATTGCATTGCTCCTTTGCAATCGCTTGCTTGCGTACATTCTGCCAATATATACGTCCCTTGGACAAGGGTGTCTCATGGTTTTTGTACTTTTTTGCGAAAGATACCGCATTGGGAACTCTTTGTGACAACGGTAACATCAAGCGCCTCGAGGCCACCGTTCACGCCTCCTCGATTATGCACGTATCTCGGAGTTCACCACCATCTCGAAGCCCTGCCTCCCAGGGTTCAGGTACGTGCCCACGGTGCCTCCCTCGAGCTCGACGAACATCGCCTACATGGTAGCACAGCCGAAGGAATCGATTGTTTCCGGAGTCCGGGCAGCGCTCGCAGCGTCATCGCACGTCGTCACATACGTACCTTGCCCAAGAGCTCATTCAACCGTTTGACCTCCGAGCGATACCGTGCATACATGACGAGCCAAATTGCGCAATGACACACCGCGAACACGCACGCCATTATCCCCAAGGCCGCAACAGTCGGCTCGAACCATCCCAAGAATACCCCGTACAACAGAAAGGCCGCCGTGTAGCTAACGTAGTGTACGACCGCCTGCTTGAGCAGCCCCCACGAGTCTAGCTCATAAAGAACGGTACCAGCCATCGGCACAGCCCCGAACGCTCCCGAGCCCAACATCTGCGCAAGCAGGGCGCCCGCCTCGCTTCCGGTCATCTCGAGCAAAACGTTCGGCAGGATCAGCGAACCCCCTCCATAGGCATACGACACACCGATCGCAACAAGGACCCCCACGACCATCCCGAGAACAAGGCCAAGCACTGCCCGCCTAATCAATTGCGCCGCCATGGCACATCAACCTTCCTTTAGAATCGTTGTTCTTGGAGCCGCTGCCGTATTACTGGCACGAAGCGTCGCGAGGCCCACGTCTCGACCCCTTGCTCAAGCTCAATGCGCAGAACACCCGAAAGCGTAAAGTCGAACCGTTGCACCTTACGCAGGTTTATAATCTCGTAGCGTGAGATTCGGAGGAACATGTTTGGACTAAGCATCCTCTCCATCTCCTTTAGAGAACCCTTGAGCCAATAGGTTCCGTCATCCGCGAGTACCTTAAGCCGCTTATTGTCTGTGGCGATGCTCACAACATGTTCCAGCGGCACGAACACGGAAGCCTCGGAAGAATCTGTCACCGTCAGCTTTCCCACGAACGGGCTGCGCACCCGATTCATGAGTTCCGTCACCTGCGCGTCCGCACGTGACGCCCGAAAGAGAACCCGGATGTCGGGCACGCTTCTATCTTCTTCGAACCGAACGACGATCTGCTTCACATCAATATCCTTACTTGCACCCGCTCTACCAGCGAAGCGTACCTTGTCACCCACCCAACGAACCACCACCCGTGACAAGCGGTATGGTGACGCGTCTAAGGGGAGCCTGTACGGGCATTGTAATCGGCCTTGTCGCCATCACACCAGGCTGTGGCTTCGTGCCTCTTTGGGCAGCGGCACTCATCGGCGCCCTCGCCAGCCCGCTATGCTATTTGTGCGTGTCGAAGCTCAAGCCCCGTTTTGGATACGATGACGCCTTGGACGCCTTCGGCTGCCACGGTGTGGGAGGAATATTCGGAGGCCTTTGCACGTGCATTTTTGCGAGCAAGGAGATAAACCCTGCAATTTCGTGGAACGGCTTGGCGTTTGGCGAGACGGGGCTCTTCTTTGCGCAGGTATTGTCCATTGTGGTGACTATTGGCGTCACCGTCGTCGGCACCCTCGTGTGCACGTGGATCGTAAAGAGGGTTTGTGGGCTCCGCGTGAGCGAACGCGAAGAGCGCATGGGACTCGACCTCACGCAGCACGGCGAGCGCGCCTATCCCTCGTTCAACGGGCTTGACGACTAAGAAGGGACGTGAAAGCAATGATCAAGATTGAGGCCATCGTACGAGAGGATGCCTTGGAAGACGTAAAGGACGCCCTGCTAGGCGCCGACATACGAGGCATTACGGTGAGTCAGGTGATGGGCTGCGGCACGCAGATGGGTCGCACTAGGATGGTTCGCGGCAACAAGGTGAGCACGACCATGGTTCCAAAAATCAAGTTCGAAATTGTCGTCTCGACCGAGCAATGGGCAAATCGTGCAATTGACGCCATACGCAATGCCGCCTTCTCGGGCGAGCCGGGCGACGGAAAGATTTTTGCCTACCAAATCGATCGCGCGATTCGTATCCGCACTGGTGAGGAGGACGTAGAAGCCATCACCCCCGCGTCATAGCGCACCTGGCAAGGGGACATGCCGGCCAGCTGCTTTCGAGAACCCCGTTAACGCGGCGAAGAGCAACCTCGGATTCAAAACGCCGAGTTCATGCGGTCAAATGCGTCATTAGGCTGTCCGGCTCCCCGCGACGGGGCATCAACCGGCTTCGGATTCTATGGTCTATGCCACGATGCGAAGCCAAACCCCGGTAGACGGGAGGTGCGGATGCTGACGTTTAATGAGCAGCATAAACAAAGCGTCAAAATTCGAGAATATGCTCCCCAAGATGATTCAATGCGCAGTTGCTCCCCAAGATGATTCATAATGCCCAGTTGTCCCCCAAGATGATTCATAAACGCAGATGCATGCCGGTCGCTCGACCCGCGCCAGTCCACCCGCAGCGGGGTTCGACGGTGACCCCGCCGCCGGGCTCCCGTGATGGAATCGGACGGAAAACCGACCTCCGCAAATCGCGTTTGCACCCACGGTTGGTAATGGGTGCCGTTTGGGACACCTTGCGGGCAAAACCGCACCGGAAATGGTCCGTTTGGCACCCATTGTTGGGGATGGGTGCCGTTTGGGACACTTGGCCCTCGCTTTTGTCCGCCAGATGGCCCGTTTTGGCACCCAACCCGGATTATGGGTGCCGTTTGGGACACTTCGCCCGCGTTTCTGCCCGCCATATGGCACTTTTGGCACCCATTGTTGGTAATGGGTGTCGTTTGGGACACTTTTGCCGCGTTTTTGTCTGCCAGATGGCTCTTTTGGCACCCAACGTTAGGGATGGGTGCCGTTTGGGACACCTTGCGCTCAAAACCGCGCCGGAAATGTCCCGTCTGACACCCATAATAGTAGCGTCCCGAAAAGTGGTGTAAGACCTCCCCCTCCCCCCATGGGGGGGCGAACAAACGTACTGTATCCCGGGACAGTGCGTTGATTGGGTGAAGGGGTGGGCCACCGTCCTACAATCGTCGGTTGCGAAAAGTCAGAC
>JAFWMH010000040.1 GCA_017510785.1 Atopobiaceae bacterium | reverse complement strand
GGACGGCAAGCGCGTCCTCATCGCCGCCCACGGCAACAGCCTGCGCTCCCTCGTCATGATGTTCGACAAGCTCACCCCGGAAGAGATTCTCGAGGTCAACATCCCGACCGCCGTGCCTCTGGCCTACACCTTCGACCAGGATTGGAACGTCGTCGAGAAGAAGTACATTGGCGACCCCGACGTTATCGCCGCTAAGATCGACGCCGTCGCCAACCAGGGCAAGGCCAAGAAGTAGTAACAGGTCACAGCACCTTTTCCGCCAGGATTCGATTTTGGCGGTGCACTCCCGCACCATAAGGGGCGGGAGTGTTCCTTTTTCAAGATCGACAGCGTTGCCAACCGGGCAAGGCCAAGAAGTGGTCGTTTTCGACGGTTTTGTTAAGAGGATTCTTGCCTCTGCGCTAGTCCGTGGTGGGCTGGCGCGCTTTTTTGTATGCCGATAGACATTCTCCGAAGCTGCATTACCTCCATACCATACGCGGTACAATAGTAATCAAGATTCGATTGAAGAGAGGAGTTGCCCATGCAAGCGGAAACACGCCCATACGTTTCGTGGGAGCTAATGAACGATTTTATGATCGATGCGTTCGCGTGCTACGGCGTGCCACGCGACGACGCGGCAATTTGCGCTGACGTGCTGCTCGAGAGCGATCGGCGTGGCATCGAGAGTCACGGCTGCAACCGTTTGAAGCCCATCTACCTCGACCGCTTCGAAAACGGCACGCTCTTGCCCACGACTAATTTGGAAATCGTGCGGGAGGCTCCGACCACCGTTGTTGCCGACGCTCACGACGGCATGGGCATGGTTGCCTCGCATCGCGTAATGACCAGGCTCATCGAGAAGGCCCGTACCTACGGTATGGCCGGTGGCGCCATTCGCAACTCCACCCACTTTGGAATAGCCGGCTACTGGGCCACCATGGCAAGCAAGGAAGGCATGATTGGTCTCGTGGGAACAAACGCACGGCCATCCATCGCACCCACGTTCGGCGTGGAAAACATGATGGGCACCAACCCCCTCACGTTTGCCTTGCCCACCGATGAGGAATTTCCGTTTTGCATAGACTGCGCCACGTCCATCGTCCAACGCGGAAAAATTGAGTACTACGCACGCGAGGGCAAACCAACCCCGGCGGGAATGGTCGTTGCCAGGGACGGCGACGAGCTCACGGATTCGGAACGCATCCTGCAAATGCTCGTCGATGGTACGGCCGCACTCGCTCCGCTGGGAGGAGGTCCGGGAGACGAGATGTGCGGCTATAAGGGTTACGGGTACGCCGCCGTGGTCGAGATTCTCAGCGCAGCACTTGCAGGCGGTGGCTTTATGAAGTCGCTCACCGGCGTTTCGGCAGATGGTAAGCCCCAAAAGTTTGGCCTAGGGCACTTCTTCTTTGTGATCGACCCCGAGGCATTTGTGGGCCGCGACGAGTTCCGCCGCGTCGCGGGAAGCATTTGTCGCGAACTCCGCGCCTCAACGAAGGCCCCCGGTTACGATCGCATCTACACTGCGGGCGAAAAGGAATGGCTTGCGTGGCAAGAGCGCAAGGACAAGGGCGTGCCCGTTGGCACAGCCGTGCAAGCCGAACTCATCGAGATTCGCGACAAGTTCGGCTTGCCGTATACCTTCCCCTTCGAGAGCCACTCCTAGAAGGCGTCCCCTGCCGCACGCCCCTTCGAGGTTTGCCCCGGGGGAGGTCGATTCTGGCATCGAAACACCTAAAGAGGACGAGCTCCTTCAGCCCCTGGGCGCAGGGCGGAACCGAGAGACTGAACCAGCTTCCTTTTTGACGCTCGCTACAATCCTGTGTGCCGAGGGTGCCGTTTAGCGGACAAAACCCGGGCTAAGTGGGCCCTCTGGTACACGTTATGCGGCTTGTGTACCCAGGGGGCCATTTAGGGCGCGAAACCCACGCTAAGTGGCCCCGCTGGTACACGTTATGCGGCTCGTGTACCGCGCGAGCCGTTTAAACCCGCAGCTTTATCAAACTTAGCCAGTTTTTTAAGACAGTTCAATGCTTTGCGCGGCCGCAGGCCATTACGAAGGGCGCTGAGCCGAGCATCGCAAGGGCCATTTGTCCCCGAGCGATGCATACCCGCCTCACCCCTCGGCGCCCACACCTCGCACCGCGACGCATCATCACGCGCCAACAGTAACGTGGGCAACTTCCGCTGCGGATTCCTGCGAGCCAACCAGCACGCGAACGTCTGCAAATGCCGCCGTACCGCGCTCGTCCATGCGAACAAACGCGCGATACCCCCAATCGCCCTGAATCGTAGGCTCTTCCTCCGCCGCTACTCCATCGCCTTCAAAGTCCTGCGTGGCATCCTGCGCCGCACTCACGCGAAAGGCCTCAAAAACGCGACGATCGCCCTCGGGACTGGTTGTCTCGACGAACACGGCATCGTTCTCCCCCGCGCCCGTTTCGTCAAGCGTACCCTCCACCACAAAGTAGGGCCCATTCTTCGAGAGCCGGACGGTCGTCGAACCCGGTCGCGCCTCCGATTCTGCCGCAATGCTGCGTTCGGGCGCCGGCATGTAGGGCGGCTGCGTGGCAAAAAGGTCAATATGACGCTCCGCTCGCTCAATTACGACATCCTGCGCATCTGCAAGAGCAGATAACCCCATGTCGTAGGGGACCAGCTTGGAGAACGTCGCCTGGGAATAAGCGCCCGCAAAATACGGCAACAAGTTGTTGCCGAACGAATCGCGATACATCATGAGCGTACCGTTCGCCCCTTCAGCCGAAGAGGATGTTTGAATGCGATCGTCCTCAACGCTCGACGCATCGTTCGTATACGTCCAGGCATCCGCCGCAGTTGGGCGTACATCGTCTTCCGGCCGTGCGGTTTGCGGATGCAGCATGGCATCAACGTCGCCCACGTGCCCCAGCCCATACATGTCGTTCTCGTCGTAGGGTATATGCTCGCTTGGCAGCGCAGAGCCAATGGCACGATACACGAGCAGCGCGCCTTCGCCGTTCCAATGAGAGTCGCGCGCATAGTACAATACCTTATCTTGTTCGTTGAAGAGCGCCGTAAGATCGCAGGCGTTTATCTGCCGATCGGCAAGCATGGGCATCAAGCGTTGAAGGTTGCTCTCCCCTTCCACCGACATCTCGTAGTATGGCATGCGCTCAGGATAAAGCGTGTTCTTGTTCGGGGCGATGGCCAGCGCAAACCCCTTTCCCTGCCCCGTAACGTATTCCTGCACGAGCGCAAGATTCGCAGCAATGTTGTGCAACTCGTGGTCACTCATGTGGTTTCGTCGCTGATAATCGTTCAGCGTTCCCGCATAGTAAAGCCACCCATCTTGTCCCACCACCACGTTATCGGTGGCGGATGTCATGAACAGGCGCTGTTTGAGCGTGGCGTCGAGGTCAACGAGCGTGCCACGAAACGCGAAGTGGTCGGCAAAGTAGTCGCCCGTCTCCGAGAGAACGTTGAGATTGGGTTTCCCGTCCACCGTAAGCGAGGGGGCGGGTGCCAGCTCACGCTTCTCGGAGCTCACGTCCTCATGCACGAATGGCATGGCCACGAGCGGAGCCAACACCAACACGAAGAACGCGACCACGAACACAATTGAGCCTCGGATTGAGCCCTTCGCACTCGAAGCAAAGCCGGGCGTGCCATCGGCGGACGTGACCTCGCTTGATGTGGCCACGTCAACGACGGGCTCGCCCCCGGCGAACGTACCCCTGATGGACGCGGCTGTGCCCCCAACGGTCATGTCCTCGACGGACGTATCGGCTGCCGGAGCGCTCGCTTTTGCCGCGGTATTCCATGCCGCGTGTCGTGGAGTCGAACCAGAGGCAGCTTTTCTTTGCGGCGCATCATTGTTGCCAGAATCGGAACGCAAATGCGCGGGTTTGGACTTGCTCGGCGTATTCCCAGCCATGATGCCCCCTAAAACCTGAAGTAGATAAACGGATTATACGTGCCGCTCGAAAGGTTCACCATGCACAGGAACAGGAGCACGAACGCACACGCATACGAAGCCATCGTAATGGCCGGAGCCGCGTCTGCTCGCATCGTAAGACGCTGCGGCAGCGACGAGGCAAGCACAACGGCAACAACGAAGGTGGCAAGAAAAAGCGGTGTGAGCTGCTCGACGAACAACACCTGCGCCAGTCGGCCACCGCTTGCCCCCGTAAACATCGCCGTGAGGAAGCCAGCCGCCTGACCAAGCGTATCGGCCCTAAAGATTACAAACGTGCAGGTTACCACTAGAATGGTATATACCGCGCCAAGGGCTTTGGGCAGCTTACGAATGGGCACCACGTCCTCGAGCAACAAGAACAAGCCATGCAAGAGACCCCAAACCACAAACGTCCAGTTGGCACCGTGCCATAAGCCGCATACCAAAAACACTATAACGCGATTGATAATGGCGCGCGCCCGACCCTTGCGGTTGCCACCAAGCGGGAAATACAGGTATTCGCGGAGCCACGTAGAAAGGCTCATGTGCCATCTGCGCCAAAACTCCTTGATGCTCTTGGACGCATACGGATGGTCGAAGTTCTCCTTAAAGTGGAAGCCAAACACACGTCCAAGGCCAATGGCCATGTCGCTATAGCCCGAGAAGTCAAAGTATATTTGCATAAGATACGAAAACGCCGCCAGCCAGGCTCCCGCACAGCCTACCGACGCGGGATCCATATCAAAGAAGGCATCGGCCACGCCCGCCATCGTGTTCGCCACGAGCACCTTTTTTGCGAGGCCACAGCAAAAACGCCTGAGTCCGCACGCAACGTCCAACATGCTTGCATGGCGGTTTTGCATCTCCTCCGCTATGTCGTGGTATTTCACGATGGGTCCGGCCACGAGCTGCGGGAAAAACGAAATATAAAGAAGCACCCTAGGATAGTTCGACTGGTACTCCACGTCCCCCCGATACACATCGATTACGTACGAGAGCGCTTGAAACGTGTAAAACGAAATGCCCAGCGGCAAGGGTATGTTGGGAACGGGCAGCGAGAGCCCAACCAGGCCATTGAGGGTGCTCACGAACATGCCGGCATACTTAAACACGCCGAGAAGGCCGAGATTGATAACGACCGCAGTCACCAGACTTGCCTTGCGCACAACAGGGGACTCCGATTGCCCCACGAGACGTCCCATCAGCCAGTTGAAGGCAGTACTCGCCAACATGAGCAGAACGAGGATGGGCTCGCCATACGCGTAGAACACGAGGCTGGCCACGATGAGCAAGGCGTTTTTGAGAGTAATTGAACGCGCAAGTCGATCGAGCAAAAAAACGACGGGAAGGAATGCGCACAAGAAAAAAAGCGAGCTAAATACCATTTTAAAGCACCTATCTTATGATGTGCCTGCCTGGGATTGCGCGTGCACGTGCGTGCGCAATCCCTGAGCAGGCCTCTACGAAATGCAAAGCACCCTCCTCGCAGAGGGCGCTTCGCAGTTCATGCAAACGTACTAATAAGCCGTGTAATACGTTGGAGCCTCGTCATAGGTTACCATGAAGAAGTTCCGACCGGGGATGTACTTTTGCAAATCGGGGTCGAGAACGTACTGCGTGCCGTTAAGCGTAATCTCGCACCACCCATGATACGACCAGCTCAGCACGCCCGACTCAATCTCGCCCGAAACAGCTCGTGCGTCGTAGCCCAAGCCTCGCGCAAGCCACGCCATGAGCGCACCATAATAATAGCAGTTGCCACCGGGCCGCCTGTACATTTGCTTTGCCTTGGGAATGGACCATACGCGCCAGTCACCCGCTGGGTTTACCTCACCGTCAATATATGGCAGCGAAACCACGTAGTCGAAGGCCTTCCGAAGAGCATCGCCGTCACGACCGGTGCGTGCAAGAATCGAATCCACGATGGCATCGAGCTCCGCATCGCCCGAAAGACTAGGCTGATGGTCGATAAAAGCATCCTCGGTGCTGCCCGGGGCGGGGCGGCCCTTCGGGACGAGCCTGATCTCGAGCGCCTCCATGCGGCGGGAGAGGTTGGCCGTGCCGGAGTCGTGGGTGTTCTTGGCCCAGCCGAGCCAGCCGTACGTCTGCACGTGGGTGCGGTACCACACGTCGAAGTACTTTGCCACCTCGCCCTTGAGCTCGACGCGGATGGCCTCAAGGCGCTTGGACTCGCCGGAGGTGCCCGCCATGGCGCCGTCGGCCCTCACGTCCTGCCAGCCGTAGGACTGCACGTGGACCGCATAGCGGATGGAGCCCGGCACCTTGTTGGAGCCGAGCTTCGCCTCGAGGGCCTCGAGG
>JAFWMH010000039.1 GCA_017510785.1 Atopobiaceae bacterium | reverse complement strand
GGTGGGCGATGCTGGATTCGAACCAGCGACCCCATCCGTGTGAAGGATGTGCTCTACCCCTGAGCCAATCGCCCTTGCGCAAGAGTTAATATAACACAGCACTCTGACGCATGCAAGAACAAATTTGAGAAAAATGCTCCCCAAGATGCTTCATAATGCTCAGCCGATCGCCGGACGCTCGATCCCAACCCCGGCCCACCCGCCGCGAGGGTCGATGGTGACTCCGCCTCGGGGACGCCCCGATGGAGTCGTACGGAATATCGACCCGTGCAACGAATGGGTGTCGTTTGGGCCACCTTTGCCGCGGATTCGGGCCGCAGATGTCCCGTTTGGCACCCATTGTTGGTAATGGGTGTCGTTTGGGCCACCTTTGCCGCGGATTCGGGCCGCAGATGTCCAGTTTGGCACCCATTGTTGGTAATGGGTGTCGTTTGGGACACATTGCCCGCGTTTTTGTCTGCCAGATGTCCCGTTTGGCACCCATTGTTGGTAATGGGTGCCGTTCGCGCCGTTTTGCCCACGGCCCCTGCTCCCAAGCGGCCCATTTGCACGGATTGCGTTTTCGCCAGGATTATCCCTAGGCTCGGTCCCGACGGCGGCCCGCCCGCGACGGTGTCGCGACTCCGCCTGGCGCCGAGGCGCTGGCCGTCACGACCGGCATGCATATGCGGTTATGAACCATCTTGGGGAGCATATTGAGAAAAATGCGCCCCAAAGGAAACTGAGTCAAAATAAGTCACAATGGGTAATATGCTCCCCAAGATGCTTCATAATCGATGGCCAATGCCGATTTCTGGCGACTCCCAGTTTTGGCTGCCTTCGCGGTGGCGCCGAAACGGAACCGCGACCTGTGCGATGGCTCGGTCACCGCGCAGGTCGAAATCCCGCCTAGTGTCGCCGCGATAGCAAACGAAGCCCGCAAGGCCCCGAGCCGCGAAACGTCACCGCCGCCCGCTTGGCCAGCAGCCGATGGGGCTTTCTTGCTTCTGCTTCGCGCCAACGAGTGTGCCAAAGCCTCGCACTCGCTGGCTTGCCCGCAGGCCCGACGCCCGTACGGCCCATCGCCCGCAGGCCCGACGTCCGTAAGGCCCGATACCCGTACGGCCCATCGCCCGCAGGCCCGATGCCCGTACGGCCCGCCGCCCGCAAGCCCGCCGCCCGTACGGCCCGAAACAAAAACCCTACCGTCGGAACCGCTCCGCTGGTAGGGTCTTCCTGCTTCCGGTTCGCGCTCCCGCAAGTGCCCGAACCTCGAAATCTCCGTTTTGAGCTTAGAACGGAGAACCTAGAACGTGGGACCTAGAACGTAGGACCTGGAACCCAGAACTTAGAACCCAAGACTTAGAACCCAAGACTTAGAACCCAAGACAATAACCTAGGATCTGGAACCTAGAACCTGGAACCTATGACTTGGAACCTGGAACCTAGAACCTAGAACTTGGAACTTACGCCTCAATCGTGAACACGTCGGAGAGGCCCGTCATCTCGAAGACCTCGGTCACCTCGTCATTGGGGTGCACGAGACGCATGGCGCCGCCGCGACGGGTGGCGAGCTTCTCGGTGCTCACGAGAACCCTAAGGCCCGCGGACGAAATGTAGTCGAGCTTCGCAAGATCAATGACGAAGTTGGTCGTGCTCTCGGGAAGATTATTGATGGCGGCCTCGAGGTCGGGGCTGGTTGCGACGGAAAGCTTGCCTTCGAGTGCGAGGGTGGCCTCGGCGCCGTTTTGTGTAGTCGTGATGTTCATGAATTCTCCCTTGTCCGTGTACAACGCGTGTCTCACGCGTTCTTCGTCTGAAGCATTGTATCATGGTATCAGGAAAAATACGAACGAGGGCCTGCCATGGAGGTTTTCGATGATTAGATTGTTACAAACGCCCGCTCGCCGGTGGCTTAGGTGCATGGCATGTGCGACGACCGCAATCGTGCTGCTGGCGGGCTGCGCAAACGCCTCGAAGAGTCCGAGCAAGCAGGTTGTGGTGGACGAAGCGCCGCAATCGTCGCAAACGGAAGAATCCGCAACAACCGAAGGCCAAGACGCGGCGCAAAACGAGGAAGCCGGGCAGAGCGGGCCTGTTGCCGACGAGTCGCCCGCAAGCGAGAAGCCTGCGACCGCCGCGAGTCCAACGGAGCTTCGTGCCCAGCTCAACATAACGGAGGACTTCCGGTCGTCTTTTATCCACGGAGAAAAGCCCGCCGAGTTCCAAAAGTACATAGTGCTTCACGACACGGAGGGCGACGCGGTTGCCTCAAACGTAATCGAGTGGTGGGACAGCAACGGCAAGTTCGTGGCGTCTCACTACGTCGTGAACAAGGACGGCAGCATCGTGCAGTGCGTTCCCGTAGATAAAATCGCCCATCACGCCGGATACGGTGACGCCGGTCACAACGAGCAGTTTGGCGTAACCGACGAGTCGCGCGACGACAAGCGGGGCACCGAACCCATCGGCGACTGGGCGCCCGACTACGGCATGAACTCCTACTCCGTTGGCATCGAAATGGTTCACACGGGGACGAGCGGGGAGGACTATCCCGAGGAGCAGCTGCGTGCCGTCGATGGCATTATTGCTTATTTGGATGCCTACTACGGATTTGAGAGTACCATTATAGATCACAACGACTGGCGCACGGGCAATTCGGACTGTTCCGAGGAGTTTCAGCCGTATTTGCGCAACCTACAAGAAACACGCACACACGACGGGAGCTGATAATCGTGACCAGAGGACGCACAGATTACTCGCGCGATTACGAGTCCTCCAGCCGCCGTTCAGCACGCGGAGGTTCAACACGCAGGGAGGCCGATGGCAGACGTCGGTCCGTAGATCGTCAGCACGCGCGTCCCACCACGAGGCGTGGAAGCGGTGCAGTGAGGTCAGAGCAGCCTCGGCGCCAAACCGCGTCGCGTCCGTCGGCGCGGCGTGGGTCGTCGGCTCGCAATATGCCGGCGCATGCACATCCGCGCGATCATAGGGCTCCCGTTACGCGGACGGCGACGGCCCGTAGCGGTGCGAGTCGCGACGAATCGACGGTGCCGCGACTGCCTATGCCAGTTTTTATCATTGCCGCATGCGCCCTTGTGGGCATCGTGGGCATATTGGTGGTGAGCAGCATCGTGCGAGGCCAGGCCGAACGCGAGGCGGCCGAGAAAGCCGCTGCCGCCCAGGCCGAAACGAGCGTCGATCAGCAGGAGCTTTCGCGTGCGAAGCAAATGGTGGCCGACCTCACACTTGAGGAGAAGGTCGCGCAGCTGTTCATCGTGCGTCCCGAGGCGCTTACCAATGTTGAGGCTGCAACGGAGGCGGGAACGACGACGCGCGAAGCGATTTCGAAAAACCCCGTTTGCGGCCTCTTGTACGACGAGAAGAACTTCGTCGATGCCAAGCAGGTCTCTGGCCTCATCAAAAGCACGCAAAACTACGTGAAGGACGCGAGCGGACTGCCTGCGCTCATGTGCATTCAGGAAGAAGGCGGATCGCAGGCGCCCCTCGCGACGTCCTTCATCGAGCCAAACGGCGTGAGCAATGCTGCGCGCATCGGTGCCTCCAACGAGGAGGAGGAAGCGCGCGAAGCCGCGAGACACGTGGGCGAGTACGTTTCGAAGTATGGCTTCAACCTCAACATGGCGCCCGTGGCCGATATCGTGAGTTCGGCGGACTCCGACCTTTCGGAGCGGTCCTTTGGAGATACGCCCGAAAAGGTGGCAACGATGGTGGCGGCTCAGGTGGACGGATACGAGCGCGCGGGCATATTGTGCGCGGTTAAGCACTTCCCGGGAATCGGCGAGGCCGAGCCCGACCCGCACAACGAACGCCGGTATTCTCATCGTAGCGCCGAGGAAATGAAGAAGCGCGAGCTCATACCGTTCAAGGCGGCAATCGACGCGCACGTGCCCATCGTAATCGTGAGCAACATGTCGTGCTTGGGCGTGGGCAACGGCGAGGGTGATGTGCCCTCGTGGATGAGCAAGGCCGTGGTAACCGACATGCTGCGGGGCGACATGAACTTCGAGGGCGTCGTGATGACGGACATGCTCGACGCGAAGTCCGTCGAGGAGGCGTGCGACCCCAGCGAGCAGGCCGTGCGTGCACTGAAGGCCGGCACCGACATCATGGTTTGTCCGATGGACTACGAGCGTGCGTATCGCGGCGTGCTCGATGCTGTGGAGAACGGCGAGCTAAAGGAGAGCGACATCGATGAGGCGGTAACGCGCATCGTTATGCTCAAACAGAGCCTTAAGGAGTGATGGGGGAAGTGGGGCGCGCTTGCGCTATAATTACGAACCCCCCGATTTGAACCGGAGTTATTCTTGATAGCACTTGCAGATAAGATATCAAAGTCGTTTGGTGGCAACGTCCTTTACACGGGCGCCACCATGCAGCTTAACGCTGGCGAGCGGTGGGCGCTCGTCGGCCCGAACGGCGCGGGCAAAACCACGCTGCTCCGAATTATCATGGGGCTCGAGTCGCCCGACGAGGGAACCGTCACCTTTGCCAAGGACACCTCGCTGGGCTATCTCGAGCAAGAAACGCAGCTTGGCGAAGGCAAAACCGCCCTCCAGGAGGTTATCGATTCCGCCGTGGAAATTCGCGAGCTCGAACACTCGATTGCCGAGATGGAGGAGAAAATCGCGAACGCGGAGGAGGGTACGGAGCTCGAACGCCTGCTCGAACGCTATGGTCGCGACCAAGACCGCTTCGAGCGCCTGGGAGGCTACGAGCTCAACGCGCGTGCACGGGCCATTTTAGCTGGTCTCGGCTTTCCCGTCGCCGACTTCAACAAGCAGGCGGCCGACTTCTCGGGCGGATGGCAAATGCGCATCGCTCTCTCGAAGCTGCTCCTGCGCCATCCCGACCTCTTGCTGCTCGACGAGCCGACGAACCACCTCGACTTGGAGAGCGTTCAGTGGCTCGAGCAGTTCCTCTCCTCGTACGACGGCGCCGTGCTCATCGTGAGCCACGACCGCACCTTTATGGATGCCTGCGTAAGTCATGTTGCGTCGCTCGAGAACAAGCGCCTGTACACCTACACGGGCACCTATTCCAACTACCTCAAGCAACGAGAAGACAACCTCGAGCAGCTGCGGGCCAAACGTGCGGCGCAAGAGCGCGACATCGCCCACATGGAAGTCTTCATCGAGAAGTTTCGCTACAAGCCAACCAAGGCAAAGCAGGTTCAGGACCGCGTGAAGCGCGTCGAGAAGATTCGCTCGGAGTTGGTGGTGCTACCGCAGGCGCATCAAACCATGCACTTTACGTTTCCCAAGCCTCCGCGCACGGGCGACATGGTGGTGGATGTGGCAAACGTCGCCAAGAGCTTCGGAAGCAACCACGTGTACGACGGCGTGGACCTCACGTTTTACCGTGGCGACCACATCGCTCTCGTCGGCCCGAACGGCGCGGGCAAATCGACGCTGCTCAAGCTCATCGCGGGCGTGCTGAAGGCCGATCGCGGGCGGGTTGAGTACGGCAAAAGCGTAACGAGCGCCTATTATGCGCAGCATCAACTGGAGGCGCTCAATCCTGCCAACACCGTTATTGGCGAGATGGATTCCGTTGCGGCTGGTTGGACCAGCTCGGAGGAGCGCAGGCTGCTCGGCGCGTTTTTGTTCCATGGCGACGACGTGCTCAAGCGCGTCTCGGTGCTTTCGGGCGGGGAGAGGGCGCGTCTTGCCCTTGCAAAAATGCTCGTGGCGCCCGATCCGCTCCTGCTGCTCGACGAGCCCACGAACCATCTCGACATCGACTCGGTGGACGTCCTAGAACGTGCCCTGAAGGACTTTGCGGGCACCATCGTGCTCATCAGCCACGACGAGCACTTGGTTCGAGCCATCTCGAACAAAATCGTGGATGTGCGCGACGGGAATGCAACTGTGTACGCTGGCGACTACGAGTATTATCTCTATAAGCGCGCAGAGCTTGAGGGACGAGGCTTGGAGGACGAGGGCAAAGGGGTCGCCTCCGCTTCCGCTATGGGTTCGGCGCAACCCACGTCGGCGACTGCCAAGCCACAAGGTCGCAACGTTAAAACACGCGAACAGCGTCGAGCCGAGGCCGAGGCGCGCAACATCAAGAACAGGGCGCTGCGGTCCACAAAGCGTCGACTGCAAGAGGTGGAGGCCGCATTGGCTCCGGCGCAGGCACGCTATGAGGAGCTCATGGAGCTTATGGCGAGCGAGGAGCTCTACAACGACTCCGTCGCCTTCGACAACGCCATGCGCGAGTACACGTCGCTTTCGAAGAAGATCCCGCTCCTCGAGGAAGAGTGGATTGAGCTCACCGAAAAGATGGAGGAGGGTGCCTGATGGCAAAGCACTTCAGGCAAGACGCAGATAAAACCACCAAACGGTCTGCGGCTGTGGCCCCGCAATCCGCGAAGGGGTCGACCAGGCGTGTGGCCCCAGTAGTGAATGCGCCGTCTCGGCGAGGCAATACGGACGGTCACCTGTCGATGCCGTATGGTGAGCCGGCAGCGTATCGCTATAGCTATCCCGCAGCGGCACGCCACGATGACATTTATTTGGAGAACGACGAGGGCTTCGCGCGAGGTGGCATACACCGCCTGGGACGAGGGTTCTTCCTGCTGCTTGCAATCGTGGTGCGACTCATGGCTCTCGTGCTGTTTGTAATCGTTATTCTCAATGCCATGCCGATTCCGCCCATCACGCACTATGTGGCTGCGGTCACGCAACTCGTGACGGACGCACTGCCGTGGCACGACATGAAGATTCTTGCCGTCGATACTCCCTTTGGCGGTTCGTTCCGCTGCGATTTGTGCCTGCTCTCGCTGGCGTTGTTCGTGTTCGACTGGCTCTTTTGTCGCCTGCGGGCGGCGTTGGTATAGGAGGCGCGTGTTGTCGATTGACTATGCAAGAATAGTAACCATATGCTTACAAGTCGCCATCGTTATGGTGGCGACGGTGTTTCACGAGGTGGCGCACGCCGCGACCGCCAATGCTCTGGGCGACCCAACGGCTAAAGAGCACGGAAGGCTCACGCTGAATCCGTTCGCGCACTTGGACCCCGTGGGGTCGTTCGTTTTGCCGCTGATAATGGCGCTCGTTGGAGGTCCTGTGTTTGCCTTCGCGAAGCCTGTGCCGTATAACCCGAACCGACTAAAGAAGCCCCGTCGTGACGAGGTGCTGGTAGCGCTTGCTGGTCCTGCCTGCAACCTTTTGCAAGCCTGCGTGGGCGCCTTGATGTACAAGGGGCTCACGGCGGCGTGGGGCATTGTTCCCGATGCGAGCGTGCAGTACTGGTGCGTTATGGCAATCGAGCTTTACGTGTACATCAACCTTGTGCTCATGTTCTTCAATCTCATTCCGCTGCCGCCGCTCGACGGCTCGTCCATCGTGAGCCCGCTTCTGCGTGGGAAGGCGCGCGAATGGTATTACGTAATTCAGAGAAACTCTCTTCCGGTGCTCTTGGCCATAATGTATTTGGTGCCGATGGTGCTTCACGTCGATCCCGTTGGCATGTATCTACGTGCCACTGCCGATAGGCTTGCCATAATGCTTTTGGGGTTCTAGCGTGTCGTATAGGGTGCGCACACAGGCCTTTACCGGCCCCTTCGACCTGCTGCTCTCGCTCGTGAGTCGCCAGAAGGTGGCAATTGGGTCCATCTCCATTGCCGAGGTTGCCGATCAGTACCTCGAGGAGGTCCGGCGCATGGGGGAGATGGACCTCGAGGTGGCGAGCGACTTCGTGCTCGTTGCCTCGACGCTGCTCGACATGAAGGCAGCCTCTCTTGTGCCTTCTGAGCCCGTCAAGCGAACGGTGGATCCCGACGAGGATGACGAGTTGGCGAACTTGAGTCCCGACGAGGCTCGTGAGGCGCTCGTCGAGCGCCTTGTGGCCTACAAGCAGTTTAGAAACGCCGGTGCTGCCCTTGCGGCGCGTATGGAGGTGGAGGCGCTCATGCTTCCGCGCACGGCTGGGCCCGATCCTGAGTTCTTGGGCCTCATGCCCAATTTTTTGGAAGGCGTTTCTCTGCGAAGCTTGGCGGTGATTTGTGCCGACATAACGGCGCGGCGCGAGAGCTTTTTGCTGGACGCCGAGCATGTGGCGCCGCGACGGGTGCCCATTGCGCTGAGCGTGGCGGCGGTGGACCGCATTACGCGCGCGCGAGGGGCGGTTACGTTTACCGAGCTTTTGGAGGGCGACAGGTCGGCCGCGACGGTGGTTGTGACGTTTCTCGCGATGCTGGAGCTGTACAAGCGTGGGGCCATTACGGTGCGGCAGTCGGAGACGTTTGGGGAAATCGACATCGTGCGCGTGGAGGGGGCGCCGGCCTTCGAGCTGGACGAGGACCCCTTGACGAGCGTGGGCGAGGAGGAGTTCTATGCGTGAGGTGCAGCAGCTGGACCAAGGCTCGCTCATGGGCTTGCTGGAGTCGCTGCTCTTGGTTTCGAGCGACGCGGTTCCGGCGAAGACGTTGGCCGAGGCCGCCGGGGCTCCCGTCGAGGACGTGACGGAGGCGCTGAAGACCCTTTCTGCGGGATATGCGGACGCCAATCGTGGCATTCAGCTACGTGAGGTGGCGGGGGGATGGCGGCTTTTTACGCATCCAGCGCACCACGATGCCGTCGAGGCATACGTGCTTTCGTGGGATAGGCGCAAGTTATCGCAGGCAGCGCTTGAGACCCTTGCGGTGATTGCGTACCATCAACCCGTGAGTCGCGAGGGCGTGCGTGCCGTGCGTGGCGTGAGCTCCGATGGCGTCATTGCGTCGCTCAAGGAGAAGGGACTCGTGAGGGACATGGGCAAGGATGCGCGGCAGGCGCAGCTGTTTGGGACGACGACGCGGTTTTTGGAGACGTTCGGCTTGCGTTCTCTTGGTGATTTGCCACCACTTGAGGAGTTTGCGCCGGACGAGGAGTCGCGGGCGTTCATTCGCGAGAGGCTCTCGGGCACGGCGGAGGTTATGCCGCTTGAGGAGATGGCCGACGACCTCGACGAAGAGCGCGAGCTGTTTGCCGAGGTGGACGGCAGTGCGGCGGACGGTGGTGTCGCAGGCGGCGGCGTGGCGTCCGGTGGTGCCGCGGGCGGCAGCGGGCTGGAGGGCGCTACGATGGACGGCGGCGCGACTGGTGACCGCGGCGGTAGGCTTTTATCTGTTGATGATGACGCGACATCACGTAATGATAATACCGGCACGTTGTCGAACGGAGATTCAACGGTCGCGATGGGCGAGGAAGAGGCATAACGTGACGCGCAACACGAGCGAACATGGTGAAGAGCGCATTGTGCCCATGCGTTTGCAAAAGTTCTTGGCGCGCGCGGGCGTTGCGAGTCGGCGCGGTTCGGAGAACCTCATGACCGCCGGGCGCGTGCGCGTAAACGGCGAAGTGCGTTGCGAGATGGGCGCGAAGGTCGATCCCCTAACGGATGTGGTTACGGTGGATGGCAGGGTCGTGCGCCTTTCGGAGCAGCCGTGCTATTTGGTTTTGAACAAGCCTGCGGGCTACATTACAACGATGAGCGATCCCTATGGGCGGCCGTGCGTGGCAAGCCTCGTTCCTACGGAGCGGTATCCGGGGTTGTTTGCCGTGGGTCGCTTGGACTACGACACGACGGGCATTTTGCTCTTCACGACGGATGGCGACATGGGCCAGGCGCTGCTGCACCCGTCTCATCATGTGGACAAGCACTATGTGGCAATGGTCGAGGGTACGCCTACGGCCGAAGAGCTTGCGCAATTGCGTGAGGGCGTGGAACTCGGCGATGGTCCGTGTGCGCCCGCGGAGGCAGTTGTGTTGGATGCGGATGACGCGCAGTGTGCTGCGGTGGTGCACGGTGGCATGCCGAGGGGAACAAGCGTCGTGGGCATCACGCTTCACGAGGGCCGAAAGCATCAGGTAAAGAGGATGTTGGCCGTGGTGGGGCATAAGGTTTTGCGCTTGCACCGCGACTCGTTTGGCCCGTTGGAGCTGCGCGGTTGTGCGGAGGGTTCGTGGCGGATGCTCGACGACGACGAAGTACGCATATTGGAGGGCATCAAGGGGGATACTCTAGCTTGATGCCGATTGATGGGAGACTCGTATGAAGGTGGCAATCGATGGACCTGCTGGGTCGGGCAAGTCGACGGTGGCGCACGCGCTGGCAGAGCGCATGGATTTTTCGATGCTCGACACTGGAGCTATGTATAGGTCGGTGACGCTGGCGTGTCTTGAGGGGGAAGTTGACCTTGAGGACGATGAGGCTGTGAGCGAGGTGGCGCGCCGCATACGCATTGAGTTTGCGGTGGGCGAGGACGCATCGCAGCGCATTGTGCTTGATGGCCGCGACGTTTCGGAGGCGATTCGTACGCCTGAGGTCGATGCGTCGGTTTCGCGCGTGGCGGCAATCCCTGCAGTGCGTGAGGCCATGGTTGCCGAGCAGCGTAGGCTAGCCGAGGAAGGCGACGTGGTTGCCGAGGGTCGCGACATTGGAACGGTCGTTTTTCCCGATGCCGAGGTTAAGGTGTTTCTTACGGCGGATGCCGAGTCGCGTGCGCACAGGCGCGCCGAGCAGCGCAGCGTTGCGGATCCCGAGGAGGAAAAGCGTATTTTGGAGAGCATCATGAAGCGCGACGAGGCCGATTCCTCCCGCGAGACGGCGCCATTGTGTGCGGCAGACGACGCTCACCTCATGGACAATTCGTCCATGACGGTTGAGGAAGAGGTCGCGCAGATCTCGGCGTGGATTGAGGAGGCCAGAACTTCGGGCGTGGATGTAGCGGAGAATAGCGAAGTGATGCAGAAATGCGATCCGGCTGAGGCGGCAGAGAAAAGCGAGCCTGCAGCGGTAGCAGAGAATAGCGAGCCGGCTGAGGCGGCAGAGAAAACTGCTGCGCAGGTAGTAGCGACAACGGAACCGGAAACGGTGACAGCGGCCGAGGAAACGATGACTGCGGCCGAGGAAGCGGACAATTCTGCAACTTCGGAAAAGACTGTGGCCGAAGCCGAGGTAGAGGTAGAGCATGAAGCTAAGCCTGAGGTTGATAAGACTGAGGGTGAAGTTGAGGTTGAGATTTCTGCCGATGATGCGCAGCCGGCGCAGGCGGATGCCAAGCAAGGGGGCGTCAGGCGATTGGGCGGCAAGCTGTTGGGCGCCACACAAGCGGGCGCCAAGCGACTTGGTGACAAGTTCAAAAAGCGCGGCCAGGCAAAAAAAGCCGAGGACGAAGACGCTGCGACCGACGGTCGCATGAAGCAGTTTGCGCGTCATGAGCCAGAAGAGTTTTACGAGCATTCCGAGCGGGATTATCCGCTTTCCACAAGAGCGCTGCTTGGTACCACGATTTGGGCGTGCGGTGGTCTCAGCAAGCTGCTGTGGAACTGGTCAGTTGAGAACGGCGAGCGGCTGTGGAAGGCCGATACCGGTCGCGTGGTGGTGATGAACCACGTCTCGATGCTCGATCCGGTGGTCATTGTGGTTTCGGACTGGTTCCACGGACGTCGCATGCGTCCCATTTACAAGAGTGAGTTCGATGGGAATGATTTCGTTAAGTGGTTCTTCGCTCGCGTGGGAGCCATTCCCGTCGAGCGCGGCACAGCCGATATCAAGGCCGTTCGACGTGCCCAGCGCGCGCTGCAGCGTGGCGAAGACGTGCTGGTGTTTCCCGAGGGAACGCGTGTGTATTCCGACGACCAAGACGTTACCATTCACGGCGGCTTCGCGTTGATGGCTCAGTTGGCTAAGGTGCCGGTACTGCCGGTCGCCATTGTCGGCGCGCGCGATGGCGCTCCGGGAGGCAACAAGCCATTGCGTCCGGGTCGCGTGTGGATGAAGGTGGGCGAACCTATTACGTTCGACCAAATCGAGGAAAAGGGCCGCAAGCAGCGTGCAAAGGCTATGGAGAAGCTCGCGATGGACCGCGTGTACGAGCTGCGCGAAGAGCTTCGTGCCGAGCATCCCGGAAAGATGTAACGATCTGCAAGCGACGAGCGCCGTAAGAGTCGTGCGTCTTGTGCTGGGACGTGTCTTGTAACATGCAAGGACGAGCGTCTAGCGCGGGTGACAAGTGCCGCAAGCGACGAGCGCGTTGTGCAGGTACAAGCGCCTTGTGCGGAGGATGAGCACGTTTTCCGCAAGCGACGAGCGCCTTGTTTAGTGTGAGACGATGGGGACGGGTGGCCCGTCTCCATCGTCTCGTTGGAAGGAGATATAACATGCAGATTGTAGTAGCCCAGAAGGCCGGTGCATGTTTTGGTGTGGGGCGGGCGTTGGAGCTTGCGCGACGTGTGGCTGCCGAAGCAACTGGTCCTGTGCACACGCTAGGACCGCTTATCCACAATCCCGCAGTGGTGGATTCACTCGCGAAAAGCGGCGTTACGGCAGTGGAACAACCCGAAGATGCCACTCCCGGCGCCACCTTGTTGATGCGCGCGCATGGCGTAACGCCGGAGGTTGAGGCGCGTGCGGCCGAGGCGGGCCTGACGTGCGTCGATGCGACGTGTCCGTACGTTAAGAAGGTGCATGTTACCGTCGAGCGCATGGCGCGTGAGGGCTATGTGGTTGTCGTGGTGGGAGAGAAGGGCCACCCCGAAGTTGAGGGAACGTGCGGCCACGCGCCCGAGGCTGTGGTGGTGGGTTCCGCGGAGGAACTTGTCTTAGTACCTAAAGCGAAAAAGATTGGCGTAGTGGCGCAAACTACGCTCGAGCGGCGGGTGTTGCGCGAAGTGGTAAGCGGACTCATTGGCCGTTGCGAGGAGCTGCGCGTCGTAGACACCATTTGCGAGGCAACGAGCGAACGGCAACAGGCCGCGGCCGAACTTGCGTCGAAGGCCGACGTTATGCTTGTGATCGGCGGACGTGGGTCGGCCAACACGCGTCATTTGGCTGACGTGTGTAGCGGGCGTTGCGAACGAACGCATCATGTGGAGGATGCGAGCGAAATCGAACAGGTGTGGTTGGCGGATGCGGAGCTGGTCGGAATAACGGCCGGTGCCTCCACGCCCGCCGACCAAATCGAGGCTGTTTGCGCCCGGGTGCGCGACCTCTCCGCGTAGTGATTGCAAATATGATGCGTTTATCTGTTAAGTGGGGAGGGGCATAATGGCTGGTACCTCGCGTGCGGAGCGAAGGGCCGACTACGCGAGCACGCGCGAGCGACGACACGGTGCTTGGATTGAGCGCGTCGAGCATGGCAGCCCCGCGTGGGCGGCGGGCCTCGAGCCGGGCATGCGCATCGACGAGGTTAACGGAGAGCCCCTCCCCGATATTGTTGCCTGGCGCTGGGAGGCCGATGGCGACGTGGCCGAGCTGGTCGTGTTCGACCCTGCCGACGGTGAGGAGTATGCCTGCACGTTGGAACGCGACCCGGGCGAAGACTGGGGCATCGAGTTCGACGATGTGTTGTTCGACGGGATTCGTACCTGCGTGAATGCGTGTCAGTTTTGCTTTATGGCCATGCTGCCCGACGACGCACGTGCTTCTCTTATGGTGCGCGACGACGACTATAGGCTTTCGTTTTTGCAGGGGAATTTCGTCACGCTCACGAACCTCACCGACGAGGACGTCGAGCGCATCATTCGGTGCCGCATGGAACCCATGAACGTTTCGATTCACGCCGTGAGCCCTGAGGTTCGCGTTCCGCTTATCGGCCGGCGTGCCATGCGTGGGATGGAGGTGCTCGAGCGGCTGTGCGAGGCGAACATCGAGGTGCATGGGCAAATCGTGCTGTGCGCGGGCATAAACGATGGCCCGGAGCTGGAGCGAACGCTCGCGTGGGTTGAGGAACGTCCGCAGATAACCTCGCTCGCGATCGTGCCGCTGGGCTACACCAAGTATTCCAAACGCTTTTCGTCGTCATTCTCGGAGGACCGCGAGGCGAGTCGCGCGGTGGTGAGGCTGCTGGAGCCGTATCAGCGGCGTGCGCGACGCGAGATGGGCATTACTCGGTTTCAGCTTTCGGACGAGTTTTATCTCGACGCCGACTTGCCGGTGCCGCCTGCCGAAACCTACGATGGATACCCGCAGTTCCACGATGGCATTGGAATGCTTCGCAGCTTTTTGGACGAGGTTGAGGAGCTGCGCGTGCGGCGTGGCGACGAGCTGGGGCTCGTGTCGCGGTGTTTCGAAGAGCTGAATGAGCACGCGCTGTTGGTGTGCGGCGAAGCGGCGTGTGGGGTGTTCGGCGAGCTGTGCGATGCGTTCGCGGAAGCAGACAACGGCACGCGTGTGGCACGATTGCCATTCACCGACGCTCGAGGCGATGATTGCGACGCGCCGTTCGACGTTCCGTGCGACGTGCCAAATGCCGCGCTGGGGGTGAGGTACGACGGGCTGCGCAATCCGCCTACGGAGGCATGCGACTGGTGTTGCTACGCGCGCGACGCCCATGACACGCGCGACGCCCATGACGCGCGCGACGCGAGTTGCGAAGGCACTACGGCGCAGTGGGACGCGCAGTTGTCTGCCCATGACACGCGCGACGTGAGTTGCGACACGCGATGGGAGAGTGGCGATGTTCGACGTATTGGTCCGCATGCTATCCGCAATAACTATTACGGTGGCGACGTCAACGTTACCGGTCTAATTGTGGCCGAGGATCTCCTTGCCCAGTTACCAAACGACCTCGCGCGAACGACGGTGGTGCTGCCGGAGGTTATGTTTAACTTCGACAAAGTCACCCTTGATGGTGTTTCGCAAACGAAGATAAAGCGCGAGCTCGAACGTCGTGGTGCTACCGTGCTGGTGTGTGTTCCCAGCCCGCGCGTGTTGCTCGATTCGCTGCTGTCAACGTTGCATTCGCGTGGTCATTTAGTCGATTAGTGCAGCCGTACGTGGTCCTGCCGATACACGCTACGCATCCTGTGTGCTGGGGCGCCGTTTAGCGGGCGAAAACCGGGCTAAGTGGGCCTCCCAGCACACAGGTTGTTTGCGTCCCAGCTGAATCGATGCGGTTCGCTCGCCGCCCCGCTCGACCCCCCCGCTCGCCGCCCGTTTCGACCCCCCGCTCGGTGTCCCGTTCGGCGCGTCACAGGCACCCCGCGCCTTGTACCTGCGAAACGTGTGAGGGTGTGGCTCCGCTGGAATAAACGTCCCCTAGTTGGGTTACCATATATACGCAATCTGAGGAGGTACATGCATGAGCAAACCAATAGTCGCCGTGGTGGGGCGACCAAACGTTGGGAAATCTACCCTCGTAAACCGACTGGCCGAGCGTCGCGATGCCATCGTGCATGAGTCGCGTGGCGTTACCCGCGACCGCTCGTATCATAAAACGGACTGGAACGGCCGCGAGTTCGTGCTGGTGGACACGGGCGGCATCGAATCCATCCACTCGAAGGATACGTTCGCGCCGCGCATTCGCGAGCAAGCGCTTTTGGCCTGCGAAGAGGCCGACGTTATCGTGTTCGTGGTCGACGGCATGGTGGGCGTAACCGACGAGGACGAGGAGGTCGCACGCGTGGTGCGTCGCTCCAAGAAGCCGTCGTTCCTCGTTGTGAACAAAATGGACGACCCGTCCAACGAGACTGCCGTGTGGGACTTTTATCAGCTTGGTGTGGGAGAGCCGCGGCCGCTTTCGGCGGGGCATGGCCATGGCACGGGCGACCTGCTCGACGACGTGGTAAACGCGCTACCGCCAGAGGTGGAGGAGCCCGACGAGCCCGAGGACACCATTGCCGTCGCCATCATCGGTCGGCCCAACGTAGGCAAATCGTCGCTCACCAACCGGCTCGTGGGCCACGACCGCTCCATAGTGAGCGACGTCGCGGGCACCACGCGCGATGCGGTGGACGTCGTGGTAGAGCGTGGGGACGCGCGCTTTAGGCTGGTCGATACGGCCGGTATGCGCAAGAAGTCGCAGGTCCACGAGGACGTGGAGTACTACAGCATGGTGCGCGGTCTCATGGCGATGGACGAAGCAGACGTGTGCCTACTCGTGGTGGATTCTTCGGTGGGCGTAACGGAGCAGGACCAAAAGCTCGCGAACATGGCCATCGAGCGCGGATGCGCGCTGGTTCTTTGCCTGAACAAGTGGGACCTCGTAACCGACGACCGGCGCCGCGAAGAGGTGGAGAACTCCTTCGCGCGTCGCATGGCACACATGAGCTGGGTTCCGCTCGTGCGCATGTCGGCGCTTACGGGACGCTCCTGCTTGCGCGTGCTCGACGCGGCGCAGCGTGCGGCCGAGGCCAGGGCGAGTCGCGTGCAAACGTCAAAGCTCAACGCCATTCTCGACGAGATTCGTGCGACGGGACACACCATAACCAAGGGCAACCGTCGTCTCAAGCTCAATTATGCTACCCAGCCTTCGGTGTGCCCGCCGGTATTCGCCTTCTTCTGCAACGCGCCCGACCTCGTGGACGACAATTTCGAGCGCTTTGTGGAAAACCGACTCCGCGAACGCATTGCGCTCGAGGGCACTCCCATTCGTCTTAAGTTCCGTCGAAAGGACTAGTCATGACTGGAGTGATCATCGCCACTGTCATAGGGGTTATCATTACCTATTTGATATGCGGCATACCGTTCGGGATGATCTTCGCGGCCAAGCTCTCGGGCATCGACGTACGCAAGGCTGGCTCGGGCAACATCGGCATGACGAACGTCGCGCGCACGGCCGGCGGCAAGGCGGCGGCGCTTACGTTTGCGTGCGACGTCGCCAAGGGTGCGCTTTGCGTGCTGCTCGGCAAGTTCCTCATTTCTCAAATCTTCTTGGGCGGAGACTGGTCGGCCGTGGCGCGCAATGCCGAGTATGGCTGGGTTGGCTCGTGGCTCTTCTGCGCGGCCGTGCTCGGGCACATCTTTAGTCCTTATCTGCATTTTAAGGGTGGCAAGGGCATAGCCGTTGGCTTGGGCGCATCGCTTGGCATGTGGTGGCCCATGGGTTTGGGGCTCTTCGCCATCTTTTTGCTCTTCGCCATCCCTACGGGTTACGTTTCGCTTGGCTCGGTAATAACGACGTGCTCGCTTCCCATCCAGGGCGTGTTTTGGGGCATGTCGCTACCTGCCCTCATACCGGTGGTGATCGTCGCCATCGTGGTCGTTTGGTCGCATCGCGAAAACATCAAGCGTCTCATGCACGGCGAGGAACGTCGCTTCTCGATTGGGAACAGCAAGAAAGGTGATGGCAAATGATCGAGACGATAGCCGTAATAGGCTCCGGTTCGTGGGGCACGGCCATCACGCGGCTCCTTGCGCCGAATGCGGAGGAGGTCGTGGTGTGGTCGTTCGAGGACGAGGTCGTGCACGGGATAAACGAGAACCATCACAACCCTCATCAGTTGCGCGACTACGAGTTGCATTCCAACGTGCGCGCCACGAACTCCATGGAAGAGGCCATGCGCAACGCGACGGCCGTGCTCGTGGCGGTACCCTCGCCCTTCCTGCGCTCTACCTGCAAAAAGCTGGCGCCGTATGTCGCGCCCGACGTTCCCGTGCTCGTGCTCACCAAGGGCGTGGAGCAGGGCACCGGCTGCCTCATGGCCGATGTCGTGGCACAGGAGCTAGGCGGCGAGGAGCGCATTGCGGTGCTCAGTGGTCCCAACCATGCGGAGGAGATAAGCCAAGGCACCGTTTCGGCGGCCGTCATCGCATCGCCTACGCCGAGCGTGGCCGAACTGTTCCGTGACGTGCTCGTGTGTCCGGCCTTTAGGGTGTACCTCAGCGAGGACGTCCGGGGCATCGAGATTTGTGCCGCGGTAAAAAACGTCATTGCGATTGCGTGCGGCGTCGCTGCCGAGCTTGGCGCAGGAGATAACACCCTCGCGGTGCTCATGACGCGCGGCTTGGCCGAGGTGAGTCGCGTCGCGGTTGCCATGGGTGCGGACCCTCTCACCTGCATGGGTCTTGCCGGCATGGGCGACCTCGTGGCCACGTGCACGTCGCGCCATTCGCGCAACCGCACGTTTGGCGAGGCGCTCGCACGAGGCGAGTCCCTCGAGGAGTACGAGCGTCGCACGGGCATGGTGGTAGAGGGCGCTCAGGCGGCCAAGTCCATCTTGGAGCTTGCGCGCGCCCACGACGTGGAGGTGCCCATCACGCGGGCGGTGAACGCGCTTCTTTACGAAGGGGCCGACGTGGACGTAGTTGTGGACGGCTTGCTCGGCAGGCAGTCCGTGGAAGAGTTCTATGGCGTCGTCCCTGGCGGGCGCCACGATGGTTGTGCCAACGAATAGGAGAGGTGCATGAGTCAGCTAGTTCGTATTTCGCCGTCGATTCTCGCAGCGGACTTCCTCAATTTGGGAGAGGAGCTCAAGAGCGTAGAGAATGCCGATTTTATCCATTACGACGTTATGGATGGCGACTTCGTGCCCAACATCTCGTTTGGGCCGGGCCTGCTGCGGGCGGTGAAACGAGGCACCGATCTTCCGGTGGACGTTCATATGATGGTGAGCAATCCCGACGAGGTGTTCCGCGACTATCTTGAGGCGGGTGCCGACGTGCTTACCTTCCACTTGGAAACGGCTAAGCATGCGCATCGCATCGTGGATGAGATTCATCGCTATGGCCGTCGAGCCGCCGTGGCAATAAACCCTGGAACGGCCGTTTCCACCCTCGATGCAATTATCGACTACTTGGACATGGTGCTCGTGATGTCGGTGAACCCGGGCTTCTCGGGGCAGCAGTTCATCGAGCACACCTATACGCAGCTCAACAAGCTTACGGACCTCTGCAGGCGTCATGCGGTGCGTCCGCTCGTGGAGATTGATGGCGGCATTTCGCCCAAGAATGCCAATCGAGTGGTGGCGGCTGGCGCTAACGTGCTCGTTGGCGGAAGCTCGGTGTTCGAGGCGCCTGACCACGCGCAAGCGGTTGAGGACATGCGCTCGGCCGGAATGCGCGGCCTTGCGATGCGGCAGTTGTAGGGCGGGTGCGGCTGTGCGACGTGTGTATTTGGACTATGCGGCCTCCGCGCCCGTGCGGCCGGAGGCGCTGGCCGCCGAACGTGCCTACGAGGAGTGTTCCTATGCGGGCGCCAACCCCAACTCGCTCCACACTGCCGGTCGCGAGGCGGCCCGGGCGCTCGATGGTGCCCGTCGCGACATAGCGCGCTGCCTGGGCGGGCGTTTTCGTCCCATGGACGTGGTATTCACCTCAGGTGGAACCGAGAACAACAACCTCGCGCTCGTCGGCCTTGCCATGGGAGGGCGCGATAGGAATCGTCGGCGCACGCGCGTGATCCTTTCGGCCATCGAGCACGACTCGGGGCTAGACGTCGCGCCGGCACTGCGCGACCGTGGCTTCGAGGTGGAAACGGTCGCCCCCACGCGCGATGGCCGCATCGAGTGTGCGGCGCTCGAAAAGATGCTTGGCCCCGACGTGGCACTCGTCTCGGTGATGGCGGCAAACAACGAGATGGGCGTGGTGCAACCGTTAGGGGAATTGTCGAAGGCGGCACATCGGGCTGGGGCGCTTTTCTACACGGATGCGGCGCAGGGCTTTGGCAAGGTGTCGCTCGACGTTTCGGATTGCGATGCGGTTGGTGTGGTGGGCCACAAAATCGGAGCTCCGGTGGGAACGGGTGCGCTGGTCGTGAGGACGTGCGTTCCCCTGCGGCCAACGAGCTTTGGTGGCGGACAAGAGCGTGGCATTCGTCCCGGAACACAGGACGTGCGGGGTGCACTCGCCCTTGCTGCGGCCGCGAAGGCCAGCTGCGCCCACCTCGAGGTGACGAGGCGAGAGGTAGCGGAGCGGGCCGAGCGTCTGTACGCGCTGGTGTGCGCCGAGGGCACGGGCATCGTTCCCACGACGCCGTGTGAGGTGGGAGCGGATCGCTTGCCCGGCATGGTGAGCCTTCTCGTGGGGGGCTTGGACTCCGAAACGCTCGTGCTACAGCTTGATGCCCGCGGGTTCGAGGTGTCGGCGGCGTCGGCCTGCGCGAGTGGCTCTACGGCTCCGAGCCACGTGTTAACGGCGATGGGCGTGCCCGGACCGCTTGCCACAGGTTCGCTGCGCGTCTCATTCGACGAACGGGTGCCATGGGAAGAGCTTGAGCGGTTTGGCAATGCGTTGCTGGAGGTTGTTGCATCGGCGCGATGAGCTTGGCCGCGGGCGGCCGAGCGGGCACAAGGCTTCGCCCCGGCTCGACGTCGGTGAGACGTGTCGGGAACGCCTCGGCGCAACGTGCGTTGGTTTTCTCAACAGTTCTTGAGTTCACGACGGTAGGATAAAGCTGTTCGTGTACCATGTATATGCATGAATACAACACGGCATGGAGGTACGTGATGCGGGAGCCGGAAGCCCTTCTTCGGTTGCAAGAAATCGACCTTACGCTCATGAGGCACAAAAAGACGCTCGCCGCCATGCCGCAAATGAAGAAGATAAACGCGGTGCGCGCGGCGCGAAAGAAGCTTGCCTCGCAGTTGCGGCAAATCGTGGGCCAGCGCAAGGACGTTGAGATGGATCTCGAGGAAAACGAGCACGCTCAGCTTCGGTTGCACGAAATCGTTGAGGAAACGCAGGCGAAGTTCGATTCCAGCGAGACGAGCTATCGCGACATACACAATCTTGAAGAGCAGCTTACCTCGCTTGCAAAGCGCATCGAGAAGCGTGAGTACCAGCATAAGGAGTTTACCGCGCGATTGAACAAAACGAAGGCGGCCGAAAAGAACGCCCGTGCGCTGGACGACAAGCTCGTAAGCGAGGGCGAGGCATTGGTTACAGCTTTGCGTGAGCAAACGGCCGATATCGAGCGCGACATGCGCAAGCTTGCGCTCGAGCGCGAGACGGTGCTGGTAAGCATTACTCCCGAGGTATTAAAGCACTATGAGGCGGCCGTTAAGCGTTTTGGGGGGCTTGCCGTTGAGCACCTTCGCGGGAACACGCCATCCGTGTGCCGTGTTGTTGTGCCGCCGAGTGCGTTTGGCGACATTCGACGTGGCCCTGCCATTGCGGAGTGCCCCTACTGCCATCGCATATTGGTGACGGAAGGCATGTTCGATTTAGACAAGTAAACTTCGGTAAACCGCAGCAGCGGTCGGTATTTCATGCACTCAAGAGAAGCCGGAGGCGACACGATGGCCAACGAGGATTGCGAAGGGGCTGCCGCGCGTGTTTTGCTGTGCGTGTGCGGCGGCATAGCGGCGTATAAGGCCGTGGAGGTTCTGCGGTTGCTGCAACGAGCCGGCTGCACGGTGAGGGTTGCATCCACCGAGGGCGCGCTGCGCTTCGTGGGTGCGGCCACGTGGGAAGGTCTTACCCACGAACCGTTGGCTACAAGCTTGTTCGACGATGCGACCTCAGCAATACCGCACATCGAGCTTTCGGGCTGGGCCGAGGTCGTGCTCGTGATGCCGGCAACGGCAAACGTAATGGCAAAGATGGCGATGGGCATGGCGGACGACCTCGTTTCGGCGACGTTGCTCGCGGTGCCAGAGGCTACGCCTATTGTGGTGGCGCCCGCAATGAACGTTCACATGTGGAAGGCAGCGGCCACCCAGGCCAACGTTTCCGTTCTCATGGCGCGCGGCGCACGTTTCGTTATGCCCGTTTCGGGACGCCTGGCCTGCAACGACGTGGGGGAGGGAAAGCTTGCCTCGGTGGAGTGCATTGCCGATGCCGTGCTGGCGCAGCTAGGCGCGACTTCGTGCGAGTCGCTTGCAGAGACTGGTCGAGAAGTGCAGGAAGCCAGAGAGGCCGAGGCGGGCACACGTATGGGCACGCTGCCCTTCTCGTCGGTGGTCGTTACCGCAGGTCCCACGCACGAGGCAATCGATCCGGTTCGTTACATCGCCAACAGGTCGAGCGGCAAGATGGGCTTTGCCATTGCGGAGGAGGCTGCGCGTCGGGGTGCGGAGGTAACCCTTGTGGCGGGGCCGGTATCGCTGCCGACGCCTCAGGGCGTGCGACGCGTCGATGTGGTGAGTGCGGCCGAGATGCACGACGCCACTGTGGCGGCATTCGCGAACTCCGACGTTGCGATTTGTGCTGCGGCGGTGGCCGACTATACGCCGGCGCATCCGGCCGACCACAAGCTCAAGAAGGGTCGCGAACAACTAGACGCCATCGAACTCGTCCAGACGGCCGACATCCTCGCCGAGCTGTGTGCGTCGAAAAACGATGGCGGGAAACGTCGTTTCGTGGTGGGTTTTGCCGCCGAAACACATGATCTTTTGAACAATGCTCAGGCGAAGCTTGAGCGCAAGGGGTGCGACCTCATCGCTGCCAACGACGTGAGCCGTTCCGACTCTGGCTTTGGTAGCGACACGAACCGCGTAACGCTGCTCTCGCCGGCAGGCGCCGAGGCGCTTCCCACGCTGAGCAAGGCGGAGGTTGCGGCGCGGCTCGTCGATCGTATTGCGAAAGATTTTGTCTCCTACGTGCGATGAGTATGGAGTCGAACGCCAAACCAAGGGAGAGAGTATGCCAAGGCTAACCATAGGATGCCACCTTTCGACGACGGGTGGCTACGCGAAGATGGGCGAGACGGTCACGTCGATTGGTGCGACCACGTTCGCGTTCTTTACGCGCAACCCGCGTGGGGGAAATGCAAAGGCGCTCGATCTTGACGACATGGCAGTGCTGCGCACGTACATGGCGGAGCAAGGCTTCGGGAAGCTCGTGGCACATGCGCCGTACACCATGAACCTCTGCTCGGCAAAGCCCGACGTGGTGGACTTCGCGCGGCGGGCTATGGCGGGAGACCTCGAGCGAATGGAGAGTCTGCCCGGCAACTACTATAACTTTCATCCTGGGAACCACGTGAAGCAGGGCGCTGACAAGGGCATCGAACTTATCTGCGAGGCCTTGGACGAGGTAATCGAGAGCGGCCAGGCGACTACGGTGCTGCTCGAAACGATGGCTGGCAAGGGTACGGAAGTGGGCCGAAGCTTCGAGGAGCTCGAACGCATTTTGGAAGGCTGCAAGAAGGGCGACGAGCTGGGCGTTTGCTTGGATACGTGTCATGTGTGGGATGCGGGCTACGACGTGCGCGAGGATTTGGACGGCGTGCTCGACGAGTTCGATCGCGTAATCGGGCTTGGGCGCCTCAAGGCGCTGCATCTCAATGACTCGAAGAACCCTCGCGGCTCGCACAAGGACCGTCACGAGAAGATCGGCAAGGGCCACCTCGGCATGGATGCCTTCGCCGCGGTGGTGACAAACCCGCGCATTTGCGAACTGCCCATGATTTTGGAAACGCCCAACGAGCTCGAAGGCTACGCGGCCGAAATCGCGCAGCTTAGAGCTCTGGCAGGGGAGGAAGCGTAGATGGGCATTCTGATTGGCGGAGAGCGTGTTGGCCATGAGTGGCCGGGCAAGCGCGTGCTCCACGAGCAGACGCTCTCGGTGTTCGAGGGCGACCGCATAGGAATCGTGGGCCGAAACGGCGACGGGAAATCGACCCTGCTCAACGTGCTTGCTGGCGCTCTTGAGCCCGACGAGGGGAGCGTGACGTATCGCGGCGGCATCGCCGTGGGCATGCTTGGGCAGCAAGACGACCTGAACGACGACGACACCTTGGGACATGCCATCGTGGGCGACATGCCCGCGCACGAGTGGGCGGCGTCGGCACGCACGCGCGACATCTTGGCTGCGCTTGTTGGCGACCTCGACTGGGAGGGGCGTGTGGGCGACCTTTCGGGAGGTCAGCGGCGCCGAGCCGACCTCGCGCGCCTGTTGGTGGGGACGTGGGATGTTTTGTGTCTCGACGAGCCTACCAACCATCTGGATTTGGGTACGATTCGTTGGCTTGCGCGACATCTCGTGGGCCGTTGGCCGCAAGGTGTGGGTGCGCTCCTGGTGGTGACGCACGACCGCTGGTTTTTGGATGAGGTGTGCACGTCCATGTGGGAGGTGCACGACGGCGAGGTGGAGCCCTTCGAGGGCGGCTACTCTGCGTACATTCAGCAACGCGTGGAGCGCGAGCGCCAAGCGGCCGTGGCCGAGGAACGCAGACAAAACATACTGCGCAAGGAGCTCAATTGGCTGGCACACGGGGCGAAGGCGCGCACGAGCAAACCGCGCTTTCGCATCGAGGCCGCCATGGCGCTCGTGGAGCAGGACCCTCCGCTTCGCAACACCGTTGAGCTGCAAAGAATGGCCATGACGCGACTTGGCAAGCAAGTGGTTGAGCTGCGCAACGTGGGCGTGAGCTATCCTGTGCCGGATGGTGGGCGGCTCGTGGTGCTCGACGGCATTTCGTGGCTTCTTGGTCCCGGCGAGCGCGTGGGCATTCTGGGCGAGAACGGTGCCGGCAAAACGACTTTGCTGCGCGTGCTCTCGGGCTTGCAGCGGCCCGACGTCGGTTGGGTAAAGATTGGCAAAACGGTGCGCTTCGGCCGACTTGGCCAGCGGCTCGAGCGCCTGACGGAGCACGACGATTGGCGCGTAGAGGAACTGCTGGCGCGCTTCAAACGCTCGTATCACGTAGGAGATAAACTCCTTTCGCCGGAGCAGCTGCTTGAGCGTTTGGGCTTCGACCGCAAGGACCTCTTTACGTACGTGCGCGACCTTTCGGGTGGACAACGTCGTCGGCTCGCTCTGCTGTGCGTTTTGATGGAGGAGCCCAACGTGCTCATTCTAGACGAGCCAGGAAACGACCTCGATACCGACATGCTCGTGGCGGTGGAGGACCTGCTCGACAGCTGGCCTGGCACCTTGGTGATGGTGAGCCACGATCGGTCGCTGCTCGAGCGTGTGACCGACAACCAGTACGCGCTCATTGACGGCAAGCTTACGCATTGCCCGGGCGGGGTGGACGAGTATCTGGGGCGTTTGGATGCGCGAGCGCGGCAGGCCTCGCAAGCCGGAAAGCTTGGCATGGCTGGTGGATCCTCGGCCGCCGAGCCTTCGAAGGAGTCCGCTAAGGCGTCCGCAAAGGGAGGCCTCTCCAACGCCGAGCGCCGCGAACTCAAGCGTCGGTTCGATTCGGTGGAGCGCAGAATGGCAAAGCTCGAGGGCGAGCCCGACCGCCTGCGCGCCGTGCTCGCGGCGACGGACCCCACCGACTACGAACTGCTCATCGCGCGTCAGGCCGATGTGGACGATGCCGTCGCGCGGCTCGACGAGCTGGAGACGGAGTGGCTCGAGCTGGGCGAGCGCCTTGGGCTCGTGTGACGCCACGGGGGCTACCCCCCTGGTTGCACGGGGGCTACCCCCTGGTTGCACGGGGCTTTCCGGGCCACTGGTGCAGGCCAGGTAATTACGAGAGGTGCTTTTCGAACTGCTTGAACTTGTCGCTGTTCTCGATGGTCTTCACGATGCGACGGATGAGTATGATGGGCACGACAAGCGCCACGATGGTGGCGACGCCGCCTACGATCATGCGGACATTCTCTGCGAGCGACATGTCCTCGGGTGAGCGTGTGTTCTCATGCATGATGGCTCCTTGTGTTGCGGGGTTGTGATAAAGGCTTTGCATAAATATACACCCGGGAGCGATAACGCTGTGCTCCCGGGTGTTGTGGACTAGTAGGTGTAGGAGTCGGAAGTTGAGGTTGACGTGCCCGTTCCGGTGCCTGTGCCCGTTCCCGAACCCATGCCCGATCCTGTTCCCGTGGACGAATCGCTTTCGGAGTCGCCATAGGACGAGTAGTCCGACGTGGAGTCGTCGCTGGAGCTCGAGGAGCTTGAGGACGAGTAGCCCGACGTGGAGTCGTCGCTGGAGCTCAAGGAGCTCGAGGAGCTGGACGAGCTTGAGGAGGAGCCCGAGGTCGAGGAGTCGGAGTCGGAGTCGTAGTCGGAGTCGGAAGAGCTGCTGCTCGAGCTGGAGCTCGACGAACTGCTGGAAGAGGTTCCTGCAGACGAGGAGGACGAGTTGGGCAACCCGTATGCAAGGAGCTCGTTTACGGTGATGAACTTGTAACCCTGCTGCGCAAGCTGCGGAAGGGCCTGCTTGAGGGCCTCGACCGTTTGTGAGCGATCGCCGCCGCCGTCGTGCATAAGAATGACGTTTCCGGAGCCGGCGCTCAAAATCATGTTTGCAATTGAGTCGGAGCCAGGCCTGCGCCAGTCCTCGGTATCGACGTCCCAGCCAATCTCGGCGTCAACGAGCTCCCAAAGGTTGTCGATGGTATCGCCGTTGAAGTTGCCGCCCGGTGCGCGCAGGATGTGCGCGGGCTCCTCGCCAAGAACCTTGGCGATGGCCGCGTAGCCTTTCTCTACTTCCTGCACCTGCTCGCTGGCACTCATCTTGCCGATGTCGGTTCCACCGCCAGAGCCGTCGGCGTGGTCCCACGTGTGCGTGCAGATTTGGCAACCCAGTGCTGCGGCGCGCTTGATCTCGCTCTCGTGGCCCTGAATTTGGTTGCCAATCGTGAAGAAGGTTGCCTTCGCGTTGTTCTCTTCTAAGATGTCGAGAATGGCGTCGGTTGAGGTGTCCCACGGGCCGTCGTCGAAGGTGAGCGCGATGACCTTGTCTTCAGGCTTTGCGGTGTAAATGACGTAGCCGGCGTCGACGGGAGCCTTGGTGACCTCGTCTACGGTAATGTTCGATTGTTTGCCGGTTTTGGTCGTCTTCAAGCCGTCTTCGCCGTCGCTGAGCAAATGGATGGAGCCGTTCCAATACGCGGAGAATTCCGTGTCGCCCTGAATCTTTTCGTAGGGTATTTTCTCCTGCTTTTCGTCGTATTCCTCCGTGGCGTCGGTGCCGTCGTCGATTTGCACGGTTGCGTTGGGCGGGATTTCGTCGTCGACGCCCAAAGGATTGCCGTCTGCGACGGCCGAGCACAGGTTGCCGTCGCCCTTGGAAAGAAGCGTTCCGTCTACGGCGAGCAGGTTGCCCGGCTTGGGCGAAACCACGCCGTCCTCGACGAGCGTGCGGGGGGTGGTGGAACGGCCAACCGTCATCGCCTCGCCGTTAACGGTGATGTGCTTGGTGGTGATATTGCGAATGAGAAAGAAGCCGCCTATGCCCAAAACGAGTACCGCTACGACGACGGCTATGATGAGCGCTGAGGACGAACGGCCTTGCGGGCGACGAGCGGGCTGGTTGCGACGGTCGGGGCCTTGGGCGCGTCGGGGCTGCTGGCGTTGCGGACGCTGCGAAGGAGGCATGCGATCCTGTTGCTGTGCGCCCTGCGTCCGGCGCCTCGGGGCGGCATTCCTGCGCTCGGCCTCCGAGCGGGCGCCCTGAGTATGTGCGCGCTCGGGCCGACCGGACTGTGCGTGCGACCTTTGTGGCTGGCCTGTGCGCTGGCGACGTTGACCTTGGGAGCTGCGACCATCCTGCGACATGTGGCGGGGGGCGCTGTAGTCTCCCTGACTGCGCCTCCGTGCCGATTGGTTTTGTCGGCGTCGCGGCCTATCCTCACTCATGGTAATCCCTTCTGCTACGTTTCATAAATGGATATGTTGCAATGCTACCAAAAGTTGCGACGAGCGGGTGCTTGAGGTATGGTTTGGCAGTAAACGGACACGCTCGCTGCACGAAATCTGCTCGTAAACGCGCTCGTTAATAAGGCCGCGTTTTGTTCGGCACGTTTCGGCCGGGCGCGTTTCGCGGGGTTTATAAGAGAGAATCGCTTGTGCGCGGGACTTGGGGCCTGGGGACTTCGAGCTAGGGATTGTCGATTTAGGAGAGAAGCATTATGGATGCAAGAACACGACTGAGCAACATGGTGTGGATGGCGGCGTTGGCTTGCTTGCTTGTGCTGAGCTTGGCGGACGTTCTGTTCTTTTCCAAGTTGGCGTCGGGAGGCGAGGCCGAGGCTCAAAGCGCAAGCGCGAGTGCAGGTGGCAATGCGGATGTGGCGGATGGCGCGGCGACCGGCGGCGCGGCTGATGGGTCGGCGAACGCGACCGGCGGTTCCAAAGCCGGTGCGACGGGCGCGTCGGCGAGCAAGTCCGACGGCATCGACTACCTCGTGTTGGTGAACAAGACGCACGAGCTCGACGAGGATTGGGAGAACAAGGTCACGCTCGTCGAGGCCACGAACCAGCGGGGAAGTACCATTGTTGTGGAGAAGCAGGCGCTCGCGGCGTTCGAGGAGCTGCAGGAGGAGCTACAGAGCGAGGGGGTTGTGATTGACCTCAACTCGTGTTATCGCAGCCGCGCGAAGCAGCAGGAGCTGGTGGACCAGTTCACGCAGGAGTATGGCAGCGACTACGTGGAGAAGTACGTGGCGAAGGCAGGTCACTCCGAGCACGAAACGGGGTTGGCGCTCGACGTGATTCCCATCGTGAACGGTGTCGAGATGCTCACGAACGACGAGATGCTTGCGCAAACGGACCTGTGGGAGACGGTTCACACCACCATGCCGAAGTATGGGTTCATCCTGCGGTATCTGCCAAACCAGGAGGCCATTACGGGCTACGAGTACGAGCCGTGGCACCTTCGGTACGTGGGAACGCCCGATGCGGAGAAAATCACCAAGAGTGGGCTTACACTGGAGGAGTATTTGGGCGAGGCGTAGAGGCTTATTGGGTGAGACGCCTGCGACAGGGAAAGTCGCTAATGGTGGGTTTACTCTGGAGGAGTATTTGGGCAAGACGTAGGATTTTATCACAGGTAAGGTTTTATCACATATGCGTGTTTGGTCTTTAAGGTAAATCGAAGCGTTATGCGACTTCGTGCGTCAATGGTGGCTTTAAGGTTGGCATGTTAGGATTTCGCCATGCCAGCGAAAGGAGCACGCAATGAAGACGTACACAGTAACACGCAAAGGCTTTTTGTCGATGGCGACCTCGATGGCGGCGATGCTTGCCGGATGCGCGTCGCAGGCGCAAAGCGAAGCGGGCAGCGCTGCAGGCGAGTCGGTTGCCGCGGATGCGTCCACGTCGACGGGAGCACGGGAGACGATAACGGATGCGTCGAACGGCGGACACGCCATCGCCGTGAGCGTTGAGACGGCGGAATACAAGGCAGTAGACGTTGTGAAGACGGGCGACGACGAAGGCGACGAGGCGGACTTCTACGGAACGAACGCCGCAGTGTACGCCGAAGAGGGCGCGACGATTAACCTCGATGACGTGACGGTGAGCACGGATGGGGCTCATGCGAACGCCGTGTTCAGCTATGGCGAGGGCTCGACGATTAACATCGCCAACTCCTCGATTGAGACTGTTTCGAACAACTCGGGTGCCATTATGGTTACGGGTGGCGGCAAGCTCGTCGCTACCGATGTGACGGCCCATACCACGGGCAACTCGTCGGCGCCTATCCGCTCCGATCGTGGTGGCGGATTGCAGGAGGTTAAGGGCGGCACGTACACCAGCGATGGTGTGGGCTCGCCGGTGATTTACTCGACGGCCGACGTGAAGGTATCGGACGCCAGGCTTGAGTCCACGTCGTCGCAGGGCGTCGTGGTTGAGGGGAAGAACTCGGTGCTCTTGAGTGGGTGTGAGTTGATTGCGAACAACATCTCGAAGAACAGCGACAAGTCGGACTGGTATCAGGCCGTAATGATTTATCAGTCCATGAGCGGTGATGCGGCGCAGGGCGAGGCAACGTTCAAGGCTGAGGGGAGCACGATTACCAATAGAAATGGCGACGTGTTCTTCGTGAACAACACCGTGTGCACCATTGGCCTTGAGGGGACTACGTTCGTAAACGAGGACGCGGAGGGGAACTTCCTGCGAGCCGCTACTGCGGGTTGGGGCAACGAAGGCTCCAACGGCGGTCAGGTAACGATTGACGCACGGTCGCAGGAAATTGAAGGACGCATGCTGGTGGATGAGGTCTCGCACCTCAACTTGCTCATGAGCAAGGGCTCGACGTTTGTGGGTGCGATAAACCCCGAAGGCGCTGGTGGCGAAGTATATGTGTCGCTTGAAGATGGCTGCTCGTGGGAGCTTTCGGGCGACTCGAACATCACGAGCCTGACGTGCGGCACCGATGCCATCAAGCTCGGCGGACACACCCTTATGGTGGGGGATGCCGCGTACGAGGAAGGCGCCGCTTCGACGGGCGAGGCCATCGAGGCCAAAGTGAGCGAGTCGACGGGCGGTCCTGGCGCTGGCGGCGAGCCGCCTGAAAAGCCTGGCGAGGGCGGGCCAGGTGCTGGTGGTCCCGGCGCTGGTGGCGAGCCGCCTGCTGGTGGCGAGCCGCCTGCGAAACCCGGCGAGAGCGGGACAAGTGCTGGTGGTTCGGGTGCGGCCGGAGAGCCTCCCGCGAAGCCCGGCACGAGCGGGACAAGCGCGGGCGGTTCCAATACCAGCGCCTAGCTTGCCAGTGCCGCCGCCTAGCCAGCCGCGACGGGTGGCCTGATCTGCCGCGGATATTGCGAGGACAGACCGACGTGGACGCCTGCCTGCCGCGACGGGCCTTGGGCTTCCGTATGTTGTATTTGGCACCCAACGTTGGCTATGGGTGCCGTTTGGGACACTTTGCCCGCGTTTTCGTTCGCCATATGGCACTTTTGGCACCCATTGTTGGTAATGGGTGCCGTTTGGGACAATTTGCCTGCGTTTTCGTTCGCCATATGGCACTTTTGGCACCCATTGTTGGTAAAGGGTGCCGTTTGGGACATTTTGCCCTTGGTTTTGTCTGCCATATGGCACATTTGACACCCATCGTTGGTAATGCTGACTTGCAGAGGTCGATGTTCCGTACGATTCTGCTCCCCGCGATTTGCAGAGGCCGTTTTTTCGTCCGAATACGTCCTGGGCGGTACGCCGTGGGGCATGGACGCCGTGGGGCCATGGGAAGGAAAAGTTGAACAGAGGTGCTATGAGACAAGCTGCGCCCGCTGTGTGGGGTGGCGGTATCATTTGTTTTTGGATTGCGAGATGGGTGCCTCCTGGACGGTGCCCCGAAGAGAGATGGTATGATTACCTTCTGGGTACGTCCCGCAATGTTTGAGAATAAAGAAAGGTATTATCGCATGAAGAACAGGAAGCATACGTTTGTTGTCGCGCTAGTTGTCGTGGCCTTGTTTGCGGTGCTCGCTGTGGGTTGCTCGAACGGTCAGCCTGCGGATTCGGCGAGTGCCTCTGCGGTGCAAGAGGCTTCACCGCAGGTACAGCTCACGAGCATGGGCCGGCTGCTTTCCGATTTGGTGGCCGCGCACGAAACGCCCTCCGCTGAGGCGAACCAGGCCATCGATGCCGATTTGGCGCAGATTCAGTCGGAGAATGCGCAGAACTACGCCATTGCATCGTCGATTGCAAACCATTGGAAGGCGGTTTATCTCGACCCGAACTATCAGTTGTTTTTGCATTCGGGCGGGGAGTACGCAACGGAGCTGCAGGGCACGGCAATCGTGGATAGTCCTACGCATGCGTTCGTAGTGCTGGGATACGAGCTCAAGAACGGCGAGATGGCCGACGAGCTCAAGGCGCGTTGCGAGGCAGCGGCCGCTGCGGCACGTTCGTACCCGAATACGGTGCTTGTTTGTTCGGGTGGTGCGACGGGGCAGAACAATCCCGAGAACCATACCGAGGCGGGCATGATGAGGGATTATCTCGTTAACGTGTGCGGCATTGACGAGTCGAGGATTCTTGTGGACGAGCGTGCGCGGACGACGGCCGAGAACGCCATCAATACGCTGCATATTATGCAGCAGAACGGTTGTCAAACGATGACCATCGTGACGTCGGGGTATCATCAACGTTGGGGTCAGGCGGACTACAACGCGATGACTGCAATTATGAGCCAGCAGACGGGTTATGCGCCGCAGATCGTTGCGAATTATTGCGCTAATGTTGTTAACAGCGACCCTCGCTACGAGCATGACGATCGCATTGCCGTGATGCAGATTGCTCAGATGTTGCAGCTTCCTGAGTCGGATATTGAGGCGCTGCGCAAGGGCATTTAAGGAACCGTTAGACAATAACCTACGCACCCTGCGGCCCTGCGCGGCGCCCTTCCACTCAAGAGTCAAGTGCTCCGTCCGTGGTCTGGCGGACATAGATCAAACAGGTATTGGACCTGCTGAACTGCGTGTGGCTGTTTCTCTGGGCAAGTCCCCGATTTGACCGTTCTTTAGGGGCAGGCGCGGGAGGCGCTCGGGCCTTGGATTGCCAGAATCGCAGCTGATCGTTCGAAAGTGCTGCAGATGAGGCCGGTGTTCTGAAGCGCCCGAACGTGATCGAGTAAAGGCATGCGAAAACGGCCCATCACATGGTGGGCCGTTTTCGCATGCACTCTGTTGTATTGGTCTGTTGTATTGGTTTGATTCCGAAAGCTTTCGTGGTGGCGTCAGGTACTTCAATCATGAGAGAATCTCGACTTCGGACGCTGGTACGGCGCAATTCAGGTTGCGAAGGGGGCGAATCGTGCGGAATCTGTCCGAAAATGAGCTGTGGGGATGGGATGTTGCGACTTTACTGCGTGTATTGCATGCTTGATATAAAAAATAGTGGGCACGTAGTTTTGAAAGTTTTGCAAAACACCAGTTGATGGAGTTGCCTTCATAAGTACTGTAATATTACGTGCCCACTGGCTAAAATACACAGTGGGCACGTGATGTTGCGACATTTATGGTAAAAGTTACGTGAGCTGGGGTTTTGTACGGGCGTTCAAAACTACGTGCCCACTAAATTTTATGTGTCGGCCGTCGGACCTCGCGAGAGTCTACGATTTTGGGACGCTAGGCCGCGATTCCTATGCAAGAACCCGCGGTTTCGAGGTGCGAGCTTGCGATTTCGGTCCGAGACCCTGCAATGTGGATGCGTGCGCTTGCGATTTCGGTGCGTGGCCTGCGAATTCGGTGCGTGAGTCCGCGATTCCGATACGTAGGCTTGCGATTTCGGCGCGAAAGCGCGCGATTTCGAAATGTGGGCTTGCGATTCCGAGCTAGCCATCGAAACCCCTGGATTCCTCATCGCATCGGCGTGGGCTTGGCCGGTGAGGGACGCTACTAATGCATCGTGGTGGCCGGACATTTTAAGACTATGCTTCGTGAGACCGCTGCGTTACAGCGTTTCCACGTATAGTTTATATGGTGGCAACCCGTTGCATCTAGCGGAGCTACCTATGCAATTGTTGATGCCAAGCTTGGAGATAAAAAGCGAGAGCTATGCCCCTACTCGTAGAACTTGTTGGCGTTTGTTGCGAACTCGCCCCAGTCCTGGTCGTTCGGTCGTGGCATGTGTCCGCCGCCAAGGATGTGAATGTGAAAGTGCTTAACGCTTTGGCTTGCGTCGTCGCCTGTGTTCACGAGAATTCGGAAGCCGTTGACGAGCTTTTCCTGCTCGGCGATTGTTTTCACTACGGAGAAGCAGTGGCCAAGCGTCGCGGGTGGCACGTCATCGGTAATGTCGCGATAATGGTCCTTCGGAATGATGAGCACATGGGTGGGCATCAACGGTTCCATGTCGCGAAATGCGATGCATTGGTCGTCCTCGTACACTTTGTTGGTGGGAATCTCGCCCGATGCCAGTTTGCAAAAGATGCAGTTGTCGTCGTGCATGACGTTCTCCTTAAGTTTGCCGAAAACGGTTTTGCGCGCAAAGTGCGGCGCAAGTGTTTATACTACTCGTTGGTGCAAACGGGCGGCGTTATTTCGCAGAACGGAAACGCCTGCGCAAGAGACCTGCCCAGCGCGCGATGTGAAGACCTGCCTATATGCCATGGCAAGCAACCCATACTGGAGCAGCCCACACAGGGGAGCAACCCATAACCCACGCAGAGTGAGGAAACATGCTCAACAAAGAAGAGGCGCGAATTGCGTTTCGACACGAACGAAGCGCGATGTGTGCAAGTGAGCGTCGAAGCATCGATGAGACAATTGCCAAGGCTGTGCTCGCACTCGACGCGTGGCAAAGGGCACACATGGTATATACGTATCTCTCGTTCGGCGCGGAGGTATCGACGAGGGCTCTTATTGAAGAGGCTTGGAAAGCAGACAAGGTCGTCGCGCTGCCTCGCTGCGTGCCCGGCACACGGAGCATGCGTTGGTATGCCGTGGAGTCGTTCGACGGGTTGCAGAAGAGCTCGTTCGGCGTGGAGGAACCTGTGCCGCATCTTCATCGTGAGATTGATGCTCGTGGCGGCGGCGGTGGCCGTGCCGACGGGCGCGGCGTCGCCCGCAATGACGCTCCCACCGACGCCCCCTTCGCCGGCTCCATAGCACTTGTTCCCGGCCTCGCGTTTGACGCGCGCGGGTTTAGGCTGGGCTACGGCGGAGGCTTTTACGATGGTTTTATCTGCGACTTCACCGGCACCACGGTGGGACTGTGCCGAAGCGGATTCCTGTTCGATGACTTGGCGTTGCGTGGCTTGCTCGAGCCGCACGACGCTGCGGTGGACATGGTCGTAACGGAGCACGGATGCCATGCGCGGGATTGGCTTTCCTAGGCCGACACCCCCAGGCCGGTGCGTTGAGGCCGACACCCCGAGGCCGACATCCCAGGCCGGTGCGTTGAGGCCGACACCCCAGCAGAACTCCTGCGACAAACTTTACCGGGAGTTTCTCTCATCCCGATGCATTCATGCGTATAATGAGCTTCGCAATAACGAAAGGACGTGACGATGGCAGAGATTAAGAGCGACATCGAAATCGCACAGGAAGCAACGATGCTTCCCATATCCGAGGTTGCCGCGAAGGTCGGCCTGGCCAGCGAGCAGCTGGAGCATTACGGTCGGTACAAGGCGAAGGTAGACATCCACTCCATGGCTGCCATGCCCGCGCGCGCGAAGCTCATTTTGGTGACGGCAATCAATCCGACGCCCGCCGGAGAGGGCAAAACGACGACCTCGGTTGGTCTGGCAGACGCGCTCAACCTTACCGGCAGACAAACGATGCTCTGCTTGCGCGAGCCGAGCCTGGGCCCGGTGTTTGGCATTAAGGGCGGCGCGGCGGGCGGCGGACATGCACAGGTCGTGCCCATGGAGGACATAAACCTGCACTTCACGGGCGACTTCCATGCCATCGGTGCGGCGAACAACCTCATCGCCGCGATGCTCGACAACCACATAAAATGGGACAACAAGCTTAACATCGACCCGCGCCGTATCCTTTGGCGCCGTTGCGTGGATATGAACGACCGCCAGCTGCGCAACGTGGTGAACGGCATGGGCGGTGTGGTTAACGGCATGCCGCGCGAGGACGGATTCGACATCACGGTGGCATCGGAGGTTATGGCCGCCTTCTGCCTTGCCACCGATCTTGCCGACCTCAAGGCGCGTCTCGGACGCATGGTGGTGGCCTACACCTTCGATCGCAAGCCCGTCACGGTGCACGACCTCAAAGCCGAGGGCGCGTGTGCGGCGCTGCTCAAGGACGCCATCAAGCCGAACCTCGTGCAAACGCTCGAGCACAACCCGGCGTTCGTGCACGGCGGTCCCTTCGCAAACATCGCCCACGGCTGCAACTCGGTTATGGCAACGACCACAGCCATGAAGATGGCCGACTACGTGGTAACGGAAGCGGGCTTCGGTGCAGATCTCGGCGCAGAGAAGTTCATCGACATCAAGTGTCGCGCGACGGGCCTCGTGCCGAATGCCGTCGTTGTTGTAGCGACGGTTCGGGCGCTCAAGTACAACGGTGGCGTGCCGCGAGCCGACCTCGCAACAGAGAATCTCGAGGCGCTTGAGGCGGGTATGCCCAACCTGCTGCAGCACGTGAGCAACATTCGTGACGTTTTTGGTTTGCCGTGCTGCGTGGCCATCAACGCGTTCCCCACCGACACGAAGGCCGAACTCGACCTCGTGGAGACGAGGTGTCGGGAGCTTGGCGTGAACGTTGCCCTGAGCGAAGTGTGGGCGAAGGGTGGCGAAGGCGGTCGCGCGCTGGCCGAGGAGGTCGTGCGACTGTGCGACGAGCCCGCCGACTTCCGCTTTGCGTACGAGCTCAATCAGTCGATTTATGGCAAGTTGCACGATATTGCTCACAAGGTATATCATGCCAAGCACATGCTATTGTTGCCAGCTGCGGCGAGGCAGGCTGCCGAGCTCGAACGCCTCGGGTTTGGCGACCTGCCCATTTGTGTCGCGAAGACGCAGTACAGCTTTTCCGACGACCCGACGTTGCTCGGCGCTCCACACGACTTTACGCTCAACGTTCGCGAGCTTAAGATTTCTGCAGGTGCGGGCTTCATCGTTGCGCTTACGGGCGACATCATGACGATGCCGGGCCTTCCGCGCGTGCCGGCTGCCGAGCGCATCGATGTGACGGACGACGGGCGCATCGTCGGGTTGTTCTAGCGCGGTGTTGCGCATCTGGCCGGGCGGAAGGAGTGCTCCAGGTGAGTTGCGTGGCCGGACGGAGACAAGAGTACGAAACGACAGGGGGCTACGAGAGTGGCGACTAAACTCACAAACCATACGTTCGACAAGCTTGCCGAGGAGCTGGCGGCAAAGGTGCCAGTTCCGGGAGGCGGCGGCGCGGCGGCGCTTGTAGGCGCGCTGGGCGTTGCGCTTTGCTCGATGGTGGGCAACTATACCGTTGGCAAGAAGGCGTATGCCGGGGTGGAAGACGACGTGCAGCGCATGCTCGCCGAGGCCACGAAGGTTCGGCAGCGTTTCATGGATTTGGTGCAGGAGGATGCCGATGCCTTCGAGCCGCTGAGTCGTGCGTATGCCATCGCGCGTGACGACCCAAAGCGTGCGCAAACTATTGAGGATTGTACGAAGGCGGCGTGCGCGGCGCCACTCGAAATGATGCGTATGTCGTGCAAGGCCATCGAGCTGCTCGAGGAGATGGGTCAAAAGGGTTCGCGCATGTTGCTTTCGGACGTAGCGTGCGGGGCGATTTTGAGTCGTGCGGCGCTTGAGGCTGCTAGCGTTAACGTGTTCGTGAATACCAAGACGCTCAAGGACCGCGAATTTGCCGCGGCGGCTGAGGCCGAGTGCAACGAGATGCTGGCGACGTTCGTTCCGCGTGCGGATGCATGTGCGGCGGCGGCTCAGGCGCGGTAGCGGGAAGGAAGACACATGGCAACACTACTCAAGGGGCTGCCCGTTGCAAAGGCGCTTACCGAACAGCTCGCTACTCGGACGCGCGAGCTCAAAGACAAGGGCATTACGCCGACCTTGGCTATCGTGCGTGTGGGGGAGAGAAGCGACGACCTCGCATACGAGCGTGGTGCGTGCAAGCGATGCGAGGCTGTAGGTATTGCGGTGCGAAAGTTCGTGCTGTCGGAGGGCTGCACGCAAGGTGAGCTGTTGTCGACGATTGAAGCGATAAACGCGGATGCTGGCATCCACGGATGCTTGATGTTCCGCCCGCTTCCTGCGTCGCTTGACGAGGACGCTGCTTGTGCAGCACTCGACCCTGCGAAGGATGTGGACTGCGCGACGGCGGGTTCACTTTACGGTGTGTTTGCGGGCAGGCGGGTTGGGTTTCCGCCCTGTACCGCCGAGGCGTGCATAGAGGTTCTTGACCATTACGGATACAACCTTGCGGGTGCTGAGGTGACGGTGATTGGTCGTTCGCTCGTGATTGGCAAGCCGGTGAGCATGATGCTGCAGGCACGGAATGCCACTGTTACGATGTGTCATACGCGGACGCGTGACCTTGCCGCTGCGTGCAGACGTGCCGATATCCTCGTCGTTGCGGCGGGGCACATCGGTACTGTGGGCGCTGATGCCGTACGCGAGGGACAGGTTGTGCTCGATGTGGGCATCAATTGGGACGATGCTGCCGGGAAGCTCTGCGGTGACGTTTTGTTCGACGAGGTTGAGCCTGTGGTCGACGCCATCACGCCGGTGCCCGGCGGCATTGGCACCGTAACCACGGCTGTACTTGCGAAGCACGTTGTGGCTGCGGCTGAGCGGTGTTGAGCGCGGGATGCGGGATACGCTGCGTGGAAAGTTAAGCGGCAGGTAGCTGCAACCTTGGTGCACCTAACCCTACAAAGCTCGCGAAACGGCGGAAAACGGGGCCTCGGACGAACTTTGTAGGATTTGACGCGCCCCGAATCCGACAAACCTCGCGAGAACGCCAAAAGCGGCACCCTCGGCGAGGTTTGTAGGGCTGAAATCGGTAGGCCTCGACCGGGCTATGGGTTACTTCGTGCCTTGGTGCTGTTTGTTGCGATGGCGAAAGTGCTAGGGAGGCCCAACCATCACAAAGAGCGGCTTAAATGCAACGAAGTGGCCTTTTAGAACTCCACGGTGCGCGGCGGCTCGGTAAAGCTGCTGAAGGTGGCCACGCCGTCGTTGATGCCGTACACAATGGTGTTGCCGTCGGCCACGGCGTACATCCTCTTGAGCGAGGGATACGCCTCCAGCATCGAACTCACGGCATCGTCGGATTCGTTGCCGACGAGCGTTCCGCTCACACGAATCCACTTGCCCTTCTTGAACCCACAAATCTCGAACTTCGGGTTGGCCTCAAGTTGCTTTGCAACGTCCTTGCTCTTGCCGGTTTGGATGTAGAGCTTGCCCTCGTAAATGTGCGCCGTGCCGAACGGACGTACGCGTGGCTGATCGCCATCGGTCGTTGCCAGGTAGTATGTGCCACAATCCTTCAAAAACTCGCATACTTCGTCAATTGCTGCCATGCTGAAGCGCTCCTTTCGTTGTTTGCCTTGCGAAGTATTATGACACAATCCTCCCGAAGGGATTGCGGCCGGGGATTGCGGCCCTGTCGAATGCTATGATTCATCTCGCAATGTATGTCGCGCACGATGAGGAAGACCTTGGTAGAATTGTGACGGAGCATGAGGGCCTGCGCGCTGGGGTTATCTGCTAAAACGCATGGGGGAGAACAACATGAGCTTTGTGGAACTATTCTTGATCGCCGTTGGCTTGAGCATGGACGCGTTTTCGGTATCGGTGTGCAAAGGGCTCGGCATGCGACGCATCGACTGGAAAACGACGCTCGTGCTCGCGCTGGCGTTCGGCGGATTTCAGGCGGGCATGCCCGTCATCGGCTGGGCGTTGGGCAGCCAGCTGTTGTGGCTCATCGAGCCGGTGGACCACTGGATTGCGTTTGGTCTTTTGGCCTTCATCGGGGGAAACATGATTCGCGAAGCGCTTTCCGACGAGGAGGATGACGCTTCCGATGCGGTGAGCCTGAAGGAGGTCCTTATACTCGCGGTGGCCACGTCCATCGACGCGCTCACGATGGGCATCGCGTTCGCGTCACTTTCCGTCAACATTTGGCTGAGCGTCGCGCTCATCGGCGTAACGACGTTCGTTCTCAGCGTGGTGGGCGTCCTCGTGGGCAACCAGTTTGGCATGCGCTACCAAAAGCCCTCGCAAATCGCGGGTGGCATTATCCTCATCCTCATAGGGCTTAAAGTTCTGCTCGAACACCTCGGGATTCTCGTTTTGTGAGCGGGCGTTTCTGGAGACTCGGGCCGTCTCTCCGCGGACGTGGAGTTTCTCTCCATTATACGGAAAAGAGATATTAAAATTTTTTCGCACTTCGTGCGCGCGATGCCTTGCACCCGGCTCGTCCCACACGCCGCGCCCCACCCTGCGACTAGTCGTGTATTATAGACAAACGCAGAAAGGGGAAACCATGCCACATATCGACGCATTTGCCTACGGTTCGCTCGGTGCGCTCGCGCCCGACTTTGAGGCGGGAGAGGAGCCGCTCGAGGGCGAGGAGTCGCTCGAGCTGTTTATGGATTGGCTGGACGCGCGCGAAATCGAGCCATGGGAGCATCAGGAGGAGGCGCTTCTCTCGCTCGCGATGGGCAATCATGTGGTGCTCGGCACGCCGACGGGTTCGGGCAAGTCGCTCGTGGCCATCGGGATGTGCTTTATGGCCCTGTGTGCCGACTATACGGCCTACTACACGGCGCCCATCAAAGCGCTTGTATCCGAGAAGTTCTTCGACCTCGTGGACCTTTTCGGCCGCGACTACGTGGGCATGATCACTGGCGACGTGTCCATAAACCCCGGCGCGCCCATCGTATGCTGCACGCAGGAGATTCTCGCAAACCAGGCGTTGCGCGAGGGCGAAGACACAAGCGTCGCGTGGGTGGCGATGGACGAGTTCCACTACTTCGCCGACCACGACCGCGGCTGGGCGTGGCAGGTGCCCCTCATAACGCTGCGTCGCACGAAGTTTTTGCTCATGAGCGCCACGCTCGGCGACATGACCGCCATCGCCGAGCTCATGGAGCGCCAAACGGACGCCGACGTGGACCTCGTGCTCGACGCGCCGCGTCCGGTTCCCCTCTCGTACGAGTTCGTGGAAACGTCGCTTGAGGCCACGGTGGAGCTGGCCGTGCGCAAGGGCGACGCACCAATATATATAGTGCACTTCGCGCAGGACGCCGCGCTCCGGAGCGCGCAGGCCCTCGCGAGCTTCGGCGTTTCCGACCGCGCGCAACGAGACGCTTTGCGCGAGGCCTGCAAGGACACGCGCTTCACCACGGCGTTCGGCAAAACGCTGCGTCGTCTGCTGCTCATGGGCGTGGGCGTGCATCATGCGGGCATGCTGCCAAGGTATCGTCTCCTCGTAGAGAAACTCGCGCAGCAAGGTCTGCTGCCCGTGATTTGCGGAACCGACACCCTTGGCGTGGGCATCAACGTGCCCATCCACACGGTGCTCCTCACGGCCCTCGCAAAGTACGACGGCAAGAGACAAAGGCGGCTCAATGCGCGCGAGTTCCACCAAATCGCCGGTCGGGCGGGTCGCGCAGGCTTCGATACCGAGGGTGTGGTGCTCGTCCAGGCGACGGAGTACGACGTCGAGCGCGCAAAGGCGCTGGCAAAGGCCGGCGGCGACCCCAAGCGCGCGCGAAAGGTGCATACGCGCAAGCCGCCCGAGGGCTTCGTGGGGTGGAACAAGCAAACGTTCGAGCGACTCGTCGAGGCTACGCCGGAGCCGCTGCATCCCCGACTCAAGATTTCGCACTCCATGGTGCTCGCCGAGGTGAGCCAGGGGGGCGATGCGTGGGAGCGCGTGCGCGAGCTCATCGACGCCTCCATGCAAACCGACGAGCAAAAGGAGGCGCTGCGCACGCGGGCGGACGAGATTTTCGCCACGCTCATGGATGCCGGCGTGGTGGTGCGCGAGGAGACGGACGATTGGGTTAACTACTACACCACCGTAGACGTGCCTACCGATTTTGCCCTCGACCAGCCGCTTTCGCCGTTCTTGCTCGCGGCCATCGAGTTGCTCGACCGCGAGTCGGAAACCTATGTGTACGACGTTATCTCCCTTGTGGAGTCCACGCTCGAGCAGCCGTATCAAATCCTGCGCGCGCAGGAGAAGTCCGCGCGCAGCGAGGCGATGGCTCGGATGAAGGCCGATGGCGTGGAGTACGAAGAGCGCATGGAGCGCATTCAGGAAGTTACGTATCCCATGCCGCTTGCCGAGCTCATCGAGGCCGCCTTCGCGACGTACTGCGAAAAGGTGCCGTGGGCGAACGACTACGAGCCGCATCCCAAGTCGGTGCTGCGCGACATGCTGGAGACGGCCTCGGACTTCAAGGGCTACATCCAACGTTGTAATATCGCACGCGCTGAGGGAATCCTGTTGCGCTATCTTTCGGAGGCCTATCGTTCGCTTTCGCGCACGCTGCCGCTCGAGGCACGCGACGAGCGCTTGGAAGAAATCATTGCCTGGCTGGGTTTGGTGGTGCGCTCGGTGGACTCAAGCCTCGTGGACGAGTGGGCGCGCACGGGCGAGCTGGACGAGGACGTGGGCGCGTTCGAGGCAAACGTGGATGCCGTGGTGGCCGACCGGCGTGCCGTTACGCTGCTCGTGCGCAACGCCCTGTTCGCGCGTGTTCGCATGGCCGCGCACGACGACTGGAAGGCGCTCGGTGAGCTTGACGCCGACTGGGGATGGTCCGCCATGCGCTGGAGACAAGTGCTCGACGAGTTCTACGAGGAGCACGAGGACGTGTTGCTCGACGCCGATGCCCGCTCCACGAAGTTCTTCTCCATCGATGACAAGGACGAGCAGCTGCGCCACGTGTGGCACGTGAGCCAAACGTTCGCCGATGTGGAGGGCGAGCACGACTTCGGCATTATGGCCGACTTGAACCTCGACGCCACGCAAGACATTGGCGAGGCGGTGTTCAAGAACTATAGGGTGGGCTTCGTGGAGGACCTGTGGCACCCGGAGGAGGACTAACATGCCAAAACGCGATGCGCTGACAGACGACGAGCGCGCCGAGCTCGAGCGGTTGCGTGCCGAGAAGGCCGCACAGGAAGAGATGGCCGAGGCCCATGCCAAGCGCGTGGCACGCGAGCGGGCGCTCATGGACCCCGGCGACGACCTCTCCATGCCGCTCGGGCAAAAGATCGTGCTTGCCGTCGTGGCGCTGGCGGTGCTCATAGCCGTGGCGATGGTGGTGCTCTCGGCTCGGGGGTAAAGACACGTGGCGCACCGTGAGCAAGGCCACCGGCAAGGTCACCGTGAAGAAGGGCACGAAGAAGGGCACCTACGCCATCAACATAAAGGTCACCGCCGCAGGCAACGCCAGCTACAAGGCCGGGAGCAAGACCGTTGCTTGCAAGGTCGTCGTGAAGTAGCGCGGCCGCCGTATGCGGCACGCGAATGGCGATTGAGGGGACGCGCCTCTGGTGTGCGTCCCCTCCTCACATCCTGCGAGGGCCCGGACGCAACACCACGGGGTTATACCTCATCCTCGCCACGGGCAGCCCTCGTATCGTTGGCCTTCGCCAGCGACCACACGCGTGCGCGGGTGCTGCCGGTTCCCGTGACTTTCCCTGTGGCCTCGAGCTTCTTTAGTGTGCGGTATATGCGTTCTCCGAGGTTGCCGAGTCCGCCGAATTGGGGTGCTAGGACCTGCGAGATCTGCTTGCGCGTGAGGGATCCCTGTTCGAGCAAGGAGAGGATGGCCTCCGAAAGCCCCGCGCTGCGCACAGACTTACTAACTTCCGGCTTCTTGCCGTTTGAGGGGGCCACGAGGACGAGGCCCGCAGGCGACTCGTGGACGAGGCCCTGAGTCAAGAGATCTGCGCGCTGCCTCGTGCTAAGGGATGCTCCCTTTTGCGCAAAGTCCAGTGCGAGGAGCGTTGTGATGGGCAGCTCGGGTCGCTGGGAGAGGATGGCGGTGTATGCAGGGGAGACCTCGTGGTTGAGTACCGTGACCTCCACGCTCGTGCCGTTTCCCAGGTCGTAGCTGGGGAGGGGCATTCTCCTGGAACGTGCGTGCTCGCACATGGTACGTATTCCCAGGGCGTTCTGATCGAGGAGTACGGCGCTGCATCGCGTCGCACAGAAACGGATTGCGGTAGTACGAGGGCTTATACCCCGGCTCGAGCGCTTGCTCTAAGGAACCGGGGATGAACGAGCCAGAGTTGGAGACGCAAATCCTGTCTGCATACTCTCCCACGTTGATGCGCCTCCCGCTAGCGTAGTCCTGATGCGCCAGGGCGTTTCCCAAAAGCTCTCGTAGTGTCCACGGGTCGTATTCCATCACCTCCGTGGGCTTCAGCGAGGAGGGATCGTCCATAATCCTGTAACGCTCGTTCCTTATCTTTGCAAGGACGCCGTCGATGGATAGGGCAAATGGCGGGCCGAAGTGTTCGTACGCTCGTACGCGCCCGTCGGACTCATAGAGTGTCCAAGTGATGCGCGGGACTGGGCCGTCCATGAGGACCGATGCCTCTTCGCGGCCGAGTAGCAGAAGTGCCGCGTTGGTGATGCGTCCCCGAATGGTGATTCCCGCCTTGTCGAGCAGCTCTCCGTCGTCGAGTGAGTCGATGAGGCCGGAGCGCTCGCCGTACTTGTTACGCATCGACTCGCGCACGGCATAGAGGGCGTCCGGGTCCAGGTCCTCCATTCCTGCGCCCTCCGCGGGGAGTTTCGCCCAGTCCCTTGGCGGCTGGGCGCGTATTTCGTCTATCTTGCTCAGGGGAAGCGGGACGAGACTCTCGCCCTCTCGCGCCCATGCGGCACCAGCCCACTGCGTGGGTATGCCTCTTGTGGCGGGAGGTATCTCGAAGGCAACGATTCTCTTGCCGTGATGGTCGAGTTCATGGATCTCGCGGAAGGTGATTCTGTTGTTCGTGTTTTCGGCAAGCTGCTTCTTGAGGCGCTGGAGCCCCTTGCTCCTCCTTTCTGGGAAGCCCGGTTCTCGGTAGAAGGAGGTCCCAACAACGACGCCCTTGTCGTTGACGCCAAAGATGAGCAGCGCGCGTGGCGCGTCCCGAAGGTTCGCCTCGTTGCTGAGCGCGGAGAAGTATATCCCCAGATCCCGGACCTTGAAACCGTTATCGGCCTCCTTAAGCTCAAGTATTTCGGTCTCGAAACGCTCATTTATTGAATCAAGGAGCGAAATAAGCTCATTTTCCGTCATTTATGCCCCCATATATCGGTTATGGAACGCAGTATACCGAATTATTACCGAAGGCAGTCGATAAATCACCGGAATGGCGTTGGTTGGCGGGCTATGTAACCGGTATTGCTTCCTAAAGGTAAAATGCCTCGGCATTAAGAATTGGCTGACGATGAGGCTGTCGGTTTGCGGGTCTGAAGGCGGCGTGCGTGGCGTGTGCTTCATCGCTCGCGATTACCTTGCCGCATGCTGCCGTCTGTGGCTCCATCAAGTACCAGACGCACATTCAGGGCATAGGCTGGCAGGGCTGGCGGTCCGACGGCGACATGAGTGGCACCGCAGGTCAGTCTAGGCGCCTCGAGGCCATAAGAATCAAGCTCACGGGCGACATGGCGAAGAGGTACGACGTGTACTACCGCGTGCACGCGCAACGATTCGGCTGGATGGGCTGGGCGAAGAACGGCGCCTCCGCGGGCACCGCCGGCTACTCC
>JAFWMH010000038.1 GCA_017510785.1 Atopobiaceae bacterium | reverse complement strand
TTGCCCTGCGTCGCCGGGCCGGATGCGGTGATGGCGTAGGTGCCGGGCTCGTCGCCGGGCTCGCGCGACAGCTCGTACTGGAGCTCGTCGCCGTTGAGGGTGCCGGTCACCTCGGCAGTGAGCTCGGGGTCGGCCTCGCCGGCGAACTTCTGCGCGTCCCTGGCCTTCACGGTCGCCGCCTTGGGGGTGATGACGAACCTGGCGTCGGCGTTGAACTCGATGCTGTAGTTCGGGAGACCGCCGGCTGCGACGTGGTAGCCATACGTGCCGACGGCCTCGCCTTCCTGCCTGCCCACGGTGTACGGCACGTACGTTTCCCCCTCGACGAGTCCCTCGACCGTGTACCACGTCTGCTTGTCGGGGTCGGAATCGCCGTACACCTTCGAGATGTTCTTGAAGGCTAGGGTCAAGGGCCTTGGCGTGATGGCGGCCTTGGTGGTTCCGCTCGGATTCGTGAGCGTGTAGTTTCCCGCGTCGGCGCCCGAGAGCGTGGCGGTGTAGCTCACGTCCTTGTCCGTGCCCGCGTTCGCGTCGGCGAACGCGCCGGTGGCGGTAACACTCAGCGAGTCGCCGTTCACCTTGCCGTCCAAAACAACCCCGTCGTTCGAGAAGGTCGCAGCCCTCGTGCCGTCGTACGTCTTGTCCTTGGCCTTGATGCCAGAGACGGTGACGGGTGCCCTCTTAATGGTGAAGGTGCCCCGCGCGCTGCCGGTCGTCTCCACGCCGTTGCCGCGCACGGTGAAGCTGTACTCGCCGGCCTTCGTCTTCGGAGTATAGTCCTCGATGGTGTAGCACGCGGGGTCGACCAGCGCGTCCGATACCACGACTCGGACCTTGGTCCAATCGGAGGGGCTGCTCGCTCCCTCGAGTGCGTGGGCCTTGCCGTCGTAGGTGACGGGGTCGACCTCCACCCTCGCACCACTGATGTCAACCGGGTCCGATACGTGTTCTTTAATGGTGAGCGCGCCGGAGTCATTTTGCTTGATGTAGTAGTTTCCCTGTTCGCTATTTGGGTTAGCCTTAACCGTATAGGTACCGGCGGCGGGGTTTTGGATGTTCAGGGACGGGTTCACGCTCCAGTTTCCCGGATCGATGACGTCCTTGGTGTCTCCACCAACCAATCCGCTTTCGTCCATGCCGTCCACGGCACTAATCGTGTACGTGTGATTCGCCAGGTCCGGGTCATCCTTGAAGCAGGTCCTGTCGTCGGCCTTAAGCGCTACGGCGCGACGCTCGATCTTGGCCGACAGGTCGCCCAAGAACGTCGGCGCGTAGCTGCCCGCGCCATCTCCTACAAGCTCGATGCCAGTTACGGTTACGGGCTTCGCGACTACGTTGCCGCCGTCATCAACGGCGACGTTCTCGTCTGCAAACGTACCGGTCGCCGTTACGGTGAGTCCCTCGATGGGAGTAAGTCCTACGGTCGGGTCGGCTTGAGTGTTGCCACTGTTGTCGCCTTGTCCGCTGCCGCCGGATTCGTTGACTGCATACGCCTTGGCATTGGTGCAGTCAAGTGTCGCAGTGGTTGTCCCGTCGTAGGTCTTGTCCTTGGCCACTATGCCAGTAACGATGACGTCGATTCCATTCGTAATCGTAAAAGTGCCGGACGGAAAACTAACAGTGTAGTTGCCCTGTACGGGCGAGCCTTTCGCCTTAATATTGTAGCTACCTACGGCCTCGCCCTCCTCGCGCGAGAGGGTGTAGTGAATAAGCTCCTCCGCCGACTCGCCGTTCACCATGCCGGTGACCGTTGCGGTGAGCTCAGGGTCGGACGTGCCTACTACCTTGGACTTGTCATCTGGCTTAACCTCTATGTATGCCCTCCAGATGACGGCTTTGGTGATAATCGTGCTGCTCTTGAGCTTGTAGTTTGCCACGTCGGAACCGGTCAGCTCAATTCCACGAATGACAACGTCCTTTGGAATTGCGTTGTCACCGGAGTCCATGACGACGTCTTTACCCACGAACTCTGCGGTCGCGGTGTGCGCAATTTTTACGTCATCGCCTTCAACGGCTCCCTTAAGAGGAGCGTCGTCGTCATAGTTAACCGTGGCGTTCGTGGTGCCGTCGTACGGTTTATAATAAACGCCCAGAGTACTGGCAACAACCTCTCTCTGCTCGATGACGAGCGTGCCCGTCTTGCTTCCGGTAAAGCCATTCTTGCCAGTAACCGTAAAGTCATAGCTGCCCGCGTTCTTTGCCTCGCCCTCATGTGCGTCTGTGACGTCATAGCATTCCGGAGATACCTCCGCTCCGTTCACGGTAACGGTGACCCCTCCGCTGCTGGGACGATGGTCGGCGCCGTCGTAGGTGATAGGTCCGCATGTTACGACTGCGTCGGAAAGGTCCACGGCGGTATCCGTAACGGTAACCGTGCCAGACTTGAACTGAACGTGATAATTGCCCTGCTCTGCCGACCCGGTAGGAGTGACGGTGTACTCGCCTTCATCAGGATCGTTTACGTTCGGAGTGGGATCCACCGTCCATCCGGTCACATTGATGAGACTTTCGGACTCGCCCTCCACCAAACCGCTCACCGTGATTTCATAGGTGGGCCATGATACGCCTTGCCCCTTTACGTGGAGCTTATCGACGAAAGTAACGGTGACGTTGCGACGGTTGATTGCGGCCTTCAAGGCATCCGTATAAATAGGCTTATAGTTGGCCGCTTCTTTGCCGGCAAGCTCGATACTGGTTACGGTAACAGGCTTGTTTTCGCCAACGTCCTTGCTGTCGAACTCGCCGGTCGCCGATGCGACGCTCACGTCGTCTCCGCTGATAAGATCGCTTGCACGTATGGAGGCGCCGCCGGTATTGAGGTCGGCGGCTTTGGTGCCGTCGTAGGTCTTGTCTGCAGCAGTGATGCCAGACACGACGATTTCCTTCGCAGATATTGTGGCCAACCGGATTTCCGTGGTGTCCTTGAGCACGTAGTTACCTTTATCTGCGCCAACCAGTTCGAGACCTTCGATGGTAACGATCTTGTTGCTACCAACGTTCTTGTCGCTGAAGGTGCCCGTCGCCGGGAGCACAATCGCCACGTCGTCGTTCCCGACTTTGCCGCCAGTGATGTTTGGCGTACTCTCCAACTGGGCAATCGTGTTGCCATCGTAGGTCTTATCGATCACAATTTTCCCGGAGAGAGTGACTTCCCTCTGCAGGATGTTGGCCGTGGTCTCGGTCGTGGTCACTTGACCGTAGCCGTCATCCGCCAAGAGTTCGTAGTTTCCCGCCAACGTGCCCGTAAGCTCGAGGCCGGAGATGGTGACCTTCTTGTCCTTGCCGGCTTTCGCGTTCTCGAACGTGCCGACAGCCTTGGTTTCGTCAATGCGGACGGTATCTGGGCTGCCCCTCCTGCCATAATACGTCGCGTTGTCGAGGTCGAGTTTGGCCGTGGTGGTGCCGTCGTACGTCTTGTCCTTGACGGGGATTTCCACGGTAATGCCCGTCGGACGGATGTTGAAGTAGCCCTTGACGCTGCCGGTATACTGGCCCTTACCCTTGATGGTGACGTAGTTCCCCTTGGCCTCATTGTCGGTGACGTACGCATTCGTGCCAAAGCCGTCTGTGTCGAGCTCGTAATCGTAGCCCCTGCGGAGCGTCTCGCCGTTGAGCTTCACGACGAGGTCGTCGCCCACGAACAACGTGATCTGACTGCCCCCTTGGAACGGCCTATCCCTCATGGTGATTTCCGCGTCCTCAACGTCGTAAGATGAGTCGACTATGGTGAGCGTGCCCGGCTTGTACGTGACTGCGTAGTTGCCTTGGTCAGCCTCGCCAGACGGGGTGATGGCATAGGTACCAACCGTATCGCCCGTCTCGCGGGAGAGGGTGTACTGAATTAGCTCCGCCGACTCGTCGTTCACCATACCGGTGACTGTGGCCGTGAGTTCGGGGTCGGCCCCACCTACGACTTTGCGCTTGTTGTCGGCCTTCACCGTTACGGGCGCACGGCGAATGGAGAACTTTTGGGTCATGGATCCGAGGGCTTCACCAGCGGGCGTTGCCGTAATGGTAATCTCCGCCTCGTCACCAGCGTTCACGTTCTTGTTGTAGGTAACGGTATAATTTTCCTCGGGAACGGTTTCGCCTCCAACCGTAACTACAACGGCAGGCTCTTGGGACTCGCCGTTGTATGTGCAATCGAAACTGGACCCGGTTGCAGGCTTGATTTCGGCATTATCGAGGTTGTATTGGGCACTGTCCTTCTCAAGCGTCAAATCGATGTTACGGTAACCCCAGCCGTCCGTTATATTATATGTTACATATATGCGCTTCGTGGTCCCATCCCAGCTGGTTACTTCGAGTTCCCAGCCAGATTCGCCCTTGCGACACTCGATTCCTTCGGGGTAACCTATGACGTAAGCGTTTGTGATTTTCGCCTCACTGGGAACTTCAAACTCTCCCAAGATATTGCGTAAATCCATCGTAAAAGGAAGGGCTTGGCTCCCCGGTACCGTATAGACTGCCCTTTGCTCGTCATTAAAAATCCATGCGAACTTCACCACGTATGTGGAGAAGCTCGCGGTCGCGGCAGACACGATGCTGCCGATCTTGACGGTTTTGAGTTCCTCGATGGCACCGTCGTCCTGTACGTGAAACACACTGACGTCGGTGGCCTCCTCGGCGACGCGACCGGTTTGGAACGACACCCCGACGGTCGCGCCTTCGGCGGGCTCCACCTCCGCGCCTTCGGCGTTAACCACGCGCACGTCAAGGGCAATGCTCTCCACGGCGTCTGCATTCTCGTCGGCCAGCGTATCCGTTGCATCTATGGTTGCCTGCTTCGCGTCCTCAACGTCTGCGTAGCTGGCCTCGAGGCGCACGCCCGCGGGGAACGCGCCCTCGTCCGCGTGTACACGGACGGTGACGTCGCCCACGGTGGCCTCGCCGTCGAACGCTGGCATCGCCGGGGGAGCCTGCTCCTGGGCGGGGTTGCCGTCCTCGGCAGATTCATCTCCCTGCTCCTTGGCCTCGGCCTCAGGCTTGGAATCGTCCTTTGCGAGGGACTCATCCTCAACATGTTCGTTGGTTTCGGTCTGCGCCTCAGCTTCGGACGTATCTGCGTCCTTAGCCTCGCCTGCAGCGTCGGCCTGAGGCTCGGTTTTATCTGCGTCCCCTGCTTGGGAGCCGGTATCGCTCGATTCCGCAGGTTCGTCCGACCCTTGGTTTTCGGTGCCCTCCACCTCGGCGGAGGTGCTCGCAACGGAAGACTCTAACGCCTCGGCGTATGCCGAGGTCGGGACTCCCCCGAATGCCATGGAGAGCGAGAGCAAGAGGCTTAAGCTCCGCCTCACCCACAAACGTGCAGAGTCTTTCATAGGTCTCCTTTCAGCTACGTTTTGCCCCACGCTCGCGTTGATTCCCCTGTGCCAGACCGTGGGTATCCAAACTTTATGTACAGTTAAAGTTAATTCTACACGCATGGTTGACACAATTTAAGATGCATTTTTCCGATTTGTTTGCATTGCGCACTTTGCGGTATAGGCCATAGCGCACGTCATTCTGGGCGTATTGCAGGTTCTCGTGTCTCTGTTGGTTAGGCGGTAATCGTCGTTTTCAGGCACGCCAAGACTCTCGTGTTCCCGCCGGTTGTAGGTGGCGATTGTGACTTCAAGCTCGCCAAGGCCCTCACGTCCTCGCTGGTCGCAGGGAAGAGTTTCAAACGCCTACCGCAGCCGCCCGCAGCCGCGCCGCATTCGCCCGCAGCCGCGCAACGCCCCTTGTCGAAACACGACAAGGGACGCCACTGCACAGAATGGGAGTCGTTTGGGCCACTTTGTCCACGGCTTCGCCCCCCCTGTCCAAATGGCACAAACGGCACCCATTGCCATGGCCTGCTGAAGCCCCTTATCTTCAAGGCCACTTTCAGCCATCGCGTTAGATACTCCGTCCCGAGCACCCCAACGATACAACGCACGGGTGCCCCTTTCGTGCGTACATCCCACCGCACGACCAACACGCGGTACCGCAACGACTCGCTGTGGTACATTAGTAGTTCGCAAACTCCCTCGAATCACCAAGGCCGTGATCGCATGCCCACCATAACACCCGGCAACTCGCTCTACCTATATAGACTCTTCTCGCAGCACGTTGGCGTCGGAAAACAAACCATGCTCGCCAAAATGGAAGAGACTCTTGCCGAGGACGACATTTTTCCATCGGACTTAGGGTGCGCCGACGTACGCGAGTTGCTCGATAAGCTCAGCTTCGTTAAGCTCACGGTGTTCAAACGAGGTCGCGTGTATGCAACCGTCATGCCGCAACCTGAGTGGGACGAACTACTCGAACGCGCAAACACAGCCGAGAAGAAGTCCGGTGGTGGGGGTGGCCCAAAGTCGTGGAAACGCAAAAAGGCAGGAAAAGACTTACGTCCCGAACGTCCCCGTCCCCATGGACGGCCAACGGCAAATGCAGCAGATAAAAGCAAGGACGCAGAGACAACCACAGCTCCCGCCGTCGTGAAGCACAATAAGCAGGCAAGCAAGATGTCGCAGGACGGTCTCATGAAGCGGCGGGGCAACAACAACACGTCTCAAGACGCTAGCGAGGAACAGCAAGCCAACCCCACGGCGCAACAGGCTGGCACCGATGCGCCCCAGACCAGTTCCAAGCAGCAAAAGACTATTATCAATGTGCCTCAGGACGAATCCGCGACACAACATCCACTCGAAAATGCGCCCCAAACCATTGTGAAGGAACCGCAGGCAACCCACGAAAAACAGCAGGGATTTTCCGAACACCCTCAAATCGCCAGCGATGGGTTACCCGGTATTCCTAGGAAGGCGCTCGCGGCCGACGCACTCGCCGAGGCCGACGCACTCGCGCCCATCACACTGGAGCAATCGCCAAGGCAATCCGCAGGCAAGCCTGCCACCAACCAAGAGGGTGCAGCATCGAGCCGCAGACAAGCCCAAAAGCCCGACATAGCTCTAAACACGACGTCTTCCGCCGAATCCGCGGCGGCTGCAAAGACCATGGCGACCAAAGGTGAACCAGCGGATACGACGTTTAAGACAACTGCCCAAAGCGATTCCATAGCCACGAATCAATCTCGCGGCAACGCCGATGACACGCCAACAACACCTTCGGCGTCCCCGAGCGCACCGGAATTCCCAGCATCCCCAGAGCGGACGTCGACCCAAGAGAAGCCACTGCGCGGCGGTGCGGCGCGACCTCAGCCCCCGGTGCAGCTTGAGCGAAGCAGCGCACCGCAGCCTGCCCGACCGCCCGTGCCTTCTAACTTTGCACGTGAGGTATGGTGCCCGAGCAATCTGCTCAGCTCGCTCTACGAACTGCTTCCGCTCGACATAAACCCTGTTGAGCTTCTCAGCGAAGACTGGAACTTCGCGCGCTCCACGGAAGACTACGCCCTCACGGAACGCGGCGTTTCGTTTGCACTCCGATGCCTTTGCGTGCCCAGCTCGACGAGTACTACAAACGCCAGGTCTGCACAAACTGCGCCCGCAAGCACAACGCCTGCAAGCGCAGCACGTACGGGCGTAGCTCCCGCAAACGCCATGCCCGTTCGTGCAACGCTGCATCGTCAGGCACCAACCGCCTCGGGAAAACGGTGGAAGCTCGCATCGATCGATGGCCCACTCGAAACCGCATTCGTCGACTTCAACGGATTGCCTGCAAAGGACGAGGGCGCCTGGTCGGATTTAACGGGCAGCCCGCACGGAACGTATTATCGCACGACGCCCGCTCGCGAATTTGCCGCATTCGCAACGCTCGGTCCCTGGCAATCGCTTCTCTCGCAACTCGCTGCCATCGCCCAACCCGAGCAGTGGGGCGACGATTACATCTACCTCCGCGAGTATCTCACCGTAACGTATCATCGCTTGGCTCACGAGCATAAGGTTGTTACGTCTAACGACGAACAGCATGCCTCCTTCGATACCGGACTGCTAACCTCCGACGCCCGCCGCATCTTTGCGAACTTCACGAGGCAGGGGGGCGCAACGAAAGGAAGTTCGGCGAACGAGGGCACACCAGCCTGGCGTTTGACCGGTTTTTCCATAACGTCCGCCGTTACGCCCGAACCGGAGCCAGCAACATACGTCACCGAGTTGCGCGACCTCATGCTAGCGGCTCCCTATACCGTGCGCCTGCATGCCTCGCTCAAGCGTCGAAACGAACGCAGACTCTCTCGCGCAATCGAGCAAGCCGTCACGCGAGCACGTCGCAACCACCGCATGGCTACCCCAGCTTACGATCCACAAGCAGAGAAAATACGTCTGTTGCTACCCCTTTCGTTGGGGAAGCCCGGCGTCATCGATCGCGCGCTTGTGTTGGCACCCCTCGGCGAGGGCAGCTACGAGGCACGTGCGCTCGTCCCGCTGGAACGCGCACGCACGTGCGCGCGAGTCGTCACGTCCGACCTTCCGCGTTGGCTCGCATAGATGTAAAAACATAGATGTACAAATCGGGCAATTACGCTTGCGTAGCCCGTCTCAATGACACGCCAAGTTCGCGAAACCGTCGAAAGAAGCCGTCCAAAACGGGGGCTTTCGCCGAGGTTTGTAGAACTCGGCGCTGTCGCCGTGGCCCTGCAGGCAACGCCGGCATCACACCTCAACGGCAATTGCGTTGCCTACCGTGCGCACGGTTGTGTCGCGAGCCCACTGAAGTCGATCGGTCGTAGCGCCGCCCTCGTTCAAACGATTGAGCAGCTCGTTCGAAGCGGCAAGGTCGGCCGTATAGCTCGTAAGCGGATACACGCAATCCACGCCTGCGTTACGGTGCTCAATCAACGCATGCCACGTGGGGTTATCGATGCTTACCTCGCCGTTGGCATCGCGAACAAAATCGCAGGTAAACATGCCCGAAAGCACCGCCGACGGCAGCGTGTAGGCACTCGCAAAGTCGCCGAGGCCATAAACGCATAGCATGCCATTAGCCGCCGTAACGCCCGAACCATCGGTCGTGCGAATGCCACGTCCAACGTACGAAACCGGTTGTATGGACTGCCCACGACATCCAAGCACAAGGTCGACGCCGAGTCCCGCCAAATACGAGGCATAGTTTTGCTGCTCGTCACTCAACGTGGAGGTATCTTGCGACCCGCTCACTTCGTCCGTCTCGTTCCAATGCATGTACACAACAACGGCATCGGCCGCCTCTTTTGCCTTGGCAACCTCCGCACGCATTTTGTCCTTATTGAATGGCGTCGCAAAGTAGTCGTTAGGCAGTTGGTCCGCCGTATAGCCGTTTTGCCCATAACAGTACGAGAGAAACGCGATGGTCATTCCGTTCTTTTCCACCATGCGAATGTTGGCGCGGTCATCCTCGGACGAGTAGCTACCGATGGTCGTTATTTCGGGATGCTGAGCCCAAACAGACTGCGAGTGTGCAATTGCATCCACCCACATGTCGTACGTATGGTTCGTGTTGCAATTCACCACGTTGAAGCCCGCGGCCGCTACCGCGTCGGCCATGGTATCGGGCGTATTGTAGCTCGGATACCCCTGGTACTCAAAGCTCGTATGACCTCCAAGCGTCGTCGCCTGGTTGAGGAAGGCAATATCGTACCCCGAAACGATCCCCTTCATCTGTTCGTATAACGGAGAAAACTCGTACACGCCATCACCCGAGGCACCGCCCCATGCGTCCGCGCTCTTCAGAATGTCGTCGTTGGCAATGTTAGCTCCAACGGCGCAGAACGAGACGGATGTGGCTGCTTTCTTCGAACTTTCGGAGGCGGTCTCGGTTTTTGCTGCCACAGCCTGCGATTGCGCCGAAACCGTACCGCTGTCGTGCGGAGTAAGAATACCAAGCGCAACGCACGCAACCGTCACAGCGAGAAGTATTATGCCACCCGCAATGGCGCCTTTTGCCAACAAGGCCTTTCGCGGCTTTTGCGCTGGCTGTTTTGCGTGACTCCCACTGGGCTTTCGTGTTTTGGCCTGCGGCTTCTGTGCTCCTACCGCCCCGCGGAAGTTTGCGTTTACGTCGGCCGTGGGCTGGCGTCTTCTCTGCTGGCTCGCGTCAACACGCGGGCGTTGACGCGAGCCTTGCAAATTGCCCGTCGTGCCGCCAGCAGCTCGCACTCCCGCCTTGCGTTTACCAGCTTGCGTTTGGCCGTTCGAGTGTGTCTCCGCCATACCCGTCTCCTCGTAGCGCAAAACAACAACTAAGGAGTAATGATACCATGCATAGCAAATCCACACAAAACAATCGTTCCATTTAGCTGCCTAAATGGAACGACTAAGACCAACTTCGCAGAAGCTGCCTCACTACACAATGTGCAGGATGGTCATAAGGCCCGTAACCTCAAACGTCTCGAGAAGGCTGCTCGAAGCTTTTGCAATAGAGCACCTGCCGCCACGCATGTCGAGCTCCTGAGTGGTGCGCAGCATAATGCGCAACCCAGCACTCGAAATGTATTCCACGTTCTCCACGTCGAACGTAAGCGCACGCACGTCCTCGGTATTGCACTCACGCAGTGCTTGGTCAAGATCCATAGCGGTGATTGCATCCAGTCTGCCTGAGAGCGTAAGCGTCAGGTTCGAGCCTTCCTTGTTCGTCGTAATGCTCAACATTTCGTGCCCCTCTCTCGCTTTTCTCAACTACGCGTGCATACTGCATTCTACACGAAGCAACGAACATATGCGCCGCGAAGGGCCAGTGAGACAAACTCCCCCGGGGAAGGCGTCGCGCTACACCAAGTCGCGCATGGCGTCTTCCAGAATGCGCAACTGTGCGATGGTTTCCTCGGGCTTCACGAGCTGCGGCGCGCCGTTCGCTACCGTTTCGTAAAGGGCGTCGTAGTAGAGGGAGTAGGTGGAACGGACCGTCTCCACGCGCTCCTCGTGCATGGTGCCGTCCTCGTCGTAATAGCGCAGGGTTCCCCACTGCTCGGGCGTGTCGAGGCCAAAGTCGGGATGGCCCACGGGCAAATAGAACTTTTTGAGGTCACGCTCCTGTTGGTCCTTTTCCACCTTAATAAAGGTGCCCATGGTGCCATACACCTCAAAGCTCGGACGCTGAATGGCCGAGGCATAGTTGGCCGCCGCCGTGGCTTTGATGCCCAGCTCGTCGTAGTACAAGTCGAAGTCGAAGTAGCCGTCGGGACGGCCGTCGCCGTAAATTTGGCGCGCCTCGGCATGCCAGCGGTCGGGAATGCCCAGCCAATCGATGAGCTGGTCCACGCAGTGACAGCTGTGGCCATAGACTATGCCGCTCAGCCGATCGTAGGTCCCGTTCTTTTGCATGTCGATCATCTCGGTACGCCAGTAATCATAATGGGTAACGATTTCGAACACCTTGCCAAGCTTGCCGGACTCCATCACTTTGCGTGCCGTGAGGTAGTCGGAGTCGAAACGACGATTTTGGTAGCACTGCACCGTAACGCCCTTGTCCTTCGCGAGTGCAAAGAGTTCCTCGGCTTCGGCGACGGTACCCACGAAGGCTTTGTCGCACACCACGTGTTTGCCCGCCTCAAGCGCCTGCTTGCTGAGCGCATAATGCGTAAAGATGGGCGTGCTTATCTCCACCACGTCGATTTCGGGGTCGGCGAGCATGGCTTCGAGGTCGGTGGTGTATTCAACGCCAGGTAGCGCCGCCCACGGACCGCCAAGACGCCGGTTGTACACCGTTTTGATGCGGAACTTTTCGGGCAGCGCCAGCGAAAAGGGCATATGGTAGCGGTTGGTTCCCTTGCCGTTGCCGATAAAACCAATATTGATGATGCGGTTGGCCATGCGACATCCTTTCCTCGTTCTTGTCGATATATTAGTAGTATGCACGAAGCCGGGCGGTCGTGGAATAGCTCCTGGAATGTTTGTGCGCCGCACCGGCTTGTCGCCACACCGGCTTGTCGCCGCTCCGGCTTGTCGCCACACCGGCTTGTCGCCACACCGCCAACAGCAATACCCCCTGCAACAGCGCCCCGTTACACAAACACACTCGCAGCGCCCCGTTACACAAACACACTCGCAGCGCCCCGTCCATGCAGCACACCCGCGGCGCCCGTTCCGTTCGCCGACGCGGACCGCGCGTCGCACCACCGTGCCGCAATAATAATTGTTAACGTCTACAACACATCGATGAGTACAAATCGCGAAAAGGAGGACGTATGTCGCACTTTCCGAAGGACTTTTTGTGGGGCGGCGCGGTGGCCGCACACCAGCTCGAAGGTGGCTGGGACCAAGGTGGGAAGGGCATTTCGATTGCCGATGTAATGACGGCAGGCGGCAACGGCATTCCGCGGCGCATTACCAACGGGGTTATCCCCGGCGAGAACTACCCCAACCATGAGGGCATTGACTTCTATCATCATTATCGCGACGACATCAAGCTGTTTGGCGAGCTGGGCATGAAGGCATTCCGCACCTCCATCGCCTGGACGCGCATCTTCCCGAACGGCGACGATGCCGAGCCGTGCGAAGAGGGCTTGGCCTTTTACGACGACATGTTCGACGCCTGCCACGAGCAGGGCATCGAGCCCGTCATTACGCTGCAGCACTTCGAGATGCCGTACCACCTTGCCACCGAGTACAACGGCTTTGCCGACAAGCGCTGCATCGACTTCTTCGAGCGTTTCGCCCGCGTGTGCTTCGAGCGCTACAAGGGCAAGGTAAAGTACTGGATGACCTTCAACGAAATCAACAACCAGGCGGCCGCGCCCATCGCCCACCACATGCTACAGGAAGGCGCCGTGCTCAACATCGACAAGGACAACGCCGAGCAGCTCATGTACCAGGCGTCCGTCAACGAGCTTATCGCCAGCGCCAAGGCCGTGAAGGCTTGCCACGAAATCGATCCCGACGCCATGATTGGCTGCATGATCGCCTTTTGTCCGCTGTACGCCGCCACGTGCAATCCCAAGGACCAAATCGAGAAGACCTGGGCCGACCACAAGCGCTATTGGTACTGCGACGTCCACGCCAAAGGTCGCGTCCCGCAGTACATGTTCCGCTATTGGGAGCGCATGGGCTTTAACATCGACCTCTCCGAGGAGGAAATCGCCGTGCTCAAGCAGGGCGTCGTGGACTACATCGGCTTCTCGTACTACATGAGCTTCGCTGTGGCCGCACGCGACGACAATCCCGACTTCAACTTCTACGAGGCGGGCATCCCCGGCGTAGGCGAGGCCGCCAACGACATCGTGCCCAACGAGTATCTTAAGGTAAGCGACTGGGGCTGGCCCATCGACCCGCTCGGCTTGCGCTACGCGCTCAACTGGTTCTACGAGCGCTACGACCAACCGCTCATGATTGTGGAGAACGGCTTTGGCGCATACGACAAGGTCGAAGCCGACGGCTCTATCGACGACTCGTATCGTATCGATTATCTGCGCGAGCACATCCGCGCGATGATTGACGCCGTAGAGAAGGACGGCGTTGACCTTTTGGGCTACACCATGTGGGCTCCCATCGACATCGTAAGCGCCTCTTCCGGCGAAATGGACAAGCGCTATGGCTTCATTTTCGTGGACAAAAACAACGCCGGCGAGGGCACCTTGGCACGCAGCCGCAAGAAGAGCTTCTACTGGTATCAGCGCCTGATCGCGACCAACGGGGCTGACTTGGGCTAGGCCCGCACTACACTTGGCAACGTCTGCTTCGGCGGGCAGCATCGGAGCATCCTCCGGACGCTGCCCGCCGCTTGCGTTGGGGCCGGCGCACGGCACCGGGGTTGGTTCCGCGCGAAGCGCACCAAAAAAAACCGGCGTCCGGCAACGTAAGGGCGTCATGTGGTGTTTCGCGCGCAGTTCCGCGCGAAGCGCGGCTGTTTGAGCACGAAACACCACATGACGCCCTTTTGCCCCTAGTAACCCCGCACCGCCGTATTGTGAAACATAAAGTAGTCCGGACGATGGCGCGATTGGGTCGATTCAAACATGACGCCCTGAGAGTTAAACGTAGAGTTGTTCACCACAGCGAGCATGGTGAAGTCTAGCAAATCCATGACAGCGCGATCTTCTGCCACCACGTAGTCCACGGTTACCGTTCGGCGACTCGTGGTAATTGTCATTCCCAGCACGTCCTCAGCGTATGCGTACACGGAATCCTCGGCAATGCGGGGCGTAAGACCAGGCAATACCGACGCTAAAAAATAGCTTTTGTCTCGTATGAGCGCTTTGCCTTCAAACATGCGCACGCGTTCGAGGTGGATGAGTTCGTCGCCCTCATCGAATCCCGTCAGCTCGGCGAGCGCTTTGCTTGCTTCAATATGCTCGAACACGTGGACTTTGGTTTTAGCAACCAGACCGTTGCGATGGGCAGCTTCCTTAAACGTTTCGATATCGCCCAGCACGAAGTTTGCGCGCCTTTCTGGACGATAAATAACGAGCACGCCCTTGCCCCAGAGGGGTTGAACGAAGCCGTGAAGCATAAGCACCGAAAGTGCCTTGCGCAACGTGTTGTGAGAGCAGTTGTAAATCTGCGAAAGCTTACTCTCGGAAGGAATCAATGTTTGATACGGGTATGTGCCTTCGATGATCTTGTCGCGAAGATCCTCGTAGATGTCGTAATAAATCGCTCTCATACGCTCACCATGCCTTTGTTGGTAGCGGCCGTGGCAATAGTATAAGAGCTGTGATTACTCACGCATGTTACTTGGAGTAGCAAAATGGCAAGACGCGGGTTGCCAAGGTAATCCGTTTGGCCCATCCCCAACAATGGGTGTCGTTCGTGCCGCATAGACAAGGGCACAGGGGCGCATATGGCCCAATTGGCACCCAATCTGAATAATTTGGGTGCCAATTGGGCCACTTTAACTCCAGTTTTGTCGCAAAACGTTCACTAGCGCAAGGTGACGTACGCCTCGTACGGTTGCAGCACGCCAGGCTTGTGCTCGGCATAGTTACCGATGAGCCGCTCTCCCGCATCCGCATCGAACAGGTCGCAAAGTTGCTCGGCATCGGTCCAGTTGCAGGCCACCGTAAGCACCCGACCATCCAAGTGACGTTCGTACGCCCACAGGCTCTCGGAGTCCTCCAGCAACGGCACGTAGCTGCCATACACCACGATGGGCATCTCATGCCGCAGGCGGATGAGCTCGCGGTAATACGAGAACACCGAGTTGGGATTATCCACCTGCGCCGCTGCGTTTATCTCCACATAATTCGGATTCACGCCAATCCACGGCGTACCCGTGGTAAAGCCGGCCTGTGGCGAGTCATCCCACTGCATGGGCGTACGGCAGTTGTCGCGCGCCACGTTGTCGAAGGCGGCCATCATTTGTTCATGCGTCACAATGCCGCGCTCCACAACCGCCTGCTGATAAATGCCCAGCTCCTCGACGTCGCGACACTGGTCCAAACTGGTGAAGTGCATGTTCGTCATGCCAAGCTCCTCACCCTGCAGGATGTAGGGCGTGCCCTTCATGAAGTGCAGGCACGTGCCGAGCATCTTCGCGCACACCTCGCGCCACTCGGGCGAGTCGTTACCAAAGCGCGACACAGCACGCGGCTGATCGTGGTTGTTCCAAAACAGGCTGTTCCACGAGGCGCCCTCGAGTCCGAGCTGCCACTTGTTGAGCAATGCACGCACCTTGGGCATTTGCGGCTTGTTGATGCCCCACTTGCCCGTATACGTGCCAGCGGTCGTCTTGCTCGTACTCACGTGCTCGAACTGGAAAATCATGTTGAGCTCGGTGCCCTCGGCGTTGGCGTACTGCTTCGCCTGCTCGAGTCCCACGCCCTGGGCCTCTCCCACCGTCATAATATCGAACCGCGAAAGCACGCGCTTGTTCATCTCTTGAATGAACTCGTGCACGCGCGGGCCGTTCATAACGTAAGGGCCGCTATCTCCGTAGCCGTTCTTCTTGGGCTTGCCATCGGGGAAGCTCTGGTCCTTGGAAATCATGGAGATAACGTCCATGCGCCAGCCGTCCACGCCACGCTCGCACCACCACGTCATGAGGTCGTAAATCTCCTCGCGCACACGCGGATTCTCCCAGTTGAGGTCCGGTTGCTTCTTGGAGAAGCAATGCAAATAATACTGCCCGGTGCGGTCGTCGTACTCCCACGCCGAGCCCGAGAAGGTCGACTCCCAATTGTTCGGCGGAAGCGTCCCACCATGGCCATTATCTTTGCCGTCACGCCACACGTAGTAGTCGCGATACGGACTCTCCCGACTGCTGCGGCTTTCCTCGAACCACGCATGCTCGTCGGAAGTGTGATTGGCCACAAGATCCATTATCACCTTAATGCCCAGCCCATGTGCCGTTGCCAACATGCGGTCGAAGTCCTCAAGCGTCCCATACTCGGGCTGAATAGCGCGATAGTCGGCCACATCGTAGCCGTTGTCGTCCATAGGACTTACGTACACGGGACTCAGCCAAATAACGTCGACGCCCAACTTCGCAAGGTAGGGCAAACGCGCAGTAAGGCCGTTGAGGTCACCGACGCCGTCTCCGTCGGAATCAGCAAAGCTTTGGGGATACACCTGGTATACGACGGCTTCCTTCCACCACACGCGTTGCTCAGTTGCCATGCTCCGTTCTCCTTTCTCGCTGTACTACCAGGGGGTAGCCCCCGTGTTGCACGGGGGCTACCCCCTGGTAGTACTATCTACTAAAACCTATCGCCAGACGTAAGCCGTGCCCTCCCAAGGACGCAGCGTCTTGCCGTCACCGGCCTCCTTGTAGTTGCTCACGAACACCTCGCCGCCCTCTGCGGCAACGGCAGGCTGCTCCTCGCCGCTAAAGTTGCACTGCACCACAACGTGCTCGTCGCCCAGCGTGCGCTCGTACGCAATCACCTGCGGCGCAGGACTCTCCAGGAAGCGAATGTCGCCACCCTGAATGATGGGCTCGGCCTTGCGCAGCGCAATGAGCCGCTTGAAGAAGGAGTAAACCGAATCGGGATCGTCAATTTCGGCAGCGGCGTTAAGCCACTCGTAGTTGCAGCCCACGCCAATCCACGGCTCAACCGTGCTGAAGCCGGCATAGGCGGAGGAGTTCCACTGCACGGGCGTACGGCCGTTGTCGCGCGACTTGTAGGCGATTATCTCGAACGCCTCCTGCTCGGACTTGCCTTCGTCCTGCATGATTTGATAATAATTGATGCTCTCAACGTCGCGATACTGGTCGATGCCCGTAAAACCGGGGTTTGTCATGCCCAGCTCCTCGCCTTGGTACACGTAGGGCGTGCCACGCATGAGGAACGTGCACAGCGGAAGCATCTTGGCCGAAACGTTGAGGAGCTCGGGCGTGCTGTCGTCGCCAAAGCGCGTGGCGGGACGCGGCTGGTCGTGGCACGTCCAAAACACGGCGTTCCAGCCGCCCGCCTCGGCCATACGCTCCTGCCACGCGGCAAAGGTGTCGCGCAGCATGGGGATGTTCGCCTTGGCCTTGCTCCATCGCGTACCGCCCGCGTTGTCCACGCGGAAGTGATGGAACGAAAACGCCATGGTAAGCTCGTTGTTCTCGGGCTTCGTGTAGTTAATGCAATGCTCGATGGTGGTCGAGCTCATCTCGCCCACCGTCATGAGGTCGCCAATGCCGCCCTCGCGCACAAGCTCGCGCAGGTATTCGTCTACGTACGGACCATCGGTGTAGAAGCGGCGGCCGTCGCCCTCGAAGTCGTCCTCGAACGACCCCTTGGAAATGTTGTTGATAACATCGAAGCGGAACCCGCGCACGCCATGGTCCACCCAAAAGCGAAGCACGTCGGCGAGCTCGGCGCGCACCTCGGGGTTTGTCCAATCCAAGTCAGGCTGGCTCACGTCGTACAGATGCAGGTACCACTTGTTCATTTGCGGCGAGAAAGCCCAAGCATTGCCACCGAACTTGCTATCCCAGTTGGTAGGCGGCTTGCCAGGGTCTTCAGGCGTCGCGCCAGGCTCGGGATCGCGCAAAATGAAGTACGCCTGATACTTGGGATCGCCCGCAAGGGCCTTTTGGAACCACTCGTGCTGATCGGAGGTGTGATTGAACACCATGTCGAGCATAAGACCAATGCCACGTGCGTTAGCCTCGCGCGCCAGCTCATCGAAGTCGTCCATCGTGCCAAATACCGGATCCACGTTGCGATAGTCGGCCACGTCGTAGCCACCGTCCTTAAGGGGGCTTACGAAGAACGGTGTGATCCACAGATAATCAACGCCAAGGTCGGCCAAGTAGTCAAGGCGCTGCGTTATGCCTTTCAGGTCGCCCACGCCATCGTCGTTGCTGTCGTTGAACGAACGAATGTAAATCTCGTAAGCTACCTTGCCGCCCAAAAACGCGTCACGTTCGGAAATTACGCTGCTCATCCTTCATCCTTTCTCACATTACCAATGTATCGCAGCTGGGGAGAAGTCCGTAGGTATAAACGGCCAAACGATGGAGGTCCCCAGGAACTCAAGGCCAACTTCGGTCGCGCACATACCGCACCCATATGCAAAACGGGCGGCCTGCCTCCCCTTGCAGGCCGCCCAAGGAAAGGAAGGGCGTTCGGTTCCTCGACTATTTGACGAGCTCTACGATTGCCTTGCCAGCCTCGCAGTTGCCCAGCGTCGGGATAATGCTCTTGTAGTCGTCGCTGTTGGTAACAATAACCATGGTGGTCGTGGGCTTGCCTGCCGCCTGGATCGCGGGAAGGTCGGCAACCATAATGAGGTCGCCCGCCTTGACGCGGTCGTTCGCCTTGCAATGCGGCGTGAAGGGCTTGCCCTCCAGCTCGACGGTATCGATGCCAATGTGGATGAGAATCTCGGTACCATCGTCGGCCAAGATGCCCACGGCGTGACCAGTAGCGGCCAACATGGTGATGGTACCACTCACGGGAGCGTACACACCGCCAGTGGCAGGATCGATCGCGATGCCCCTGCCCATTGCGAGAGACGCAAACACGGGATCGGGAACGGTGGTGAGGTCGACGGCAACGCCAGCCATGGGGGCGGCAATGGTGCCTGCAGCCTCAGTGGCGTTAACGCGCTGAGGCAGCGCCGCGAGTGCTGCCTGATGCGCCTCGTGCTCGGCCTCGAGCGCCTTGGCCGCGTCGCCGGCGGCCGCAGCGGCCTTGTCTACACCCTGGCGCTTGCCAACGATGAGCGTGAGCACAAACGGAACGACGATTGCCACGAGCATGCACAGGGCATACGGGAGCATGGACTGCGGCTGCATGGCCAAAATGCCGGGCAGGCCACCGACGCCGATGGCGTTTGCAGTGCAGGAGAACAGGCAGGAGAGGAAGCCGGCGCACGCGGAGCCGATCATGGCACACACGAACGGGAACATGAACTTGAGGTTAACACCGAAGATGGCAGGCTCGGTAACGCCCAGGTAGCAGGAGAGGCAAGCGGGGATGTTGACCTGCTCGGCGTTCTCGTCCTTCTTTTGCAAAACGATCATGGCGAGGACGGCGGAGCCCTGCGCGATGTTGGAGAGAGCGATCATCGGCCACAGCATGGTCCCACCGAAGTCGGCGATGAGCTGCAAATCGATGGCGTTCGTCATGTGATGCAGACCGGTGATGACCAGCGGTGCGTACAGGCCACCAAAGATGGCGCCAAAAATAACGCGGAAGTCACCCGTAATACCGGCGTTGACCACCGAGGACACAGCGGAGCCGAGGGCCCAGCCGATGGGGCCGAGCACGAAGTGGGCCGCCATGACGCCGAGCAGAATCGAACAGAACGGCACGAAGATCATTTGGACGATCGACGGCACTATCTTCTTGAAGAACCGTTCCAAATAGTTGAAGGTAATTGCCGCGAGAATGGCGGGAATTACCTGGGCCTGATATCCAACCATATGCACTTGCGCGAAACCGAAGTTCCAGCTGTACTCTGCCCAAGTCTCCTCCGTGGCGCCGGCGACGGCGTATGCGTTAAGCAGCTGGCTCGAAACGAGCGTAAGGCCCATCACGATGCCGAGCATTTCGGTGCCGCCCATCTTGCGGGTTACCGACCAGCAAATGCCCACGGGGATGCCGAGGTGGAACACGGCTTCGCCGATGAGCCACAGGAAGTGGTTGACGCCCGCCCAGAACTGGTTCATGGAGGCCAGCGTCGCGTTGCCCTCGGGCCCGAAGTAGGGCATGTCGCCCAACACGTTGCGGAAGCCCAAGATAAGACCACCGGTAATGATGGCGGGGATGAGCGGCGCGAACACCTCGGCGATGGCGCCCATGGCACGCTGCAGAGGATTGCCCTGCTTTGCGGCGAGCTTCTTTGCCTCTTCGGTGGAAACGCCAGTAATTCCACTGATGGCCACAAACTCGTCGTAGAAGTCGGCAACCTCGTTGCCAATGATTACCTGAAACTGACCCGCCTGGGTAAAACTACCCTTTGCGCTTGGCAACGCTTCGATTGCCGGCACGTCGGCGATGCTTGGATCGACCAACGTAAATCGCATGCGGGTAACACAGTGCGTGAGGGCGGCAATGTTTTCCTTGCCGCCAACGAGGCGCAGCATCTCCCGCGCGTCGTTCTCAAACTTTCCCATAACTTTTCCTTCCGTTGGGAGCGATGCCCGTACCCAGTGAGCTGGCCAGCTTCACGTCGATATATCCATTTTGTTACAGCACGCGCACATGCACAATTGCAAGTTATGTGAGGGAGTTACATAACTTGCAGTAATCATTTCACTTAGTGTATGTGTGCAGATTTGATATATCGATTGCACCGCATGAGAACGCTGAGACGCGTCAGGAGCTTCCCGCAATGAGGTACGCCTTCGCGTCGAGCGGCAATCCGTCGCGCCAACGAAGCTTTAAGAAGGCAGGAAAGCACCAGAGGTGCACGACATCGCCGCGCAGAGCAGCTCGCTTGGCAAAAGCCGTCTGCGCCAGCTGCTGCCAGCGATTATCCGCAAGGCCCCAGTCCTCTGCCTTGCGAAAAACGGCCTCAGTGCTCCTCCGCGCGTCACCGAGCCAATCACCAGGCTGAAAGCGCACACTAGCACCAAGCACGGGCAACGCCGTGCCGTCCGGAGCCACGTTGAACTGAAACTCGAGCGGGAAGGACGTGCGCGCCAACTCGCTAATTTTTCGCAACAGCTCGTCGCTCACATCGCTCATCCCTACCTGCGCGAGATGGGCGCGCAGCGTCTCCGGATTCATGGCATAGGCCTTTTGCGCCTCGCCACCCGCAATGGCCTCAATGCGCACCCAATCCGCTCCTCCGCGCGAGGGGAAAACGCCCGAATAACAGGCATACCACTCCTCGGGCATACTGCGCACAAACGCGCTGTATGCCTGCGCAAGGTCGCCGCAGCCCGCCGCACGAAGAAACGCGCGCGGCGCAAGAACGTCCTCGCCAGCCAAGAGCAACTGTACTGCGGGATTCGTCACTGCACCCGTATGCGAGTCGAAGCTTAAGGCAAGCTGACGCGTGCAGCCGCTTGTGGCAAACCACGCAAGCGCGTCCGTATATGGCGAGCCAAGCCCCGCGTAGGTATCGCCTCTGTGCACATCGCCGCGTGCAACAAGCGTGTGCAGGTCGAACCATGGTTCTCCAGCGAGCGGCAGCTCGAACCAAATCTCCGGGAACGCATCACCGCAAAGCCCTCGCGCAAAGGCCTCTCGAGCGTAGGGCATCGAGTCGCCAAACAGCTTGGCATCACGACCCCCGCATGCGGCAAAGGCATAGATAATCTCGAACGCTTTAGCGCAATCCATCACCGCACCCCTTTTGTACGCTCACGCAACCATGGATCCGTTCATCCAAGCCTCACGTAAAATGCCTGAAAATGCGAGTCGAACCCCTTCGGCAGAGCAGCGCGATAAAAGCCCACAGCTTCCTTGTACCACATGCCTGGGTCGTTCTTCACACCTTCCGCAGCAGCTTTGGCACGAACAAACCGTCCCTCGACGTCCGGCTCCGACTGAGCGTATTTTAGCACGCCAAGCCGCAGGCTCACCCTGTTTGCCATCTCTCCCTCGGCAAGTACATCGGCTAGGAACTTCCCCATCAAGCGCTCGTAGTCGTACTGATTCGGGCAGTACAGCAAAAACGTGTCCCCTCCCTCTCGACAGCCGATGCCGCCGGTTTGGCGCGCAAGCTTCTTGACGCCAATGCCCACGCTGTGCAGCAAAACGTCGCCGAATTTTCTCCCATACCGCTTGTTGATGGAATGCAGCTTGTTCACATCGACGACCACTGCGTCCAAAGCATCCTCATTGTGAATGCGATCAAGTCGCTCGACGTACCGGAAGAAGAACTCCTTGTTCAGCAATCCCGTCAGTCGGTCGTGCTCGGTGCGTCGTATTAAATCGCGATTCTCCGAAAGCTCAATGCACTTGGCGATGCGCGCCTTAACAATCTCAATATCCGGATACGGCTTTGGAATAAAGTCCATGGCGCCAATGAGCAGGCAGTCAAGCTCCGCGTCCTGGTCGACGGTAAGAATGATTATGGGTATGGACATAAGCTCGTCGTCCACTTGCATCCGTGCGATTACCTCTCGACCCGTCATCCTTGGCATGCGCAAGTCAAGAAGCACGAGGGCGATCTCATCCTTAAATCTGTGCAGCTTTTCCAAAGTCTCGACGCCGTCGTGAGCATAGATAATATCGTAGTCATCCTCCAAAAGGTCGCCAAGCTTCTCGCGATTCAGCTCGATGTCGTCGGCAATAAGGATGTGCCGGCGTACATTGAAGGTTGGATTGTACTCAAGGTCCGTTTCGTCGTCAGACGCCTCGACGTCGGCTGAATCGGACTCCTTCATGAGCTGTTTTCTCTTATACATGGCCTTGTCGGCCTCTTCGAACACGCTCAGGACCGAAAAGTGGTGGCCTTCCTGATATTCGGCCATTCCGGCAGCTATTGTTTCCCCCGGCCGCGCAGGCGAGCAATCCTCGGGTACGGAAACAATCGCATCCATGAGCTGCGCACGACGCTTGTAGTCGCCCTTGGTAAGGATAACCGCGAATTCGTCGCCTCCCACCCTAAACACGGGACTGTGATCAAACGTGTGACAAATGCGCATGCATGCCCTCTTGATGCAGGCGTCCCCCTCCTTGTGCCCCTGCAAGTCGTTAACGGCCTTGAGCCCATTGACGTCGCAAACCACCACCGCAAACGGCTCCTGCTCGCTTTTGCGTATTGCGGCGTTCATCCGCTCCTCCCACTCGGAGTAGGCATGCTTGTTCTTCACGCCCGTAAGCGAGTCGATAATGGCCTTTTCCCTCGCAGCCGAAAGGTTGCGTGCGTACTCACACTCCCGCTGGATTTGAGCGTCCTCGTCCATCAAACCCACGACAAGCAGGGGCTTTCCGTCTTCATCGGTCATTGCCGCCCTCAACCGCACATACGTCGGGAGCCCACGGCTTGCTAAACGATAGTCCAGTACAAACGTATCGTCTCGCTCTATTGTGCTGAGAATGTTTTCCTTGGTAAACTGCGAACGGAACAGCTCTTGGTCCTCGGGATGAACTATCCTCAAACCGTTCTGGAGGGAGGCTTTGAAGAAGTCGGCACCATGCTTGGCAATGCCGAGGTCCCCATAGCTCGTCATGGAGCTATACTCCGTATACTCGTCGCTCGCGGGGTCAACGTAATAGAGCACTACGAGGTTTCCAGCCAAAGCGCTCAGTCGCAGGTACGACCTCTTTTCCTCCATCGCGCGCTCCGCGGTCATGCGGTCGCGCACCTGGGAATCCACATTGCTGATGCCAATAACAACATGACGGTTGTCACCCGGCACTCGGGTAGTCTTAAGGCTAACGTAGGTTGGAACTCCATCCATTATCAAACGATAATTGTACGTGTAGGAGCCGCGCTTCTCTACTTCGGCAAGCAGCTTTTCCTTGCAGAGATTATCCAAAACGCGCTGTACGTCCTCCTCGTGAACAAGCCCGGCGGCGTTGTTCCTGCATTCCGTAAAGAAGTCGGTTCCATGCCTCTCCGCTGTGGGTTTGTCACTTTCCGTACGTGAGCCGTATTCAATGTACTCGTCCGTTTCCACGTCCACGTAGAATAGGTCGAAGTATTCCTGCGAGAGTGCCTCAACGATGTTCCCGTAAACCGCACTCGTGCTCAGGGCTTCTTTATGGGCAGCCTTCGCGCGCTCGCTCTCTTCCTTGTCCTTCATTGCCTTCGTAACGTCCATCGACATGCCAAGAACGCAGGTCGTGCCCGCCTCATCACTGAAGATTAGCTTAACGGTTTGAAGCTTCCGGGGCTCGCCCGCCGCATCGAGTACGTCCTCGAAGAAGCAGTACGGCTCGTCCATAGAGAGGGCGATTCTGTCGCTACTCGCAAAGCGGCTTGCTGCGCCGTCGCCAAAGATGTCCTGGTCCGTTAGCCCCACCACCTCTTCGGGACACCTCTTGTTAACGAACTCAGCAAACGGTTGGCTGCAGGTCAAATACCTGCCGCTTTCCGCACTTTTAGAGAAGGTCATGGCGGGCATATAATCCAGCAGAGCAAGCATGGAGGCATCCAAGTTCGAACGTGCGTGCCCGTCGAATGCGTGGGTCACCATTTTCGTCTCTCCCCTTATGCAAACGAGCGCTGCTTGCGCAACGACCTTATCACCAACCTACATAATAGCCCCATTCCTTTAGGTGCTGGCGGACATTTTTATCTACTATTTATCATTTTAAGTACGACACTCGCTTAATGCCAAAGATGCGCGGGTTTTGGGCCCTATTGCTTGTTCCGCCGCGGACGGATTCGAACCATTCGCAACCAAAGATGCGCGAATTATTGGACCCTATTGCTAGCGGCGCCGATGTTGTGCTCGTTGCGCTTTGCCATTTTTGGGACGTGGCAGACCGGCGCACGGCGAACGGCGTCGTTCCAATCCGCGCGCAGGCGTATGATGGAGGCGAGCGAGGAGGGGTGCCAATGATTGACCCCATGTTTTCAGCCGGGAAGTACGACCTTCCCATTCAGTTTAATACAAAAGCTACTAAGGGCGACCTGAAGAAAGACATCGCCGCACTTCTCACGTCCTACATCAAGGACCTTGAGGCAAACGGCGCGAGTGCGGAGGTGGTAAGTGGCGTCACGAACTTCCGCCGCTCGTGTTCGTATGTGCTTTCTAACTATTTGAGGGGCATCCACTCCAACGCATTCGATGACTTCACGAAGGGACTGGCGTACCTTGGCATCGAGAACTCATCCCTTTTGAGTGCACGCCTTGGCAAGGAAGTTCTTTTCGGGGACGCGTTAACCAGGTCCTTACCGACTACGGCAAGGACGAGATGCTTCACATTCCCCTCAACAGACGCGGTGTTGTAACAAGCCAGCGGTACAGCTTCCCTGGCAGCAGCGCTGGCGCCGGAGCTGGCACCGGGGCCGGGGTTGGCAGCAGCGCTGGCGCCAGCGCAAATACCCGCACCAGTTCCAAGGCGCTTAAGTTAGACAAACTCCGCAGCCGGCTCGGCGAGCGGTCGCTCTTCACCTCCGACGGAAAGCAATACCCCTACGCCACCAGCATGTTTGGCCTCATTGAGCTCGCACTCCTGTGCGAGGACTTCGACTTTGGCGAAGAAGCGTCCCTGCCGGACGATTTGCGACCAGCGAAATAGCACGGGGTTTTTCAACCCGCAACCTGTGTGCCAGCGGGCCCACTTAGCACCGCTCTTGTCTGCTAAGCGGCACCCCCAGCACACAACCCGCTGAATGTGTACCAGCGGGCCCACTTAGGCCGCGTATTCTCTGCTAAGTGGCACCCCCAGCACACAACCCGCAACCTGTGTACCAACAGCGCCGCTTAGCAAACTGCATTCAAGTCAAGTTACGATCCCGAACGCAAGACAAACCATATAGTGTCGCAATTGGCACAAGACCAACGCCTAAGCTGCCCAAAACACCACGCAGGCAACTAAAAGGAGAATCCCGAAAACAAGCAGAGCAATACCGGTCCGCCGGAGTCCAGGATAGGACTTTTGGAATGACGCCTGCTCTTCCGGAAGGAAAAACTCCGTCGGGTTGTTCGGATTGTAAAGAATGGTAACAAGGGGCCCAGGCACGTCTCGGGCCAGGCCGTAGCCGTTCTCGTTTTCCGCGCGGACTTCCATGCCATCCATCGTTTGATACGCATAAATGCCATGCTGCGTAACGTGAACTCTGTTGCTGTATTCCGTGGACCGGCTCACCGCATCGATGAGCGTGGCCTCCGTCGAAGCACTGCAGCGCTCCTCGAGCCCAGCCCGTTGCCGCGCAACAAAAAACGTAATCGAAAGGAAGGTGACGCCAAGAAGCGTCAACGTTACACCAAAAATAAGAAAGAACAGCCCCATGCTCAACCTCTCGCCAAAAATTGCAGTACCCTTTTTACCACATGAACAGGAGGACGTGGGAAAAGCCACGAACAAACTGATAAACCCATACGGACAGACTCACGGGCACAGTCTGCGGGCGGCATGTAGGCTGCGGACTGCGGGCACCGGTCGTAAAGACGAGCCAAGTGCCTGCGCAAACCCCGACGACGCCAAACGTTGTCTAACAACCCAAATACTGGTTGACCTCCGCTTTTATCCCCTGGAACTTATCTTCCACCTCGGGCTTTGTGAACTCAATGTCCATCATCTGGCCCAAATACCCCTGCTCCACCACCCTACGACGAGACGCCTGCGAGCGCATCCCGAAGCACAGGGCGATATGCGCCAAATGGTAATCGGCATAGGTCGCGCGCTTCGAGTAGTCGGCAAGCTCATGGCGATAAAACACCTGCACGATTTCGTCGGTAAAGTCCGACGCAAGAATCTCTTCCTTGGTGTGGCCGTAAATCGTCTCCCAGCCGTTCTCTACGACGGTGCGGAAAATGTCGATTTGATCCGCCTCCTGAATAAGCTTGCAGAACACTCGCTCCCTCTCGGTTAAATCGTCCGGGAGATGGAAGTCGCTGTGATGATACACCGCCTTCTCGATTACCAGTTTGTCTTCCTCACACACCTCGTCCCAATTGGGAATGAGGTCGTCGATAAGCCCGTGCTTAAACAGCAGGCTAGCCCCAAGGTGAGCGTGGTTCCATTTGCCACTGTCGCGGAATGTTTGCGTCACGACGATTTGACCAAAGCGCCCGAAGTCGTGCAACTCGCCAATAATCCAAGCGACGTCGATATTGTAGCGGTCGAACCCGAGCCCTATTGCTATATCCTCGCAGTTGCTCGCCACAAAGTTCGTGTGTATAGTCTTTGCCTCGCACATCTCACGCGTGCGCTCGCGTGTGATATCGTAAATCGAGAAGTACTCTTCGCAACGGCGCTTAATCTCCGCCCGGTCGAACTCGACTCCCATAATAACCTCCGCGTCGCTTTTCATGCTCTCCGTGTCACGTTTACCCAAATTACCCGAGCTCAACTCACAATTCACAAGTTTATGGGCCAAAGCAGCGCTTAAGCAAGAACTCAGGTATTGGCACTATTGGTACACGCAACGACAAGCCGTCCAGCTCGAAGTTTGAAAAAACCTCGGATATCGCAGTCCCGATACGCTCGGCGGCAAACCGTCCAGTCGCCGTTTGAACAAAGAGCCTCGAACACTGAGGCTCCCGACACACTCACAAATCGAGTTTGCGAGGACGCAAGAAGCGAGACGCCTTCCCGGGAGTTTGTTTCACATATGTTTAATGACGCATACCCCGTCCGTGGTATAGCTTTTGTCGTAAGATGTTCCGACGGACGGGCAAACCCCGCCGTTATGTTTTCGTACACGGGGTCTGTATGCATCTAACCAATAACGAGGAGCAAACACTCGCATCCACGCTCTCCCCATACGAGGGCACCGAGGTGGTGCAACAAATGGAGACGTATACGCAGCACGGCACGGTGAGCACGCTTGAGCACTGCAAGAGCGCGGCGCGGCTAAGCCTTTGGTTTTGTCGGCGTCTCCACCTGCGCGTAAACACGAATGCCCTGCTCGTGGGCGCGCTTCTTCACGACTTTTATATGTATGATTGGCATGGTTCGGGCTGGACGCACAGCTACCTGCATCCCGAATGCGCACGCGTGAATGCCGTCGCGCAGTATGACGTGGACGAACCGACGCAACATGTGATTCGATGCCATATGTGGCCACTAGGCATCACGCACGTGCCCAGGACCAAGGAGGCCATCGTAGTAAATATCGCAGACAAAATCGTTTCGTTGCGCGAAACGCTTCTTATGAGGCGGGAAAGGAAGTAGTATGTGGGTAAGTCGTTATGTGGTTTGGTTTATAGTTTATAGCGTCCTTGGTTGGATTTACGAGAGCACCTATTGCACCATCGTGGAGCGCAAATGGGCGAATCGTGGGTTTTTGTATGGTCCGCTTTGCCCCATATACGGCACGGGTGTTATCGCCATGATTGCAGTGTGGCAGACAGTGCTGAGCGATGACCTCGTTGTGGCGCCGTGGCAGGTATTCCTGGTCACCGCTTTGGGCGCCGCGGTACTCGAGTACGTAACGAGTTGGGCAATGGAGAAGCTCTTGCACGCGCGGTGGTGGGACTATAGCGACATGCCCCTCAACATCAACGGGCGCATTTGCGTTCCGGCCACCGTTTTGTTCGGCCTTATGGGTCTGCTCGTGGTGTATGTGCTCTACCAGCCGACGATAGACATCACGAATGGAATAGATCCCGTGCTCATTGAGGCATTGTCGTTGCTGCTCATAGCGCTCGTTTCGGTGGACGCCACGCTTACCGTCTCGGCCCTTACGCAGTTCGCGCAAATGGCTGCCTCGGTTACAGACAACGTCAACACGCATATGGACGCCTTCGTGAACGAGGCGATGGAGCGGCGCTCGGCCGCAGAGGAGGCCTTCCAGCACGAGCGCGAGAAGTTCTCGAGAAAGGCTCTGGCAGCGCGTATGGACGAGATGAGCCAGGTCGTAAGCTCGGCCGCGTTGCGCGTCCATCACTTTGCCGAGGGAGACGAGCAGCTCGAACGGATGCGCGACGCGCTGCATCGCAAGTAGGGCTCCGCGGGCGGCGGCTTCGTCGGCAGGCTTCCACAGACCGGCTTCGCAAACGCCCCTCATGGTTTCGCCGTCCGTTTATGAGTGTGCCAGACTTCGGCATCGGCACTCGGCGAGCGCAAAACGTCTTCAGGCGTCTTGCGCTCGCTTCTTTACTTTTTTGGGAAACATGGCCTTGTCGCGCGTATTATAAGCACCAGGACGCAAAAGCAATTGAATGAACAGAAAGGAGCGAAACATGAGCTACGAACTCAACCTCACCAAAGAGCAACAGCGACGCATCGCGAGGGCGAAGACGCCCGAGGAGAAGGCGTGTATCCTCACCGAGGCAATCAGAATTTCACACGTCGAGGCCGAGCTTTCCGAGAACCAGCTCGACGCCATAAGCGGCGGCGCTGGCACATGGAAGCCGCAGAACAAGGCGGACGCCGAATCCATGCTCTCCACCATTGGCAGCATGATAAGCACGTATGGCGAAGACGTTGCCAAGCTCTGGATGGAGAAAAACCACATCGCCAAGACTAACGACACGCACAACCTCAAAGCGCACTTATCAACGTTGCTGGACCACTGGAACAGCTACCTCAGCACATGGGGCACGTGACGACTCGCGCATCAGCGAGCCGCCACATCCGAGTGTTTCCCGGCAGTTCCCTAGGGAGTGTTAAGTCGCAAGGAAAGCGACACGATGTCGCTCGCGTGTCGCGACATCGTCGCATGGCACGCCATTCTAACGACGGTTTAACCCGCGAAATCGTCCTTAGAATGGCGTGCCATGCCCTAACGCCGACAACTCGTCGTTAGAGCGGTTCTGCCCCATCTCCGATGTGCCAACGCGTCGTCTCCGTGACCCCACACGTAATGCACCAATCCAATGAGTATGTTTCATGGCCCTTACTCTTTAGCGTTTGCGGTCCTCTCGTTCATTCACCCGCTTTTTGCTAAGCGTGCCGGGTGTTTTTTCGCTATGTCAGGTGTCAGGCGGTGCGCTGCCGTCTGTTGTTAGTTACGGTTCCCGCGCGTGCGGTTGTAACCTTTTGTGTAAGCGTCATAATTTGCTATTAGGTCGCGTTCTAGTGCGTTCATGCTGTCGTATCCGCTTTGTGTCAGGGCCATTGTCTTGACCGTGCATTCGTTTCTATATTTATAATCGGCGTAAACGTCCCAGTTTCCATATCCTGTTAGGTGAGCTGCAACTCGTTTAAGAACGCTTTTGGCCTGTCCCACATAGTATTTGACCATCTTCGACGTATCGTAGCCGTCGCGGACCATCTCGTAGCCGGTGGTGCACACGGGCACACTACCCTCGTCAGGCCTCTCGGACAGGTTTCCGTCGGCGTCGGTGATCGCGCTCGCGACCGGATGCGCCTATCGTTCTGGCGGGCATGGACCACGATGAGAGGACGAACGAGCATCGATGTGCTGAACGAGTGGTAGAAGGAGTATGGAGAACTCCCCCTAGGAATCTGCACTGCCCGCACTGCGACTGGCCAAAGCGTGAACCCGCCCTTCGTTCTGCACCCTGTTCCGATCGACAAAGGCCATCGCATGCAAAAGACACTTGAGCTCGCGATACTCCACGTTGGGATCAGTAATCTTTAGGCCAACCGCATAGCCCACCAAAGAGTTTGGTCGACGGATGAAAGCCAGCACCCTGCGCCCACGGTCGCCAGTTTCAGCAATCGCCACAAGCAAACTCGTATCCCAACGCATGAAACCATCCAGCAGACGTAGTGATGTACTATCATTCTCATCAAAGAGATATAGCAGGGGGCACAAGACTATTAGGGCGACACAGAGAGGAAGTGGGCACATATGACCAGAAATCATCTGCCAGTATCGAGAACGAGAATAGCAGTCACCGCGTTCGCGATAACTGCAGCGCTTATGCCAGTGAGCACGGCTTTCGCCGATGAGCTGTCATCGCTGGACGCGACAGGCAGCGACCAAGCACCCATAGACATAGTATCGACCCCTTCGGTAGAGCCTGCGATAGTCGAACCTGCTGTAGTCGAGCCGATTGCGGCGGAGCCGAGCACTGCCCCCGTCGCGGTTGACAGCAGCGTGGGAGAAATCGCCGACCTACCGACCTCCGACCAGGCAACGAACGACTGGCAGATTAATGACTCTGGAAACAGCGCCGGACAGATCGCTTCGGACGCAGCTGCCGACAATCGGCAAGACATCGCGTCTGAAACGCCCACAGAAGTCGACGGCACCGACCAAACTGCGGCAGATGGCGCAAAGACGCTGGTAGGCCTTGCTTTGAGCGGTCAAACCCAGAACGAGGAGCAGTTCGAGCCGATGGCGTACACCGCCCACGATGCCAGCACGCCTGAGACTGACGCAAGTGTTGGAAGCCATGCGGGCGACGAAAGTGATACGGTTGATATTATGATGGACTCGGCGGCTTCCACGCCCGCCTCACGCAAACTAGTCAAATCGGCCCCATCAGTGAACGCCATGATCCCAACGCCGGATGCCTCGGGGACTCCAGACAAGAAAAACACCCCCGCTTTCCCAAGCAGCGCAGATGATAGCAACGCACCGGAACCCACCTTGGCGCAAGAGTTACTCGTTGCACAGGTTGACGGGTCGGGAGACATCAATAACTGGGTCGACCCCAACCCCGCGTCGCTCCTGTCAGCGTCGCTCAACAGGCACGCGTACGCGATAGGCGACACCCTCGTCCTGGCCTACGAGGTGGCGGACGCCGACGGCATCTATGGGAACGCGACGGTCTGGCTGGCGCAGGGCACC